>NZ_JAANYX010000031.1:0-578 GCF_012274245.1 Mameliella sp. LZ-28 | reverse complement strand
CTGGCCGTCGCGCACCAGCTGGTACAGGCGGTTGACGCCGGTGGTGGTTTCCTCGGACACGCCCATGATCTGGTCGCGGGTCTTGGTGAACCAGCCGGGGCTTGCCGCCATGCGCTTCTTGATCTGCGCCTTGATGACTTCCTCTTCTTCCGAGGTCGGCACGGCGATGATGTCCTCACCCGCCTCGGCGCGCGCGCCCAGCAGGACGTAGAGCGTGGCGTCGCCGCCATCGTCCAGGATCATGTTCGGGCCGTCGTCGAACAGGAAGGACTTGTCGAGGTAATCCCAATGCTCTTCCAGCGTCTGGCCCTTGATCGCGAAGACCGGGATGCCGGCTTCGGCGATGGCCGCGGCGGCGTGGTCCTGGGTCGAGAAGATGTTGCAGGACGCCCAGCGCACGTCGGCGCCCAGCGCCACCAGGGTTTCGATCAGGACAGCGGTCTGGATCGTCATGTGCAAGGAACCGACGATGCGCGCGCCTTTCAGCGGTTTCGCCTCGCCGTATTCCGCGCGCAGCGCCATCAGGCCCGGCATCTCGGTTTCGGCAATGTCGAGTTCCTTGCGGCCGAACCCGGCCA
>NZ_JAANYX010000030.1:0-726 GCF_012274245.1 Mameliella sp. LZ-28 | reverse complement strand
GTGACGGCGTACCTTTTGTATAATGGGTCATCGACTTGGTCTATCTAGCAAGCTTAAGCCGATAGGTGTAGGCGCAGCGAAAGCGAGTCTTAATAGGGCGTCGAGTTAGATGGATCAGACCCGAAACCGAGTGATCTAGGCATGACCAGGATGAAGGTAAGGTAACACTTACTGGAGGTCCGAACCCACACCTGTTGAAAAAGGTCGGGATGAGTTGTGCCTAGGGGTGAAAGGCCAATCAAACTCGGAGATAGCTGGTTCTCCGCGAAATCTATTTAGGTAGAGCGTCATCCGAATACCCCGGGGGGTAGAGCACTGGATGGGTAATGGGGCCCCACAGGCTTACTGATCCTAACCAAACTCCGAATACCCGGGAGTACTAGATGGCAGACACACTGCGGATGCTAACGTCCGTAGTGGAGAGGGAAACAACCCTGACCTACAGCTAAGGCCCCCAATTCATGGCTAAGTGGGAAAGCAGGTGGGACGACCAAAACAACCAGGAGGTTGGCTTAGAAGCAGCCATCCTTTAAAGATAGCGTAACAGCTCACTGGTCTAAACAAGTTGTCCTGCGGCGAAGATGTAACGGGGCTCAAGCCATGAGCCGAAGCTTAGGATGCCGTAAGGCATGGTAGCGGAGCGTAGTGTGATATAGGACTTATCCTTTACTGCCGCCGGTCGTACGGAGCGTGGAAACGCGCTCAAGTAGCCGATAGGCGGTAGCG
>NZ_JAANYX010000029.1:0-756 GCF_012274245.1 Mameliella sp. LZ-28 | reverse complement strand
GATGAGCGCAACAATCATTGACGGCAAGGCCTTTGCGGCCACGGTCCGCGAGAAGGTGGCGGCGCATGTGGCGCGGCTGAAGGATGAGAACGGCATCACGCCCGGCCTGGCGGTGGTGCTGGTGGGCGAGGACCCGGCCAGCCAGGTCTACGTCCGTTCGAAGGGCAAGCAGACCGTCGAGGTCGGCATGAACTCCTACGAGCACAAGCTGGAGGCCGACACCTCCGAGGCGGACCTGCTGGCGCTGATCGATAAGCTGAACAAGGACCCGGCGGTGCATGGCATCCTGGTGCAGCTGCCCCTGCCGAAACACCTCGACGAGGACCTGGTGATCAACGCGATCGAGCCCTCCAAGGACGTGGACGGCTTTCACATTTCCAACGTGGGCCTGTTGGGCACCGGGCAGAAATCGATGGTCCCCTGCACGCCGCTGGGTTGCCTGATGATGCTGCGCGATCACCATGGGTCGCTGAGCGGCATGGACGCGGTGGTGATCGGCCGGTCGAACATCGTCGGCAAGCCGATGGCGCAGCTGCTGCTGGGGGATTCCTGCACCGTGACGATTGCGCATTCGCGGACGAAAGACCTGCCCGAGGTGGTGCGCCGCGCCGATATCGTCGTGGCCGCCGTGGGCCGCCCCGAGATGGTGCCGGGCGACTGGATCAAGCCGGGCGCCACGGTGATCGACGTGGGCATCAACCGCATCGACGCGCCGGAAAAGGGCGAAGGCAAAACCCGCCTCGTGGGCGACGCGCA
>NZ_JAANYX010000028.1:0-833 GCF_012274245.1 Mameliella sp. LZ-28 | reverse complement strand
CCGCGCAGCAGCGCGCCGATGTTGTCGCCGGCTTCGCCGCGGTCCAGCAGCTTGCGGAACATTTCAACGCCCGTGCAGGTCGTCTTCGAGGTGTCGCGGATGCCCACGATCTCGATTTCGTCGCCGACGTTGATCACGCCACGCTCGACACGGCCGGTCACAACCGTACCACGACCCGAGATCGAGAACACGTCTTCGATCGGCATCAGGAAGGGCTGGTCGACGGCACGTTCCGGCTGCGGGATGTATTCATCCACGGCGGCCATCAGTTCCTTGATCTTCTCTTCGCCGATTTCCGGGTCACGGCCTTCGAGAGCGGCCAGCGCCGAACCTGCCACGATCGGAACATCGTCGCCCGGGAAGTCGTACTCGGACAGCAGTTCGCGGACTTCCATTTCCACGAGTTCCAGCAGCTCCTCGTCGTCCACCTGGTCGACCTTGTTCAGGAACACGACCATCGCCGGGATGCCGACCTGGCGGCCCAGCAGGATGTGCTCACGCGTCTGCGGCATCGGGCCGTCAGCGGCGTTCACCACCAGGATCGCGCCGTCCATCTGCGCGGCACCGGTGATCATGTTCTTGACGTAGTCGGCGTGGCCGGGGCAGTCGACGTGCGCGTAGTGGCGGTTGTCGGTCTCGTATTCCACGTGCGCGGTCGAGATGGTGATCCCGCGGGCCTTCTCTTCGGGCGCGCCGTCGATCTGGTCATACGCCTTGAAGTCGCCGAAGTACTTCGTGATCGCCGCAGTCAGCGTCGTCTTGCCGTGGTCAACGTGCCCGATCGTGCCGATGTTGCAGTGCGGCTTGCCGCGTTCAAACTTTTCCTTTGCCAT
>NZ_JAANYX010000027.1:0-943 GCF_012274245.1 Mameliella sp. LZ-28 | reverse complement strand
ACCTTCGAAGGCTAAGTACTCCTTGCTGACCGATAGCGAACCAGTACCGTGAGGGAAAGGTGAAAAGCACCCCGACGAGGGGAGTGAAACAGTACCTGAAACCGAACGCCTACAATCAGTCGGAGCTTGACTGGACTCTAATGACAATCTGGGCCATGACCCTGTGAAAACAGGAGATTATCATGGCTGATGGAACCTTCGCGGTGCTTCTGATCGTGCTCGGCCTGGCCGACATGAACCGAAACCACTGCGGAACGGACGGCGGCTGCCTCGGGCGGTCGGATGTCCAGCCACGCCTGGCCATCTCGGCCGGCGAAGTGGTCGAACGGCGTGCCAAACCATCCGCGGAAACCTACCTGCGTTACGATACCGGCCAAAAGATCGGTCCCTTCGGACAGGCAGTTGGTCTCTCGGTCGGCGAGAAGGGCGAAACCTGGGCGGGCTACGGCGCGACCTACAGGATCGGTCTGTGGAACACGCCACTCTATGCGGAGCTGCACACCATGCCGGGGATCTACCTCGACAATGGCGGCTTCGACCTCGGTGGACCGATCGAGTTTAGGTCGGGGATCGAATTGGGGTGGGAAAACGACCGAGGTTGGCGCTTTGCCATCAGTTACGATCATCGCTCGAACGCGGAGATCTACGACAACAACCCGGGCATCGAGACGGTGCAGTTCCGGGTCAGTGTTCCAACCAGATGAAAGCTCCAGGAATGGAGAGGTGTGGGCTCTCGTGACATTGCTGCGCAATGCACTGTCGCCCACCCGTCAGCATCCTCCGGATGCGACGTGATTGTCATTAGTGTCCAGTCTTGTGACGGCGTACCTTTTGTATAATGGGTCATCGACTTGGTCTATCTAGCAAGCTTAAGCCGATAGGTGTAGGCGCAGCGAAAGCGAGTCTTAATAGGGCGTCGAGTTAGATGGATCAGACCCGAAAC
>NZ_JAANYX010000026.1:0-1252 GCF_012274245.1 Mameliella sp. LZ-28 | reverse complement strand
TTTGACCTGCCCCCGCTGGTCCCTCACCGTAATGTAGGGTCTGCGCCAACACTGAAGGAGCAGACAATGCGAAAGAGCCGTTTCACCGAGGCGCAGATAATCGGGATGATCAAGGAACAGGAGGCTGGAATGTCGACCGCTGAGGTGTGCCGCAGGCATGGCCTGAGCACGGCGACGTTCTACAAGCTGAAGTCCAAATACGGCGGCATGGAGGTATCCGAGGCGGCTAGGCTGAAGGCGCTTGAGGATGAGAACGCCAAGCTCAAGCGCCTGCTGGCTGATACCATGCTAGACAATGTCGTGCTGAAGGACCTGCTGGGGAAGAGCTGACGACATTGACCAAGCGGCGAGACGCGGCGCTCCGGGTGATGGGGGATCATGACATCTCGCAGCGCCCGGCCTGTCGGCTGGTCGGTGTCGATCCCAAGACTGTCCGGCGAAACCGCCCGCCTGACAGCGCTGAGATCCGCAAGGAGATGCAGGAGATCGCTGGCAAGCGACGCAGGTTCGGTTATCGCCGGATCGGCGTCCTGTTGGAGCGCAAGGTCATGATCATCAACCACAAGAAGCTCTACCGCATCTACCGCGAGGAAGGGTTGTCGGTAAAATGGCGCCGCGGCCGGAAACGGGCGCGCGGCACCAGGACACCGCTACCGGTGGCCGCGCATCCCAATGCGCGTTGGTCCCTGGACTTCGTGTCTGACAGCTTCGGCGCCTCGCGGAAGTTCCGGATCCTGGCGGTGATCGACGACTGCACGCGGGAATGCCTGTGCCTCGTCGCGGACACCAGCCTGTCGGGCGCACGAGTGGCCCGGGAACTCAGCGCCCTGATCCGGATCTACGGCCAGCCTGGTTGCATCGTCAGCGACAACGGCACCGAGTTCACCAGTCGGGCTATCCTGAAATGGGCCGACGAGAACACGGTGCCGTGGCACTACATCGACCCGGGCAAGCCCCAGCAGAACGCCTTCATCGAAAGCTTCAACGGCGGCCTTCGCGATGAACTCTTGAACGAAGAGATCTTCGACAGCCTCGACGATGCGCGGCGCAAGCTGGCCTTGTGGCGCTACGACTACAACACGGTCAGGCCACACTCGTCGCTTGGCAACCAGACACCGCAGCAAGCGCGCCGAGCGCTTGAGCAATTTGAGGGCTCCGCGCCCGGCGCGCTTGCGCCAGACGGGAAACCGGAATACCCAAATCCGACCTGCAGACTCTCGTTATGAATGAGGGACCAGCGGGGCGCAGGTCA
>NZ_JAANYX010000025.1:0-1653 GCF_012274245.1 Mameliella sp. LZ-28 | reverse complement strand
CTTGTTCATTCTGTTTTCGATGAGGTCGTCGACGACGGAAGGGTCGGCGAGGGTTGAGGTGTCGCCGAGGGCGCCGTAGTCGTTCTCGGCGATCTTGCGCAGGATGCGGCGCATGATCTTGCCGGAGCGGGTCTTGGGCAGGCCCGGGGCCCACTGGATCAGGTCGGGCGAGGCGATGGGGCCGATTTCCGTGCGGACCCAGGTGCGCAGCTCCTTGCGCAGCTCCTCGGTCGGCTCGACGCCGTTCATCAGGGTGACGTAGCAGTAGATGCCCTGGCCCTTGATCTCGTGCGGGTAGCCGACGACCGCCGCCTCGGCGACCTTTTCATGCGCGACCAGCGCCGATTCCACCTCGGCGGTGCCCATCCGGTGCCCCGAGACGTTGATCACGTCGTCGACCCGGCCGGTGATCCAGTAATCGCCATCGGCGTCGCGGCGGCAGCCGTCGCCGGAGAAGTAATAGCCCTTGTAGTCCGAGAAATAGGTCTTCTCGAAGCGGTCGTGGTCGCCCCAGACGGTGCGCATCTGGCCCGGCCAGCTGTCCTTGATCGCCAGCACGCCCTCGGTCGGCGAGGCGTCGATCTCCTGGCCCGACTGCGGGTCCAGCACCACCGGCTGCACGCCGAAGAAGGGCCGCATCGCCGCGCCCGGTTTCGTCGCGTGGGCGCCGGGCAGGGGGGTCATCATGTGGCCGCCGGTCTCGGTCTGCCACCAGGTGTCGACGATCGGGCAATTTCCCTTGCCGACCACGTCGTTGTACCAGTTCCAGGCCTCGGGGTTGATCGGCTCACCGACCGTGCCCAGGATCCGCAGCGAGCTTAGATCGCATTTGGTTACGAAATCGTCACCCTGGCCCATCAGCGCGCGGATCGCGGTCGGCGCGGTGTAGAACTGGGTCACGCGGTGCTTCTCGCAGACCTGCCAGAAGCGGCTGGCGTCGGGGTAGGTGGGCACGCCCTCGAACATCAGCGTGGTGGCGCCGTTGGCGAGCGGGCCGTAGACGATGTAGCTGTGGCCGGTGACCCAGCCCACGTCCGCGGTGCACCAGTAGACGTCGCCGTCATGGTAGTCGAAGGTCACCTCGTGGGTGAGCGCGGCATAGGTCAGGTACCCGCCGGTGGAATGGACCACGCCCTTGGGCTGGCCGGTAGAGCCGGAGGTGTAGAGGATGAAGAGCGGATCCTCGGCATTCATCTCGGCCGGCTGGCTGTAATCCGCGGCCTCGAGCGCCATCTCGTTGTAGTCGAAGTCGCGGCCGTCGACCCAGGTGGTCTGGCCGCCGGTGCGCTTGACGACCAGGCACTTGACGTCGTCCTTGCAGTGCAAGAGCGCCTTGTCGGCATTGGTCTTGAGCGGGGTCTTGCGGCCGCCGCGGGGCGCTTCGTCGGCGGTGATGATGAGTTTGGCGTCACAGCCGTTGATCCGCGCGCTCAGCGCATCGGGCGAGAAGCCGGCGAAGACGATGGAATGGATCGCGCCGATGCGGGCGCAGGCCAGCATGGCATAGGCGGCCTCGGGGATCATCGGGAGGTAGATGATGACGCGGTCGCCCTTGCGCACGCCCAGGGATTCCAGGACGTTGGCCATGCGGCAGGTGCGGCGGTGCAGGTCGGCATAGGAGATGCTCTGCGCCGGTTCGTTGGGATCGTCGGG
>NZ_JAANYX010000024.1:0-2899 GCF_012274245.1 Mameliella sp. LZ-28 | reverse complement strand
TCGCCGTTGCAGGCAGCGGGGACCGTATTCCGGTGCGGCGCATCTTCTGCATCGGGCGCAACTATGCCGCCCACGCGCGCGAGATGGGCAAGGACCCGGACCGCGATCCGCCGTTTTTCTTTCTCAAACCCGCCGATGCGGTGGTCGAGGACGGCGCGACGATCCCCTATCCGCCGCAGACCGAGAACTTTCACTATGAGGCCGAACTCGTCGCCGTGATCGGCACCGGCGGTGTGAACATCCCCGAGGACAAGGCGCTGGATCACGTCTGGGGCTATGGCGTCGGCAACGACCTGACCCGCCGTGACCTGCAGCTGAAGGCGCGCGAGCAGGGCCGCCCCTGGGATCTTGGCAAGGGGTTCGACAACTCGGCCCCCATCGCGCCGATCCATCCCGTCTCTGCCGTGGGTCATCCTTCCAAGGGGGCGATCAAGCTGACCGTCAACGGCGAGGTCAAGCAGGAGGCCGACCTCAGCGAACTGATCTGGTCCATCCCCGAGATGATCTCGATCCTGTCGCAGTCCTTCGCGCTGAAGCCGGGCGACCTGATCATGACCGGCACGCCTGCCGGCGTCGGCCCCCTGCAGCCCGGCGATACCTGCGTCGTCGAGGTCGAGGGCCTGGGCACCTGCACCACCCATATCGGCCCCCGCGCATGAGCCTGACGCTGCACAACTTCTTTCGCTCGTCGACCTCGACGCGGCTGCGCGCCGCGTTGAACCTCAAGGGGCTGGAATACGACTACCTGGCCTACGCCCTGCGCAAGGGAGAGACGCGGACGCCGGAGTACCTGGCCAAGAACCCGCAAGGCCTGGTGCCGTCGCTGGAGCTGGAGGACGGAACGACCCTGATCCAGTCGCTGGCCATCATCGAATGGCTGGAAGAGACCCACCCGGAGCCCGCGCTTTTGCCCGCCGATCCGCTTGGCCGGGCCCGGGTGCGCGGCCTGGCCTGCATGATCGCCTGCGAGATCCATCCCCTGAACAACCTGCGGGTGCTCTTTCGCCTGGGCGACCAGTTCGGTGCCGATGAAGCGGCGCAGAAGGCCTGGTTCACGCATTGGGTTGCCACCACTTTCGACGCTCTCGAAGAGGCGTTGCAGGACGCGCGGACCGGTCGCTACTGTCACGGAGATACGCCGGGGCTGGCCGATCTGTGCCTTTACGCGCAGGTCTGGAACAACCGGCGCTTTGACATCCCGGTCGCGGACTGGCCGACCATCGCGCGGATCTTTGACGCGCTCGACGCGCTGCCCGCCTTCCGCGACGCGGCCCCGCCCAACCAGCCCGACGCGGCCTGACAACGCGTTTCCAAGGAGGAGAGTTATGGACAACGCCATGCAACCCGAGGACAGCGCGGAGCTGCGCGCGCTATACCAGGGGTTCAAGGACAATCACCTGAACCCGCTCTGGACGCAGACCGGCGACCTCATGCCGCTGCACCCCAGGCCCAAGGCGGTGCCCCATGTCTGGCGCTGGGCCGATCTTTTGCCACTGGCTGAACGGTCTGGCGAACTGGTGCCGGTGGGCCGGGGCGGCGAACGTCGCGCCATCGGCCTCGCCAACCCCGGGCTTGGCGGGCGGGCCTATGTCTCGCCCACGCTCTGGGCCGCGATCCAGTACCTCTGCCCCGGCGAAAACGCACCCGAGCATCGCCACGCCCAGAACGCCTTTCGCTTCGTCGTCGAGGGCGAGGGGGTCTGGACGGTGGTCGACGGCGACCCGGTGCGGATGTCGCGCGGCGATCTGCTGTTGACGCCGGGCTGGCGGTTCCACGGGCACCACAATGTCGCGACCGAGCCGATGGCCTGGATCGACGGGCTGGACATTCCCTTCAGCCAGCAGATGGACGTTGGTTTCTTCGAGTTCGGCGCGGAACGGGTCACCGACAATGCCACGCCGAACTATTCCCAGGGCGAACGCCTGTGGTGCCACCCGGGCCTGCGGCCCCTGTCGCACCTGCAGGACACGGTATCCTCGCCCATCGGCGCCTATCGCTGGGAATTCACCGACCAGGCGCTGACCCAGCAATTGCTGCTGGAGGATGAGGGCATGCCGGCCACCGTCGAACAGGGCCACGCGGCGATCCGCTACGTCAACCCGACCACCGGCGGCGACGTGATGCCGACGATCCGCTGCGAGTTCCACCGCCTGCGCGCCGGGGCCGAGACGCCCGAGCGGCGCGAAGTCGGGTCGACCGTGTTCCAGGTCTTCGAGGGCCGGGGCGCCGTCGTCATGGGGGGCGAGACGCACAGGCTGGATAAGGGCGACATGTTCGTGATCCCGTCGTGGGTGCCGTGGTCCTTGCAGGCGGAAACCCAGTTCGACCTGTTCCGCTTTTCCGATGCGCCGATCATGGAACGTCTGAATTTCATGCGGACGGCGGTCGAAGGGCAATGAGCCTGACGGCCGAGGAACAGGCCGCGCGCGAGGCATTGCGCGCGCGTCAGGGGGCAGGGGCGCGCTATGATGCGGCCTCGGCCCCGGCAGGGGATCTGCTGCTGGCCCGGCGTGGTACGGCCTATTTCGCCCGCAAGCTGGCCGAGCTGTCGGATGCCGACCTGGAGGCGCCGTCGCTGCGCGAGGGCGTCCGGCGTCGGGCGCTGATTGCCGAGGTCGGCTATCACGCCCGGGCTCTCGCGCAGCAGGTGGGCGCCGTGCGGGCCGGGGACAGCGTTCAGCCGATAGCGCCAGAGGCCCATCGCGCCGAGATCGCCCAGGGGGCCACGCTGCCGCCGCGCGCGTTGCGCAGCCTGGTGCACCATGCGGCGATCCACCTGGACGTCGAATGGCGCGACCTGACCGACGAGGGATGGACCCTGTCGGCGCCTCTGGAGGGCCAGGCCGTCACCCCGCTGCGCCAGACGCCCCGCCTGCGTGCGCGGGTGGTGTGGCAAGGC
>NZ_JAANYX010000023.1:3067-4974 GCF_012274245.1 Mameliella sp. LZ-28 | reverse complement strand
TTTTGCATAGAGGGATTTGGTTTTTACTAGGTTTGGCGGCGACCTACTCTCCCACGTCTTGAGACGCAGTACCATTGGCGCGGTGGCACTTAACGGCCGGGTTCGGAATGGATCCGGGTGTTTTGCTCACGCTATGACCACCAAACCGAGTAAAAACCATTGCCGCGACGCGGCGATGGTTTTGGTGGGCGTCAGTGCATTTGCGGAGCAAATGTCACGGGAGCCCACACCCAACCATGCCAGGTGCGGCATCAATCAAGCTGTTGTCCATGTCATGACACGTATGGTGTATGCCTTGAAGTCCGTAACGAGGTTGTCTTCAACCTTGCTGTTACTGGATCAAATCAAGCCTATCGGACCATTAGTACCGGTCAACTGAACACATTACTGTGCTTACATCTCCGGCCTATCGACGTGGTGGTCTTCCACGGTCCTCAGGGATACCTTGTTTTGAGGGGGGCTTCCCGCTTAGATGCCTTCAGCGGTTATCCTGTCCGATCATAGCTACCCTGCACTGCTGCTGGCGCAACAACAGGTCCACCAGTGGATCGTTCACCCCGGTCCTCTCGTACTAGGGGCAACTCCTCTCAAGTATCCTACACCCACGGCAGATAGGGACCGAACTGTCTCACGACGTTCTAAACCCAGCTCACGTACCTCTTTAAATGGCGAACAGCCATACCCTTGGGACCTGCTCCAGCCCCAGGATGAGATGAGCCGACATCGAGGTGCCAAACACTGCCGTCGATATGGACTCTTGGGCAGTATCAGCCTGTTATCCCCGGCGTACCTTTTATCCGTTGAGCGATGGCCCTCCCACTTGGGACCACCGGATCACTATGGCCGTCTTTCGACTCTGCTCGACTTGTCAGTCTTGCAGTCAGGCTGGCTTCTGCCATTGCACTCAACGAGCGATTTCCGACCGCTCTGAGCCAACCTTCGCGCGCCTCCGTTACGCTTTAGGAGGCGACCGCCCCAGTCAAACTACCCACCACGCAGGGTCCCGGACCCGGATAACGGGCCGCGGTTAGACATCAAGCAGAACAAGGGTGGTATCTCAAGGGAGGCTCCACAGGGACTGGCGTCCCTGCTTCAAAGCCTACCACCTATCCTGCACATGTTGTGCCTGATGCCAGTGCGAAGCTGTAGTGAAGGTGCACGGGGTCTTTCCGTCTAACCGCGGGAAGCCTGCATCTTGACAGGCAATTCAATTTCGCTGAGTCGATGTTGGAGACAGCGGGGAAGTCGTTACGCCATTCGTGCAGGTCGGAACTTACCCGACAAGGAATTTCGCTACCTTAGGACCGTTATAGTTACGGCCGCCGTTTACCTGGGCTTCAATTCGGAGCTTGCACCCCTCCTTTTAACCTTCAGGCACCGGGCAGGCGTCAGACCCTATACGTCGTCTTGCGACTTCGCAGAGCCCTGTGTTTTTAATAAACAGTCGCCACCCCCTGGTTTGTGCCCCCGGTAGTCGTGTACCGGGCCTCCTTCTCGCGAACTTACGGAGGTATTTTGCCGAGTTCCTTCAACATCGTTCTCTCAAGCGCCTTGGTATTCTCTACCAGTCCACCTGTGTCGGTTTAGGGTACGATCTCATGGAGGGCTATTTCCTGGGACTGTCTTGGATACGCGCCAATCCGATAAGGCACGCACGCCGCCACAATCCGTCACATCCTCCTGGCCCAGGAATATTAACCTGGTTCCCATCGACTACGCCTTTCGGCCTCGCCTTAGGGGTCGGCTTACCCTGCTCAGATTAGCTTTAAGCAGGAACCCTTGGACTTTCGGCGAGAGTGTCTCTCACACTCTTTGTCGCTACTCATGTCATCATTCTCGCTAGTGATCTCTCCACCGGATCCCTCACAGGCCGGCTTCACAGAAAAGACTTTCTCCTGCGCTACCGC
>NZ_JAANYX010000032.1:0-526454 GCF_012274245.1 Mameliella sp. LZ-28 | reverse complement strand
ATGTGCAAGGAACCGACGATGCGCGCGCCTTTCAGCGGTTTCGCCTCGCCGTATTCCGCGCGCAGCGCCATCAGGCCCGGCATCTCGGTTTCGGCAATGTCGAGTTCCTTGCGGCCGAACCCGGCCAGTGCAATATCGCGGACGGCATAGTCCGCCGCTTTGACGTTTTCAGGTTTGTTCATGAGTGGTTATCCTTGAATTCCGTTCGCGTCACTGGGCGGCCACGGTGGCACCGAAGCTGCGGGCCAGCTCGTCGGCGAGATCTGTCCGTTCCCAGGAGAATCCGCCATCTTCAGCGGCTTGCCGTCCGAAATGGCCGTAGGCGGCGGTTCGGGTATAGATCGGCTGCAGCAGATGCAGGTGATCACGGATACCGCGTGGGGTCAGGCGGACCATCTCGCGCAGGCGGCGCGACAGGTCGTCTTCGGAAACCTCCCCGGTGCCGAGCGTATCGACATAGAGTGCCACTGGCTCGGGCACGCCGATGGCATAGGCCAGCTGGATCTGGCACTTGTCGGCCAGCCCCGCGGCCACGACATTCTTGGCCAGGTAGCGGGCGACATAGGCTGCGGAACGGTCAACCTTGGTCGGGTCCTTGCCCGAGAAGGCACCGCCGCCGTGGGGCGCCGCGCCACCGTAGGTGTCGACGATGATCTTGCGGCCTGTCAGCCCGGCATCGCCGTCAGGGCCGCCAATGACAAAGTTACCGGTCGGGTTGACGATCAACTTTTCGTCGGCGGGCAGGTCCCAGCCCTCGTCCTTGAAGACATCGGTGATGTAGGGCTTGACCAGTTCGCGCACCTCGGCCTGGCTGAGACCCTCGAGGTGCTGCGTCGACACCACGACGGTGTCCAGGCCGACAGGCTTGCCGCCCGCGTATTTCAACGTCACCTGGCTTTTCGCGTCGGGGCCGAAATTCGGCTGTTTGCCGGATTTCCGGTCCTCCGCCATGCGGCGCAGGATGCGGTGGGCGAACTGGATCGGCGCAGGCATCAGCTCGGCGGTTTCGTTGCAGGCGTAGCCGAACATGATGCCCTGGTCGCCGGCACCTTCCTCGCCCTTCTCGCCCTCGTCGACGCCCTGCGCAATGTCGGCGGACTGGGCGTGCAGGCGGCAAACGATCTCGGCATTGCGCCAGGAAAATCCGGTCTGGTCGTAGCCGATATCACGGATTGCATCGCGGGCAATCTGCTCGACATCCTTGAGCACGGCTTCCGGTCCGCGCACTTCGCCGGCGATGGTCACGTGATCGGTGGTTGCCAGCGTCTCGCAGGCCACGCGGGACTGCGGATCGGCGGCCAGGTAGGCATCCAGGATGGCATCCGAAATTCGGTCGCACACCTTGTCTGGATGTCCTTCGGACACCGATTCACTGGTAAACAGCCAAGTCTTGTCGCTCATCTCGTTCCTTTCTCCACTACGGTGGGATTGGGTCGGTATTGGCAAGTGGTCTTGCGGGGGTCAGGCGATCTTGCGATCCGCCGATGATTTGTCGGGCCGATAAGCCAGGCTGGGGGCCAGCCAGGATTCGACTTCGGCGATCTCCATTCCCTTGCGCGCGGCGTAGTCCGACACCTGGTCCGGTCCGATCCGGCCGATGCCGAAATAACGCGCCTCGGGATGCGAGAAGTAGAGGCCCGAAACCGCGGAGGCGGGCCACATCGCGCAGGAGTCCGTGAGTTTGAGGCCGGTATGCGCAGGCGCATCCAGCAAGTCGAAAAGCGTACGCTTCTCGGTGTGATCCGGGCAGGCGGGATAGCCGGGCGCCGGGCGGATGCCGCGATACTGCTCGCGGATCAGCCCCGTGTTGTCGAGTTCCTCGCCTGGAGCATAGCCCCAGAGGCTGCGGCGCACGCGGGCGTGCAACGCCTCGGCAAAGGCCTCGGCCAGCCGGTCGCCCAGGGCCTGCACCATGATCGAGTCGTAATCGTTGCCCTCGGCTTTCAGCCGGTCGGCGATATGATGCACCTCCGGTCCGGTGGTGACGGCGAACCCGCCGACCCAGTCCGCCGTGCCCTCGGGGGCGACGAAATCGGCCAAGCACATTTGCGCGGTGTCGCGGGTCTTGTTGCGCTGCTGGCGCAGCTGCGGCATCCGCGCGCGCAGCTTGCCGCGCGTCTCGTCCGTCCAGACCAGGATATCGTCCCCCCGGCTGTTGGCGGGCCAGAGACCGACCACGCCACGCGGGTTGAACCAACCTTCGCTCTCGATCCGGTCCAGCATCTTTTGCGCGTTGTCGTACAGTTCGCGCGCCGTCTCGCCCCGGTCGGGGTCGTCGAGGATGGCAGGGAAGTTGCCCCGCATTTCCCAGGTGGCAAAGAACGGCGTCCAGTCGATGAAGCCGCGCAGGGCGGCAACCTCCGTATCGTCGACCACCGTCAGGCCGGGCGTCTGCGGCGCGGGGGGCGTGTAACTGTCCCAGCCCCCGTCAAAGGCATTCGCCCGCGCCTGCATCAGCGGGGAGGTGGGCCGGTCGCCGCCACGGCTATCGCCCGCACGCATCTGTTCCTGCTCCGCGGCGATCTCGGACAGGTAGACCGGCCGGGCCGTTTTCGACAGCAACTTGGACACCACGCCGACGGCCTTGGAGGCATCGTCGACATGGATCACGCCATGTTCATATTCCGGCGCGATCTTGAGCGCGGTGTGCTTCTTGGAGGTGGTCGCGCCCCCGATCAACAGTGGCAGGTCCAGCCCCTGCCGCTTCATCTCTGCCGCCACCTCGACCATGCGGTCGAGCGACGGGGTGATGAGGCCGGACAGGCCGATGATATCGGCCTTTTCCTCCTTGGCCTTTGCGATGATGTCCTCGGTCGGGACCATCACGCCCATGTCCACCACGTCGTAGTTGTTGCACTGCAAAACGACGCCGACGATGTTCTTGCCGATGTCGTGAACGTCGCCCTTTACCGTGGCCATCAGCACCTTGCCCTTGGCCGAAGTGTCGCCCTGCTGGCGCTTTTCCTCTTCCATGAAGGGCAGCAGATGGGCGACGGCGGTCTTCATGACGCGGGCGGACTTCACCACCTGCGGCAGGAACATCTTGCCGGCGCCGAACAGGTCGCCGACCACATTCATGCCGTCCATCAACGGGCCTTCGATCACATGCAGCGGCTTTTCCGCGCGCAGGCGGCATTCCTCGGTGTCCTCGACCACGAAATCGGTGATCCCGTGGACCAGCGCGTGTTCCAGCCGTTTTTCGACCGGGGCCTCGCGCCACTTGGGATCTTCCTTTTTCGACGCCTCGCCGGTGCCCTTGTATTTGTCCGCGATCTCCAACAGGCGCTCGGTCGCGTCGTCGCGGCGGTTGAACAGCACGTCCTCGACGCGTTCGCGCAGTTCCTCGGGAATATCGTCGTAGACGGTGATCTGGCCCGCGTTGACGATGGCCATGTTCATGCCCAGCGGGATCGCGTGGTACAGGAAGGCCGAGTGCATCGCCTCGCGCACGGCATTGTTGCCGCGAAAGCTGAACGACACGTTCGACAGTCCGCCAGAAACATGCGTGTCCGGCATTTCCGCCTTGATGAGCTTGATGGCCTCGAAAAAGGCATTGGCGTAGTCGTTGTGTTCCTCGATGCCCGTCGCGACGGCAAAGATGTTGGGGTCAAAGATGATGTCCCAGGGCTGGAACCCCGCCTTCTCGACCAGCAGGTCGTAGGACCGGCGGCAGATCTCGTACTTGTGCTGCGCGGTCTCGGCCTGGCCGTTCTCGTCGAAGGCCATGACCACCACGGCGGCGCCGTAACGGCGGATGGTGCGGGCCTGTTCCAGGAAGGCCGCTTCGCCCTCCTTGAGCGAGATGGAGTTGACCACCGCGCGGCCCTGCACACATTTCAAACCCGCCTCAATCACCTCGAACTTGGAACTGTCGAGCATCACCGGCACCCGGCTGATATCGGGCTCCGAAGCGATCAGGTTGAGGAAGGTGACCATAGCCTTTTCCGAGTCGAGCAGGCCCTCGTCCATGTTCACATCAATGATCTGGGCGCCGTTCTCGACCTGGCTGCGCGCCACATCGAGCGCAGTGGCAAAGTCGCCCTCCATGATCAGCTTCTTGAATTTGGCCGAGCCTGTGACGTTCGTGCGCTCACCGATATTGATGAAATTGGCAACACCGCTCATGCTGCATCCTCCGTGCTGGTACCGGGGGCCTCGAACATCTCCAGCC
This sequence comes from Mameliella sp. LZ-28, assembly GCF_012274245.1. NCBI lineage: Bacteria > Pseudomonadati > Pseudomonadota > Alphaproteobacteria > Rhodobacterales > Roseobacteraceae > Antarctobacter > Mameliella sp. LZ-28. The sequence goes on along the minus strand of NZ_JAANYX010000032.1, from coordinate 522,283 downwards.
CCGACAGACGCATCCGCCGCACCGTTGCAGGGACCGCCCGCGGCGACTTGCCCGCGACGGCATCGGCAATGGCGCGGATATGGTCGGGCGTCGTGCCGCAGCAGCCGCCGACGATGTTCACCAGCCCCGCATCGGCCCATTCGCCCAAATGGGCGGCGGTTTCCTCGGGGGTTTCGTCATAGCCGCCCATCTCGTTGGGCAGGCCCGCGTTGGGATAGGCGCTGATGCGAGTGTCCGCGACGTCCGACAGCGTACGCACATGCTGACGCATCTCGCCCGCGCCGAGGGCACAGTTCAGCCCCACCGAGAAGGGGCGCACATGGCTCATCGAGACCCAGAAGGCCTCTGGCGTCTGACCCGTCAGGGTGCGCCCGGAGCGGTCGGTGATGGTGCCAGAGATCATCAGCGGCGGCACGTCCAGCCCTTCGTCCTTGAGGCAGTCGATGGCAAAGAGCGCGGCCTTGGCGTTGAGCGTGTCGAAAATCGTCTCGACCAGCAGCACATCGACCCCCGCCTTGACCAGGGCGCGCGCGGCCTCGCCATAGGCCTTTGCCAGATCGTCGAAGGTGACGGCGCGATAGCCCGGATCGTTCACATCCGGGCTGAGGCTGGCGGTCTGGTTGGTCGGGCCGATGCCCCCGGCAACCCAGCGCGGGCGATCCGGCGACGACATGGCCTCGGCCGCCTCGCGGGCAAGCCGCACGCTTTCGGCGTTCATCTCGGTGACAAGGCCTTCCATGCCGTAATCGGCCTGGCTGATCGCATTGGCGCCGAAGGTGTTGGTGCAGAGGATATCCGCGCCCGCCTCCAGGAAGGCGGTGTGAATGTCGAGGATCATCTCGGGCTGCGTCAGGCTCAGCAACTCGCTGTTGCCGCCCACGTCGCTTGTCCAGTCAGCAAAGCGCGTGCCGCGATAGACCTCCTCGCCGGGCTTGTGCTGCTGGATCATGGTGCCCATGGCCCCGTCCAGCACCAGGATGCGTCGGGCCGCATGGGCCGTGATATCGGTCTCGGTCATCTCGTCTCTCCTCAGGCGGCGCTCTCGGCCGCGGGTCCGGTGGTCAGTCCCAGCGCGCGACAGACCGCCAGGCTGATGTCCGGTCGGTTCAGCGTGTAGAAATGGAATTCGGTAAGCCCCGCCTCCATCAGCAGGCGGCATTGTTCCGTGGCAACACTGGTCGCGATCATGGCGCGGGTTGCCGGGTCATCGTCCAACCCGTCGAACATCTGAGCCAGCCAGTCCGGTACCGAGGCGCCGCACATGGCCGAGAACCGTTTGAGTCCCGCGAAATTCGCCACCGGCATGATTCCCGGCACAATCGGCGCGGTGATGCCCGCAGCGCGGGCCCGGTCGACGAACCGCAAGATGACCTCGGTGTCAAAGGTGTACTGCGTGATCGCCCGGGCCGCGCCCGCGTCCAGCTTGCGCTTGAGATGGTCCAGGTCGGCCTCGGCACTGGCGGCTTCGGGGTGGACCTCCGGGTAGGCCGCGACCGAGATGTCGAAATCCGCCACCCTGCGCAGCCCCGCCACCAGTTCTGCCGCGTCGCCGTAGCCGTCCGGGGCAAGGCTCTGCCCCTCGGGCAGATCACCGCGCAGAGCCACGATACGCGTGATGCCCTTGTCGTGCAGCCCCCGGGCCAGCCGGTCGACCTCGTCACGGCTGGCCCCCACGCATGTCAGGTGATGAGCCACTGGGCGCCCGGTGCGATCCCCAACCATGTCCACCACGCGGGCGGTACGATCACGGGTGCTGCCGCCCGCGCCGTAGGTCACCGAAAAATAGGCTGGATCGGCGCTGGCCATTTGATCGACGGCGCGCGCCAGCGCCGTTTCACCGGCATCGGTTTTTGGCGGGAAAAGCTCGAAGGACACACAGGCGGTGGGATCGGGATAGGTCCCGGTCATGCAGAACTCTCCAATGATGGGGGCGAATTGGTGAAGCAGAGGCCGGGGCGCGCGGCGGCACCCCGGCACATCACATCACGCCGGCTTGCGGAAGTGCTGGACGCCCCAGGCGAGATGGCCTTCGTCGGCGGCCTTCACCCAGTTCTCCAGCCCCACGGCCATCTTGTCGAGATACTCGGCCGAGGCCCCTGCCTCGCGCAGTTTCTCGTAGTTGGCCAACAGTTCTTCACGGACGCGGAAATAATGCGTCCGCAGGTCGCTGACGGCCTCTTCCTGCTCCACCGTCTCGAAACCGAGCGCCTCGGCTGCTTCGCGGTAGAACCGGGGCGATCCCAGGTCGTTGAGTTGCAGGCGGTCATAGACCGGCTGCAACACGGCGGGGTCCGCATCATCGGCCTGCATCGGATCGGTAAAGATCAGGTGCCCGCCGGGCTTGAGCACGCGCCAGGCCTCGGCCAGGACCTTGGCACGCTGGGCGGAATGCAGGAAGGCATCCTGGCTCCAGGCCACGTCGCAGCTGGCATCCCCCTCCGGCACGTCCTCGAAGACGCCGTGGCGGACCGAGATCTTGTCGGACAGCTTGGCGGCGCGGATCTTGCCCAGGTTGTATTCGTTCTGCGTCTCGGACAGGTTCAGGCAAACCGCCTCGCAGCCTGTCTTGCGCACCAGCGTCCGCATGGCACCGCCATAGCCCGCGCCCATATCCAGCACACGGGACGAGGCATCCAGCTTGGGCAACCTGTCGATCATCGACTCGATGGTGCGGTCCGAGGCGGTGCGGATATCGGGCGTTTCCGCGTAGCGGCCGATATGCAGGTCTTCGCCGCCCCAGATCGTGGAATAGAAGGTATCCGCGTCGTCACTATCGTAATAATCTTCGGTGATGTCGCGAATATCCTGCGTGCCGTCGTCGCCGGTGGCACCCCAGCGCACAAGGTGCATCGCCGATTTCTCGGCCACATGGATGAAGAAATCCGGGTCGTCCTCGGCATAGGTTTCCTGGAAGTCGCCATAGGTGCGCACCCGCTCGAACCCGGCCTCGGACAGCAGACGGCGCATGTAGTTCTTGCGGATCGGGCACATGTTGAGCGTGTATTCCGACCCGTCCGGGAAGGAATAACGCATCCGGCACAGCCCCTCGTCGATATGGTCGGGCTCGGCGGTCACCCGGTCGCCGCAGTAGTAATACTTGTGCTTGGTCGAGAACCCCCGGTCGAGCATGGCATCGTAGTTGCGCTGATCGAGGATCAGCAACCCGTCATGCTTGAGCGCGGCATAGAACTCGGCCAGCGCGCGGCGGCGTTCGGATTCCTTGTAGAGGTGGGTAAAGGAATTGCCCAGGCAGACGATCGCATCGTACTTGCCGTTGATATCCCGGTTGAGCCAGCGCCAGTCGGCCTGCGCCGTCTTGAGGATCAGCCCGCGGCTGCGCCCGTTCTCAAAGGCTTTGGCCACCATCGAGGCCGCCCCGTCAGAGGCGGTCACGTCAAAGCCCGCCTCGGTCAGCCGGACCGAGTGAAAGCCGGTGCCGCAGGCGACGTCGAGCACGGTTTCCTTGCCGCGCGCCCGCAGGATGTCGATGAAGAACTGCCCCTCGCTCTCGGCACGGCCAGCCCAGTCGATCAACTCGTCCCACTTGTCGACAAAGGTCCTGACGTATTCCTTGCGGTAATGGTCGGTCTCGCGATCGGCCAGCGGATCGTCGCTGTAGACCTGGTCCGTCATGGTCAGTTCAGCGTTTTCGGCCATCGTATCGCTCATCTCTGTCTCCGTTCCAAACTGTCACGGCACCGGCGAGACGCATGCCCACCGGTCGCGCAATATCCCTGCGCAAGCCTCGAAAGGCTGCACTGATTTCTTTGCCTTCATCGGTATTCGCCCCGGCCAGCTTGATCGCGCCGCGGGAGGCAATGTGGTCAGGTGCAGGTTCTGCGCGGGTCGGCGCCGAGCAGGTAGTTGGCTCGGCCCGACGCAAGGCGTCAGAGTGCTGCCCGAATTGCACCGTGAACGTCACGGACAAATTGCGACCATTCAACCCCCAATTGCGACATTTTTTCTAATGCCCTGATATAATTTGAGAAAAGCAGGTTCTGCCGGCCTCGCACCTGCAGCATGACTCGCCGACAAGGCATCCATAAGTATGTGGTAATTGGGAGGTTTGACCTTGATCGTCGGAACAGTGGCACCGGAACCGCCTGGCCGACACCTTTGATGAAAAGCACGCAATTCAGTCGAGATCGGACCTCCTTCGACACGGCGAACCGTGCGCCGCAGCGCAGAATACCCATCGAAGACCTGCAAGCGAACCGCTCGGAACGGGCCCCGCAGCTTTCTGCGGGCGGCCATGCGGATCTTCGTTCGTTGATTCCGTCGGGCGATCTCCCGTTCTTCCTGGCAATGCCGAAGACGGCCCGAGGAAATCGGTTCGCCCATGTCGCACCCTGTCCCGATTGGCGTTCACGCCGTGACCGGCAAATCGCGAATCGTCAAAGCCTTCGACCCAACTGGCAAGGCGCAAGTCACCGGGCGGACACTTTGGCAAACACCTGCCAGCCCCAAGGTTCTGGTTGGACGCCGTGGGGAAACCCTGTAAGAGGGCTGGCGCGACAATCAGAGAAATGAAAACGATTCAATTGGCGCCTCGGATAACTACGGGCTCCGCTGGGACGGGGAAACCACCGGCACTCGTTCTTCGGGGCGTTTCGGTACGCCTCGGCGGACCGGCGATCCTGCACGACATCTCCTTTGACATCAGAGAGCGCCGCATCGGAATCGTCGGGCGCAACGGCTCTGGCAAGACCACGCTGGCGCGTGTGATCGCCGGGCTGCTGGCGCCCGATGGCGGCACCGCGGAAATCGACGGCACCGACATGGCGAAAGACCGCAAGGCGGCGCTGCGCACGGTCGGAATCCTGTTCCAGAACCCCGACCACCAGATCATATTTCCCACCGTCGAGGAGGAAATTTCCTTTGGCCTGGTGCAAATGGGGCGCAAGCGCGACGCGGCCGCGCTGGAGACCCGCGAAATCCTGCAACGGTTCGGCAAGTCCCACTGGGCGGGCGCGGCAACCCATGCCCTGTCACAGGGGCAGAAACAGCTTGTCTGCCTGATGGCGGTCCTTGCGATGCGCCCCGCCGTGATCGTGTTGGACGAACCCTATTCCGGTCTCGACATTCCAACACGTCTGCAACTCATGCGATTTGTCGACGAGGTCGAGGCCAGCGTGATCCAGATCACCCATGATCCCGACAGTGTTCGGCACTTTGAACGCGTGATCTGGGTGGATCGCGGCCGGATCCGTGAGGACGGCGAGGCTGCTGGCGTGTTGGCCGAATTCGAAGGCCAGATGCGCAACTGGGGGGAGCAGGATGATCTCTCTGACCTCTCCGGTTGAAACCTGGGCCCACCGCGTTCCCGCAGGGGTGAAACTGGCGGCCCTGTCGCTGGCAACCGCGGGACTGTTCGCGCTACAATCTCCCGTGGCCCTGGCGTTGGCGCTGGCCGGGGTGGCCGGTCTGGTGCTGACCGGCGGGCTGACCTTTGCCCGCGCGGCGGCGCGTGCGCTGAAAATCCTGCTTCCCTTCCTGTTGCTCATCGCGGTCTGGCACGGTGTGACCGGCCAGATCGAGGCAGGAATGGCGGTGGCCCTGCGCCTGCTTTCGGCCCTGGCGCTGGCGAATTTCGTCACGATGACGACGCGGCTCAGCGACATGGTGGCGGTTGCCGCCATCCTGCTGGCGCCGTTCCGCCGCCTTGGCTTGTCGACCCGTGCGCTGGAACTCTCGGTGGCGCTGGTCGTGCGCTTTACCCCGTCGATCGCGCGCAAGGGGGGGCTGCTGGCCGAAGCCTGGCGCGCCCGCTCGGCCCGGCGCACCGGATGGCAGATCGTCATGCCGTTGGCGGCAACGGCGCTGGACGATGCCGAACATGTCGCCGAGGCGCTGCGCGCCCGCGGCGGCCTCGAAACCACGCAACCCACGGACTAAGGAAACCAAATGGAACGCAATCTTGCCCTGATCGCCCTTTTTGCCGCGCTGATCGCCGCATTGGGCATGGTCCCGAAATTCACGCTGGCCTTCGGCGTGCCGATCACAGCCCAAAGCATGGGCGTGATGCTTTGCGGCACCGTGTTGGGGGCCCGCCGCGGCGCGCTGGCGGTTCTGCTGTTCCTGGCACTGGTGGCGCTTGGTCTGCCGCTGCTGGCCGGTGGACGCGGGGGCCTCGGCGCCTTTGCGACGCCCTCGGTCGGCTTTCTGATCGGCTTTCCCGTGGCCGCCTTCGTTACCGGCCTGATCGTCGAGCGCTGGCGCGCCAGTCTTGCGGCGGTCGCCGCCGTGGCGTCGATCGTGGGCGGTGTCTTCGTCCTGTACGCGTTCGGTGTGGTCGGCATGTCTGTGATGCTCGACAAGTCGATCCCGCAAGCGGCGCTTCTGGTCACCGCCTTCATTCCGGGTGACGTCATCAAGGCAATCCTGGCCGGGTTGATCACCGCCGGTCTGGCCAAGTCGCGCCCGTCGAGCGTGCTGTCTCGCGGATGACAGGCGCAGGGGGGCAGCACCTGCTGTCGGGGCGGCGCTCGGTCCGGGGCTTCCTGCCCGATCCGGTGCCGCGTCAGGATGTCGAGCGCATCCTGACCGTCGCCCGGACCGCCCCCAGCGGGGCCAACCTGCAGCCAGGCCGGTTTCATGCGCTGACCGGCGGACCGCTTGCGGATCTCTCGCAGGCGTTGGTGGCGGCCGCGGAAAGCGGTCGCCCGCCGGTAGCCGAATATTCCTACTTTCCGCAACCGATGCCGCCGGACCTCAAGGCGAAACAACGGGCGGCGGGCTATGCGCTTTACTCCGCCCTGGGGATCGGACGGCGGGACATCGCCGCGCGCAAGGCGCAGTTCAACGAAAACTACCGCTTCTTTTCCGCCCCTGTCGGGATTGTCGTGACCATCCGTCCGGACATGGGCAAGGGCTGTTTCATGGACCTTGGCATGTCCATGATGGCATTGATGATCGCGGCCTCTGACCTGGGCTATGCCACTTGCGGCATCGGGGCCTTGGCCAATCATGCGGATATCGCCCATGCCCAGCTTGGCCTGGGCGAGGACGAGATGGTCGTTTGCGGCATGGCGCTGGGACGCGCGGACCCGGAGGCGCCGGTAAACGGCGTGCGGACAGAGCGTGACGCGCTGTCTGTCTTTGCGACGCTGCGCGGTTTCAGCTGACCGACATCAGGACCGCCGTGCCCAGGCCGCCCGCTGCCGCGATTGTGGCCAGCCCGGTGCCGCCCCGCTGCCGGAGTTCATGGAAAAGCCGCACCGCATTGATCGCGCCCGAGGCCCCCACCGGATGCCCGCGCGCCAGCCCGCCACCGCCGGGGTTCACGTTGCTCGGGTCCAGCCCGGAGCCATTGACGCAGGCGATGGCCTGCACGGCGTAGGCCTCCATCACCTCGGCCACGGAAAGCGCCCCGGCGTCGATGCCTGCCCGGTCCAGAACCTTGCGGATCGCCGCAACCGGGGCAAGGCCGGGACGGTCCACGCGCCCGCCCAGCGTCACGCCCCCGCGATAGGCAAACCCGGTATCGGGTAACTCGGCGGCGGCCCTCTCGGACACCAGCAGGCAGAATGCCGCGCCATCCGCCGCCACGGCGGCATTGGCAGCTGTGATCGTGCCGCACAGGCGCGGCGCACGGGCGGCCAACCGGGGCGTCAGGGCGCGTGTGAAGGCATCCGCGTGCAACCCGCCAAGAGGGACGACCTCAGGCGTCATGTCGGCGGCCAAGGCCTTGCGGTGGCTGTCGATAGCCCAGGCATCCTGCGCCGCGCGGGAAATGCCCAGTTCGGCAGACAGCGCCTCGGCGGCATCGTCCATCTCCGGATCGCGCTCTGGCCAGGGCGTGAAGGGAGGACGGTCATAGGCCAGAGGCGGACCGCCCTCCGGGTCGGTCCGCAGGCGCAGGGGCCGTCTGGAATAGGATTCCACGCCGCCCGCCGCCACGACCTCCGCCTGCCCCGAGGCGATCAGCGCGGCGCCAATCACCAGCGCGTCAAGCCCGCCGCAACATTGCCGGTCCAGCGTCAGCCCCGCCACCTGGTCCGGCAGGCCCGCGGCCAGCGCCACCATGCGGGCCGGGTTGCCCCCGGCCCCGAGCGCGTTGCCCAAGATCACTTCATCGACCTGACATGCCTCCAGCCCCGCCGCCGCGATCACCCGGCGCAGCACCGGCGCGCCCAGTTCGTGGATCTGGAGCCCTGACAGCGCCCCGCCGCGCGGCGCCACCGGAGTGCGCAGGGCAGAGACGATACGGACACCGCTCATGCCTGACGCTCCAGCGCCTGGGCGATCTTCGCAAGGTCAGGTTTGCCGGAAAGCGTCAGAGGGAAATCGGCAATCGCCTGCACACGACGGGGTGCGGCGAGTGGACCGAAGACCGCACGACACCGGCCCAACAGCGCATCGCAAAGCTCTGCCTCTACCGGCCCGTCGATGACCGCGACAAGATGCGTGCCGCGGCGTGGGTCAGACCGGGGAACCACTGCACAATGTGTCACCGCCGGATCGCTTAGCAGAAAGGCCTCGATATCCTCGGGAAAGACGTTCTGGTCGGCGATGGTGACCATCCGGTTGCGGCGCCCGGCGACAGTCAGATGGCCCTCCTTGTCGAGCTGCCCCAATTCACCGACCGTGACGAAACCATCCCTTTCGCGTGTTTCTGCGCTGTCACCTTCGGCATAGCCATCAAAAAGGTAAGGGCTGCGCACCCAGATCTCGCCTATGGCCCCCTCCTTGGCGTCGATCCTTATCTCGACACCCGGGTAGGCTCGGCCAACGCTGCCCTCCGGGCCACTGCCATCGCCCCAAGCGATGAAACTGGTCTCGGCGGCGCCATAGAACTCACGCAGGACTGCCTTGGGACACAATGCGGCGATCCGCAGCCGCAATTCGGGCGTCAGCCGCCCGCCACCACAAAGCACATGGCGCAGGCTCGGCAGCACGGCCCCTGTTTCGCACAGAAGGCGCAACTGGGTTGGCGTGGCGTAGAGGATTGTCGCCTGTGCCGCCTTCACGCCCTGCGCCTGTTGGCGCGGCCTCAGACCAGCGAAGGAATGCAGGTCGGCGCCAAGATGCGCCCCTTCGACCAGGGCATAGAGCGCAAGGGAATGGGCCGGGACCCCCAGGACGGCGTAGCGATCCTCGCTGCCAAGGCTCAGGTGGTTGCGGTTGACCTCGAAACTGGCAATCCAGGAGGCATGGCTGCGCCGGATGGTCTTCGCCGCTCCGGTCGTTCCGCCAGAGCGGCTGTGGAAATACCCCGCGCGTTCTTTGGAAAGGCGGCTGACCCCGCCTGGTCCAACAGAAAACGCGCGCCCGGTGCGGATGGCTGCGCGCAGGGCAACAAGATCCTGCGCCCCGGCCCTGTCCGAACCCTCGCCCTCTCCGACCTGCTGCCCATGCACATGCAAACGGGCCTCCGGTGGCCAGCGAAACAGCGCAGTGCTCATGGTTCCGGACCCGGTCGCAGCAGTGCCGTGGCCTATTTCCGTCATGGAACATCCTCGTCAAGGTCATGGAGTGGTAGCCCACCACGGCCCTCGACGAAACAGGCAGATAACACCCCGCGTTTTCGTCAGACGCGAACAGGGCACGCCGGACTCTTCCCGTGTTTGACTTGGCGTGGCGGGGTTGTTACCCAAAGTCTTACCGTTGGGGTGCCTCCAAGAGGCTGAGAAGCGTGAATGCGCTAACCCATCGAACCTGATCCGGGCAATACCGGCGTAGGGAACGGTCTAATGTCTACAGACGTTTTCCATGCGCGGTGCCCTTTTGTCTGAAGGAGCAGCCGTTGGCGCATATCGCATTGACCATCGCCGGATCCGACAGTGGCGGAGGCGCGGGCATACAGGTCGATCTCAAGTCCATGTCGGCGCTTGGCGTCTACGGCGCCAGTGCCATCACCGCGGTCACCGCCCAGAACACCCGTGCCGTCACCGCGGTTCATTCAATACCGCTCGACGTGATCGAGGCGCAGATCGAGGCGGTGCTGTCGAATCTGGACGTCCGGGCGATGCCCAGTTGGCGCCCGATGCGGTGGGCGCATTGCGGCAGAAGTTGATGCCGCACGCCACCGCCCTCACCCCCGGCCTGCCCGAGGCGGCGGCGCTGCTGGACGGCCCGGTGGCGCGCTCACGCGGGGAGATGACCGAACAAGGCAAGGCGCTCTACGCCATGGGCGCGCAGGCCGATCTGATGAAGGGCGGTCACGCCGAAGGCGATGAGTGCGAATACGCCCTGATCGCGGACGGCGAGGTGCTGACGACATTCACCGCACCCCGCCACAGGACGCGCAACACCTACGGCACCGGCTGCACGCTTTCGTCGGCCATTGCCACCGGGCTTGCGCTTGGGCTGCCGCTCGAACTGGCGGCCGAAACGGCGCACAGCTTCGTGCAACAGGCGATTGCGGCAGCGGACTGGCTGCAGGTCGGCTCCGGGCATGGCTCACTGCTCCATTTTCACGCGGTCTGGGAATGATGCCGGTGTTCTCGGTCATCGGCGCCGGTGTGGCGGGGCTTTCCGTTGCCAGCGAACTGGCCGCGCGCGGTGCCGATGTGCAGGTCTTTGATCCTGCCGGGCCGCCCGGGCCGCACCACTGTTCCTGGTGGGCGGGGGGCATGTTGGCGCCCTGGTGCGAATATGAAAACGCCGAAGAGCCAGTGCTGAGGCTGGGCCAACAGGCGATTGTCTGGTGGCAACAACGCACCACTGTCCAGCAACGCGGCACGCTGGTCGTGGCGGGGCGGCGTGACTTGCCCGACCTGCGCCGCTTTGCCCGACGCACCGAAGGGTTCCGAGAGGTCGGGTCCGACTTCGCGGAACTGGAACCGGACCTGCCCGGCGTTGCGCAGGGGCTATTCTTTGAAGGCGAGGCGCATCTGGATCCGCGCCGGGCGTTGAGTGATCTTTACACCAGCCTGAAAGGGCAGAAGGTCAGGTTCGTTCAGGACAAGGCGCCGGCGGCGCTGGACAACGTGATTGATTGCCGGGGCCTCGCCGCGCGCGACGCCCTGCCCGACCTGCGCGGCGTCAGGGGCGAGATGCTGGTGATCCGCTGCCCCGAGGTGACATTGACCCGCCCGGTCCGCCTGCTGCATCCACGCATCCCGCTATATATCGTGCCGCGCGGCGGTGGCGTCTACATGCTGGGCGCCACCATGATCGAAAGCGAGGATCGCCGCCGGATCACGGCACGGTCGATGCTGGAACTGCTCAGCGCGGCCTACGCGCTGAACCCAGCTTTCGGCGAGGCCGAGGTGCTCGAAACCGGCGTCGACCTGCGACCGGCCTTTCCGGACAACCTGCCCCGCATCCGGCGGCTCGGCGGCAGAATTTATGCCAACGGCCTCTACCGCCACGGCTACCTGCTTGCGCCCGAACTGGCGCGCGGGGTGGCCGATCTTGCCCTGCACAACACCCATTCGGAGTTTTTCGATGAAGATCGTGATTAACGGCGAGTCTTGCGAAGTCGTCGCCGGGACACTTGCCGACCTGCTGGAAGAACGCGCCCTTGCCGGGCGGGTGGCGACGGCGGTGAACGAAACATTCGTGCCCGCGGCACAGCGCCCGGCCTGCAAACTGCAAGAGGGCGACCGGGTCGAAATCCTCGCGCCGATGCAGGGGGGATGACGATGAAACGCTTTTACGGCACCGATCTGCCCAACCCGCTGATGCTGGGCACCGCGCAATATCCCAGCCCGGCCATCCTGGAACAGGCTTTCCGGGCCAGCGGCGCGGCGGTGGCGACGGTTTCGCTGCGCCGCGAGGGCGCCGGGGGTGCGGGTGACACCTTCTGGAAGATGATCGAGGATCTGGGCGTGCTGGTCCTGCCCAACACGGCGGGCTGCCACACGGTCAAGGAGGCTGTCACCACCGCGCATATGGCGCGCGAGGTCTTTGGCACGCGCTGGATCAAGCTGGAGTTGATTGGCCACACGGACAGCCTGCAACCCGACGTGTTCCAGCTTGTCGAGGCGGCGAGGATCCTCACCGGGGACGGTTTCCAGGTCTTTCCCTACACCACCGAGGATCTGATCGTCGCCGAACGCCTGTTGACGGCGGGCTGCGAGGTGCTGATGCCCTGGGGCGCGCCGATCGGTTCAGGGCGCGGGCTGAACAATCCCTACGCGCTACGCGCCATGCGCGCGGAATTTCCCGATGTGCCGCTGGTGGTCGATGCAGGCATCGGCCTGCCCAGTCACGCCGCGCAGGCGATGGAACTGGGTTTTGACGCGGTGCTGCTGAACACCGCCGTCGCACGGGCGGGCGATCCCGTGCTCATGGCGCGCGCGATGATGGGCGCGGTCGAGGCGGGCCGCCTCGCCTACGGCGCCGATCCGATCGACGCCCGCGACATGGCCGAAGCCTCGACCCCGGTGATCGGAAAGGCCTTTCTGGCATGACCCTCGACCGTTTTTACCCGATCTTCGACCATTCCGACTGGCTGCGGCGGATGCTGCCGCTGGGGGTCCGGTTGGTGCAACTGCGTATCAAGGACCAGCCGCGAGACGCCGTTCGCGCGCAGATCGAGGTCTCGCGCGAACTCTGTCGCAAACATGGCGCGGTGCTGGTCGTCAACGACCACTGGCAAGAGGCCATCGCGCTGGGCTGTGACTGGGTGCACCTGGGGCAGGAGGACCTGGACAGCGCGGACCTGGCGGCGATCCGCAAGGCCGGGCTGAAACTGGGTGTTTCGACACATGACGATGACGAGTTGGAGCGCGTGATGGGCATGGCCCCGGACTACGTGGCGCTTGGCCCTGTCTATCCCACGATCCTGAAAAAGATGAAGTGGCATCAGCAGGGCCTGCCCCGCGTCACCGACTGGAAGGCCCGCATCGGGGCGACGCCGCTTGTCGCCATCGGCGGCATGTCGGTCGAGCGCGCGGGCGGCGTGTTCGAGGCAGGGGCGGATATCGTCTCTGCCGTCACCGACATCACGTTGAACGCCGATCCCGAAGCGCGGGTGCGGCAGTGGATCGGGGCCACGCGATGAGCCGCTACGCCCGCCAGACCATCCTGCCAGAGGTCGGTGATGTCGGCCAACGACGCTTTGGTGCGGCCCGGGTGCTTGTCATCGGCGCCGGAGGGCTGGGCGCGCCCGTCCTGCCGCTGCTGGCCGGGGCCGGTGTGGGACGGATCACCATCGTCGACGGCGACATCGTCAGCCTCTCCAACCTGCACCGTCAGACCCTGTTCACCGAGGCCGATTGCGACCGTCCCAAGGCGCAGGTGGCCGCCGAGCGCTGCCGCGCGATCAATCCCGGCATCACCATCGAGGCCCTGCCAATTCGGCTGACCCCCGCCAATGCGCCTGCGTTGGTCGGTGAGGCCGAGCTCGTGCTCGATTGCGCGGACAGCTACGCGGTCAGCTACCTGCTGAGCGATCTTTGCCTGGCCGCCGGACTGCCCTTGATCAGCGCCTCGGCGCTCGGGTTTGGCGGCTATGTCGGGGGTTTCTGCGGGGACGCGCCCTCCTTGCGGGCCCTGTTTCCCGAAGCGCCCGACAGCGGTGCAAGCTGCGCAACCGCCGGGGTGCTGGGCCCCGTGGTCGGCGCCATTGGCGCGATACAGGCGCAGTTGGCACTGAACGTTTTGCTGGGCCTGTCGCCTTCGCCACTTGGGCTGATGGTGACCTATGACGGCCTTGGCCTGCGCTCATCAAGTTTTCGTTTTGACGGTACGGCAGAACCGGCGGGCGGTTTTCGTTTCGTCGCCGCCTCACAGCTGAGCGCCACAGATCACATCCTCGACCTGCGTGCTGATGGCCCGCTTTTACACCCTCAGGCGATGCGCGGTGCCGCCGCCGACATCATCACACAACCGCCCCGCCCTGCCACCCGCCTTGCGCTGTGCTGTGCCACCGGCCTGCGGGCCTGGCGCGCGGCGGAACAGATTTCCCTAACATGGCCCGGCGAGATCGTTCTCGTCGCGGCCTCCGCCTCGTGAAACATTGGAGGACCAGCACCTGCATCTTGTTGAGCTTCGGGATCGCCTTGAAGTCGAAGCTGTCCACGCTCTTCTTGGCGGGAAACTTTGCCGCCTTGATCCGGCGATTTCAGGCCCTGTCTCGGCCGACGAAGATCGTGTCCACCGCGGTCTTCGCGTCCGTCGCCGGTGAGCTCGAACCAATGGTGCCGCACCGGCAACTCCTTGGACAAATGGCGGACAATTCCCGCTGTCTTAGATGCCTCGCGCGCAGACGCCGCCAAAGAAGGCAAAGGCCTTGTCGTGTGCGTCAAACACCATCCCCGGCCCGGCAGGGCATTCCGCAGGGATGTCCCGAGTGGGTCCTGAGTCTCGCGCGGGTAGGCCCGCACGAAGAGCATCCGGCGGTGACAGAGGCGGACGTGCACCACCTTCACCATGATCGTTGCGCCATCGATCACCACGATCTGTTCGTCGGGGAATCGCGCCACTGGCGCCTTTCCTGATCCTCCTTACCTCCAGTCGAACTGGTAGGCTTCCCCCGGATCGAAGCTCGGCGGCACCCAGGCCGCGGCAGATGCCATATCTTCCACCTGGACCAGGTTGCCGCGTATCACCGGACCGCATCATAGCCACAATCATATCCTCGGGCCCGGAGTTTCTCGAAGATGCGGATGCGGGTCAATCGCTCGCGCTTGGGCTTCCGCGCATTCACCGCCAACATCTCGTCGAGCAAGTCTTTCCAGGGCCCGATCGTCGCCAACGGCTGAATGGTCCGCTCATAGGTGAGCTCCGTCGCACCGGACCGGATCACCTTGCGCACCGTGTTCCGCGATACCCGCAGCTCACGGCAGATCTGCTTGATCGACTTCTTGTCCTGAAAACGCCCGCCGCATCTTCGCTATCGTCTCCACGACCAACCTCCCACACAAAACTACCCGATGACCTCGGAGGCATCATCCACATCAGTGTAAGGGAGGGTCATTCTTGGATGCCGATTACCCCGCTACGGGGGCGAAATTGCACGCTGGCTCACAAAGACATCAAGTCCGCGAACTTGAAAAAGGCGCAAATTGGATCGGAACAAAGGCGAAACACGGAAACCGCGCCGATCCTGGCGATAAACTGACCCAAAGGTGAGGCAAAGTCAGATGGTTGCAAAATCTATGGCGATCCCTGAAGGACTCGAACCCTCAACCTGCTGATTAGAAGTCAGCTGCTCTATCCAGTTGAGCTAAGGGACCGCTGCGCCCGGTTTTGCAGACTTTCCCCGGGCAGGGCAAGCATTCACAACGCCCGGCACATGAAAACGCTCAAAGGGTCCAGCCGATAGTCGCCGAACGGCGGGCACGGCGCAAAGCCCTGCGACTGGTACAGCGCGCGCGCCGCATCGAACGCGGGCTCTGTCCCGGTTTCGAGACAGGCGCCCCCTGCGCCCGCCGCACGGGCCATGTCCAGCATCCCTGACAGCAGAACATGACCCAGTCCGCGCCCGCGCGCGGCTGCGGCCACATGCATGCTCTTGAGCTCCACGACCGGGCCGCGGCCTGCCAGGGACATGGGTGCCGCACCTTCGGCCACCGTCTTGAGCGCGCCGACCGCCAGGATGGCCCCATCCTCCTCGGACAGGGCAAAGACCCTGGCGCCCTCGGCTTGCAAGGCCTCACCCGTCATCACATGACAGCTTTCCTCGGGGCTTTGCGCGCGCATCAGCGCATGATGCGCCGCCAGGAGCGCCTCGACCTGCGGAGAGACGCCGGCAACCTCGGCGAGTTTCGGGGACGTCGGACTGGACAAGGGAACCTCGGGCTGTGTCGGGACAATCGGGACCGGCGGGTATGAAAAGACACCTGAACACGGTTTCGCCGCAGCCTAGGCGCAGGCGCCGCAAAGCGAAAGCCCTTCGAGACGGTGGGGCCTCTCAGGCTTAATCGCCCGTTAGGTCTTTGCCGAATAAGCTGACCGAAACAGGATCGGATATCGCCACCGTGTCGCTTGATGCCGCCCACGCCCTGACCGAAGATCACGACCTTGCTGCCGACAGCGGGACATTTACGGGCTTGTCGATGTCGGCGGTCGGTACCTGGCCATCGACGCCCTGAATATCCGCGAAACCGTACCTTTTCCCGACAGCATCAGCCCTCTTGCCGTCAACCTTCCCGGCCTTCTGGGGGCGATGATCCTGCGCGACGACACCATGCCACTGGTCGTTTGCGCCGCCCTCCTGGGCTTGTCGACAGAGGTGCCATTGTCGGAACGGGTGGTGATCATCGTGATCGACGCCGACCGCAAGTGCCTGTTGGGCCTCGTGGTGAATGCGCTACAGGGCATGATTTCACAGGACCGCTCCCGGCGCGCGGAAATGGGCATCGTCGGTCATGGACCCATGCTGGCCGGGGCGCAAAGCTTTGTCCGTGACGGGGCCGTTGTCAGCATCCTCGATCCCCCGCTTCTGTTCGACCAGCCCAGCCTGGCCTTCGCCGTTCAACAGGATCGCTCCTGTGCCCCGCTGGAGACGGGGGCCAGCGGGCAATCGGGCTACCTGCTCTGTGGCTATCAGGACTTTGGCCTGGCCTTTCCGCTGAGCGACATTCACGCGACCATCCCGATGATTCCGCTGCAGGACAGCCCGCTGGCGCATGGCCCCTGCGACGGGGTGATCCACCATCACGGGACCGAAATTCCGATCCTCGACAGCCTGCAACTCTTTGGTCTCGGCGGCAACTTCTCACGTCCGGAAAGCTCTGCGGCTGTCGCCCTGCGCGCGCCCGGCGGCGGCCTTGTCGCGTTCGAGATCGACCGTTTTTTCGACATCGTGCACACTCGGACAGAGGACCTGCTTGATGTGCCCCGGGTCATCTCGGGACGCAGCGACCTGTTTTCGGGAATACACATGGACGAGACTGGCAAGCACTACCTCGTCATCGACAGCCCACGCCTCCCGCGTGAGGAGGTCGTCGTGCAATTGTCCAGCACGACGGTCAACGACACGCCGGACACCCCGGATGACGCCGCCCCCGGATACGGCGGGCCGGTTGCACCCTACCTGCTATGCCGCTCGGCGGGGAACCAGATCGGCTGTCACCTGACCGACATCGTCGAGATCCTGCGCCTTCCCGGCGATCTCTTGCGCGGAGAGGCGCGCCATGACGGCTACCTGGGAACGCTCAGCCATCGCGCCCAGCTCATCCCGGTCTTTTCCATCGCCAGCCTGCTGGGAACGACGACGAGGATCGAGGAAGGCAATGCCTGCGTCCTGCTCTTTCGCGAGGGGCGGCAATTGTTCGGCGCCGTGGTCGACGCTCTTGAAGAGGTGGCGCGCTGCCAGCCCTTCGGCCCGCCAGAGGAAAAGATGCTGCGCCGCCCCGAAACGGGCGCCTTTGTCCCGCTCTTCGATCTGCAAACGGAAATAGCAATCACCGCGCTGGACACGGGGATCGCGCTGCCCTGAGCCGCCGCGCCCGGGCCCAATAGCGTCTCAGGATACCTCTGCCACCGCGCGTTCCGCCATGCACAAGACAGCCTCGCGCGTGGACGCCACGGCAATGAACCGAGCGTTGTGGCAGAACCGGGCGCCCGCAACGCCACAAGCCGCTTCCAGAGCCGCGTCGGTCAGACCGGCCCAGGCCTCGGGCAGGTCGGCACGGCTTTCGAAGGTGTCCCCGCTTTTTCGGATCGTGGTCAGCGCCCAGTCATTGTCGCGCGGATGGATGACGAACAAGAGATGATCCGCGCCGGATTTCTCGATTGCCGCGCGAAAGGGCATGCCCATCGGCAGCTCGAGGATGCGAGAAGTCCCCGCGCTTTCGATGGCGGCGAGGACGATGGCCTGGGCACGCCGCTTGGCGGCCTTGCCTCGGACCGCCGCCTCGACAAAGGTCCGCGCCACATCGAGCGCCCGGAGAAAGGCCCGATCATCCAGGTCCGGACCACGCTCATCAAAGGTAGGCTTCAGGGTTTCCAGCAGGACGGGCAAAGTCATCCCCGCCAGCGGCCCCGCCACCGAAGGTTCCAGCGCACCGTTGTCCATCAGGTCGATCGGCAGGACAAAGCCCTGGTCGAACGCGCGGTGAAGGGTCTCGACATCGGCCTCCGGCACTTCGAGTGCCCGCAGGTAGTCATGACCGAAATGATTCCAGATCAGCCCGAAAGAGCTATAGGGCTGACCGTCCTCGCGCAGCGGATTCGGCCTCTGGTGGTGGTCGAAGATGCCTTTGGCCGGATCATAGGCGCGGCCCACATCGTAAACGATCCTGTCCGCCCCCGGTGAGATCCATTCTGGATCACGTGACCGGATCAACTTGGCCGCCGGAAAGAGCCGGGTCAGAACGACCGAAGACAAAAGCTCATCCGCGTGGAACCCGCCGGAATGGGTGACAAGATGCGTGATGCTCAATTCCACGACCTCCGGTCGGGTGGGAAACGAAAGGGGCGACCGTTCGGGCCGCCCGCTGTATCGTCACATCGCCATTTCGGACCAGTGTTCCCCGAGGTTCGCAGCATGCGGTATTTCACGTCCCCACGCGCGCCCGGTAAGCCGCTTCAATGGGTCCAGGCAGATCGCCGGTCGACGGCGAAATTCTCGGCGTAACCACGCGGACGGATGTTGGGTTTGCGCTTCTTCGGTTCGAACACCTGGGCGTCGATGCCGTGTTCGCGGGCATAGGCCACCGCCGCGTCCTTACTGTCAAAGCGCAGGCGCACCTGGGACTGCGTATCCTGGGACGAGGTCCAGCCCATCAGCGGATCGACGGACCGGGGAGAGTCCGGTGCAAAGTCAAGAACCCAGGTCCGGGTCTTGGCCTGGCCCGAGGACATGGCCGTCTTGGCCGGCTGATAAATGCGTGCCCGCATGGCGCACCTCCTGTCGTTCGACATCTTTCTGCGTGATATGCGGTGATGACACAAGGTCTGCAAGCGCGCCCTTTGTCACATTTTTCCGGGATGGGACAAGCAGGCAATGACCTGGACAGGGACGCGGGGAGCGAGGGGTGGATGGGTGCGGACCCGACCGAACCAAAAGCTCTGCTTGCCATACGAAAAGGTACATTTCGACTGCCCGTTAACGCAATGCTGATCTTTGACCATTGGGCACCGAGAACGGCCCGCAAGGACGGCGCAGCGGGGCAAGCCGTTGAAACCATTGCGGCCTTGCCGTCGCTGACACCCTTGAAATTTCCGTGATCCCGGCGCCTCACAGGCGTCAGGACAGCAGCCAGTCGACGAGTTCCTCGAGATCGTAGGACACCATCAGGTTGTCCTGATCCTCGAAATTATAGCCACTGGCGGTGCCTTGGAACATCCGGAGGGTTCCGAAACCGGTCTCGCTGTCCACCAGATAACCCCGGCGAACACCGGACCTCTCGGGGAAGCGGGGCATGATGAAGGCGTGGGACCGGAATTCCGATCCCGAGTAATGCGAGAAATCATGCCCCCGGAAATCCCAGAGCGTGGGCAGGCCTGGACCGAAGCGCGGATCCTCGACAAGGCAGTTCATGGCCTCGGCCACCTCGTCGCGGTTCATGTAGCCGGTCGGTTGCCCGCGCAAGAGCCTCCGGCCATCGCCGAACCGCCAGACCATCAGGATCACCGATCCTTCGGCCCCGGCGACCTCGACGGTGGCCTCTGTCCTGCAGTCGGGCAACCCACCCATATCCGGTTCCCTTTTTCACGCACCCGGCCCCTCGGAGGTGGCCCGCCCTTCCATCTGAGAATAGACAACTCTCCCAAGGGTTGAAAGAACTTCCCTCCGACCCGGCGCGCCTTACCCCGCGTCCGCTGGACTTGTTGCAGCCGGCACGTGGATTCGCAAGAGACTGGAACGGCTTGATTTTCCGAAACGCCGCACCTTTGATCGGCATCCTAGGCGCATCCCGCGCCGCCTGTTTGCGCCATCGTGGCACCCGCCCTGTCACGGGCAAAGCGGACCGTGACACCGATCCTGTTCCGGTCCTCCCCTTGCCGCCCCCTGCCCGGCACGACATATTCCGCAGGGAACGGAGCCTCCCCATGCATAACAATTCCCCCGAACAGATGCCCGCGCTGCTGCATGCGCCCGCCCCCGATGTCCGCGAGCGAGAAAAGCTCGAAGGGGGCAAGCGTTTCGTCATGCAGACCGAGTTCGCCCCGGCCGGCGACCAGCCCACCGCGATTGCCGAGCTTTCTGGTGGCGTAAATGCCGGTGAGCGTGACCAGGTCCTGCTGGGCGCCACCGGCACGGGCAAGACCTTCACGATGGCCAAGGTCATCGAGGAAACCCAGCGACCCGCGATCATCCTTGCCCCGAACAAGACGTTGGCCGCGCAATTGTACGGCGAATTCAAGGGGTTCTTTCCCGACAACGCGGTGGAATACTTCGTCAGCTACTACGACTACTACCAGCCAGAGGCCTACGTCCCGCGCAGCGACACCTATATCGAGAAGGAATCGCAGATCAACGAACAGATCGACCGGATGCGCCACTCGGCCACCCGGGCGCTGCTGGAACGGGATGACGTGATCATCGTGGCCTCGGTCTCTTGTATCTACGGTATCGGTTCGGTCGAAACCTATGGCGCCATGACGCAGGACCTGCATTCGGGCCGCGAATACGAGATGCGCAAGGTCATGGCCGACCTTGTCGCCCAGCAATACCGCCGCAACGACCAGGCCTTCCAGCGCGGCTCTTTCCGCGTGCGAGGCGATTCCCTCGAAATCTGGCCAGCGCACCTTGAGGATCGGGCGTGGAAGCTGTCCTTTTTCGGGGAAGAGCTGGAAAACATAACCGAGTTCGACCCGCTGACAGGCACGAAGACGGATACCTTCGACCGCATCCGCATCTACGCCAACAGCCACTACGTCACGCCGCGCCCGACGATGAATCAGGCCATCATCGGCATCAAGAAAGAGCTGCGCCAGCGGCTCGATCAACTTGTCGGCGAGGGCAAGCTGCTGGAGGCGCAGCGGCTGGAACAGCGCACCAATTTCGACCTGGAAATGCTGGAGGCGACCGGCGTCTGCAACGGGATCGAGAACTACTCGCGCTACCTGACGGGCCGCGCGCCGGGGGAGCCGCCGCCCACGCTGTTCGAATTCATCCCCGACAATGCCATCGTCTTCGCCGACGAATCCCACGTCTCCGTCCCCCAGATCGGCGGCATGTACCGGGGCGACTACCGGCGCAAGTTCACGCTGGCCGAACACGGTTTCCGCCTGCCCTCCTGCATGGACAACCGCCCGCTGAAGTTCGAGGAATGGGACGCCATGCGGCCGCAATCGGTCTTTGTCTCGGCCACGCCCGCAGCATGGGAGATGGAGCAGACTGGCGGCGTCTTCACTGAACAGGTCATCCGCCCCACCGGCCTGCTCGACCCGCAGGTCGAGATCCGGCCCGTCGAGATGCAGGTGGACGACTTGCTGGACGAGGTGCGCCGCGTCACTGCCGCAGGCTACCGCACGCTGGCCACCACTCTGACCAAGCGCATGGCCGAGGACCTGACCGAATACATGCATGAACAGGGCATCAAGGTCCGCTACATGCACTCGGACATCGACACGATCGAACGGATCGAGATCCTGCGGGACCTGCGTCTTGGCGCCTTCGACGTGCTGGTGGGCATCAACCTGCTGCGCGAGGGGCTGGACATTCCCGAATGCGGGCTGGTCGCGATCCTCGATGCGGACAAGGAGGGCTTCCTGCGTTCCGAAACCTCGCTGATCCAGACCATCGGGCGCGCGGCCCGGAACGCCGATGGCCGCGTCATCATGTACGCCGACCGCATCACCGGCAGCATGGAACGCGCCCTGGCCGAGACCAACCGCCGCCGCGAGAAACAGATCGCCTACAATGAGGAACACGGGATCACCCCCGCGACGGTCAAGAAGAACGTCGAGGACATTCTGGCCGGTCTCTACCAAGGCGACGTGGACATGAACCGCGTGACCGCCACCATCGACCCGGCCCGTCAGGGCGCCAACCTGCAAGCGGTGCTGGACGGTCTGCGCACCGACATGCGCAAGGCCGCCGAGAACCTGGAGTTCGAGGAAGCCGCCCGCCTGCGGGACGAGATCAAGCGGCTGGAGGCGGTCGATCTGGCCGTCCACGACGACCCGCTTGCGCGTCAGCAGGCGGTGGAAAAGGCGTCAGAGGCGGCGGTGAAGAGCAAGGGGCGGTCGACGGCGGGGAAGCCGGGACAGCGTGGGGGGAATGTGAAGAGAAGGCGGAAGGGATAAGGGTATGCCAGTTTACGATCGCCCTGCAAAAGAACTAATGCGCGAGTGGGCCGCAGGCTGCCTAAAAAAAGGTGAGCAATTCTCAAAAATTGATGCGGTGAAATGGTTCGACAAAAACTATCCAAAAATAAAACCAGGCACCGTAGAGATGCATGTCGAGGTCATGTCCACAAATAATGGCCGCATCAGGAAGCATCATAAATCTGTCTACGCGGGGTCAGGTCATGACCTCTTTTTTAAACTTGGCCCCAACCGCTTCAGATTGGCAGACCCCACTAAAGACCCTGAGCCAATATACGACATCCAACAGGCGAGGGAAGAGCAGGAAGAAAAATCTCTTCATCCACAGGACGAAGAAACAATTGTTGAACAACTTGACGATCAGACCCTCGATGCAGCATCGCAATTCGCCTATGAGCGAGATTTACAGAATTTTCTCGTAAAGGATCTTGAACGCCTCGAAACTGGATTGCGACTCTACCGCGAAGAAGACGATGATGGTCTTGTCGGCGTAGAATTCGTGGTAGGCCGGCGTCGAATAGACATTCTTGGTGTAGATGCCGAGGATAGACTCGTAGTGATAGAGCTCAAAGTCGGCAACACATATGACCGCGTTGCAGGACAGTTGGCGCGCTATATGGGGTGGATCAAGGAAAACTTCCGCCCCGAAAAGGAGGTTCGCGGTATCATTGTGGCCAACAAGATATCGGACGACCTCAGACTCGCTTGTTCTATGATAGAGAACGTCAACTTGGTTGAATATGAGATCAATTTCAACGTTCGGAGAATAAAATAGAAAACACAAAAGGAAAACCAACTAACAAGCAGCCTCCCCTAGCCTGGATCAAGGGCCTATGGCCCGTCGGGCGCCAAGCTTAGGGTCGAGCTTTGCCCCAACCACCCCCACAAACAAAAAAACGCGGCCCCGACCGGGACCGCGTCACATCATACCAAAGCCGATTGGCTTCAGACGAGTTCCAGGTTCACTGCGCTCTCGCGGCCGTCACGGCCGGATTCGAGGTCGTAGGTCACTTTCTGGTTGTCGGCGAGGCCGGTCAGGCCCGAACGCTCGACTGCAGAGATGTGCACGAACACGTCCTTGCCGCCTGCATCCGGCTGAATGAAGCCGAAGCCTTTGGTGGAGTTGAACCATTTCACGGTGCCATTGGCCATCCGTCTATTCCTTGTATTTATGCCGCTCGCAGCATGCAGCGGCTCGGCGAAGGCGCGTCTTGATCGAGTGACTGCGTGCCGGTGAAGGAAGACAGGTATCGAAGAGAAGGACTTAGCAAAGTCTCAATCGCAGATCTCGGACGCTCTGGCAAGGATTTCGTGACGAACCGGCGGGGCTTCGCCTCTTTCCCGATCAGGCAAGCCATGCCATGTTGGCGCTATCAGACCGGAACCAGGCCGGAGCCAGACAATGCCCCTCACCGCCTTCGATCACGTCAATGTCCGTACTGCGAACCTCGATGCCATGATCCGCTGGTACGGAGAGGTTCTGGACCTTCATCCCGGTCCCCGCCCGCCGTTCACGGTCGGCGGGGCCTGGCTCTACCTGGGCGACAGGCCCTATGTTCACCTGGTGGACATCCCCGGCCAGCGTGAAGCGGTCCGCGACAACACACTGGAACATTTCGCCTTTCGCGCCACCGGCATGGCGGGCTTCCTGGCCCGCCTGGACGAGTGGGGCGTTCCCTACAGCCTCGACGAGGTGCCGGAATTCCCCATCGTCCAGGTCAATTTCCGCGACCCGGACGGCAACCACATCCATGTCGATTTCGACAAGGCCGAGCTGCCGACCTAGGTTGGCTCAGATCTCACCACCCGCCACGGTCAGCCCCAGCATCCGCCAGCCCTGCATCCCCCAGCGGTAATAGCTGATCTTGTCGGCGGGATAGCCTGCCTCGATCATGCGGCGGATGGCGGTGGGGGATTGTCCGCACCAGGGGCCGTTGCAGAACAGGACCACCTGGCGCACCGACTCCGGCTCGCAGACGAATCCCTCGAAGTCGATCTCGCAGCCGAGCTCGCCGAGGCGGTCCACCATCTCGGTGTAGGGGATCGAGACCGAGCCGGGGATTGTGCCTGTTTCCCAGTCGGGACGCACGCGGCTGTCGATCACCATGACGTCCGGGTCCTGCAGCGCGGCCAGCAACTCCAGCTCGCCCACGGTGGTGACACCCTCGGCAGGCGAAACGGGCTGGATGCAGAAACTGGGACAGGGGCGGGCGATGCGGGCGAAATCGCCCTCGATCACCGCGTCCGGGTCCTGCACGCGGGAAATCGTGACCTCGCCGCCAGAGGGTGTCGGCACGGTGACAGAGGACATCCCGCGCGAGATCGCGACCTCATCGGCGCCGGCCGGCACGGCCAGGGCCAAGGCGAATACGGACGATACCAGGTGTTTCATGAACTCCTCCCGAGGCAACCATTGGAACCACGCAGAGCCTAGCGCCCGCCACGGGGGCCGTCAGTCGAAATCGAACAACTCATCGAGAAAGCCCCGGCGTTTCTTCTTGCGATAACGCCCGTCGTCCTCGTGGCGCGCGGGCTCGGCGCGCCGAGCCTGTTGTGGCGGCGGGGTCATCTGTTCGGCGCTCCGGTCGATGATCTTGTCCAGCTCTCCACGGTCCAGCCAGACACCCCGGCACTTGGGGCAATAGTCGATCTCGACCCCGGCGCGATCCGTGATGATCAGCTCGTTTCCGTCGATCGGGCATTTCATGGGCGCTCTCCTCTGCTGCAGGTTCATATCCAGATAGGGGCCCCCCGGCAGGATTTCACCGGGACGATCCTGCGGATTTCCCGACCTGACGATGCCGGGATGAGACGATATCCAGTAAAGACAACCGCCGCCGCACGGATCGCGGCCACGCCTGGGCGCCATTGGCCCCACCGCAACACTCGACCGGAAACGTTCCGGTTACGGGAAAACCGCGCTATGATGCAGGCTATCGCATAAGACAGGGATTTTTCATGGCACGCTTCGGATTGATCTTGGCCTTTCTCCTACCCTTCCTGCCCGCCGCCGTCGCGGCGCAGGATTACGACACGCGCACCCTGATGCAGCACCGGCAATGGCAGGTCGACGTGACCTACAGCCAGAGCAGCGACAGCTACTGGTGCACCGCCGGGGTCGAAAACGGCAGCACGCAGAAATTCAACCTGGTCGCCTACCAGAACGAGGCTTTCGCTCTCTTCATCTTCGACCCGCGCTGGAATCTCGAGGCGCGCCCGGTGAGTTTTGTCGTCGATGTCGACCGGAACCGCTGGAACATGGACGGTAGCGGTGAGGGAACGGGCATCGCGCTGAGCATGACCGACGCCGAGAAGGCGGCCAAGTTCCTTGTTCAGCTCAAGCGCGGAAATTCTGTCTACGTCTACAACGATAAACAGCAGCGACAGGCAACCTTCTCGCTCAGCGGATCGTCGCGTGCCATCGACGCGCTGTTTGAATGCTGGGACACGATCGTCGGATCGCAGGATCCGTTCTGACCGATTGGGCAAGACACCCGAATAACAGGCGCCTCCCAACGGGAAAGCGCCTGTCAATTTGTCCTCAGCCGCGCACCCAGCCGACGATCTGACCGGCAGGCATGGCGCCGGACTGGCGCTTGCGCTCGCGGCCCCCGGCAAAGCTCACCATCGTCGGGATTCCCCGGATGCCATGTTGGGAACCGGCCTGCGGGAAATCCTCCGTGTTCAGCTTGACCAGCCGCGCCTCGCCGTTCAGGGCTGTGGCCGCCTTGCCGAATTCCGGGGCCATCATCCGGCATGGGCCGCACCAGGGGGCCCAGAAATCCACCACCAGCGGCACCTCGTCGGTGCGGGCGGCCTTGGCCAGGGTCGCGGCATCCACCTCGACC
This sequence comes from Mameliella sp. LZ-28, assembly GCF_012274245.1. NCBI lineage: Bacteria > Pseudomonadati > Pseudomonadota > Alphaproteobacteria > Rhodobacterales > Roseobacteraceae > Antarctobacter > Mameliella sp. LZ-28. Next base: position 496,319 of record NZ_JAANYX010000032.1, on the reverse strand, counting down.
GCCTTGCCCGGCATGAGCGCGGCACCACAGGTCCCACATTTCGGCCCGGCGCCCAGTTTTTCGGCCGGAACGCGGTTCACCTGGCCACAGTCCAGACAGGTCAGTTTCTTGCCCGCCATCGGAGATCCTCCATTTCACATTCGTATTTTTATATGCGATCAGGCATTGCCCGCATCAAGCGTCCTGATGCAAAAATCCGCACCCGAAGGAAGAGAGAGGATTAGAGGGTCGCCATGACCGAAACCAACCCGTTCCGTCCGGTGGATGCAGAGGCACGCGCGCTGGCGCGGCGCCTGATCGAAGAGGCCAGTTTTGCCGCGCTGGCCGTCACCCGGCCGGACACTGGCACGCCCTCTGTCACCCGCATTGCCCTGACCACCGATCCCGATGGTGCGCCGCTGTCGCTGGTCTCGACCCTCTCGGCCCATACGGCTGCGCTTGTCGCCAACCCGGCCTGTGCGCTGCTGGTCGGAGAGCCGGAGGACAGGGGCGATCCCCTGACTCACCCGCGCCTGACCCTGCATGTGACCGCCGAACTGGTACCCCGCGACGCGCCCGGACATGCGGCCTTGCGCGATCACTACCTGTCGCAGCGGCCCAAGGCCAAGCTCTACATCGATTTCGGCGACTTCCACCTGCTGCGCTTTCGCGTGACGGACGCGCTGATGAATGGCGGGTTCGGCAAGGCCTATCACCTGACCGCCAGCGATCTTGCCCCAGCCCGGTCGCAACGGGGCTAGGCGCCGCAATCGCTATTCCAGCCCCTGCGCGCCGTGTTTGAGCAGGATCGGCACGATCAGGTCTTCCTCGTCGTCCAGGTGACGCAGCAAAAGCGCCTCGAACCCCGCGACATGGCTCTGGAAGGTCCCCGCCTCCACCTTGCCCTGAAGAACGCCGTTCGCAGCATCGCTGAACTGCTGCAACAACCCGTCCATCGCGTGATGATCCCGATCCAGGATCTCGAACCCGCGGGCAAGCGACGCCTCGCGGTCGATCAGCTTGGGGAAATAGTGCATGTCCTCGATCTGGTGGTGGCCATGCAGTTGCTGCAACAACATGCTGCCATAGCGGACAAGCCGCTGCTGCATCTGGCGCGGGTCCATGCTGCCGTCCGACGCGGCCTCGGCATCCTGCCGCAGCGCCTCGCAAAGGCGCCGGAACATCACATGGCGGTCCATCCAGAAGGCCACCAGCCCACCAAAGTTGTCATGGCTTTGCCACGCCTCGCGCGGGTAGTCCTCGCGCAGGGCATATAGGGCGTCCGGCAGGCGGTCACGGCGGGAGAGGTCGATTTCACTGGTCATGGCCCGCAGATTGATGCGGGTCAGTACAAAGTCAACGCAGCACGTGCACAGCACATTGCGCGTGGCGCACAACCTTGGCCGCGGTGGACCCAAGCAACAGGTCCTGCATCCCCGGTCGGTGCGAGGCAATGACGATCAGGTCAGTGTCGTTGTCCGACGCCCAGTCCAGGATGGTCCGCCCGGAATGGCCCGAGACCACCAGGCCGACACCGCCCGGAACCGTTGCGGCCATGTCGTTCAACTCGTCCTCGACCACCTTGCGCGCCTGCGCGGCATAGTCGGCGGGCAGGTAGCTGGCGACATAGCCCGGCACCTGTTCAAGCACGTGCAGAAAGGTGATCCGCGCGCCCTCTGCCGCGAGCCGCCGGGCCACCGAGGTCGCCGCGCCGATCCGCGTGTCGCTTTCCTCGTCGAAGGCAATGGGAACCAGGATGTTCTTGTACATGATGTGTCTCCTCCCGTGTCGCCAAACATGGGACCACAGGGCGTCGATTTCCTTGATACAGGTCATGTGCCAAACGGCGGACATCGCTCGGTCATAATCCCACCACAATCCCCCCATACAACCATAAGCCGGTGTCAGAACGCGCCGCAGACAGGTCCTTTTGCCGTTGCCAGAACGGTCAGGCAGGACCGGAGTGCCAAGTTTGGCGGAGCCGAGGGTGGCCCGCCCGTCTCGTATGGCAAGGAGTTTGCGACGTGCGTTACCTGATCGCCGAAACCAGTTGGTCCCTCATTGCGCTTGCCAAGGAACTGACCAACACCGGGGTGTTGCTGACCCGGACGGACCGGCCCGAAGACATTCCACACTACCTGCGGATGACAGAGGCAGACCTGCTGATCCTCGACGCCGAGGAACTGGCCCTCACCGGCCTGTCCCTGCCCCACCTGCGCCGCAGCCATCCCGACCTGCCCATTGCACTGATGGCGCGGGACGCTTCGCACGGGCAGATCGTCCGCTGGCTGGAAGCAGGGGCCGACACGGTCCTGGACGCATCCGCCCCGCCCGAGGAGGCGGTCATGATCCTCTCTGCCATCGCGCGACGCGCACATGGTCTTGCGCAACCGATGCTGAGCTATGGCCCGCTGGCTGTCGACCTGTTGCGCCGCAAGGCCTACCTGCAGGATTGCCCGGTCAAGCTGAGCCCGAAACTTTACGAACTTCTGGAGTACATCGCGTTGAGACCGCGCCGGCTGGTCAGCCGCGCGGCCCTGCTGGGCCATATCTACGGGCTCGAGGATGAACCGGACCCGCGGGTGTTCGACGTTTACGTCTGCAACCTGCGCGCCTGCCTCGAAGCCTCGGACGGCGCCGTGGACATCGAGACAGTACGCGGGTCGGGTTATCGTTTCACCGCGGCCTGTCTCGACGGGGCCATCGCCGCCTGACCGTCGATCAATAGGTGGCGGCCACCTCGTAGAGCACCGGCTCGAAGCTCCGGCAGAGCGCGTTCAACTCCTTGTTGCGCGCGCGCATCTCGGATGACCGCAACATGGCCAGGAAATCATCCCGGCTTTCCCATTGCGAGTAGTTGGCAATCCGGGTCTGGGCGTCGTTGACGTGCAGGCCCGCGGCGATGAACCCCGGCTGTTTCGAGATGAACTCGGCATAAGCGGCCTGCAGCGCATCCAGCAGGTCCTGGCATTGGCCCGGGCTGGTCTCGAAGGTGGTGATGACGGTCTGGGCGTCAGAGGTCACGGAAATCTTGGGCATGGGCGCTCCTCCTTGTGGTCCGAGTTTGGCACGGATCGCGGGCGTGGCCAAACCCGCGCGATCAGGGAAAGACAGGTTTTGCGCGGGGCGGATTTCCTTGACAGCAAAGGGCGCGACGGGCGACACAGTGCCAATCGCGCGAAAAACAAGCGCCCAAGCGCAGCACGAGCAGGACAATAGGCCCATGAGCAGCACCCAGCGTATCGAGGAATCCATCCGCGATTCGATCATCTCGCGTCCCGACATCATCCTCGACGACAAGGACCTGATGCAGGCCCTGATCGCCGCGAACGAACGTGCGATGGGCGGCAATATCATCGACCTGCGCGGCATCGCGATGGAACGGCTCGAGGCGCGGCTTGACCGGCTCGAGGACACTCACCGCAGCGTCATTGCCGCGGCCTATGAAAACCTTGCCGGAACCAACCAGATTCACCGCGCCGTCCTGCGCATGCTGGACCCGGTAGAGTTTGAGCCTTTCCTCCACGACCTGGGTGGCGAGGTCGCGCAGATCCTGCGCGTCGATCACATCCGCCTTGTCCTGGAAACCGCGCAGGAGGACGACGATCCGGTGGTCAGCCGCCTGGGCGACGTGCTTTCGGTGGCGGAGCCGGGTTTCGTGGAAACCTATGTCGGCGAGGGCCGCGAAGCACCGCTGCGCCAAGTGGTCCTGCGCCAGCTTCAGCGCGGCAATGAGGCGATCTTTGGCGAACGCGCCGAATGGATCCGCTCCGAGGCCTGCCTGCGGCTGGATTTCGGCCCGGGTCGCCTGCCCGGCCTGCTGGTCATGGGATCCGAGGACCCGCACCAGTTCACACCGCAACAGGGCACCGACCTTTTGTCCTTCTTCGGCGGCGTCTTCGAACGCGCGATGCGGAGATGGCTGGCCTGAGGCCCGGCATGAGCCTGGACATCTCACCCGCCGCGCGCGACGCCCTGGCCAACTGGCTGGAGGCATGCAAGGCGCTGGACGGGGCGGCGGAAAACACGCTGAACGCCTACCGCGCGGATGTGCTGGATTTCATCGCCTTCCTGACGGCGCATCACGCGGAACCGCAGGGGCTGGCCCCCTTGTCGGCTGTGACCACCACCGACATGCGGTCCTGGATGGCCCATCTGCGACGGCGTGAGGTCGGCGCACGCTCGGTCGCGCGCAAGCTGTCCGCGGTCAAGAGCTTTTACCGCTGGCTGGCCCGTCGCGAAGGGTTCGAAGCCACCGCCGTGCTGTCGGCCCCTGCCCCCAAGTTCCAGAAGAAACTGCCCCGCCCCCTGACCGAAGACGCCGCGCGCGCCATGATCGACACGGTCGAGATGCAAAGCACCGACAGCTGGCAGGGTGCCCGCGATGCCGCGGTGGTCACGCTGCTCTATGGCTGCGGCCTGCGGATTTCCGAGGCGCTGGGGCTGAAGGGGCGCGACCTTCCGCTGGGCAGCACCCTGCGAATCCTCGGAAAGGGCGGCAAGGAACGGCTGGTTCCGGTGCTGCCAGTGGCGATCAAGGCCGTCGACAGCTACCTGGCATTGTGTCCCTATCCCGTCGAACCGGACCAGGCACTGTTCCGGGGCGCACGGGGCGGGCCGTTGAACCCGCGCATCGTCACCAAGGTCACGGAAAAGGCGCGGATGCAGCTGGGCCTGCCCGCCAGCGCGACGCCCCACGCCATGCGCCACAGCTTTGCCACCCATCTGCTGGCTGCCGGCGGCGACCTGCGCGCGATCCAGGAATTGCTGGGCCATGCCTCGCTGTCGACGACCCAGGCCTATACCGCCGTCGACGAGGTGCACCTGATGAAGGTCTACGCGGCGACGCACCCCAAGGCGTGACACCCACGCCCGCAAGTGCTTTGCTGTGCGCAACACGATCAACCACATCCGGATACCCGTCATGCAGCTACTTCAATCGCCGGCCTCGCCCTTTGTCCGCAAGGTGCTGGTCACGCTTCACGAAACCGGGCAGCTGGACGATGTCGAGATGGCGGACATCGCCACCACGCCCATCACGCCCGATCCGGCGCTGATCTCGGCCAACCCGCTGGGCAAGATCCCCGCCCTGATGCGTTCGGACGGCCCCACGCTCTATGACAGCCGGGTGATCTGCCGGTTCCTGGATGCCCGCGCGCAGGCGGGCCTCTATCCGGACAGCCGGGTCTGGGACACGCTGACGCTGGAGGCAACGGGCGATGCGATCATGGAGGCGGCCGTCCTGATCGTCTACGAGGAACGCTTTCGCCCGCCCGAAAAGGTGTCGATGGACTGGATCGAAGGCCAATGGGCCAAGGTGTCCCGCGCGCTGGATGCGCTTGGCACCCGTTGGATGAGCCATCTGCACGGCCGCATGGACATGGGCCATATCGCGATCGGCTGCGCGCTTGGCTACCTGGATTTCCGCCACGAGGCCCGGTCCTGGCGCACCGGCCGCGATACGCTGGCCGCCTGGTACGCCGAGTTTTCCCAGCGCCCTGCCATGATCGCCACCACGCCCAGCGGCTGAACATGAAAAAGGGCGGACCCCGGTCCGCCCTCACGCATGTCCAAAGGCCGGGCTTGCGACCCGGCTACCTGACTTAGAAGTGCATCGAAAGCCCGACGTTCAGCGCATTGGTCTTGATGTCGGTCTTGAAGGTGCCGCCATTCTCGAATGTGCCCTCGTTCACCGAATAGGTGAACTGATACTCGCCGAAGACAGAGAATCGGTCGTTGATCTGGTAGCTGGTGCCAGCCGTCAGGCGCATCGCGGGGCCGGTCAGCTGAAACCCGTAGGTCCGCGATCCACTGGCGTGATCCGCATCCACATGCGGAAAGGCGATGCCCAGCCCCCCCCCGACATAGGGCGTGAACTGGCCCCACTGGTTCTTCCAGCGCCGCATCACGTTCGCGGTCAGCACGTTGTGCCCGTCGGTGAATTCCAGTTGGGAAAAGCCCAGCGCCTTGAGCGTGCCGTCGTCGGCATAGGCCTTGGTATGTGTATATTCCACGCCAAAGCCCAGCGACTCGCTCCGCCACCAGGTGGCGCGGGCGCCATAATAGGGAGGCATCACAAAGGGTTTGCCCTCCCAGCCGACAAGCTGGTCATAGCTGCCGCCACCGTTGGGCAGGTCCCCCGAGATGCGGCTGTGAGGCAGCGTCTGCCAGCCGGTGTAGATCGACAGTTCCATCTCTGCCGCCGCCGGGGCCGCCAGACCGATCAGAATGCCGAGGGAAAGAATCAGTCGCCGCATCGTGCTGCCCCTAACTTTGCTCGCGGGCGAGATAATCACTGCAGAAGGGTGGTTTCAACCGCGACAGATTCGCGCGAGCGTGGAGTGTGAGCCTTTTGCATCCTTTACCCCTTACCGCCTCCCGGCTAGATACCGACCCTGAGCGGGGTCCGGAGTCTTTCGAGGCTCCGGAAACCATGGGTTTTACCGCGGGCCGACGGCCCCTACAGCAATGGAGCGAACCTCGTGTCCCACGCAGAAGACCACGAAGGCACCCGAAGGGATTTCCTCTACTACGCCGCCGCCGGCGCCGGGGTCGTCACGACCGGCGCTGCCGTCTGGCCGATGGTCAACCAGATGAACCCCTCGGCGGACGTGCGTGCACTGTCCACGATTCGGGTCGACGTCTCGGGCGTCGCGCCTGGCACTCAGCTCACGGTCAAGTGGCTGGGCAAGCCGGTCTTCATCCGTCACCGGACCGAGGACGAGATCGCCGAGGCGCAGCAACAGGAAGAGGCATTTGCCGCCGGCCAGAACGTGGTCGACACCAATGCGCGCAACGCCAACCTCGCCGATTCGGCGGCACCGGCCACCGATGCCAACCGCACCCTGCCCTCGCCCGAGGGTCAGCCCGCGCAGGCCTGGCTGGTTCAAATGGGTGTCTGCACCCACCTGGGTTGCGTGCCGCTGGGCAACGCCGGTGACTTTGGCGGCTGGTTCTGCCCCTGCCACGGGTCGCACTACGACCTCGCGGGCCGCATCCGCAAAGGTCCCGCCCCCGAAAACCTGCCTGTCCCGCCCGCCGAGTGGGTCGACGACAGCACCATCCTGCTGGGTTAAGGAGCACAAGACATGGCTGGAATCCCGCACGACCATTACGAGCCGAAGACCGGCGGCGAAAAGTGGCTGCATAGCCGCCTTCCGATCGTCGGCCTGCTCTATGACACGATCATGATCCCCACCCCCAAAAACCTGAACTGGATGTGGGTCTGGGGAATCATCCTGACGTTCTGCCTCGTTTTGCAGATTGCCACCGGGGTCGTCCTGGTGATGCACTACACGCCGCATGTCGACCTGGCCTTTGCCTCGATCGAACACATCATGCGCAACGTGAACGGCGGTCACTTTATCCGCTACCTGCACATGAACGGCGCCTCGCTGTTCTTTGTCGCCGTCTACGCGCACATCTTCCGCGGCCTCTACTACGGCTCGTACAAGGCCCCGCGCGAGGTGACCTGGATCATCGGCATGCTGATCTACCTCTGCATGATGGGCACAGCCTTCATGGGCTACGTTCTGCCCTGGGGTCAGATGTCCTTCTGGGGTGCGACGGTCATCACCGGCCTCTTCGGCGCCATTCCCTTCATCGGTGAGCCGATCCAGACCTGGTTGCTGGGCGGACCGGCGGTGGACAACGCTACGCTGAACCGCTTCTTCTCGCTGCACTACCTGCTGCCGATGGTCATCGCCGCCCTGGTTGCGCTGCACATCTGGGCCTTCCACACCACCGGCAACAACAACCCGACGGGTGTCGAGGTGCGTCGCGGGTCCAAGGCCGAAGCCGAGAAGGACACCGTTCCGTTCTGGCCCTACTACGTGATCAAGGACCTGCTGGCTCTGGCCGTGATCCTGGCGATCTTCTTCGCCATCGTCGGCTTCATGCCGAACTACCTGGGCCACCCGGACAACTACATCGAGGCGAACCCGCTGGCGACGCCCGCGCACATCGTCCCGGAATGGTACTTCCTGCCCTTCTACGCGATCCTGCGTGCCTTCACTTCGGACGTCTGGCTGGTGCAGCTGGCTTCCTTCGTGACCGGCGGCATCATCGACGCAAAGTTCTTTGGCGTGCTGGCGATGTTCGGCGCGATCATCGTGATGGCGCTGGCGCCCTGGCTGGACACCTCTTCGGTGCGTTCGGGCCGTTACCGCCCGATGTTCAAGTGGTGGTTCTGGCTGCTGGTCATCGACTTCTTCGCGCTGATGTGGCTGGGTGCCATGCCTGCCGAAGAGCCCTACGCCAGCTTCTCGCTGATCGCCTCGGCCTACTGGTTCGCCTACTTCCTGGTGATCCTGCCGCTGCTGGGTGTCATCGAAAAGCCGCTGGCCCAGCCCGACACCATCGAGGCCGATTTCGACGCGCACTACCCGCCGAAGGATGAGGCCAAGGGCGCAGGCGCTGCGACCCCGGCGGAATAAGACAAGAAGGACCGTAAGAGATGTTCAAGAAACTCACCCTCGCGGCCCTCGTGGCCTTCGGTCTGGCCGGTGGCGCTCATGCCGCCGGCGGCGAGGCCCATGTCGAGGACTTCAAGTTCTCGTTCGAGGGGCCTTTCGGCACCTGGGACCAGAACCAGCTGCAGCGCGGCCTGAAGGTCTACACCGAGATCTGCTCGGCCTGCCACGGCCTGCAGTACGTCCCGCTGCGTGACCTCGAAAAGCTGGGCTACAGCGAAGAGCAGGTCATCGCATACGCCGCCAACTTCGAGGTCTTCGACCCCGAGCTTGACGACTTCCGCACGGCCAAGCCGACCGACCATTTCCCGGCCAACACTGCGGCCGGGGCACCGGACCTTTCGCTGATGGCCAAGGCGCGCGCCGGGTTCCACGGCCCCTACGGCCTGGGCATCAACCAGATGTTCAAGGGCATGGGCGGCGCGGAATACATTGCCTCGCTCCTGACCGGCTACACCGGCGAGGAAAAGACCGAGGCAGGCGCGACTCTCTATGAGAACCACGCTTTCCCGGGCGGCTGGATCTCGATGGCGCCGCCGCTCTACGGCGAAGACACCGAGTTCGACGATGGTCACAGCAACTCGCTGCACCATATCTCGGCTGACGTGGCGGCCTTCCTGATGTGGACCGCGGAACCCAAGATGATGCAGCGCCAGCAGGCGGGCTTTGTCGGGGTGTTCTTCCTGGTGGTGCTCTCGGTGCTGCTGTACCTCGTGAACAAGCGCCTCTGGGCCCCGATCAAGCGCAAGCCGACCGCCTGATCCGGCCAAGCCGAACAAGACAAAGCCTCGCCGATCCGGCGGGGCTTTTCCTTTTGGTCTCGGCGGGTGCTTTGGCCGGGCCTACCTTGCCACGCCGACGTAGTCGCGGAAGGCCCGCGGGGGATCGGCAAAGAAGGCATCTGCCGCCACGGGCGCCTGCGCCTTGCCCTCGGCCACCAGCACGACCTCATGGGCAAACCCCTCTGCATCGCGCGGATCGTGTGTCACCATGACCACCAACGCCGCCAGGCTGTCTGCAACCTCGCGCACAAGGTCCAGCATCTCGCGTTTCAGGGCTGGCCCAAGGGCGGCAAAGGGTTCGTCCAGCAGGATCACCGGACGCGCCATCAAGAGAACCCTGGCCAGGGCTGCGCGCCCCTGCTGGCCGCCGGACAGGGTGCCCGGCTTGCGCCCGGCCATGCCGTCCAGCCCCACGCGCCGCAACGCGCCCTCGATACGCGCCCGCGCCTCGGCATCCGGGCGGCGGCCGTCGGGATGCAGGGCAAGGCCCAGGTTCCGCTCCAGCGTCAGGTGCGGGAACAGGTTGCTGTCCTGGAACAGGATTGACACGGGCCGCGCCTGCGGCGGCACATGGGTCAGGTCGCGCCCCTGCCAAGTGACGCGACCGCCCGCGACCTCCCTGAAACCGGCGATGACGTCCAGCAAGGTGGATTTCCCGGCGCCGGACGGCCCGACAAGCGCCACCCGGCGTCCCGGCACCAGCGCCAAGTCCGCGCGCAGCGTCCCGCTGTCCATCGCCACTTGCAGGTCTTCAAGCTTCAGCACCCAGGCGTCCTCCTCTGTCGAACAGCCAGAACAATCCCAGGCTGGTACACAACAACAACAGCGCCGCACCGGCCGCCGCCTCCATCTGGTAGGATCCCATCAGGCGATAGACCTGCAACGGCAGGGTCGCCCGGTCCGGATCCGCAAACAATGCGATCACGCCCAGATCTCCCATCGCCAGTGCAGCCGTCAGCCCGGCGGCAAATCCCATCGGGCGCCGCAAGCGGGGCAGCCAGACCAGCCGCAGCCAGGCCAATGGCGTCATCCGCAGGCTGGCCCGCAGCCGCCCATAGTCGCGCGTGACCGCCTCGGCCTCGGGCCGCAGGATGCGCAGGGCAAAGGGCAGCGCCATCAGCGCGTTGACCAACCCCGTGACCGGCAACGCCATGTCGAAGGGATTGACGAAGTTGCGCAGGATCAGGAACAGCCCCGTCCCCAGAACCAGCGGCGAAATCGCGATGGCGGGCAGGGCCAGCAACTCGCCCCGCCGCGTGGCCAGCGGCAAGGCCCAGGCCATGCAAAGCACCGTGGACCCCAGCGCAACCATCAGCGAATGCCCCGCTGCCCGCAGCGTGTCCGGCGTGATCAGCAGAAGGCCCGGCAAACCGCGCAGGACAACCGCCGCCAGTGGCACCAGCAGGAACAGCGCCGCCGCGACGATCCACATGCCATCCCAACCACGCGCCAGGCCACCCTGCCCGTCCCAGCGCGGCAGGATGCGATCACGCCCGGCACCAAATCCGGCCTGCCCCGCGACGCGCAGCGCCACCAGACCAGCCGCCAGCGCCAGCACCAGCTGCATCACCGCCAGCGCTGCCGCCCGGCCAAGATCGAAATCGAACCGCATCGCCTGGTAGATCGCCAGCTCCACCGTCGTCGCCCGTGGCCCGCCACCCAGCGTCAGCGCCACCGCAAAGCTCGTGAGGCAGATCACGAAAATCACCGTAAACGCCCCCGGCAGTACCCGCAGGATCAGCGGCGCGTCAATCACGCGCCATTGCGCCCGCGGCGCCAGGCCCAGGGAGGCCGCCAGCCGGAAATGCTCGGCCGGGACCGCCGCCCAGGCGGAAAAAAGCATCCTGACCGCCAGCGGCAGGTTGAAAAAGACATGCGCCAGCACGACCCCGTGCAACCCGTAGATGTCGAGGTTCGGTCCGCCCAGCGCCCCCAACAGCCTGTTCACCAGCCCCGCCTGGCCAAAAACGGCGATCAACCCCATGACCGCCACGATCACCGGCAGGATGAAGGGCGCCCCCAACAGCGTCACCAAGACCCCGCGCCCGGCGAAGCGGCGGCGCGCCAAGGCCTTGGCCACGGGCACAGCCAGGACAACGCTGAACGTGGCCGACAGGAAGGCCTGCCAGAGCGTGAACCGCAATGCCTGCCAATCCCCCGGGCCGAAGGCGCCAAAGCCCCCGGCCCGGGCCAGAACAACGCCCACCGGCCCCAGCGTCAGGACCGCCAGGGCCAGGGCCGCCGCTATTGCGAGAGCGCGCGGCGCCATGCCTCGATCGCCTCGCCACGCAGGGCCGCCGCCTCATCCTCGGAATAGAAAAGCACATTCTCCGGCAGGTCGAGCTTCTGGAAGCCATCCGGCCACTTGTCGCTGTCCAGCGCCGCCGGGATCGACCAGTTGCCCGTGGCGATCATGCCCTGAAAGTCCTCGCTCAGGATGAACTCCATGAAGGCGCCGGCCAGTTCGGGTTGGTCGCTGGTGGCCAGCCGGGCGGCAAGTTCGACCATGAAATAATGCCCCTCGGGGAAGATCGCGGCCTTCTTCGTCTCATCTTCTTCGGCGATGATGTGATAGGCGGGCGAGGTCGTGTAGCTCAGCACCATGTCCGCCTCGCCATCGGTGAAGAGGCCGTAGGATTCGGACCAGCCCTTGGTCACGGTGACGATCTTGGGCGCCAGTTTCTCCCAGGCGGCCTGCGCCTCGTCGCCGTAGACCGATTGCACCCAAAGCACCAGCGCCAGCCCCGAGATCGAGGTGCGCGGATCCTGGATCACCAGCCGCAGGTCGTCTGGCGCCTCCAGCAGCGCGTCGAAACTGGCAGGCGGCGCATCCACGCGGGTGCAGTCATAGACAAAGGCAGTGTGCCCGTAGTTGAACGGCAGGAACACCTCGTCCGTCCAGTCGATCGGCAGGGTCAGCGGCGACAGGTCCACCCCGTGTTCTGCGAACAAGCCCGATTCACGGGCCTTCTTCGTCACGTCGGTGTTCAGGCCGATCACGACGTCGGCCTCGGTCCGGTCGCCTTCCAGCAGGATACGGGGCAAGAGGTCGCCGGGCTTGAATTGCAGATCGCAGTCGCAGCGCGCCTCGAACAGCTCTTCGATCCTTGGCCCCGGCCCCCATTCGGAAACGAAGTAGTCGGGCGCATAGACCGTCAGGACAGGCGTTTCGGCCAAGGCAAGGCCGGCGCTCAGACATCCCGCGGCAACAGTGAAGGCAAGTGACTTCATTGAGTCCTCCAATATTGCGGCGCAAGGGCAAGATTGGAGTCCCGTCATCGGGCCCATACCTTCCCTCCGCCGGTGTTAACCGGTTCAGGTTCAACGGGTTGATCCGTGGTACGGAAATCTCAGACGGCTCATGCGCCGCCACCCCGAGGTAGGCCGGACCCTAGTCGCGACGCCACGGAACATCAAGAAAAACCGTGATATTTTCCGTGTATTATGGTAAGGAATGCGTATCCCGAAAATTCAGGAGAAAGGAGGCGCCCTTGGGGAAACGCGTTTGATCATTCTGTGTCTCGAGCTGGGGGTTATCTGGCTCATCTATCTTATTTTCGGCTGGATCGCGGCCTTTGAAATGCCGCTCTGGCTCTCCACCTTCATCGTGATCGCCGTGGACCGGGCGACGGATGCCGTGGGCGATTTGGCCCAGAGGCGGCGCGACGGACTCGAATAGTCTTGGCATTGTGCCCCGGCTTGCGTATCCCGCGCGGAAACGAAGGGGACGCAGCCATGAGCCTGAACACATTCGGACATCTCTTCCGTGTGACCACCTGGGGCGAAAGCCACGGGCCGGCTCTGGGGGCCACGGTCGATGGCTGCCCGCCGGGGATCGAGATCGACGAGGCGCAGCTGCAGCACTGGCTGGACAGGCGCAAACCGGGGCAGAACAAGTTCACGACACAACGCCGCGAACCGGATGCCGTGCGCATCCTGTCCGGCGTCTTCGAGGGCCGGACCACCGGAACCTCGGTTCAGCTGATGATCGAGAACACCGACCAGCGGTCCAAGGATTATTCCGAGATCGCGCAGAAGTTCCGCCCCGGCCACGCCGACATCACCTATTTCCAGAAATACGGGCTGCGCGACTATCGCGGCGGCGGGCGCTCTTCTGCGCGGGAAACTGCGGCCCGCGTGGCCGCCGGCGGGCTCGCGCGCGCGGCGCTGACGGCGCTGGTGCCGGGGATCGAGATCCGCGGCTACATGGTGCAGATGGGCAGCCACGGCGTCGACCGGGCGCGTTTCGACGATGCCCAGATCGATGCCAACCCCTTCTGGTGCCCGGATCCCCAGGCCGCCGAGACCTGGGCCGACTACCTGGATGGACTGCGCAAGTCGGGCGAGAGCGTGGGCGCGGTGATCGAGGTCGTCGCCCGCAATACGCCTGCCGGCCTTGGTGCCCCCGTCTATGGCAAGCTGGACACCGACCTTGCGGCCGCGATGATGTCGATCAACGCGGTCAAGGGCGTCGAGATCGGCGAGGGCATGGCCTCGGCGGCGCTGACCGGCAGCCAGAATGCCGACGAGATCTTCATGGGTGAGAACGGCCCGGTCTACAGTTCCAACCACGCCGGCGGCATCCTGGGCGGCATTTCGACCGGGCAGGAAATCGTCGTGCGTTTCGCGGTCAAGCCGACCTCGTCCATCCTGACCCCGCGCAAGACCATCACCCTGAGCGGCGAAGAGACCGAGATCGTCACCAAGGGGCGGCACGATCCCTGCGTGGGCATCCGCGCCGTCCCGGTTGGAGAGGCTATGATGGCCTGCGTCCTGCTCGATCACCTGCTGCTGCATCGCGGCCAGGTGGGGGACGCGGGCGGACGCATCGGGGGCTAAGCCCCCTCAGAAATCCTTCCACAGGGCATCGTCACCAACGGCCTTCTTGTAGGCCGGTGCCGGCTCCGGCGCGGTTTGCTCGAAATTGTCGATCTCCTCGACCTCCACTTCGACGGGTGACGGCTCCAGGTCTTCAGCAGCCCAGCTGCCATGCACCAGGGTTTCCGTGTCCGGGATCATGTCACCATAGGCATCGTCCGCATCGTAGGGCGCGGGGTCTTGGTCCTGTTCCAGGACAGGCGCCTCCGGCTCGACGCTGTCCACCGTGTATGGCTCATCTGCCGGCTCTTCCCAGGTGTTCGCGGCAACGGGCAGATCCCGGACAGAGAACCGCGCCAGGACATCGGACAGGCGCGTGGCCTCGACACGCAGTTGCTGGCTGGCGGCATTGGTCTGGCTGACCATCGCGGCGTTCTGCTGTGTCACCTTGTCCAGTTCACCCACGCCGACATTGATTTCCTGCACGCCGCTGGCCTGGTCACGGGCCGAGGTCGCGATACCAGAGACCATTTCGGACACTTCGGTCACGCTTTGCACGATATGGGTCAGGGTTTCGCTGGTCTCCTGGACCAGCTTTTCACCGTCTTCCACCTGCTTGCTGCTGTTCGTCACCAGTTCCTTGATCTCGCTTGCGGATTCCGATGCGCGCTGCGCCAGCCCCCGCACCTCGGAGGCGACCACGGAAAAGCCCTTGCCGCTCTCGCCGGCGCGCGCGGCCTCGACCCCCGCGTTCAGGGCCAGCAGGTTGGTCTGAAAGGCGATGTCGTCGATGACGGTGATGATCTGCGAAATCTGGTCAGAGGACTTTGCGATCGACCCCATCGCCTCAAGCGCCCTTGCCATGACCTCGCCGCCCTGCTCCGCCCGGCGACGGCCTTCGACCACCTTGGTATCGACCTCCTGCGCCCGGGCCGAGGCCGACTGCACGCTGGCTGACAATTCGTCGAGCGCAGCGGCCGATTCCTCCAGCGTTGCCGCCTGAACCTCGGAGCGGCGCGACATCTCGTCGGACATGCTGGACAATTCGTTGGCGTTGCTCGCAACCGCGTCGGCGCTTTGCCGCAGCGAGCCGACCAGATCGTCAAGCGTGTCGGCCAGGCTGTTGAAATCGGCGCAAAGCTGCACGTAGCTGTCCCCGAGATCGTGCCATTCACCCTCGTCGATACGATTCTGCAGATCGCCGCCGCGCAATTGGCTCATCGCGGCACTGAAGGCCTGGAACAGGTCCACCCGTCGGCCATTCTCGGCGACCATACGCTTTTCGGCGGCGTCCGCAGCCAGCAGCTTGGCCCTCAGATCCTCGAGGTTGCGCGAGATCATCCCCACCTCGTCGGCCCGCGCGGTATCGGAAAGCTCGAACTCGTAGTCGTGCTGGGCAAGGCGCCGGACAGCGTCGCGGGCGCGCTGGATCGGCAGGGACAAGGACCGGCCAAAGATGAAAGCCAGGATGAGCGCAACCGCCACCACCAGCCCGTTCCCGAGCAGCTGCTTGATGTCGGAGGCCGCGGCCACGGTAGCAGCCTCGGTTTCCAGCTGCGTCACATCGGCGGCCAGGGCATCGGTCATCGCCAACAGCTCGCTGCGGGTTTCCTCCAGCGAGGGCAGAATGGTCCTGTAGGCAAAGGCCTTGCGGTCGAACAGGGTCAGCCCGGCCAGCGTCTCGACCTCACCGTCCAGGGCGGCCAGCCGTTCGGCCATTTCAGCCAGGCGGGTCGCCATTTCGGGGCGCTGCGCCTCGGACACGCGGGTGTCGGCAAAGCTTGTCCGCACCTCTGCAAAACGGTCGGACATGGCCGTCAACTCGGCCCGCATGTCCGCCATCTTGGCGTCATCGCCGGCAACGAACAGCATCATCGCCAGTTCCGCGCTCTGCATCCTGTTCGTGAGGTCGCCCAGAAGCCGGCTTTGAGAGAACATGTCGGAAGTGTGGTAGAGCTTGGCCGTGAGTTCGGATTTCACCGTCCAGGAAATGACCGAGAGTACCAGCAGTGTCGCGATAAAGGCCGATGCCAGCAGCATCACCTGAATTCGGATCGAAAACCTTCCCATGAATCGCCCTCACATCTGTTTTGCGGGCAAATTGCCCACGCGTCAGAGCGGGTGTAGCGGGGAGCAGGTAAACAAAACTTTCCGCAGCGGCGGAATTTCACATTCAATTCTTGGCAGTTTCGCGGCCGGAGGCGGGGATCTTGGCCAATTGCACCGCCAGGATGCCGGCTGCGATCACGGCCACACCCAACAGGTCGAGCGGTCGCAGCGCCTCGCCCAGGAAGGCTGCGGCGATGGCCACGCCCAGGAACGGGTTGAGAAAGTGGAAGGTCGCGGAACGCACCGCACCAATGCGGTTGACCAGCAGCACCCAGACAAAGGTCGCCGCCAAGCCAGGCACCAGCGTGGTATAGACAAAGGCCGCGATCAGCGAGGCAGACCAGTCGATCTGCACGGTCTCCAGCGTCAGGGCCGGCACCCAGAGCACCGCACTGCCGATCAGCATCTGCAGGCCAACCACCATCATGAAGTTCCCGCCCGAGGTCGCCCCGCGCAGCGACAGGGTGGCAACGGTCA
The DNA here is from genome assembly GCF_012274245.1 of Mameliella sp. LZ-28. NCBI lineage: Bacteria > Pseudomonadati > Pseudomonadota > Alphaproteobacteria > Rhodobacterales > Roseobacteraceae > Antarctobacter > Mameliella sp. LZ-28. The sequence continues at coordinate 479,683 of NZ_JAANYX010000032.1, read as the reverse complement.
GCGCGATGACGCCAAGAACACAGAACAGCACACCCACCATGTCCAGCCCGCCGCCGAACCGCGCGCCCATGATGATGGCCACGCCCGCCATGCCGGCGACCAGCCCGAACAGCGCCTGCGGACGCAGGGTCTCTCCCAGGAACAGCCACCCGGCCAGCGCCACCAGCAGCGGCATTGTCGAGGCGATGATGGCCGCCAGAGAGGCCTCGACCGTCTGCATGGCGACGAAGTTCAGCCCCAGGTAGAGCGCGTTCTGGCAGACCCCAAAGACGATCGTCGCACGCCATTGGCCCCGGGTCAGCCGCCAGCTCTGCCCCATCGCCCAGGCGATCGCCACCGCCAACAGACCCGAGATCAGGAAGCGCAGGGCCAGCGCCGAGAGCGGCGGGGCCGCCGCAACGATGATCCGGGCAGAGGTGAAGGCCGAGGACCACATCACCGCGAAGGCGAGGCCCATCAAGATCGCGCGAATATCCATGCCAAAGCATTAGGCGCTTTCGCGGGCGACCGAAAGACCGCTCTGCGCGTGCCCGCGCTACTCTGCCGCCCGGCTCCCGTCCGCGACGGCCGACAGGTGGCCGGTCTTGATATAGAGGAGACAACCGTCGTCCGAAAAAGGCGCGTGGCCGGAACCGTCGGGGCTGCGGATCCAGCTGCCAGCCGGATAGCTGCCGTGTTCGTCCTGCAACCGCCCCTCGATCACATAGACCTCTTCCCCGCCGCGGTGCGCATGGGGCCCCAGCCGCGTACCCGGCGCAAAGCGGACGATCCGAACGCGTTCCCCGGGGACGTCATGGACCAGCAGCTGACTCAGGCCCGGCGCCACGTCCTCGAACGCCGCAGCCTGCGTGGCGACGGCCTTCTGCTCGGTATCGGCGGCATCGAACTGGCACAGCTTGACCAGGATGGTCGCGCCGTCTGGGCCGATATGAGGCGTGTGCGCGGTGCCGATCGGGTTACGAACATAGCTGCCGACCGGGTAGTCCGCGTGCTCGTCAGAGAACACGCCCTGCAGGACCAGGAATTCCTCGCCGCCGCCATGCGTATGCGCGTCGAACTGGCTGTTCGGCGCGAAACGGACAATGGTCGTGGCGCGGGCCACCTCGTCGCCGATCCGGTCCAGCATCATCCGCTCTACCCCGTTGGCGGGCGAAGGACGCCACTGGTAATCCTCGGGCCGGATCACCACCCGTTTCGAGAAATCGGCATTCAGTTCCATCTCGCGCCTCCTGCGGCTGATCCCCGTGCAGACCCTGTGCACCCCAATCTAGCCTGTCCACCCCCACTGACCAGCCTTGGCGCGCAAATCCCGTTGAGGCCTGCCGGTTCCGGGACTAGCGTGGCGCCAGTTTCGTTTAGGTGGAGTGGATTGGATGAGTTTCGCCCTGATTTTCGATTGTGAGTTCCTGACGGCCGAGGGGTCCCCCTCGCGTTTCTGGTGCGGGCCCTACGATCCCGACCCCGTCGTCGCCCAGATCGGCGTGGCCAAGTTGGGTCTGGACGGGGACTTCCCGTTGCTCGACACGCTGCGGCTGTATGTGACCCCCCGTGACCGGCAGGGCGCGCCCTGGCAACTGGACCCGTTCTTTACCCGTCTGACCGGGATCACCCAGGAACAGATCGACACTGAGGGCCTGCCCCTGGCCGAAGCGCTTGCCCGGACGCGGGACTTTGCAGGGAACAAGCGGCTGTGGTCCTGGGGCAAGGACGAATTCAACATGGTCGCCATCAGCTGCTACATCGAAGGCATCCCCGCGCCCCTGCCCGCCTCGCGGTTTGGCAATGCCTGCGACCTGCTGCTGAAGGCCGGGATGCCCTACGAGGATCTGCGGCAGACCCGCAGCGACCGGCTGGCCGATTACTACAAGCTGGACCACCCGCCGCTGCGCGGCCACGATGCCTTGGATGACGCGCTGTCGGTGACCTATGTCCTGCAACACCACCTGCGGCAAAACCGGCTGACCGCATCGGATTTCGGCTGAGGCCGGGACAGAAAAATGCCCCGCCTGCCAAAGGGCAAGCGGGGCCAGTTCGTGCCGCGGGCTATGCGCGGCATCGGCGGTGTTCATGGTGATTTCGGGTAAGGGTCAGTCCTACCGTTCGGCCATTTCAGACCGGATCTGCTGGCGCAGGACGTCGATCGGCACGGTCTTGCCGTCACGCTTGAAGCACCAGTAGGTCCAGCCGTTGCACGAGGGCGCACCTTCGAGCTTGGCCCCCACCTGGTGGATCGAGCCCTTGACGTCATTGCCCACCAAGGTTCCATCGGCGCGCACCTTGGCCCTGTGGCGGCCGTTCATGCTCCACAGTTCCTCGCCCGGGCGCAGCATGCCGCGTTCGACCACCTGGCCAAAGGGCACGCGCGGCTCGGCGCGTTTCGAGGCGCTGACCTCCAGCGCGACCTTGTCAAAGGCCCGCACGCTGGCGATGCGCTTTTCCGCGACGTCGCGATAGGCGGCCTCGCGTTCGATCCCGATCCAGTCACGTCCCAGCATCTTGGCCACGGCGCCGGTCGTGCCGGTGCCAAAGAACGGGTCAAGCACCACGTCACCCGGGTTGGTCGAGCCGACCAGCACACGGTGCAACAGGGAGGTCGGTTTCTGCGTCGGATGCGCCTTGTCGCCGTTGGCGTCCTTGATGCGTTCCCCGCCGTTGCAGATCGGCAAAACCCAGTCGCTGCGCATCTGGATGCCTTCGTTCAGCGCCTTCAGCGCCTCATAGTTGAAGGTGTATTTCGCGCCTTCGCCCTTGGACGCCCAGATCATCGTCTCATGCGCGTTGGTGAACCGCTTGCCACGGAAGTTCGGCATCGGGTTGGACTTGCGCCAGACAACATCGTTGAGAATCCAGAATCCGGCGTCCTGCAACGCGGCCCCGACCCGGAAGATGTTGTGATAGGAGCCGATCACCCAGATCGCCCCGTCGGGCTTGAGCAATCGGCGCGCCGCTGCGAGCCAGTCTTGGGTAAACTTGTCGTAGGCGGCAAAACTCGAAAACTGGTCCCAGTGGTCATCTACCGCGTCCACCTGGGAGTTATCCGGTCGATGCAGCGCACCCTTCAACTGCAAGTTGTAGGGCGGATCGGCAAAGATCAGGTCCACCGAAGACTCCGGCAGGCTCTGCATCACCTCGATGCAGTCCCCGGACAGGATCGTGTTGATAGGGAGCGCATCTGCGCCCGTTACCTTGGTCATCGTCGTCATTCTCTGCCTCTGTCCCGCGGCGCTTGTGCGCTCATTGGTTGGGCAAAAGATGAGTCAAAGGTGATTCGCGGTCAATTCTATTTTTGAATCAGTCACTTGTGTTTTTCGCTTGCCACAAGATATCGCGCACGGGGGCGAAGGAACGTCTATGATATGGGGTCACCCCCAAATCTCGGAGTGCAGATTTGTGACACTTCGTCGGGTAGCCTGCGTTTGTTTCCCAGCCGTATCCGGGAAACTGTGTCGCGGCCTCCTTCATGACATTATCGCGCCAAGTTTTCGCCACAATTGAGGCCGCCGCAATGGATGGAGAGCGCCCGTCCCCGCCCACGACCGGGGTCGCCGGGCAGGGCAGATCCACCGGAAGGCGATTGCCGTCGATCAGGAGATGGTCGGGCACGACCGGCAGATCCGCCACCGCGCGCCGCATCGCCAGCAGGCTGGCCTGAAGGATGTTGAGCGCGTCGATTTCCTCGACGCTGGCCACGCCAAGCCCCACCTGCGCGCTTTGGCGCAACAGGGGCGTCAGCAGGTCCCGCCGCTTCGCTGTCAGTTTCTTGGAGTCGTTCAGCCCCTCGGGGATCGAGGCGCGGTTCAGGACGACCGCTGCGGCCACCACGGGCCCTGCCAGCGGTCCGCGTCCCACTTCGTCGACCCCGGCCACGCAGGTACATCCACGCGCCCAGAGCGACTCTTCCAGTTCCATCGTCAGTCCCATGTCCCGGTTGAACCCGAAGGCCCGCCCCGAGGCAAGCCCGGGATCAGTCCGCCAGCCGCGACAGGATCGGCAGGCGTTTCGACAAGACCCCGGCGCCTGCCGTCAGGATAGCCATCACGACGATCCAGCCCAAGAAGGGCACGAGTCCGATTACCGCCGTCAGCATGGCCCCGACAAACCCCGCCAGGACCCGAAAGATCCAGGACTTGGGCAGAGAGAATGCGGCACCAATTACTGTGGCGCCCAGGCCGTAGGCGCCCACCACGAGGCCCGCCAGCCCCAGCGCCAGCGCCGCCAGCCAAAAGAAGGGCGTCAGCAGGGCGCCGATCAGGGTCAGCGCCACCAGCACGCCACCGCCCAGCAAGACCGAAAGCCCAAGGAACCCCGACAGCACATTGCGGAAGGGGCGCGCAGCCAGGTCATCGGCAAAGCCCCCCATCGCCCTGGGTGCGATCAGGGCCGCCATCGCGGCGATCAGGCCGATGATGACGCCCCAGGTCAGGTAGTCGGCGGCTTCATCGGCAAAGCTGCGCTTGTCGCCGCCGCCGGGATGCTGGAAGGCGCCGCTGACGCGCTTGAACCGCAGCTTGACACGAGTGATCCGTTCCGCCGGCACCACCTCCTCGGGCACCAGCAGCGTGCCCACCTCTTCCTCGTACAGAGTCAAGGTGCCGTCGATCCGGGCGCCGGGCCCGAAGGTCAGTTCGCGGGTCGAAATCACCGCGTCGCCCGCCACCGGGGCGTCCAGTTCAACGATCTCGCCGTTCAGGATCATGCTTTCGCCGATCGGGGCCGTCACCGAAACCTCCGAACCGAAGGCCCGCAGGTCGCCCCCAACCGGGGCGTCGACCGTGATCGTGTAGCCCGCCACCGCGGCATCACCGGCCACCGCGCCCTCGATCCGGACACGCTGACCCGCCGCATAGAGGCTTCCGCCCAGGTCGGCCGCGATATCGACCCAGCGTCCCGCCATATGCGCGTTGCCGGTGATCGGCGCGGCCAGCCGAACCCCTTCGCCCGCCAGGAAGGCATCGTCACGGCCGTCCTCCCCCATGCGAACGGACTGGCCCGCCTTGTAGACGTCGTTGCCCAGCACGGCCTCTTCGTCCTGCGCCAGGGCCGGAACGGCCAGCATCAGGCTCAGGATCACCAGCAGATTCTTCAACATGCGCAAACTCCCTGCCGCATCGGGCATCTTCCGGGCGACGCATCACCACAGACACCCTGCGCTGCCTTAAAGCGCGGGTCAGGGAGCAGGCTCAACCCTTTTTGGTATCGGTTGCGGTGGCTTCTTCGTCCAGCAGGGCCGAGATCAGGGACAACACAGCTTCTTCCTCGGACACCTTGCGCGACGAGATCCACATTTCCAGCCGCGCGCGTTCCTCGCAGCTGAGCTGGACAAGGATCGGACGACGGTCACCCGAAGAAACGGTTTTCTCCCAGCCGATCCCGGCATCCAGGGCACGGCGCAGGGTCTGGCGCACTAGATAAGCCAAGGGGACATGCGCCACGGACTGGCGGACAAGCGCCTTGCGCAGGGGCTCCGGCAGCCCCAGGACAAGGGCTTTTCTCGCATCGCGCCGACTCATGGCTTCCTCGTTATCGTATTGAGAGAGTCTAACAGATTGCAGGCCCGCGACGAGCCCCGATCTCGTGAAAGTTGTATGCGCGCCCGGCCTGCGGCGGCAAGTCGGAACGCGCCGGACCCGTTCCCGAATACGGCAAAGCGACGGCAGGGAACAGGGGTGGTGCGGCTTTTCTATTCTTCTCGCTCGGTGGTGAAGGTCAGCGGATAGCCCGCCGACTGGCCTGCATCATTGCCCTGCTGCGCCTTGGTTTCGGCCACTTCACGGGTAAAGACGGCCACCACGCTGGCACCCCGCCGATGCGCGGTCAGCATGACGCCCAGCGCCTCGGACTCGGTCATGCGAAAGATACCCTTCAGCACCGCCACCACGAAATCGCGTGGGGTGAAATCGTCGTTCAGCAGGATGACCTTGTAGAGCCTGGGCCGCTCGGTCCGGGTCTTCTTCTCGGTCTTGGGCGGCGCTGCGATCCCGCTCATGGCGCATCTCCCCGGCTGACGGTCGCCGTCAGGCCAGAGTGACAGGTCCCCCTGTCCCGGTCCAGTCCATCCCAGGAAACGAACAGGGGCGCCCGAAGGCGCCCCTGCGTGATCTGATGGCGGTGCGGCAGATGGCGTATCCCCGCCTGCCGCCCGGCTGGCCTCCCCGAAGGGAAAGCAGCCGTATTACATCATGCCACCCATGCCGCCCATGTCGGGCATGCCGCCGCCGGCGCCTGCGCCTTCTTTCTGCGGCTTGTCGGCCACCATCGCTTCGGTGGTGATCAGCAGGCCGGCAACCGAGGCTGCGTCTTCCAGAGCGGTGCGGACAACCTTGGCCGGGTCGATGACGCCGAACTTGAACATGTCGCCATATTCATCGGTCTGCGCGTTGTAGCCGAACTTGAGGTCGTCGGATTCGCGGACCTTGCCAGCCACGACCGAACCGTCGACACCGGCGTTCTCTGCGATCTGGCGCAGCGGAGCTTCCAGCGCCTTGCGCACGATCGAGATGCCTGCGTTCTGGTCGCTGTTCGCGCCGGTCAGACCGTCGAGCACCTTGCCACCCTGAACCAGGGCCACGCCGCCGCCGACGACGATGCCTTCCTGCACGGCTGCGCGGGTCGCGTTCAGAGCGTCGTCCACGCGGTCCTTGCGCTCTTTCACTTCGACTTCGGTCATGCCGCCAACGCGGATGACGGCCACACCGCCGGCCAGCTTGGCCACGCGTTCCTGCAGCTTTTCACGGTCGTAGTCGCTGGTGGTTTCTTCGATCTGGGTGCGGATCTGCGAAACGCGCGCTTCGATCTCGGCCTTCTCGCCAGCACCGTCGACGATGGTGGTCTCGTCCTTGGTGATCGTGACCTTCTTGGCGGTGCCAAGCATGTCCATCGTGACGTTTTCCAGCTTCATGCCGAGGTCTTCGGAGATGACCTGGCCGCCGGTCAGGATCGCGATGTCCTGCAGCATGGCCTTGCGGCGGTCGCCGAAGCCCGGTGCCTTGACGGCTGCGATCTTCAGGCCGCCGCGCAGCTTGTTGACCACGAGGGTCGCCAGCGCTTCGCCTTCGACGTCTTCCGCGATGATCAGCAGCGGCTTCTGCGACTGGATCACCGATTCCAGCAGCGGAACCATCGGCTGCAGCGACGAGAGTTTCTTCTCGTGCAGCAGGATCATGCAGTCTTCGAGATCTGCGATCATCTTGTCGGGGTTGGTGACGAAGTAGGGCGACAGGTAGCCACGGTCGAACTGCATACCTTCGACGACGTCGGTCTCGGTCTCGAGGCCCTTGTTCTCTTCGACGGTGATGACACCTTCGTTGCCGACCTTCTGCATCGCGTCAGCGATCTGGCGGCCGATTTCGGCTTCGCCGTTGGCCGAGATGGTGCCGACCTGCGCAACTTCGTCCGAGTTCTCGACGGTGCGGGCAGCGTTCTTGATCGCGTCCACGACCTTGGCGGTGGCCAGGTCGATGCCGCGCTTGAGGTCCATCGGGTTCATGCCGGCGGCAACCGCCTTCATGCCTTCCTTGACGATGGCCTGGGCCAGAACGGTCGCGGTGGTGGTGCCGTCACCGGCTTCGTCGTTGGTGCGGGAAGCAACTTCCTTCACCATCTGCGCGCCCATGTTCTCGAACTTGTCTTCCAGTTCGATTTCCTTGGCGACAGACACACCGTCCTTGGTGATGCGCGGGGCGCCGAACGACTTGTCCAGAACCACGTTGCGGCCCTTGGGGCCCAGGGTCACCTTGACCGCGTCGGCCAGGATGTTGACACCCTTCAGCATCTTCGTGCGGGCGTCGGTATCGAATTTCACGTCTTTTGCGGACATTTATCTTCTCCAGTAGACAGATGGGGTCATATCAGGGGGCCGTCGGGCCGCCCTCGATCACGACAGGCGTTCAGGCCGCGGCTGCGGCTGCGTCGTCCGTGATGATGCCCAGAATGTCGCTTTCCTTCATGATCAGCAGCTCTTCGCCACCGACGCTGACTTCGGTGCCGGACCACTTGCCGAACAGGACCTTGTCGCCCTCTTTCACGGCCATCTCGATCAGCTCGCCGCTGTCCTTGCGTGCACCTTCGCCACACGCGACAACCACGCCTTCTGCCGGCTTTTCCTTGGCGCTGTCGGGAATGATCAGCCCACCAGCAGTCTTTTCGTCGCTCTCGACGCGACGGACCAGCACGCGGTCATGAAGCGGTTTGAATGCCATCTTCGAGTCTCCTAGCTCAAAGTTACTCCCGTGAGGTCCCCCGTCGTGGGCAGACCCCGTTATCACTCACACCAGGCGAGTGCTAACGGCGCTGAGGTAAGGAATGGCATGGCGCGAGTCAACAAGAGCGTGACAGAAATTTATCGTCAATCGGCCCTGGCCGGACGGGAACCGGCCCTCCGGCGGCGCAACTTGATCCCCAGCGCCAGCGCAAATGCCGCCGCCACAGCCAGCGCCGAAACCAGTCCGCCCCAGTCGCTGACCACCTCGGCCACGCGGTCGATCTGGGTCCCGAAGGCAAAGCCCAGGCCGACATAGGCCGTCACCCAGATCGTCTCTCCCGCCGTGTCCCAGAGGGCGAACCGCCAGCGCGACAGACCCAGCGACCCGGCAACGAGGTTGACCCAGGGACCAAGCGGCGCCAGCAGCCAGGTCGACAGGAAGACACCGACACCGCCCCGCGCTTCGACCACCGCCTCGCCCCGGGCGATCAGCCTGTGCCGCCCGGTGCGACGCGCCACCCATCCCAGGAAAGGCTGTCCGCCCCAGCGCCCGACCTGGAACCCGGTGTTGTCGCCGGCCAGCGCGGCCAGCCAGCCCGAGAGCCAGACCTGCCACAGCACAAGATCCCCCGCCGCCGCAAAGGCCCCCGCTGCCAGCATCACCAGCGAGGTCGGCACCGGCACCGCAAGGCAGGACACGAAGGCAGAGCCCGCCACCACCCAGAGCCCCCAGGCAGACACCAGTTCGAAGGCCCAGTCACTCATCCGGATGCGCCATGCGCCAGGCGGCAATGGCCGCTTCCAGGTCGTCGATCAGCACCTGTACCGGAACGCCGCGCTCCGCCGCCATACGCTCCAACGGCCTCGGGCCTTCGCCGTCCGGCACCATTTGCAGGGCCTCGATCACCACCTCGCGCGGGACGTCCCAGCTCATCGCGACAAAGCGGGGCGACATCCAGGCCGCGATGGGCATGTCCTGATGCCGGGGATCTGCCCAGTACAGCATCCCCGAGACCAGCCGAACGGCAAAGACCGCCGCCACCAGCAGCGCGACGGTCAATCCCGCCGTCAGAAAGGGCGCCTCGCGCCACAACCGTCGCATTCCCCGCCTCCTGCATGATTGCCCACAGCCTAACCCCAACCTGCCACCTGACGCAGCAGTGACACGCCGCCGCGCACAAATTCCGTCGCAGCGTTTGCCCTTCGGGCGGGCGCGTCCCTAGGCTGGCCATAGGTCAACACGGGGGAATCGCGCCATGAAACTGGGAATCATCGGCAGCGGCATGGTCGGCGCCGCCGCCGCCTTTGCCTGCACCCTGCGCGGCGCCGCCTCGCGCATCGTGCTGGTTGACATCGACACGGCCCGCGCCCGGGCCGAGGCCGAGGACATCGCCCATGCCGCCCCTTTCGCCGGGGCCACCCAGATCGACGCGGGCGACTACGACGACCTGGCCGGTTCCGGCATCGTGATCCTGGCCTGCGGTGTCGGGCAGAAACCGGGGGAAACCCGGCTGGAGCTGCTGGGCCGCAATGCCGCCGTGTTCCGTTCGGTGGTCGGTGAGGTGATGCGCGTCTGCCCCGATGCGATCCTGCTGGTCGCCTCGAACCCGGTCGATATCATGGGACAGATCACGCAGGTGCTCTCGGGCCTGCCACCGGGGCGCGTCATCGCCTCGGGCACGATCCTTGATACCGCGCGCTTTCGCTGGCTCTTGGGCCGTCACCTGGGGATCGCGCCCCGGTCCGTCCATGCCTACGTCCTGGGCGAACATGGCGACAGCGAGGTGCTGGCCTGGTCCGCCGCCCGTGCCGGGTCCATCTCCGTACAGGGGTTCGCCGAACAGGTCGGCGCGCCGCTGACGCCCGAGGTCCGCGACCGGATCGATAATGGCGTGCGGCGCGCCGCCTATACCATCATCGAGGGCAAGGGCGCGACCTGGTACGGCATCGGCGCCGGTCTGGCCCGGATCGTGTCCGCCATCGCGCAGGACGAGGGCGCGGTGCTGACCGTCTCGACCCTGGGAGACGTCATGGGCGTGCAGGACGTCGCCTGTTCGGTGCCCCGGGTGGTGGGCGCGCAGGGCGTGACAGAGGACCTGGTGCCCGACCTTTCGCCAGCCGAGGCCGACGCCCTGCGCGCCTCGGCCGAGATGTTGCGCGATACCGCTGCCGCCGTGCCGGTCTGAGCCCCCCTTTCATGTCGCCGCCAAGAGGTCTAGGCTGCCAGGCAATGCGCAAGCCGCGCAGTCCCCAGCCAAGAGCTCCCCATGCCAGCGCCCACCGTCGCGCCCTTGCGCAGTGCCCCGCCGCCGTCGCGATCCGACAATCTACGCGGTATCGTCCTCATGCTGTCGGGCTTTTTCTGCTTTGCCGCCTGCGACGTGCAGGCCAAGTTCCTGACCGACAGCCTGCATCCGGCTCAAGTGGTCTGGTTCCGCCAGATCGGGCTGGCGCTCGGGGTGCTGGTCCTGATCGCACTGCGTGGTCCGCATATCCTGCGCTCGCGGCTGCCGGGCCTTCAGATCATGCGCGGGCTGACGGCGGTCTGCTCTGCCCTCTGTTTCGTCCTTGCGGTCAGCTTCGTGCCACTGGCGGACGTCGTGGCCGTGACGTTCATCGCGCCCTTCGTCGTCACCGTCCTTGGCGCGGTCGTTCTGCGCGAACCCGTGGGCGTCCGGCGCTGGGTCGCTGTGGGCATCGGGTTCGTCGGTATGCTGATCGTGATCCGCCCTGGGATGGGCGTTTTCCATCCCGCCATCGGCTTTGCCGTGGCCGCCGCCGGCTTCTTTTCGCTGCGCCAGGTGCTGTCCCGCAGCCTCAGCGGGACGGATTCGGTGATGACCACGGTCGCCTATACCTCGCTCACGGCGATCACCGTGGTCAGCCTGACCTTGCCCTTTGTCTGGCGCACGCCGGACGGGTTCGGGCTCTGGCTCATCGTGGCGGGCCTCGCCGTCACCGCCGCCCTGGGCGAAATCCTGGTGATCCGTGCCCTCGACATCGCGCAGGCGGTTGTCGTCGCGCCGATGCATTACTCGCTGATCATCTGGGGCACGTTTTACGGCTACGTCGTCTTTTCGGATCTGCCCGACGGCTGGACGCTGCTGGGCTGCGGGATCATCGTAGCCTCGGGGCTGTATACGCTGCACCGGGAACGGCTGGCAGCCAAGCGCGGCACGGACTAACGTCCGACCTCCCAGCTGTAGGCCCAGTGTTTCAACCCCTCGCGGCCGGTCTCGGTCAGGGCGTAGACGCCTTTGCCCTGACGTTCGAACCAGCCATAGTGGTTGTCCCGCATGATCCGCGTGGCCATCGCAACACCGGTGGCGCTGGCCACGTCGCGCCCGCGACAAGCCCCGTGTTCGGCCAGATGCGCCGCACAGGCCAGCGAATCCTGACGATAGCCGGTCACGATGCCGTGCCGCGTCGCCCCGCCCTCGTTCGGATCGCCGCGCAGCCGCTCGAAGGCGCGCAGCAGCTTGGCCGCCTTGGCCTTGTTGCGCCGCGGTACATAGGGGCCGGGATCGCATTGCACCTCGACCGTGCCATCCGCGCGCACGGTGATGAAACCCAGGCCAAGACGGCGGCACATGGCAAGGTTGTCCTTCAACGCCCTTCGCGTGCTGGGCCCGGTCGGGCGCGGCACGGCGATATAGACATGATCGCTGACCGACAGCCGGGCACAGGCCTGGTGATACAGCGACAGGGTGATCCGCAATTTCAGCTCGACGATGACGGGCGGCTCGTCATCGCGCAGGGCGACAAGGTCCGCCGCGCCGACCTCTCCCTTGACCGTGTAGCCCTGCGTTTCCAGCAAGGCCTTGACCGGCGCATATAAATCGCTCTCCCGTTCCATCCCTGCAGTCTCTGCGCGGGGCTTCCCCTTGTCCAGAACCTGCCCGCCGGACTATGCACAAGGGGCCCAAACCGGAAAGCGAACCCATGCGCCTGATCCTGATCGCCCTGACCCTTCTGGGCCTCTGTACCGCCCCGCTCTACGCCAGTTGCCAGGGGCGCGACCTGATGGGTACGCTGACCGACAGCGAAAGGGCACGCTTCGAGGATCAGCTTGCCGCGACGCCCTATGCCCAAGGGAACCACTGGCGCGCCACACGCGGCGACCAGACCCTGCACCTGGTCGGCACGCTGCACCTGGGCGACCCGCGCATGGACGCCCCGGCAGAGCGGCTTGCCCCGCTGGTCGAAGGCGCGGACCTCTTGTTGCTGGAAATGGCGGCGCCGGAAAAAGAGGCGCTGGAAACCGCGCTGAAAACCCGGATGGACATGTTGCTGCTGCCCGACAGCACCCTGCCCGAACTCCTGCCCGAAGACGAATGGAACCGCCTGTCCCAGGCAATGCGCCTGCGCGGGATGCCACCCTTCATGGCCGCCCGGATGCGTCCCTGGTATGTCTCGATCCTGCTGGCGATCCCGCCCTGCATGACCGCGCAACTGGCCGAGGCCAACGGGCTGGACGCCCGTCTGGAACGCGCGGCGCTGGCGGCCGGCGTGCCGACGCAGTCGCTGGAACCCTATGAAACCGGGTTCGCAGCCTTCTCGGACATGCCCCTGGACACGCAGCTTTTGATGGTCCGGTCCGCCCTCAGCACGCCCGAGGATGGCGAGAACCTGTTCGAGACCATGCTGACCGCCTATTTCGGCGAGGCCCACGCCGCCAGCCAGATCGTGCTGGAGGTGCTGTCGCCCCGGCTGACGCCGCTGACGCCCGCGGAAAACGCCCAGGTCTTCGAAGTGCTGGACGATGCGCTGATTTCCGGCCGCAACCGCGCCTGGATTCCGGTCCTGACAGAGGCACTGGACAACAGCGAGGGCTATGTCGTCGCCGCCTTCGGCGCCGCACATCTCGCCGGAGAGCACGGCGTGCTGCAACTGCTCGAGAACGAGGGCTTTGCGCTGGAGCGGGTGCCGTTCTGAGCTGATCGGACCCAGATCAAGGACATCCGTCCTCAGCACCGTTTACCCTGCCGCCGATCCGCAAAAAGGAGTCGGCAATGAATCTCAGGGCGAAACGAAAGGAATTGCAGGGTGTGAACGGCGCTCTCGGGCTGGTCGCCGGGTTGGGCGGCTACATCGGGAACCTGTATTCCTACGGGCTGGCCACTTTCCTGATGCTGGCCATCTGGATCGTCGGAGCCACCGTGATCAACCTTCTGACCGACCCGCCCGAGAAATGAAAAGGGCGCCGCGCGTCGCGGCGCCCCTGCCATGATCAGGCCGCCAGCCCGCGCCCCTTCAGCAGCGCCTCGACCCCGGGCATCCGGCCCCGGAATTGCATGTAAAGGTCTTCGGCCTCCACCGATCCACCACGGGACAGGATGAACCGTTCCAGCTTTTGCGCGGTTTCCGGATCGAAGGCCCCGCCCGCTTCCTCGAAGGCCTCGAAGGCGTCCGCATCCATGACCTCGGACCACATGTAGCTGTAATAGCCAGAGGAATAGCCGTCCCCGGCAAAGACATGGGCGAAATGCGGCGTCGCATGGCGCATCACGATGGCGCGCGGCATGCCGATGCTTTCCAGAACCTCCGCCTGTTTCTGCATCGGATCGGCAGGCGCCGCGCCGGAATGGAACTCCAGGTCCACCAGCGCCGAGGCGACGTATTCCACCGTCTGGAACCCCATGTCGAAATTCGCCGCCTTCAGCACCTTGTCCAGCAGCACCTTGGGCATCGGCTCTCCGGTCTCGGCATGGGTGGCGAATTCCGCCAGCACCTCCGGCACCTCCAGCCAATGCTCGTACAACTGTGACGGCAATTCGACGAAATCGCGCGCAACGGACGTCCCGGCAACAGATCCGAATTCCACATCCGACAGCATCTGGTGCAGCGCGTGGCCGAACTCATGGAACAAGGTGCGCGCATCATCATAGGACAAAAGCGCGGGTTTGCCCGCCGACGGCTTGGCGAAGTTGCAGACATTGACCACGATCGGCGTCTTTTCCTGGGGCCGTTTCGCCTGCATCCGAAAGGCCGAACACCAGGCGCCGGAGCGTTTCGAGGACCGCGCAAAATAGTCCCCGATAAAGACCGCAACGTGTTTCCCGTCCCGTGTCACCTCGAAAGCGCGGCAATCGGGATGGTACATCGGCACCCCCAGCGGCGCGAACTCCAGCCCGAACAGGCGGTTGGCGCAGGCAAAGGCCGCCTCGATCATCCGGTCAAGCTGCAGGTAGGGCTTCAGCTCGGCCTCGTCGAGATCATGTTGCGCCTTGCGCCGCTTTTCCGCGTAGTAACGCCAGTCCCAGGGTTCCAGCGGCCCCGGTATGCCATCGGCGTGCAGCATCTGCTCCATCTCGGCGGCATCCTTCAGGGCCGCCGCCTTTGCCGGTTCCCAGACCGCCATCAACAGCTCACGCACCTTGTCGGGCGTGCCCGCCATCTCGGTCTCCAGCTTGAACCCCGCGAAATCGGCATAGCCCAGCAGCTTGACCCGCTCCTCGCGCAGCTTCAGCACCTCGCCCGCGATCCCGCGGTTGTCGGTCTCGCCGCCGTTCTCTCCGCGCATCACCCAGGCCCGCCAGGCCTTTTCGCGCAAGGCGCGGCGCGGCGAGAATTGCAGGAAGGGCACGATCAGCGACCGCGACAGGGTCACCACCGGGCCGCCCGTGCCTGCCGCCTCACCGGCGGAACGCGCCGAATCCACGACAAACTCCGGCAGGCCTTCAAGATCATCCTCGGCAAGCTCCATCGACCAGGCGGATTCGTCCTTCAGCAGGTTCTGGGTGAACTGCGTCCCCAGAACCGCCAGCCGCGACTTGACCTCTTTCATCCGCTCCGCCGCATCGCCTTCCAGCGCCGCACCCGCACGGACGAAATCGCGGTGCGTCAGGTACAGCACCCGCGCCTCTTCCTCGGAGAGGTCCAGCGCCTCACGCTGGTCCCAAAGATCCCGGATGCGGGCAAAGAGCGCCGCGTTGGAATAGATCGCCGAGGAATGCGCCGACAGCCTGGGGCTGAAATCGCGCTGCAATTCCTGCCGCTTGTCGTTGCTGTCTGCCCCCGCCAGGTTGAAGAAGGTGCCCAGCACCCTGTCCAGCGCTGCGCCCGATCCTTCCATCGCCAGGATGGTGTTGTCGAATGTCGGTGCCTCGGGATTGTCGGCGATCGCCTCGATCTCGGCCAGGTGCGCGGCCAGCGCCTCGTCCAGCGCCGGGGCAAAATCCTCGTCCGAGATATCGGCGAACGGCGCGATGCCAAAGGGCGTGTCCCAGTCGACAAGCAAGGGGTTTGTCATATGGCTCTCTCCTGTGTCGTTGCGGCAAAGCTAGGCGCCCGCGCCGCCCGCTTCAATCGCAACAAGGGTTTCTCCGGACGTGAACCCGCGTAGGGCGGGGTTCACCCCGCCGTCCCGCCACAGACCGGGCAATCCTCGCGGCGCTTCAATGTGATCTTGCGGGTCTCGCTCCAGAGCGCGTCGTAAATCAGCATCTCGCCCCGCAACACGGCCCCCGCGCCGGAGATCAGCTTGATACATTCGACCGCCATCATGCTGCCGACGACGCCCGGCAAGGGCCCCAGCACCCCGGCCACCGCACAGCTCGGCGCCAGCCCCGGCGCCGGGGCCTCGGGGAAGATGCATTGGTAACAGGGCCCGGAATGGGTAGGATCAAAGACCGACACCTGCCCTTCCCACTGGCTGAGCGCCCCGGAAATCAGCGGTTTGCCCGCCGCCACGCAGGCCCGGTTCACCAGGTAACGGGTGTCGAAATTGTCGGTCCCGTCCAGCACCACGTCATATTCTTCCAACAGCGCCGAGGCGCTTTCGGCATCGAGCCGCCGCCTGTAGGGGCGCACCGCGATATAGGGGTTCAGAGCCTCCATCGCCGCCTGCGCGGAAAAGACCTTGGCCATACCGATGCGCGCATCGGTGTGGATCACCTGCCGCTGCAGGTTACCGCTGTCCACCTCGTCATCGTCGATCACGCCGATGGTGCCCACACCCGCCGCCGCCAGGTACAAGAGCGCCGGAGAGCCAAGCCCCCCCGCACCCACCACAAGCACCTTCGCCTCTTTCAGCCGCTTCTGCCCCGGACCACCCAGCTCGCGCAGCACGATATGCCGGGCATAGCGTTCCAGCTCCCCCTCGCGGAACTTCGACGGATCGGGCGCCGGCGCCTCTGCCGCCTCCTTCCGGACCGCGCGCGCCTTCAACCGGCGGAGGCCCAACGCATAGGCAAATCCCAGCACCACGAAGCCGCCCAGGATCAGCCAGAGCGCCGCGCTGCCACCCGTCGCCTCGCGCAGGGGATGGCCTGGGGGCAACACCACCTGCACCATCAGCACCACGATATAGAGCAGGCCCAGCATGTAAAAGCGCGCCACTTTCGGCACCTTCATCAGGTGCCCGATGCCCCAGATCACCGCAGCCAGCGCCAGCACGAATACCATCAGCCACGCCCCGTCGACCCGAAACCGCCCGCGCCACGCGCGGTCTCGTCCAGCGGCCCTTCCCGAAACACCGCCCGCACCACCGGCGCCACAACCATCTGCGCGATCCTGTCGCCGTGGGCGATCACGAATTCCGTCCCACCCGCATTCATCACGATCACCCCCAGGGGACCGCGATAATCGCTGTCGATGGTCCCCGGCGTATTGGGCAGGGTAATCCCGTGTTTCAGCGCCAGCCCCGAGCGCGGACGCACCTGCACCTCGAACCCGTCCGGAATCGCGATCCGCAACCCCGTCGGCACCAGCACCCGCGCCCCCGGCGCCAAGACGATTTCCCCGCGATCAGGCAGGTTGGCTCGCAGGTCCGCCCCCGCCGCGCCCGGCGTGGCATAGCGCGGCAGTCCCAGTCCCTTGTCCGCCCCCGCAACCCAATCGAAGGCAATCGCGACCTGTGCTTCTTCTTGGTTCAAATACCTAAACTCCGCCCGTGCCACGCGCACCGTCCCAGGGCCCCGGCGCCCGCGGGGAGACACCCAGCGCCTCGGCGATCCGTCCCGCCAGTCGCGCGCCCACCTCGCGTTTCGACGCGCGCGGCCAGGTCTCGGCGCCCCCCTCCGAAATCAGGACAACCGCGTTCTCCGCCCCGCCCATGATCCCGGTCGCCGGCGAGACATCATTCGCTACGATCCAGTCACAGCCCTTTCGCGCGCGTTTCGCCGTGGCATTGGCGACCACGTCATCCGTCTCTGCCGCAAAGCCCACCACAAGCCGGGGGCGCCCTTCGGCAAGCTGCGACACCTCCGCCAGGATGTCGGGGTTCTCGGCGAACTCCAGCACCGGCAACTTGCCCCCCTGCTTCTTGATCTTCGACCCCGAGGCGCTGGCCACGCGCCAGTCCGCCACCGCCGCCGCGAATATCCCCGCCTCGACCGGCAGCGCGCCCAGGACCGCCGCGCGCATCTCACGCGCGCTTTCGACCTCGATCACCTCGACACCCGCCGGGCGCGGCGCCTCGGCGGGTCCGGTGACAAAGACCACCTCGGCGCCCATGTCGCGCAGGGCCTCGGCGATCGCCGTGCCCTGTGCCCCGGACGAGCGGTTGGCGATATAGCGCACCGGGTCGATGGGTTCATGGGTGGGGCCGGAGGTGATCAGGATACGCCGCCCGGCCAGCGGACCGTCGGAAAAGAAATCCTCGACCGCAGCGACGATTTCCATCGGTTCGGCCATGCGGCCCGGCCCATGTTCGCCGCAGGCCATGTCGCCCGCGTTGGGGCCGACGACCCGCACTCCGTCGCCGCGCAGAACCTCCAGGTTGCGCTGCGTCGCGGGATGTTCCCACATCCGCAGGTTCATGGCCGGGGCAATCATCACCGGCGTGTCCGTCGCCATCAGCAATGTCGTGGCCAGGTCATCCGCGTGGCCGCCCGCCATCTTCGCCATCAGGTCGGCGGTCGCGGGCGCCACCACCAAGAGGTCCGCCACGCGGCTCAGCTGGATATGGCCCATCTCGGCCTCTTTCGTCAGGTCAAAGAGATCGCGGTGCACCTCTTCGCCCGCAAGCGCCGAAACCGACAGCGGCGTCACGAACTGCTCGGCGGCACGGGTCATCACCGGCGTGACCGCCGCGCCACGCTCGCGCAGGCGCCGGATCAGGTCGAGGCATTTGTAAGCCGCGATCCCGCCCCCGATGATCAGAAGAATGCGTTTCCCGTTCAGCATGGCCCCGCCCCACTCGCTTTGATGCGGTTGTAAGCCCAGCCGCGAGCCGAGACAATGGCCGGGCACGCCGGCGGCAATCGCGCGTCGTCCGGATGTCACCGCGCGCGAAATGCCTCGCAGGGGTCCGGGCGATCCACGGGCGGCGCGCTTTCGATCAGGTCGAACCCACCGTCAGGCGCCGCCCCCTCGTTTTCGCCCTGCCCAAGGGCCAGGATCGAAACATCGGGCGCCGCCAGCGCCAGCAGGGCCGGGGCGCCCCAGTCCTTGCGGGCGTGCCCGTTGCCGGTGATGACCGCGACGGGGCCACCGGTGGCCTCAAGCGCCTCCAGCGCGGCAGCGGCCAGGCGCGCGTCGCGCAGGCGTTGGATGTCCACCATCATGGGCAGGATATCGGCGGGCAAAGCATCGCAATGCGCCGCCATCTGCAAGGCCTCGCGCCTTTCCTGCTGCCCGACCGGCAGCGGCCGGTCCAGCCCGAACCGCGCGGCGTTTTCGCCAAAAACCTCGACCAGGGTTTGCGACATAGCCGCCCGTGCGGCATCGCGCGGCACCTGCGCCCCGAAATGCGCGGCCTCGGGGGCCGCCACAAAAATCGGGTAGTACATGGAAAACGCGGGCCAACCGCTGTCAGCCCAGTTGAGCGCCGCGCCCAGCGCCGCCTCGTCGGCAATCAGGTCGGGTGTGATCCCGGGCATGGCCTCGGGGTCCAGCATCTCCCAGACGATGGCGCGGGGCTGCACTTCTGCAACGATCTCGGCCTGGCGCGCGTGATGGGCAGGGTTGTCGTGCACCTCGCCAAGAAAAAGCACGTCGGCGTCAGAAAGCGTGTCCGCCACAGCGGACCCGGCAAACAGCAACAGGCCGAGGATCACATGTCTCATGCCAGGAAGTGATGCACTTCCCCGCTTTGCGCCTCAAGCGCCTTGCGCATCTTTCCGAAGGCCGCCGCCTCCAGCTGGCGCACGCGCTCCTTGCTCAGCCCCAGTTCGGTGCCCAGCGATTCAAGCGTCCGCGTCTCCTCGCGCAGCTTGCGTTCGCGCACGATAAACCGCTCGCGTTCATTCAGCGCGCCCATCGCCTGAACCAGCCAGTCGCGCAATTGTTCGCGGTCGTGTTCATTCTCGACAATCTCCGAGGCCTGCGCACCGTCATCCTCGATCGTGTCGATCCACTCCCGGCCCTCGTCCTCGACCGACTGCGTGGCGTTCAGCGAGTAATCCGACCCGGACAACCGTCCTTCCATCATCTCGACATCCCGCAGCGGCACGCCGATTTCGGTGGCGATCTTGTGGCGCAGCTGATGCCCGTCCAGTTCCTCCCCCGAGGCCGCCGCCTCACGTTCGATCCGGGCCTGAACCCGGCGCATGTTGAAGAACAGCGATTTCTGCGAAGAGGTCGAGCCGGTGCGCACCATCGACCAGTTGCGCATCACGTAATCCTGGATCGAAGCCTTGATCCACCAGACCGCGTAGGTCGAAAACCGCACGCCCCGGTCCGGGTCGAACTTGTCGGCGGCCTTCATCAGGCCCAGCCCCGCCTCCTGGATCAGGTCGTTCATCGGTGCGCCGTAGCGTTTGAATTTTGCGGCCATCGAGATGGCCAGCCGCATGTAGGCCTGGATCAGCCGGTGCAGCGCCTCCTCGTCACGGTCGTCCCGCCACGCGTAAGCCAGTTTCAACTCGGTTTCCGCGTCCAGCAGTTCGGCCTTCATGGCCCGGCGCGACAAGCTCTGGTCATTGAATGAATCAAGTGCCATTTCCGCTCCCCTGGTGATCTCGGGCCCCCGATTTTCCGGGCCTCCTGATCGTAATACGCGCGTGGCGGACACGCAGATCACTTTTGTGTCTGTGGGTTTTCGATCAATCTGCACGCATCCATCTGCCGGCGTGATCCCGATCGCCACGAATCCTGATTTCCAGCCGCGCCACACGTGCTGTAGTGCAACGCACAATCGATTGGAGAGGTTCCATGTCCGACAAGCTTTTTCTTGGCGATTACAGTTATTCCAGCTGGTCCTTGCGGGCCTGGCTGCTGTTCCACCGCTTCGGCATTCCCGCGACGATCGAGATCGTCGATTTCATGAAGGCCGGCGTGGCGGAACAGATGTCGCGCTTTTCCCCGGCCCGCACGGTGCCGACTCTGGTCCTGTCAGACGGCACCGTGATCTGGGACAGCCTCGCCCTGGCCGAAGAACTCGCCAGCCGCCACCCAGACGCGGGCCACTGGCCCAGCGATCCCGCAATGCGCGCCACCGCCCGCAGCCTCGCGGCCGAGATGCACTCCAGCTTCGGCACCCTGCGCGAGCTTTGCCCGATGAACCTGCGCGCCGCCTATTCCGACACGCCCGTGTCCGAGGCGCTGCAGGCCGACCTGGCCCGCATCGAGACGATCTGGGGCTTTGCACTGGATCGTTCGCGCGGGCCCTGGCTTTGCGGCGATTACTCGGTCGCCGATGCCTTCTTTGCGCCGGTCGCGGCCCGGATTGCAGGCTATGCCCTGCCGGTGGGCGACCAGGCGCGCAGCTACGTCGCCGCGCACCTGGCAGACCCGGCCTTCCGCCGCTGGCGCGCTATGGGCCTGGCGCGCGGTGCGACCCTGCCCTGGTACGACCGCGACTATGCGCAACTGCCCTGGCCCGGCCCGACACCGCGTCCCGCCCGCGCCATCGACAAGGGCGAGGCCGAAAACACCACCTGTCCCTATTCCGGGGATCCGGTGACGCACCTGATGGAAAGCGAGGGGCGCATCTTTGGCTTCTGCAACGCCTTCTGCCGCGACAAGACGGTGAACGATCCGGACGCCTGGCCGAAATTCGTGGCGATGCGCGACGGCACCAACTGACCCTTTCGGCGGAAATTCTTAACCCCGCCCGCCACGCGTTAACCAGTTGCTAACCACGTCCGGGGCAGGCTCGCCCCGGTCTGACGTGGGGAGTTTCATGGTTACGCGCGCCCATACGGTCGCTTTCGAGGGGGTCAATGCGCGCCCGGTCGAGGTGCAATGCGCCGTCACTCCGGGACTTCCCGCCTTTTCCATCGTCGGCCTGCCGGACAAGGCCGTGTCAGAGGCGCGCGACCGCGTGCGCACGGCCCTGAGCGCGCTGGCCATCGCGCTGCCGTCGAAAAAGATCACCGTCAACCTGGCCCCGGCCGATCTGCCCAAGGTCGGCTCTCATTTCGATCTGCCCATCGCCTTGGGGTTGCTGGCTGCGCTCGACATCCTGCCCCGGGACGCGGTGGCCCAGACCGTCGCCCTGGGCGAGCTGTCGCTGGACGGCGACCTCTTGCCCGTGGTCGGCGCCCTGCCCGCCGCGATGGCCGCGGCCGAGGAAGACCGCATCCTGCTCTGCCCCCGCGCCTCGGGCGCAGAGGCTGCCTGGGTCGATGCCTGCACGGTGATCGGCGCCGGGAACCTTCTGGAAATCGTGCGGCATTTTTCCGGCGACAACGTGCTGGAACCCTCCCGTCCGGGCGAGGTGACAACAGACCCTGCGGCGCGCGACCTGCGCGACGTCAAGGGACAGGAACGCGCCAAGCGGGCACTGGAAATCGCCGCCGCCGGGCGCCACCACCTGATGATGATCGGCCCGCCCGGCGCGGGCAAATCCATGCTGGCCGCCCGCATGCCCGGCATCCTGCCGCCCCTGACCCCCATCGAGGCGCTGGAAACCTCGATGATCCATTCCATCGCAGGCCTGCTGACCGATGGCGGCATCTCGCGCACGCGGCCCTTTTGCGAACCGCATCACACCGCCTCGATGGCGGCCCTGATTGGCGGTGGGCGCACTGCACAGCCGGGGCAGGCCAGCCTGGCCCACAACGGCGTCCTGTTCATGGATGAATTCCCCGAGTTTCCGCGCAACGTGCTGGAAACCCTGCGCCAGCCCATCGAAACCGGCGAAGTCGTGGTGGCCCGCGCCAATGCCCATATCCGCTATCCCGCGCGTTTCCTGCTGGTCGCCGCGGCCAACCCCTGCAAATGCGGCCATCTCACCGATCCCGCACAGGCCTGTTCGCGCGCCCCCAACTGCGGCGAGGACTACCTGGGTCGCATCTCAGGCCCGCTGATGGACCGCTTCGACCTGCGGCTGGAGGTGCCCCCGGTCAGTTTCACGGACCTCGACCTGCCCGCCACGGGGGACAGTTCCGAAACCGTGGCCGCCCGCGTTGCCGCCGCCCGCGCCGTCCAGGCAAACCGGTTCGCCGATCACGACGCGCTGCGCACCAATGCCGATGCCGAGGGCCAGCGCCTCGAAGAGATCGCAACCCCCGACGACGAGGGGCGCGAGCTTCTGACCCGCGCCGCCGACCGCTTTGGCCTGACCGCGCGCGGCTATCACCGCGTGCTGCGCGTCGCCCGCACCATCGCCGACCTCGACGAAAGCGCGACGGTCCGCCGCCCGCACGTGGCCGAGGCGCTCAGCTATCGGCTGCTGTCTGCGAAAGAGAGTTGATCCAGCGCGCGATCCGCCGCAGCGTGATCCGCGCCTCCGGCAGGATGTTGTGAAAGATGGGCCAGACATGCGGCAGGTCCCGCGCGATGTCCTCCTGCACCGTCACCCCCTGTTCGCGCAGCCGCGCCGCCATGCGCCGCGTGTCGTCCAGCAGGAATTCCCTGTCCCCCGCCGACAGCCAGACCGGCCCCGCGCCAGCGAAGGCGGCCCAGAGCGGGGAAACCCGCGGGTCGCGCCGATCCATGTTTTCCGGCAGATAGTGCATCGCCGTTTCATGCGTGCGGCTCGCCGGCAGGACCACGTCGCTCTGTGCATTGCGGGTGACGCTGTCGCCCGAAAACGTCATGTCCGTCAGCGGAGACAGCGCGAAACTCCCAAGAGGCTGCGGCAGACCCTGCCGCAGGATCTCGCCCAGCAGGGCCAGCGCCAGCCCGCCGCCGGCGCTGTCGCCGCCCAGCACGACCCCGGCGGGATGCGCCATGACCGCACGATAGGCCGTCAGCGCATCCTCAAGCGCGGCGGGAAAGGGATGGTCCGGCGCCAGCCGGTAATCCGCCAGGCAGGCCGGGCACCGGGCTGCGCGCGACAGCCAGGCGACCATCGCCCGATGCGTGTCGGCAGAACCCATGACGTAGGCACCACCGTGAAAGTAGAGGATCAAAGGACCCGGCAGATCCTCGTTGACCCGCAGCACCGGCACACCGTCCAGCACGTCGCGCCGCTGGCGGGTGCCCCTGGGCGCAAAGAAGAAAAAGCGCGCCTTCCTTTCAAAGGAGGCGCGCAGCCGTGGCACCGATTTGCCCCGTTCCAGGTGCGGCCGCTCCGTCATCCGCAACCAACGGTTCAGGACCGGCCGCATCAGGCTCATGCCAGCTTGGCCTCGATTGCCTGCCAGATTGTCGCGGCCACGTTGATGCCGTCGAACCGCTCCAGTTCCTGGATGCCCGTGGGCGAGGTCACGTTGATCTCTGTCAGCCAGTCGCCGATCACGTCGATCCCGACAAAGACCTGCCCCTTGTCGCGCAGCACAGGCCCGATCCGCGCGCAGATCTCGCGGTCACGCTCGCTCAGCGCGACCTTTTCGGGGCGCCCGCCCACATGCATGTTCGAGCGCACCTCGCCCTTGGCGGGGACCCGGTTGATCGCACCGACCGCCTCGCCATCGACGAGGATCACCCGCTTGTCGCCCTTGGACACGGCGGGCAGGTATTTCTGCACAATCAGCGGCTCGCGCGAGAACCCTGTGAACATCTCGTAGAGCGAGCTGAGGTTGCCGTCCGCGGCGCCCAGCTTGAACACCCCGGCGCCGCCGTTGCCATAAAGCGGCTTGACGATGACATCGCCGTGTTTCTCGCGGAAGGCGCGCAGCACCTCCAGGTCGCGGGCGATGGCGGTGGGGGGCGTCAGGTCGGGAAAGTTCAGGACCAGCAGCTTTTCCGGCGAATTGCGCACCCAGAAGGGATCATTGACCACCAGGACATCGTCCTTGAGCCGGTCCAGCAGGTGCGTGGTGGTGATGTAATGCATGTCAAAGGGCGGATCCTGGCGCAGCCAGATCACGTCCATGTCCGCCAGGTCGACCGCCACGCGGTCACCGAGGATGGCGGGTTTCTCCGCCACCCGCTGCACGGTCATCCAGTGCCCGCGCGCGGTGATCCGCCCCTCTTCGTAGGCGAGCTGGTCCGGCCCGTAGTAGAACAGTTCGTGCCCGCGCGCCTGCGCCTCTTCGGCCAGGCGGAACGTGCTGTCGGCGTTGATGTCGACCCCGGTGATCGGGTCCATCTGAAAGGCGATCTTCATCGGCGTCCCCTGCAATCTTCCCGCCATAGATGGCGCAGGACGGGGCCGGGTGCAATGCACCGCAGCCCTGCACGGGCGCAGGGCCAGCGCTCAGTAAAGCGCGTTTTCGATCACCCTGATCTCACCGTGACCGTTCACCAGCGCCACGTCGAAACGGATATCCGTGAGCGACCCGCGCGGCATGGTGCCAAGGAATTCCTCGCCCGCCCGCATCAGGCGACCGATCTGGCGTTGCGACAGGCGTGCGACGGCGCGGTCGAAACTGCGGCTTTTCTTGACCTCGACGATGATGACGCCGTCGCCATCGCCCAGCACGAGGTCGATCTCACCGGATCGACCGCGCCACCGCCGCGCCAGCAACGGATAGCCCCGGCGGGCATAGTCCGCGGCCACACCATCCTCTGCCGCAAGGCCCGCGTGATAGCCGCACCGCCCGGTGTCGCCCCGCCCCGCCACACCCGCGAAATCAAGCGCCATCGCTTTCTCCTTTTGCCGAGAGGCGCATGGCCAGTTGATAGACCGGGCGCCGTTTCACCCCGAACCGCGCCGACACGAAATCCGCAGCATCGCGGACCGACATCGTTTCCAGCGCCTTGTTCACCTCCTGTTCTAGATCGATTTCCTTAACGGATCCTGAATCCCCCTTGCCGATCAGCACCACCACCTCGCCCTTTGCCGGGGTCTCGCGGTAGTGATCGGCCAGCTCTGACAGGGGTCCGCGCCGGACCTCCTCGAATTTCTTGGTCAGTTCCCGGCAGACCGCCGCCTCGCGGTCTCCCAGCACATCCTGCGCGGCCAGCAGCATCTCCGGCAGGCGCCGGGGCGATTCGTAGAACACCAGCGTCGCCGGCACGCCCGACAGGTCGCGCAGCGCCGATTTGCGCGGCCCGCCGGCGTTGGGCAGGAAACCGGCGAAAAGGAACCTGTCCGTCGGCAGCCCGGCCAGCGTCAGTGCCGTGACCACCGCGCTGGCCCCCGGTGCGCTGGTGACCGCGAACCCCGCTTCGGCGGCGGCGCGCGCCAGATCGAACCCGGGGTCCGAGATCATCGGCGTCCCCGCCTCCGACGCGTAAAGCACCGATTTTCCCGCCGCCAGCTCTGCCAGCAGGCGCGGACGCGCCCGCGCGCCGTTGTGATCGTGGTAGGCCACCAGCGGGCGATCCCCCAGCGCCACGCCATGCAGTTCCATCAGCCGCCGCAGGCTGCGCGTGTCCTCTGCCGCCAGGACGTCCGCCGTGGCCAGCATGTCCAGCGCGCGCAGGGTGATGTCGCGCGCATTGCCGATGGGTGTGGCCACAAGGTACAGTCCCGGCGTCAATCCGCCGCCCTGTCCGGCGCTTTCCGGATTCGTCACTGGTCCCCCCTTTCGCCCTTCTCTATGATCGTCGCCAAATCGCTCAGCGCGCCGCCCGTGCCGCGCATGTCGCGCAAGAAACGAGGGAGTCCACCGTCCATGTTCGCCATTTTTTCCAATTTCCGCAAGGCGCTGCGCCCGCTGGCCGGTCTGGCCGCCGCGGCTGCGCTTGCCGCCTGTGACCCCTCTGCGCTGACCAATATCGGCGGAGGCGGCGACGGTCCACGCATCAATACCGGCAAACCGATCCCCGTGGCGCTCCTGGTGCCGCAGTCCGACCAGGGCGCCGCGCCGATCGCCACCTCGCTGGAAAATGCCGCCCGGCTGGCGATGGCCGACCTGGGCGAGGGTGTGACCATCGACCTGCGCGTCTACGACACCGCCGGCCAGGCCCCCGCCGCCGCGGCTGCCGCGCAAAAGGCCGTCGACGAGGGCGCCAAGATCATCCTGGGCCCGCTGCGTGCCGACGCGGTGAACGCCGCCGGACTCGCCGTGGCCGACGAAGGCGTGAACGTCCTGGGCTTTTCCAACAACCCCACCATCGCCGGCGGCAACGTCTTCATCCTGGGCGCGACCTTTGACAACACCGCCCGCCGGATGATGGCCCATGCCCGCCGCAACGGCAAATCCAACATGGTGGTGATCTACTCCGAGGACGTGGCCGGACAGCTGGGCAAGCTGGCAATCGAGAAGGCGGCCGTGGAATACGGCGTCAACATCGTCGGCAGCCAGGGTTACCAGCTCTCGATTGAGGGCGTCTCGGCCGCCGCCAGCGCCGCGGGCCGCGTGGTGTCATCGGGCGCGGCCGACAGCATCTTTATCACCACCGCCGCCAGCAACGAGGCCATGCCGATCCTGCTGGACCGCCTGCCCGGAGCCGGGGTGGACCCAGCGAAGGTGCAATACATCGGCCTGACCCGCTGGGACGTGCGCCCCGATCTCTTTGGCCTGCCCGCCTCTGACGGGGCCTGGTTCGCGGTGCCGAACGTGGCCCGGCTGGAAAGCTTCTCGGGCCGCTACAACAGCACCTACGGCACCGCGCCGCATCCGCTGGCCGGCCTGGCCTACGACGGGATTTCCGCCATCGGCACGCTGGCCGCGCAGGGCCGCAACGATGCGCTGTCGGCCACGGCGCTCACCTCGACTGGCTTTACCGGCACGGGCGGTGTATTCCGCCTGATGAGCAATGGTGCCAACCAGCGCGCGCTGGCCGTCGCCACGGTAAAAGACAAACAGATGGTGATCCTTGACCCTGCCCCCAGCAGCCTCCCAGGCGGCGGCCTCTGAGACCGAGACGCTTCCCGACAACCTGATCGCGCCCGCCGCAGAGATCTTTGATCTGCCGGCGGTGCGCGGCACGCTTTTCGCCGGGATGCCCAAGGGCGCGCCGGAAACGGACGTGCGCAAGCACACGGTCAAGACATTGCGCGCGGCCTTCGACGCAGGCCGCGTCAAGGTGGCAGAGGCCTTTGCCGCCGAACCCTTCGGCTCGCGCCGCACCACGCGGTCCTATACCTGGATCACCGACTGCATCGTGCACCTGGCCTTCGAGGTCGCAACCGAGGTGCTGCACCGCCTGCCCAACCCGACGGAATCCGAACGCCTGTCGGTGCTGTCGGTCGGCGGCTACGGGCGCGGGGAAATGGCCCCCTTCTCGGACGTCGATCTGCTGTTCCTGACCCCCTACAAGATCACCCCCTGGGCCGAGAGCGTCATTGAATCGATGCTCTACATCCTCTGGGACCTGCGGCTGAAGGTCGGCCACAGCTCGCGCACCGTGCGCGATTGCCTGCGGCTGGGGGCCGAGGATTTCACCATCCGGACCGCCATGCTGGAAAGCCGGTTCCTGACCGGCGACGCCGGCCTGGCCGAGGACCTGGACCGCACCCTGTGGAACGACCTGTTCAACGCCACCGCCCGCGAATTCGTCGAGGCGAAACTGGCCGAACGCGACGCCCGCCACGACAAGCAGGGCCAGCGCTACATGGTCGAGCCCAACGTCAAGGAGGGCAAGGGCGGGCTGCGCGACCTGCAGTCGATGTTCTGGATGATCAAATACGTCCACCACACCGACGATGTCTCGCAACTGGTGACCACCGGCGTCTTCCGGCCCGAGGAATACGAAACCTTCGTCCAGGCAGAGCGTTTTCTCTGGGCGGTACGCTGTCACCTGCACCTGGCTGCCGGACGCGCCAACGAGTTGCTGAGCTTCGACATGCAGGTCGAAGTGGCCAGCCGCTTGGGCTACAATGATCGCGGCGGACGCCGCGCCGTTGAATGGTTCATGCAGGACTATTTCCGCCATGCCACCTCGGTGGGTGACCTGACGCGCATCCTGCTGACCTCGCTCGAGGCCGATCACACCAAGGGCGCGCCGCTGATCCAGCGCCTGTTCCACCGTCCGCCCCAGGTCAAGGACGGTTACAAGGTCGTACACAACCGGCTGGCCATCACCGATGACGCGGCCTTTCTGTCCGACAAGCTGAACCTGCTCAGGGTCTTCGAGGAAGGGCTGCGCACCGGCCTGCTGATCCACCCGGACGCCATGCGCCTGGTCAAGGCCAACCTGCACCTGATCGACAATGCCTTCCGCGAGGATGACGAGGCCCGGACCCTGTTCCTGGACCTGCTGCTGAAACACGGCAATCCCGAACGCGCCCTGCGCCGGATGAACGAACTGGGGGTGCTATCTGCCTTCATCCCCGAATTCGCGCCCATCGTGGCGATGATGCAGTTCAACATGTACCACCACTACACGGTGGACGAACACATCATCCAGTGCATCTGGAACCTGTCCGAGATCGAGCACGGCAACCTGACCGAGGAACTGCCCGTCGCCTCGACCATCCTCAAGGAAGGCATCAATCGCCGCGTGCTTTACGTCGCGCTCTTGCTGCATGACATCGGCAAGGGACGGAACGAGGATCACTCGATCCTCGGCGCCCGCATCGCACGCACCGTCGCGCCGCGCCTGGGCCTGTCGAAATCCGAAAGCGCCACCGTCGAATGGCTGGTCCGCTATCACCTGCTGATGTCGGACATGGCCCAGAAACGCGACATCGCCGACCCGCGCACCGTGCGCGGCTTTGCCAAGGCGGTGCAAACGCGCGAGCGGCTGGACCTGCTCTGCGTGCTGACGGTCTGCGACATCCGCGGCGTCGGCCCGGACACCTGGAACAACTGGAAGGCCGCGCTGATCCGCGCGCTCTACCGTCAGACACGCCGCGCGCTCGAAGGCGGGATGGAGGCGCTCAACCGCGAGAACCGCGGCACCGAGGCGCGCCAGAACCTGCGCGAGGCGCTGTCGGACTGGGACACGCTGGCGCTGGCTGCGGAAACCAGCCGCCACTACGACCCCTACTGGCAGGGCCTGCATGTCACCGCCCATGTGGTCTTTGCCCGGCTGCTGCGCGACCTCAAGGACAACGAGATCGCCATCGACATCCACCCCGACGAGGACCGCGACGCCACCCGCGCCTGTTTCGCGCTGCAGGATCACCCCGGCATCTTCTCTCGCCTGACCGGCGCGCTGGCGCTCTCCGGGGCCAATGTCGTGGATGCGCGCACCTTCACGACCAAGGACGGCTACGCCACCGCCGCCTTCTGGATCCAGGATGCCGAGGGGTCGCCCTACGAGGACACCCGCATCCCGCGCCTGCGTGACACCATCCGCAAGACCCTGATGGGAGAGGTCGTCGCCCGCGAGGCGATGAAGCCCAAGGACAAGCTCAAGAAGCGCGAGAAGGCCTTCAAGGTTCCGACCCACATCACCTTCGACAACGACGGGTCCGAGATCTTCACCATCATCGAGGTCGACACCAGAGACCGCCCGGGCCTGCTGTTCGACCTGGCCCGCACGCTGGCGGGGCTGAACATCTATGTCGCCTCCGCCGTGATCGCGACCTATGGCGAACAGGTGGTCGACACCTTCTACGTCAAGGACATGTTCGGGCTGAAACTGCACTCGAAGGTCAAGCGCGACCAGATCGAGAAAAAGCTGCGCTCGGCCATCGAGGAAGGCGCCGAGCGCGCGCGCGGCTAACGGTCCGCGTTCCAGATCGCCCGCAGGCTTGCGCCCTGCGGGCTTTCGGGGGCGACGTCCACGAATGCCATCGCCTCGTCCCGTGTCCGAAACACCCCGGTTTCCCAGGGGCTGAGACCATCGGTGATCGACTGGTACATCCGCGACATGCCATAGACCACGTCGCCCGGCGCATATACCGAGGTGCGCGAGGCATGATCGCGCTCCGCGTAATAGCCCTTGAGCCGGTAGGCCAGCCGCTGCATATCCGCGAAATAGGCGTCGTGCAGCGTACAGTCCGCCATGTCCACCAGGGCGTGCTGATGCCGGTCGTAAAGCGGATGCGCCGCATATTCGAGAAAGGACTCGATATGCTCTTCGGTCCCGACCTCTCCGCGGAAATGCACGAGTACCAGGTTGAACCCGGGCAGGACCTCGAAAGTGACTGGCACGCGAACACGACCTTTTGGGGTGACTTCAGGGGCAACCAGCGACATCACCCGTCACGAGATATTGGGCAGCACCGGATCATCACTCCGGTTGATTAATCCTGCCGGAACTCTACCCGATAAATCAACCCGCTTCCCCTTGGCTTTTTTCACCGATGACCGGACCCGATGTCGCGAAAGGGTCCGGGGTTGACTTGCGATGCCGCATCAATTGGGCTGTGGCCCCATTGACCAAGGTGAATTGAAAAGGAGGCTTTGCATGGCAGGGGGTCCGCACGACAAAGCGGCACAGGGCTATCACAGCGGCCGCCCGACCGTCGGCGCCGGCGGCATGCCCGACCCACATTCGATGGCCGGCGTCCACGCCCGCGAACAGCAAGAGCGCGCGCAACGCATGCGGCAGGCTCAGGCCAATGCACAGCCCGGCACCCCGGGCCCGGGCGCACAGCCTGCCGTCCCGTCCGACGCCACCATCGGCGCCTATTTTCTGCGCCGCGCCCAAGGCGCCAAGGCAACCGTCGCAGAAACTGTCCGACTAGCGCAACGACGCGTCAAACTGGACCAGGCGGTTCGCGACGGACTCGGTCCGCATCATCCCGCCAACGGCGCTTTTGGCGCGCTCAATACCGAAATGCGCGCGTCCAGAGGCTACGACCGCTACATCCGGCAACGATTTGCCAAGGAGCTTGGGTCCGAAACGATCGTCTTTTTTCGTTCGCCCGACAGCCCCAACAGCATCGACGAACTGACCTCGACGCTGCAGAACGAACCGGACAGGCTGAAGGATCTGGACTGGGCAATGGACCGGCTGAAAGCCATTCCGCCGGATCGCCATCTCGAAAATCTAAAGGCCGTCTCCCTTGCAGACTATGAGGCACACGGCCTGCGCCAGCGACGCGACAAACTGCGCGGGCAGGTCAAGCTGCTCGCTTGGCTCTGCGTCTTCCTGGCCGCCGTCACGGCGGTCACGCTGCTGCTGTATTTCCACAATCTCAAGGACGTGACATGAGCGCTCGCAAGCCCGACGCGCTGGACTGGCGCCCGTTTCCCGACCAGGCCTCGCCACCGGTCGAGACCGAGCCGAAATCGCCCCGTGCCGAGGTCGACCGCGCCCTGTGGTATCTCTCCCAGGTTGCGGATCGCCGCGCCGATCTGTCCCGCCGGCTGGCAAACGGCGACTATGGCACCGAACATGCCCCGCCAAAGGATAAAGCCGGGCGCCCCGCCTATGCCGATTTCGTCAAGGCCCGCTTTCGCGGCGAGCTTGATCTGCCCGCTGTGTTCTGCGACCACTTCGGCCCGCGCACGACCCTGGGGGCCGCACCACGGCCCGACACCACGCAAGCGATCGTCGACCGCCTGAAGCCGCACTGCGACAGCGAACAGCATGAGTCCCTGGACAGGACCCTGCGCCGCCTGAACAGGCGAAAGGCAAGCGAACACTTCGACAACCTCAGCACCATAAGCGGCCAACCCTTCGCTGCCGGGCTGATCGCGGCAGAGTCTGCACGGCTCAGCCGCTGGGTTCAGGTGCTTGGCTTTCTCGCCCTCTGCCTCGCTGTCGCCGCCGCAATAGCCATCGCGCTGATGCGGACGCTGCTCTGATCCGCGCCCCTTCCGCCCTTCGGCCCTTTCGGCTAAGCGAGGGACCAGAGCAGCAAGCGAGCACGCCCATGAAACCCATCCGCCTTGTCGCCGGTGTCATGACCGTCGGCTTCTGGACCCTGATGAGCCGGGTTCTGGGTGTCGTCCGCGAGGTCATGATCCTCGCCCTGATCGGCCCCGGCCCGGTGATGGATGCTTTTGTCGCGGCCTTTCGCCTGCCCAACCTCTTTCGCCGCTTCTTTGCCGAGGGCGCCTTCAACGCCGCCTTCGTGCCGCTGTTTTCCAAGAAATACGAAGGCGAGGAA
Source organism: Mameliella sp. LZ-28 (assembly GCF_012274245.1). Taxonomy (NCBI): domain Bacteria; kingdom Pseudomonadati; phylum Pseudomonadota; class Alphaproteobacteria; order Rhodobacterales; family Roseobacteraceae; genus Antarctobacter; species Mameliella sp. LZ-28. The sequence continues at coordinate 447,368 of NZ_JAANYX010000032.1, read as the reverse complement.
GACCCGCTGATCTTTGCCCGCGACGCGCTCAACGGGCTGGCCACGGTGCTGCTGGCGCTGACCGCGCTGGCGATGATCTTCATGCCGGCGCTGGTCTGGGCCACCGCGGGCGGCTTTGCCGGGGATGCGCGCTTTGACCTGACCGTGGGCTTCGGGCGGGTGGTCTTTCCCTATATCCTGCTGATCTCGCTGGCGGCACTGTTTTCCGGCGCGCTGAATGCCACCGGCCATTTCGCCGCCGCCGCCGCCGCGCCCGTGCTGCTGAACATCCTTGTCTGCCTGGCGATGGGGATGGGGGCGGCGCTTGGCGGGGACGTGGTGCAATACCTGATCTGGGCGGTGCCCGTGGCGGGTGTGGCGCAGCTGGCGCTGGTCTGGGTGGCCGCCGACCGCGCGGGCGTGCGCATCCGCCCCGGGCGCCCGCGCCTGACACCGGACATGAAGCGGCTCGTGGTGATCGCGGTGCCTGCCGCGCTGGCAGGCGGGGTGATGCAGATCAACCTGCTGGTGGGCCAGCAGGTCGCCAGCCATTTCGACAAGGCGGTGGGCTGGCTCTATGCCGCCGACCGGCTGTACCAGTTGCCGCTGGGCGTGGTGGGCATCGCCGTGGGCATCGTCCTGCTGCCCGACCTGTCGCGCCGACTGAAAGCGCAGGACGACAGCGGCGCGCGCAACGCCTTTTCCCGCGCCGGCGAACTGAGCCTTGCGCTGACCGTGCCCGCCGCCGTGGCGCTGGTGGCGATCCCGCTGCCGATGGTTTCGGTCCTCTTCGAACGTGGCGCCACCACGGCCAATGATAGCGCCGCCATCGCCGTGGCGGTGGCGATCTACGGCCTCGGCCTGCCCGCCTTCGTGCTGCAGAAGGTGCTGCAACCGCTCTATTTCGCGCGCGAGGACACGCGCAGCCCGTTCCGTTTCGCGGTCTGGGCTATGGTGATCAACGCAGCCGTGGCCATCGGGCTGGCGCCCATGATCGGCTGGCTTGCCCCCGCCATCGCCACCACGCTGGCGGGCTGGGTCATGGTCTGGCAACTGGCGCGTGGCGCCAAGGCGATGGGCGAGGTGGCGCATTTCGATGACCGTTTCCGCCAGAGGCTCTGGCGCATCGTGGCGGCCTCGCTGGTCATGGGCGCGGTACTCTGGGGGCTGAACATCGTCCTGACACCCTGGCTGGCCCTGCCCTACCTGCGGCTGGCCGTGCTTGCCGGGCTGATCGGCATGGGCATCCTCACCTACGGCGTCGCCGGGCAGGCCCTTGGCGCCTTCCGCCTGGCCGAGATCAAGGCGATGTTCAAACGGTCCCGCGCATGACAGTGCGCGCGCTGCTCTCTGCCGACGAGACGGCCGCCGCGCTCGAAACCCTTGCCGCCAGCGCCCGGTCAGAGCTGCTGCTCTGCCTGCCGCGCCTTGCACCCGACAGGCCGCTGGTCCTGCCGGAGCTGCGCGAACGCGGGCTCGAGACATGGGGCGACCTGCTGGCGCTCTTGTCCCGGCGCGGCCTGTCGCTGCGCATCCTCGTGGCCGATCCCGATCCCCTGCTGGCTGTGCAGGCCCACCGCGCCGCCTGGCGCCGCGTCTCGGGCCTTGCCGATGTCCTGCAGGGCAGCGCGCAACTGGTTTGTGCCCCGCATGGACATGTTGCGCACGGCCTGCGCGGCGCTCTCCTGCACCGCCGCCTTGGCCCCGCACTGACCGCACTCCGGGCCGAGGACCCGGCGCGCCTGACCCCGGTCCAGCGCGCCCTTGTCCAGGACGGGGCCAGCCCCCGCCCCGCCGGTATCCATCAGGGGTTTGCCTTGGCCGATGGCGCCAATGCCGTGATCGGCGGGCCGGACCTCGGGACAGATGCCACCTTTGTGATTGGCCTGCGGATCGCGGACGATGATTTCTGCGGCGCCCTGCGGGGCCATTTCGCCGATTGCTGGGCCGATGCGCTCAAGACCGGCGCCAGCCTCGCCGCCCCGGCCAGCGCGCTGGACAGCCCCTCCCGCCCGCAAAGCCGCGATGACCTGCGCCTGCTGCGGACCCTGTCGCGCCCCGCGCGCGGGTTTGCCCCCCGCACGCTTGCCAACGACGCCGAACCGGCGCTTCTCCGTCTCTTCAGCGGAGCCCGACGGCGCATCCTGATCCGCACCAGCGCCCTGCGCCACGATGGCCTGACACAGGCGCTGGCACAGGCCGCGCAGAGCCCGGACCTGCACCTGATCCTGCTGCTGCCCCCCGAGACGCAGGGAACATGGGACGATGCCCGCGCCGCCGCCCTTCAGGGCGCCGCGCTGACCCGCCTGCGACATGCCTATGGCGACCGCCTCGCGCTGGTTGCCGATCCGCAGGCCGAGGGGATGCTGTGCCTGGTGGACGGCACCACCGTCATCGGCTCACAGACGCTGACCCGCCGCGCCTGCCGCTGGAACAGCGAGGCGGCAGCCCTGGTCCGCGACGAGAGCCTGACAAGGTCCCTGCTGGCCCACCTGGGCGCCGGCCTGTCCGGGGACCCGGACCGCGCCGCCACCTGGGCCGCACGTGGCCCGGCCCTGCGCGTCCCCACGGGCACCCCCGGTCGCAGCCTGCTGCCGGACGACCTGTTCTGAACCACGCCTAGCGGCGCCGGATACGCTCCAGCACCCGCGCCACGCCGCCGGGTGCCAGCACGACGGTCAGAGCGAACCCGGTGGCAAAGCCCACCACGTCGGCAATCCAGTCGCTGCCGCCCCCGAACAACATGCCAAAGACCAGTTGCACCGCCAGCAGCATCCCGATCAGGGCAAAGGCCCGCACCTGCGGCGCGCCCTCGTTCCCCAGCCGCACCCAGAGCAGGAAGGTGAACCCGCCGATCAGCCCGTAGACCCCCGGAAAGGCGCCCACCAGCCAGGGATCGTCGCTGAACAGGCCAAAGCCCACCGCCCCGACGATCCCGGACACAAAGAACACCGCGACGAAGACCAGAGAGCCGACGGATTCCGCCACGATCTTGCCCATCGCCAGCAGGATCACCATGCTGAACAGCCCGTGGCTGAAACTGGGATGCAGGAACAGATAGGCCACCATCCGCAACAGGTGCTCGGGCGGGTATTGTCCCGTCTCCAGCATCCAGTCGAAGGCCCGCCCCGAAAAAGCATAGGTCTCGATCGCCGAGGTCCGCCAGCCGACTGCACCGGGGCCGCCGACGATGCCCTGTCCGCCCAGCCAAAGGGTCAGTTCGATCCCCGCCAGCACAAGGAACAGCGCCGCCACCACCGGCGGCAGCGGGTTGACCGGGGCCTCGTTATGCGGGTGCGTCATGGGGACCTCTTTCTTGACGGTGTCCGGCGGCATGGGTAAGCCAGCCGCGCAGGAATATCCACAGGGGATCACCAATGTCCGAGTCTCAGCCCAATGCCGCCTTCACGCCGCGCGTCTTTTCGGGCATCCAGCCTTCGGGCAACCTGCACCTGGGCAACTACCTGGGCGCTCTGAAACGCTTTGCGGACAGCCAGACGGCGGGGATCCAGTCTATCTTCTGCATGGTCGACATGCATGCGATCACCGTCTGGCAGGACCCCGAGGCACTGCGCCGCCAGACACGCGAGCTGACCGCGGGCTTCATCGCCTCCGGCGTCGATCCGGAAAAGTCGATCCTCTTCAACCAGAGCCAGGTCGCGGCCCACGCCGAACTGGCCTGGATCTTCAACTGCGTCGCCCGCATGGGCTGGATGAAACGCATGACCCAGTGGAAGGACAAGGCCGGCAAGAACCAGGAGAACGCCTCGCTGGGCCTGTTCGCCTATCCCGCACTGATGGCGGCGGACATCCTCGTCTACCACGCCACCCATGTGCCGGTGGGCGAGGACCAGAAACAGCACCTGGAACTGACCCGCGACATCGCCATCAAGTTCAACAATGATTTCGGCGTCGATTTCTTCCCGATCACCGAACCGGTGATCGAAGGCACCGCCACCCGGGTCATGAGCCTGCGCGACGGCACCAAGAAGATGTCCAAGTCCGATCCTTCGGACATGAGCCGCATCAACCTGACCGACGATGCCGATGCCATCGCGCAGAAGATCCGCAAGGCCCGGACCGACCCCGAGCCGCTGCCTGAAAGCGTCGAGGGGCTGGCGGAGCGTCCCGAGGCGCGCAACCTGGTCAACATCTACGCGGCAATCGCCGATCTCTCGGTCGAGCAGGTGATCGCGGAACATGGCGGCCAGCAGTTCGGCACCTTCAAGCCCGCGCTGGCGGACCTGGCGGTGGCCAAGCTGGAACCGATCTCCTCCGAGATGAAGCGCCTGACCGCCGACCCCGCACAGATCGACACGATCCTGCGGAACGGCTCCGAACGCGCCCGCGAGATCGCCGCGCCGATCATGGAGAAGACCTACGAGATCGTGGGCATGGTCCGCTAATGGGATGTACCGGCTGCTTCACCCAGCAGGTTAGGCTGTGCCTATGTCTGCAAGTTGGAGAAGTAGCATGGAGAAGAAGACCTTCGATCAGCTGATGTCCATCGGGATCGACATCGGCAAGGATACGTTTCACCTCGTGGGGTTTGACCGGGAGGGCCAATTGGTGTTGCGCAAGCAGATCAAGCGGTTGGCACTCGTCCCGACTTTCGAGAAGCTGCCGCGATGCATCGTCGGGATGGAAGCTTGCCTGAGCGCCCATTTCGTCAGTCGAACCCTGCGTCAGCTTGGCTTCAAGCCGCGCATCATCCCCGCGATCTACGTGAAGCCTTTCATCAAGGGGCAGAAGAACGACTACAATGATGCCGAGGCCATCGCGGAGGCGGCGCTGCGCCCGAACCTGCCGATCGTGCCGGAGAAGAGTCAGGACCAGCTCGACCTGCAGGCCCTCCATCGGGTGCGCTCGCGTCTGGTGTCGCGCCAGACCGCGACCATAAACCAGATCCGCGCCTTCCTGATCGAGCAAGGGATCACGGTGCGAAAAGGGCTTCGGGCTTTGAAGAACTCCTTCGAGGTGATCTTCGAAGAGCGGAAGGACGAGATTTCGTCGCGTATGCGGGCCATCCTGATCGGCCTGTATGGCGACTGGCTCTGGCTGGATGACCGGATCGATGCGGTCTCGGGGGAGATCGAACAGATCAGTCGCACCGAGGAGAACTGCGTCAACGTCATGACCATTCCCGGTATCGGACCGATGATCTCGACGGCCATGGTTGCCGCGATTGGTACCGGAGAGGCATTCGGGCGTGGACGGGATTTTGCCGCATGGGTCGGCCTGGTTCCCAGGCAATACAGCACGGGTGGCCGAACGGTGCTCGGCCGCATTTCCAAACGTGGCAGTCGGTACCTGAGGATGCTCTTCGTTCAAGCCGCGAAGGTCATCTTGATGCGCGCCAATCGATGGCCTGACTTCAGCTTTGGCGATTGGTTGATCCGGGCATCGGAAAGGATGAACAGGAACAAACTGGCCGTCGCTCTGGCAAACAAGCTGGCACGCATGGCCTGGAGCATCCTGAGGCACCGAACCGCGTTTGACGCACCACGAGACGAGGTCGCCGCCGGTATTTGAGCCGGGGTGACCCAAAGGAGTTCGCGACAGATCGAAAGCATGGAACGGAACAATTACGCCCCCAGAATCTGACGGCCCATTCGGTCCCTGTGGACCTTTCCGCTAATTAGATCACGGCGCGTGCGTAACCCCAACAAGGCCATGACCCGCGTGTCGATCAACAGGCCGGATACATATGAGCGACTTCCGAGATCATGCCAGAAATCATTTGCGAACAGCAGCCGGTACATACAAAATGGGCCGATTTCGAAAACGCCTGTCCCGGGCCTGACCCGGGACCTCGTGCCTCCCATGTCGGGTGGCTGACGGCCAGACAGCAGGATCCCGCGACGCGAAGGTTAACGGGACCTTGCCGGTTTGTACAAAATGCCGATTTCGCCGTACGTTTTGTACAAAACGTACAAATCTCGCGGTGGCTCAGCCTGCTGCGCCGCCCTCCGGATCGGCGCTGCGGACCCAGTCCCGCGCCGCCTCCAGTTCCGCCATGCCGAACGTCCGGATCTTCGTCGAAATCAGTGCGCCAGCGGCCTTCACCACCGGGCTGATCCAGCCCATGTCCGACACGACGGCGACATGGGTGATGTAGCGGATATTGCGGATATCGAATTTCAGCCCCGGGATCAGGATCGACGGATCGAAGGTCGGGAAATGCTCGACCACCTCGATCATCCGCACAGTCCCGTTACGGTCGATGAAGTCCTGCAGCCTGTCCACCAGCGGCGCATAATCCGCGTGGCTGATGTGGCCCGTGATGTGGAATTCGACCACCTTGGTGGCGTCATCCTCTTGGTATTCTATCGTCATGGCGCTCCCCTCCGGGGATCAGGATGCGCCCGGATGCCCCATCTCGCAAGGGCGCAGATCCGCCAAGCGGATCATGGCCAATTCTTGCCAAAAGGCGAAGCCAACATCGCAAGCAATTGATTTCTAGTATACTTCCACCATGCCCACGTCAGGGCGGCCTATTGCGCCCCCCGCCCGGCGGCGATCCGGGCCACCAGCCGCAGGGCGTGGCTCGGGTCCGTCGCGGCCACCGGCAGGACCGGGTCATAGGCCGCGCGGATCACCTTCGCCAGGTCCGGCCGCAGGATCACCCGCCCACCCTCGACCTGCGCCAGCGGAGAGCGGTCGGAAAAGGCTCTGTCGGACCACAGAAGGATGGTCTGCACCACCTGGCTCAGCGCCAGCGTCTCTGCCGGCACCTTGGTCAGTTCGCCGTCCATCCGCAGGAAGACGAAACAGGCCTTGATCCCGCCTTTGGCATCGAACCGGAACACCCGGTACTGGTTCGCCTCTGCTGCCTGCAGGCGGTCGACCAGCGGGCCCAGCCCCTCGATCAGACGGTCGAGATCCGGCACCTCCAGCAGTTCCGCCCAGTCGCGGAAGAAGAAGACCATGACATTGGCCCCAAGCTCGGGGTCGGTTTCCGCCATCTGGTGCCCGGCCAGCGTGCAGACCGCCTCGAAGGCGCCCTTGATCACCTGCAGTGTCGCCTCTTCGACACCAAAGACGATCGGCGCCAGCGGGCGCCCCCAGCGTGCGCAAAGATAGCTGCCGTCCGACCGCGTAAAGAGCGTGGCGATCTCTTCGGGGGTCAAGTCCTGGGTCATGCCGGCTGTCCTTTTCACGTCTTGGCATAGCGCTGTGCCGCGACCTGCCCGAAAACGACCCGAAAGGCAAACCGCCCCTGCAAGGTCGGGTTTACCCGACCGGCCTGCGGCTTGGCCGTCCGGCGTCCGGCCCCCATGTCATATTGGAACGCAAAGGAGAGACCACATGCACAGCCGACGCACCATGCTCAGCCTGGTGAGCGCCTTCGTCTTTGCCGCCGCCACCCCCGCACTTGCCATGTGCAACGGCAATGACGCGGGTCGCATAGCCCTGGCGGCAGGCGACCGGACCGAGGTCGTCGCCCTTGCCGATGCCAGTCCCTCTTTCACGCAAAGCGGCCAGCCCACGATCAACCTGTCGCTCTGCGCCGACAGCGCGCCAGTCCTTGCCTGCATGACCAAGGAGGCCGTCGGCCAGCAGATCGCATTGACACTGGACGGAGAGCCTGTCTGGAACGCGGTCGTGGCGCAACCGATCCTAGGCGGGGCCTTGCAGGTCACCGGCGGCTTTACCGCCGACGAGGTCCGGGAGCTGGCCACCCGCCTGCGCGAGGCTGCGGGGCTGACGGACTGACGTCAGCCCTCGAAAAGGTCGCTTTGTCCCGGTGGCACCGGGGCAGCGAGTCCAAGGTGTTTCCAGGCCTTCTGCGCCAGCATCCGCCCGCGCGGCGTGCGGCTGATGAGACCCTGTTGCAGAAGATAGGGTTCCACGACCTCCTCCAACGCGTCACGGCTTTCCGACAGAGCAGCAGAGAGTGTCTCGATCCCCACGGGACCGCCGCCGTAATTCTCGGCCATCAGCATCAGGTAACGTCTGTCGGCCCCGTCCAGCCCCAGGCTGTCGACCCCCAGCCGAGTCAGCGCATTGTCGGCCAGGGCGCGACTGACCACGCCACCGCCTTCGACCACGGCGAAATCCACCACGCGACGGAGCAGCCGTCCGGCGATCCGGGGCGTGCCGCGTGACCGGCGCGCGATCTCCAGCGCGCCGTCGCCCTCCATCCGCACGCCCAGCTTGGACGCATTGCCCGCGACGATGGTTTCAAGCTCGGGGATCGTGTAGAAATTCAGCCGCGTCGGGATGCCGAAACGGTCGCGCAGGGGCGTGGTAAGCAGGCCCAGCCGCGTTGTCGCACCGACAAGCGTGAAGGGTTGCAACTCGATCCTCACGGTGCGCGCCGCCGGTCCCTCGCCGATGACGAGGTCCAGTTCGTAGTCCTCCATCGCCGGGTACAGGACCTCTTCGACGGCGGCGTTCATCCGGTGGATCTCGTCGATGAACAGTACGTCGTTGCGTTCGAGATTGGTCAGGATCGCCGCCAGATCGCCTGCTTTGGCCAGAACCGGACCCGAAGTCATGCGAAAGCCGACCCCAAGTTCCCGCGCCATGATCTGCGCCAGCGTCGTCTTGCCCAGGCCCGGGGGGCCGTGGAACAGCGTGTGGTCCATTGCCTCGCCGCGCGAGCGCGCGCTCTGGATGAAGACACGCAGGTTCGCCCGCGCCTCAGCCTGGCCGATGAAATCCTCCAGCATCTGAGGACGCAGCGCGCGGTCGCGGTCCTCCGGCAGGGGATCGGGGCGCAGGGTGGGGTCAGGATCGCTCATGTCCATCCCTTACCCCTTCGGCGCCAATAGCTTCAACGCCGCGCGGATCAGGGCGGCAGTGTCGGCCTCCGGCTCGGCGCCCGCGGCCTCGGCCACGGCACCGGCGGCCTCGGAGGGGCCGTAGCCCAGGTTGCCGAGCGCAGAAAGCGCCTCGGCCTGCGCGCTGGACCGGCGCGGCGGCGCCTTGCGGGGGGCATCGGGAGCAGGCGACGTCTCGATCACCTCGGCGGAGGCAGCCTGCGGGTCGTCCCCGAGGGGGTCGCTGACGCCCATTGCCATGATGGCGGGTGCCTTGTCCTTCAGCTCGTTCACGACGCGCTGCGCGGTCTTGGGGCCGATCCCCTTGGCCGCCTTGATCGCCGTCCAGTCGCCCAGCGCCAGCGCGCGGCTGACCCCATCCGGCCCAAGCGTGCCCAGGATCGCCAGCGCCGCCTTGGCGCCCACGCCTTGCACCGACAGCAGCAGGCGGAACCATTCCTTTTCCACCAGCGTCGGAAAGCCGAACAGTTGTAGCAGGTCCTCGCGCACCAGCAGATCGGTATACAGCGCCGCGGCTTCGCCGGCGCCGGGCAGACCCACGCGCACCCGGTCGCTGCAATAGACGACATAACCGACGCCCTGCACGTCGATCAGAACATGATCCTCACCGTGGTAGACGATCCGCCCTGCGATACGCCCGATCATGCGCGCACCTTCATGCGCCGGGCGCCTATGTGATGCGCGTGGCAGATCGCCACCGCCAGCGCGTCCGCCGCGTCCGGCCCGGCGGGCTTCGCGCCGGGCAGTTGCAGGCTGACCATGTGCTCGACCTGGTGTTTTTCGGCATGGCCGACGCCCACGACCGTCTTCTTGACCGAGTTCGGCGCGTATTCCCCGATCGGCAAACCGAACTGCGCCGGGACCAGCAGGGCGATCGCCCGCGCCTGGCCCAGCTTCAGCGTGCCCGCCCCGTCGCGGTTGACGAAGGTATGTTCCACGGCCGCCTCGTCGGGCATCATCCGGTTGAACACATCTGTCAGCAATTCGTGCAATGCGAGCAGTCGTTCGGCCAGCTCCTTGCCGCCGGGCTTGCACAGCCCGTTTGCGACGTGCCTGAGTCGGCTGCCCTCGACCTCGATCACACCCCATCCAAGGGTCCGAAGCCCCGGATCAATGCCCAATATCCGCATGGATGCCCGCCCGTGTTGTTTTTCAGACACGGCTAGCACGAAAGGCGAACAAAAGCCAAGGTTAATGCGGCGAGGGCCGTTTGCGACACCGATTGTCCCAGCCCCGACACATGACATTTGTTTCCGGCACGGTACCGCCGGAAAACGACGACGGGTAGAGCGGATTTTTGCTTGTTTATCAGAAGGGTTAACCGCGATTTCCGTCATGCAGAAATCGCATGTGACCCATGCAGAAAATGCGCCTTGTTGCAGCAGATTGCCCAAACTATGTGCGGTTTCAGAACGAATACACCCCCCATCCAAAAGGAGACCAGCGATGGCCGCATTCGACACTTCCCGCCCCTTCGCCGCGTCGGGCTCCGCCGCCCAGATCGGTAACATCTTCACCTCCGCATTCGGCGCAACCCGCCCCTACCATGCGTCGGAAACCGCAGCCCGGATCGGCAGCATCTTCGCCGCTGTCTTCGGTGCGGTCGCCGCATGGAACGACGCACGCATGACCCGCAACAGCCTGTCGGCCCTGACCGACCGCGAGCTGGAAGACATCGGCCTGCACCGCGGCGACATCGACAGCGTTGCACGTCGTTACTGAGGACAGTTCGCGCAGACGGTCGACCGGGATGATCGACCGGCTGCGCATCGCCACTCACGGCAAAGGCAAAACCCGCGCTTCATCGGAAGCGCGGGTTTTTTCTTGTCTCTTGATGTGAGGGGAGCCTCACCCCATGACCGGCGTCAGGAAGTCGGCCAGCATGCGGGTTACCGGATCGACCTGCAGGATCCACGCCCCGGCCTTTTCGTAAAAAACGCCCTGTGACAGGCGTTCGACGTGTCCGGTGTAAATCGCGTCTCCCAGCCATGCCAGGGCGACCATCTTGAACAGCATCACCGCCACCGCAAGACGCAAGACCAGGTGCAGGCCGAAACCGCTCATCCTGCTCTGGGGGACCTGTTCGATCACGCCGTTGCGGTTCATCCGGGTCACATACCCTTGTGACATCCGGATGTGCTTGCGCCGCAGCGCTTGTTCACGCTTGTGAAAACTTCTCTGAGCGTCGTCCATGACAGCCTCATTTCAACCGGCCCCCACCGGATGAGGCAATTTTTAGCCAAACTTTATGGCAAGATTGGGGCAATTGGATTTAATTTTGCCTCGATTGCCCCGGTTAACCCTTTATTTACTGGTTTCTCCGGAGCGTCAGCGTCACCCACTCGCCGATCACATCGCGGCGTAATTGCGGCATCCCGTGGGCAGTGTAGACCTCGACCACCTCATCGGCCTGCCAAGTCAGAATACCCGAAAGGATAGCATAACCCCCTGGGGCAAGATGCTTTTCCATGTCGGGCGCCAGGTCGATCAGCGGTTGCTTCAGGATGTTTGCAAAGACCAGGTCATAGGGTGCGCGAGCGTGCAGTTCGGGGTTGTCAAAGCCGGCGGCCTCAACACAGATGACCTTGTCGCCAAGGTCATTGGCGCGCACGTTGGCCTCGGCCACCTCGACGGCGACCTCGTCGATGTCCGAAGCGATCACGGGATCGGGCCAGATTCGCGCCGCCCCCATCGCCAAAACGGCCGTGCCACAGCCGATGTCGGCCACGTTGCGGCCCTGGAAGCCCTCCGAGGCCAGCCGGTCCAGCGCCTCGAGGCAGCCCTGAGTGGTGCCGTGGTGACCCGTGCCAAAGGCCATCGCCGCCTCGATCAGCAGCGGTTCCGAGCCTTCGGGGATCTTGTCGGCATCATGGCTACCGTAGACGAAAAAGCGCCCGGCCTCGACTGGTGTCAGTTCGCGCCGGACCTTGTCGACCCAGTCGGTGTCCGGCACCTCGGAGACGACAAAGCTCTTGGCGTCATAGGCGGCGGCCAGCAGGGCCAGTTCGATCTCGTTCGGCGCCTCGGTGAAGTATCCGCCGATCTCCCAGGTGCCAGAACCGTCCTCGATCTCGAAGACGCCGATGCCTGTGGGCTCGGGATCGAGTTCCTCGAGAGCAAGGCCCAGGGCCTCGGCCTTGTCCTTGTCGGCAAGCTTGGTGAAGGCGGTCCAGGTCTTGGGCATGTGGGTGATCCATTGATGGAAAAAAGCGCATTCGCTGTGGCACGAAAGCCCGACCGCCGCAAGTCGCACTGCGTTTGACGTGATTCCGTCACGCAGCCGTGCTAGAGGCATTTGACCCTAGGCCAAGACATCATGCCCGCCGCATTCCTCGTCCTGTTCTACCTTGCCCTGACCTGCGCACCGCTGGCGCTTGCCGCGCTCCAGGGACACCCCCCGCGCCCCTTGCGTGACGAACTGGCCTCCGGCGTGGCCCTGGCCGGGCTGGCGATCCTGCTGGTGGAATTTGCCCTGTCCGGGCGGTTTCGCGTGATCTCGGGGCGGATCGGCATGGATGTAACGATGCGGCTGCACCAATTGCTGGCCCGCGCCGCCTCAATGCTGATCCTGCTGCACCCGTTTCTCTATTCCGGCCCACAAAGCTTGCGCCCCGGCCTGACGGCCCCCGGATCGACGGCCCTGAATTTCGACTGGTCCGGCCTCTGGCCCGGGATCGTCGCCTGGCTGTTGCTGGGCGCCGTTATGGTCATGGCACTGGGCCGAGACGGGCTGTATCGGCACGAGATCTGGCGCGCGTTGCACGGGATCATGGCGCTGGTCATGGCGGGACTGGGTGTTCTGCACGCCACCCGCGCCGGACGGTATAGCGGCGATCCGGCGCTTTGGGGGTTCTGGTGGGCCCTGTTTGCCATTGCCGTTCTCTCACTGGCCTGGGTCTACGCGGTCAAACCCCTGATGAAGGCGCGGCGCCCCTGGCGCGTCGGCAGCGTGACCCGTCTGGCAGACAGGACCTGGGAGCTTTGCCTCGACCCCGAGGGCCACAAGGGCCTGCACTACCTGCCCGGACATTTCGCCTGGATCAGCATCGGCAAGCCCGCCGTCTCACTGAACGAGAACCCGTTTTCCATCGCCTCTGCCCCGGCCGAAGGCGGCAGGCTGCGCTTCGTCATCAAGGAGCTGGGTGATTTCACCAACCGGCTTGGCGGCGTGACCCCCGGCACCCGCGCCTGGGTCGATGCCCCCTTTGGCTCACTGACCTTGAAACGGCATCGCAAGGCCGGCGGCGTTGCGCTGATTGCCGGCGGCGTGGGCATCGCCCCGCTGCTGTCTCATCTGCGCCAGCTGGATGCCGACGATGACCCGCGCCCGCGCGTTCTGTTCTATGCCAACCGGGCCGAAGAGCAGATCGCCTGCCGCGAGGAACTGCACCAGCGCTCCCAAACCGGACCGCTTCGCGTGGTCCATGTCCTGTCCGGTCCGCCCGAAGGCTGGCAGGGAGAGACCGGCTTCGTCACGTCCGAGGTGCTGAACCGGCACCTCGACGCGGAGGCCCTGACAAGCTGGGTGTTTGTCCTTTGTGGCCCGCCCCCCATGCTGCACGCCGTCGAGGACGCGCTCTTGGGTCTTGGCGTGTCTGCCCGCAACATCCTGCTGGAGCAGTTCAGTTATGACTAGCCGTGGACGCATCGCGCGCGCCTTCTGGGTCCTGACCCTCGTGATCGTGCTGGCCGTCCTGGCCTTTGCGCTGCGCGGTTTGCTTTAGCGCCGGCGCCAGCGGTTCGGGTCGCGCAGGGCGCGCCGTTCGCGCAGGTTGACCCTGGGCAAGGCCCCCTCACCGATCCCGCAGACATAGCGCCAGCCCAGGACACCCGCCACAACGCCCATGACGGCCCCCACCAGCGCCTGCGCATAGATCACGCCCTGGGCCGCGTAGACCCCCGACAGCCAGAGCGCCACGGGCCACATCAGAACCGCCTCGCGCAGCCAGCTTTGCACCGAGGCCCAGAGCGGTCGGCCCAGCGTGTTGAACGCCGCGTTCGAGACAAACAACAGCCCGCCCACCGTGAAGGACAGCGCCCCGAACTGCGTGAAGGCCCGCAAGACCTCTGCGCCCTCTCCCTCCAGCCCAAAACCTCGCGCAATGGGACCGGTCAATGCCATCAGGATCAGCCAGACAGCCGCCGCGTAGACAACGCAAAACAAAACCGCATCGCGGTAGGTCTGGCGCAGGCGGTCGAACTGACGCGCGCCGAAATTCTGGCCAAAGATGCCCCCGATCGCCCCGGCCAGCGAGAACAGCCCGCCGAAGGCCACAACCGTCAGCCGGTTGATGACCGCCCAGGCCGCCACGGCTGTATCGCCATGCATCGCGATGAACCCGGTCAGCAGGAAGTTTCCGAAAGGCGTGGCCATTTGCGTGATAATCGCCGGCAGCGCCACGCGCAACAGGCCCGGGCCGTGGCGCAACAGCAAGGCGGGCCGTGGCATAGCCAGCAATCCATTCCGGTGGGCAGCGAACCAGATCGCCAGCCCCGCCATGATGCCGCGAAAGATCCAGACGCTCAGCGCCGCGCCGTCCAGTCCCCAACCCCACACATAGATCAGCAGCGGGTCCAGCCCCAGCATGATCAGCCCGCCGCCCATCGTCACCATCATCGCCTGCCGCGCCAGCCCGTCGGCGCGCAAGACCGCGCTGCCGCAGAGACCCACGGCCATCACCGCCAGCGAAGGCATCGACAGCGCGACATAGCGCGCGGCCAGGTCCAATGCCTCGCCTTCGGCCCCCGCCCTGGCCAGCAGGTCATGCCGGAACAGCACCACCAGCCCCGCCGTCGCCGCCTGTACCAGGAAACACAGCAGCATGCCCGCCGACCCTTGCTCCCGCGCAATCGCCCGTTCGCCGCGCCCGATGCTGCGCGAGACAAGCGCCGTGGTGGCGATCATCAGGCCGACGCCGATGGAAACGGTGAAGAACTGGACGGCAAAGGCATAGCCGATGGCCGCCATCAAGATCGGCTCACCCAGTTGCGACAGCCAGAACAGGTTGGCCGCATCGACGACAAAGACAAAGGTGATGCCCGCCGCGCCGCTGAGCGTCATCCGGACGACATGCCCCAGGGTCGGCCCGGTGAGGAAACGCCCCCCGGCGCCGGTCGCCTCGCCGGCCACGCCTATTCCGCCGGGGCCGCAACGACCCCGGAAAAGACGGTTTCATTGCCCGGCTCCGGGTGGCGCGGGATCATCAGTGCCAGCGCAAGGCTGGTTAGCGCCATGCCCGCCGCCAGGCCAAAGACGGACCCCGGCGAGGAATCCCAGAGATAGCCCAGTGCCGCCGGCAAAAAGACCGCCGCGATATGGTTGATGGTAAAGGCCACCGCGGCGGTGGGCGCCATGTCACCCGGGTCGGCGATCTTCTGGAAATAGGTCTTCAGCGCAAAGGCGAAACCGAAAAAGATATGGTCCAGCACATAAAGCGTCGCCGCCAGCACCACGCCCCAGCCGAACCAGAACAGCCCGCCGTAGGCCAGGAACACAAACGTCAGCCCGATGTATTCGAAGGTCAGCGCATTGCGTTCGCCGAACCGCGCAACCACCTGGCCAAAGATCGGTGTCGCCACCATGCTCAGAACCAGGGTCACGAGGTAAAGCGAAGTGATCTCGTGCACATCATAGCCGAACCTTTCGACCATCATGAAGGCAGCGAAGACAACGAAGATCTGACGCCGCGCGCCCGACATGAACTGCAGCGCGTAGTACAGCCAGTAACGGCGGCGCAGGACGAATTTCTTGACCTGCGGATTGGGGCTTTCGAACTGTGGAAAGGCAAAGGCGCACCAGGCGGTGATCCCCAGCGTCAGCACCCCGGCCACAGCATAAACAAGGCCGTAGGGCAGATCGTAGGTCCGCCAGGTCACCACGATACAGGCGTAGGCGACAAAGGTCGCGGCCGATCCCACGGCCACCAGCCAGCCCAGGATCTGCGGCGCACGGTCCTTGGGCAGCCACTGGAGCTGCAGGCTCTGGTTCACCGTTTCGTAGTAGTGGAACCCGATCGAGCTGAGCAGCGTCACGAAAAGCAATCCGCCGAGGCTGGGAAACATTGCGGTGATCGCCGTTGCCACCCCCAGCAGCGCCAGCGACACCAGCGCCAGCACCTGTTCGCGCACCAGCAGCAGGACCAGGATCACACCGATGGCCAGAAACCCGGGGATCTCGCGCACGGAATGCAGCCAACCGATGTGCTTGCCCTCGAAACTGGCCACCTCGATGACGAAATTGTTGAGCAAAGCCGACCATGTGGCAAAGCTGAGCGGCATGGCAATCGCCATGAGCGCCAAGAGGGCAATCGGGCGCCGCCAGACCGGAAGGTGGCACGCTTCTGAAAGGGGAACCGGGGTCATGGTCTTGCTTTAAGCCGCCACACTGGGCTTGGCGAGTCCCGGTTTGGTGCGTTGGCGCACATTGCGACCGCCGCCCCGGGCACCGGCCCGGACGGCGGCCAGCCTGTGAGGTCTAGACCGCCTGCGCCGCCGAGAACCGGTATTCCACCTCTGCGAAACGGTCCTTTGCAAAGACGTAGAGGAACCGCAGCCCCTCGGCCCCGGCAACGGTGTCATGCTCGGCGTCCTCGGGGATATAAAGCGCGGTGCCCGGCATCAGTTCATGTTGCACCCCGTCGATGGTCACGATGCCCGATCCTTCGAGACCGAAATAGATCTCGGCGGGGCTGTGACGATGCGGCAGCAGGGTGCCGGCGGGACCGAATTCCGCCACGCCCATCACCATGCCCGAGGTCGAGGTCTTGTCGGCGGAAAACAGGGTCCGCCAGCGCACGGTGCCAAAGGCCGGATCCTCTCCGCCTTCCAGCGGGGCGTGGTCCGCGTTGGCGACAACCGGCAGCCTGGCCACGGCCATCATCATCTCGTTGGCGAAATCCATGTCGAAGTCCATGACGCCTCTCCTCTTGCGCACGGGTGTTCCATCAAACATGCCCGAATCGCACCCCGGTCCTCTGTTCCCGCTGCGACCGCGTTCTGTCGCCACGGGGAGGCCGGTTTGCGACAGGACTGTCGCCTGTGGACAACCCGCACGGCCGTCACCGTCGCCGCGCGACATTCCACTTTCATGATCTGTGTCAAGGCAACTCCGGCCCGTTCCGGTGCATCACACGGCGCATCACGCGCGCGGAGGCACTGGCATGGATATCGTCCCCCTGATCGACCGGATCGGAGAGAACCCGACGGCGGCGCTCTTTGGACTGATCACCGGTGTGATCTTCGGCGTCGCGGCCCAACGGTCCCGGTTCTGCCTGCGGGCGGCCACGGTCGAGTTTGCCCGCGGCATGATGAAGGACAAGGTCGCGGTCTGGCTGCTGACCTTTTCCACCGCCGTGGTCTGGGTACAGGGGGCGCAGATCCTCGGCCTGCTGGAAACGTCAGAGGCGCGCATGATGGCGGTTCCGGGCAGCTGGTCCGGCGCGATCATCGGCGGGCTGCTGTTCGGCGCGGGCATGGTCTTGGCGCGCGGCTGTTCCGGGCGCCTGCTGGTGCTGGCGGCGACGGGCAACCTGCGTTCGGTCGTGTCCGGGCTGATCTTTGCCGTGGTGGCGCAGATGTCGCTGACCGGCTGGCTGGCCCCCCTGCGCGACCGGCTGGCCGCGATGTGGATCACCTCCGGCGGCCGCAACATGGACCTGCTGGCCGCGCTGCACCTGCCACGCGAGGCCGGGCTTGTGATCGGGCTTGCCATCGCGCTCCTGGCGCTGGAGCTCAGCCGCCGCAACCGGATCGGCTTTTCGCGACTGGTCTTTGCCTCCGGCGTCGGCTTCGCTGCCGCCGTGGGCTATGGGCTGACCCATGCGCTGAGCCAGGTGGCCTTCGAGCCGGTCCAGATCGAAAGCCTGACCTTCACCGGCCCTTCGGCCAACACGCTGATGTTCTTCCTCGACCGCAATTCGGTGCTGGAATTCGACATCGGGCTGGTGCCCGGGGTGGTTCTGGGATCCTTCCTGGCCGCCCTGGTCAGCAAAGAGCTGAAGTTCCAGGGATTCGAAGGCCCGACACCGATGCGCAACGCGATGATCGGCGCCGTGCTGATGGGGTTTGGCGGGATGCTGGCCGGCGGCTGCGCCATTGGCGCCGGCGTGTCCGGCGGGTCGATCTTTGCCGGCACCGCCTGGCTGGCGCTGTTCTGCATGTGGGTCGGCGGGATGAGCATGGACGTCATCCTTGGCGGACGCGGTCAGCCTGCGCATGTCTGAGACAGGCGCAGTCGCCCCTTACATCCCCCGAACCGTGTCGATCATCAACTGCACGTTCTCGGGGTCCGCGTCCGGCGTGATCCCGTGGCCCAGGTTGAAGATATGCGGCCCCTTGCGGAAAGCCTCGACCACGCGCCGCGTTTCATCCACCAGCGCCTGACCGCCCGTCACCATGTGCGATGAGGCCAGGTTGCCCTGAACACAACCCGTAACCTGCACGTTTTCCGCCGCCCATTCCGGCGTCACGCTATCGTCAACGGCCACGCAATCCGCGCCTGTCGCGGCGTGGAACCCGACATATTTCTCTCCCGCCTGGCGCGGGAAGGCGATGACCGGCAGCCCCGGGAAACGACTTTTCAGTTCCTGCGTGATGGTCCGCGCGGGCGCGGTGCAATAGCGGTCGAAATCCTCGCCCTGCAGCGACCCGGCCCAGCTGTCGAAGATCTTGACCACCTCGGCCCCGGCTTTCACCTGCTCGGACAGGTAGTCGATGGTCGCCTCGGTCAGCCGGTCGATGATCTTTTCGAACAGTGCCCGGTTCTCAGCCTTCAGCGCATGGGCCGGGCCCTGATCCTTGGTGCCCTTGCCCGCGATCATGTAGGTCGCCACGGTCCAAGGCGCACCGGCGAACCCAATCAGCGTGGTCTCGGAGGGCAGCGCCGACGACAGGTTCCGCACCGTTTGGTAAACCGGGTTCAGCGTGTCGTGGATCATCTCTCCCCGGCCCAGCTTGTCGAACTCCGCATCGCTGGTGATGGTCGACAGGCGCGGTCCCTCGCCGGTGACGAACCACAGGTCCATACCCAGCGCCTGCGGCAGCAGCAGGATGTCGGCAAAGAGGATCGCCGCGTCGAACCCGTACCGCCGGATCGGCTGCAAGGTCACCTCGGTCGCCAGGTCGGGGTTGTAGCAGAGCGACAGGAAATCCCCCGCCTCGGCCCGCGTCGCCTTGTACTCCGGCAGGTAGCGACCCGCCTGCCGCATCATCCAGATCGGCGGCGTCGGCAGGGTCTCGCCCGCAAGGGCACGCAAGATCGTCTTGGTCATCGCTTTCGCTCCTCCAGGTCCGGGGGCCTTGGTCCGATGCGGGCCCGCCGGTGTCAAGCCGCCTTGACGGAGCGGGCGCGCGTGACGCATGCCGGCGCCCGCAAATCCCGTTTCCTTTCCTCACGCAGCGCGCTAACCCTTTGCCATGACCGATCTGCCCACGCCCCACTCCCCGCTGAAACTCGGCACCCGCGGCTCTCCCCTGGCGCTGGCCCAGGCGCATGAGACCCAGCAACGGCTTGCCGCCGCCTTCGATCTGCCGCTGGACGCCTTTGCAATCGTGGTCATCAAGACCACCGGCGACGACCGCAGCCTGATCGACGCCGACCGCCCGCTGAAAGAGATCGGCAACAAGGGCCTGTTCACCAAGGAAATCGAAGAGGCGATGCTGGCGGGCACGATCGACCTGGCCGTGCATTCGATGAAGGACATGCCCACCGAACAGCCCGAGGGGCTGGTGCTGGACTGCTACCTGCCGCGCGAGGACGTGCGCGACGCCTTCATCTGCCCCGAGTTCTCCTCGATCCACGACCTGCCCGAAGGCGCCGTGGTCGGCACCTCTTCGCTGCGGCGCCGGGCGCAATTGCTGCACCGCCGCCCCGACCTGACCGTGGTCGAGTTCCGCGGCAACCTGCAGACCCGGCTGAAAAAGCTGCACGACGGCGTGGCGCGTGCCACCTTCCTGGCCTGTGCCGGGCTGAACCGCCTCGGCATGACCGAGGTGCCGCAAACCGCCATCGAGCCCGAGGACATGCTGCCCGCCGTTGCCCAGGGCGCCATCGGCATCGAACGCCGCAGTGACGACAGCCGCGCGCGTGACATGCTGGCGGCCATCCATGATGCGACGACCGCCCTGCGGCTGAACGCGGAACGCGCCTTCCTCGCCGCGCTCGACGGCTCCTGCGAGACGCCCATCGCGGCGTTAGCAGAACTGGACGGCGACAGCCTGCGCCTGCGCGGCGAAATCCTGAAGACCGACGGCTCCGAGGCCCACGCAGGCGAGATCACTGGCCCGGTTGCGCAGGGTGCCGAGCTGGGCCGCAGCCTGGCGGCTGACCTGCTGTCGCGCGCAGGCGACGGGTTCTTCGACCACAAACTCTGACACCCTCTCGTGACCGTGATGGGAAATTCACGGCATGTATGCTACCTTTTGACGCATCAGCGCGTTCAACCGGCCTTCCCGTCGCCGCGCGGCGGGCCCTCCTCTTGGCGCGATCATCGCCAAGAGGAGAGGACTCATGCCTCAGACCATCGGAAATCCCGGAACCTGGCTGGCCAGTGCCTTCGGCCTCGCCGGACGCCACGCGGCGGACTCGGCCCAGGCCCTCGGCAGCGAGGATACCACCCCGCCCCGCACCCGCCAGTTGACCAACCAGGACCTGCGAGAGGCCCTGTCTGCCGGGTGGCACGATTTCCAGCAATGCCGGACCGACGTGATGTTCCTGGTGCTGCTCTACCCGGTCATCGGCATCGTCCTGG
The DNA here is from genome assembly GCF_012274245.1 of Mameliella sp. LZ-28. Lineage (NCBI taxonomy): Bacteria > Pseudomonadati > Pseudomonadota > Alphaproteobacteria > Rhodobacterales > Roseobacteraceae > Antarctobacter > Mameliella sp. LZ-28. The sequence goes on along the minus strand of NZ_JAANYX010000032.1, from coordinate 426,856 downwards.
CGCTAGCCGCACTCAACATGGACCTCGTCCCGCTGATCTTTCCGCTGATTGCCGGGTTTGCCCTGCTGGGGCCGGTTTCGGCGGTGGGGGTCTATGAAATCAGCCGCCGCCGTGAACAGGGCGAGGAAATCGGCTGGCTCGGCGCGCTCAAGGTGGTGGAAAGCCCGCGCTTCGCCTCGATCCTTGTCATGGGGATCTACCTGGCGGTGATCTTCTGCCTGTGGCTGGTGGTGGCCGGGCACCTCTACGGCGCCACGCTCGGGCCAGAGGCCCCGGCCTCCATCGGCACCTTCCTCGGCGGCCTCGCAACCGGCCCCGGACTGGTGATGATCGTCCTGGGCTGTGCCATCGGCGGGGTCTTTGCGCTGGCCGTCCTGGCCACCAGCGTGGTCTCCTTCCCGCTGCTGCTGGACCGCGCAGTGGGCCTGCCCGTGGCAGTGCTGACCTCGATCCGCGTCACCCGGGAAAACCCGCGCGTGATCCTGACCTGGGGGGCCATCGTGACCCTGGGCCTGGTGCTGGGCAGCATTCCCGCCCTGATCGGACTGGTGATCGTCCTGCCTGTCCTGGGCCACGCCACCTGGCACCTATACCGCCGCGCGGTCGCCTGATCCTAAAAGGGGCGCACAACTGTGCCGCGCCCCTGCTTCTTTGGGCCGAAAATACCTCAGGGGGTGAATTGGCCAGCGGCCAAGAGGGGGCAGCGCCCCCTTACCCGCTCACCTTCAACACGATCTTGCCGATGTGGCCCGAGCTTTCCATTCGCGCGTGCGCCTCGGCGGCCTGGTCCATCGGAAACTCGCTGTCCATCACAGGCGCCACCTTGCCCGCATCCAGCAAGGGCCAGACCTTCTCCCGCAGGCTCTCGGCAATGCGCGCCTTCGCCAGATCGCTTTGCGGGCGCAGGGTGCTGCCGGTGATGGTCAGACGGCGCACCATGACCAGGGCAAAGTTCAACTCGACCTTGGGGCCCTGCAGAAAGGCGATCTGCACCAGGCGTCCATCCTCGGCCAGCGATTTGACGTTGCGCGGCAGGTAGTCGCCTCCGACCATGTCGAGGATCAGGTTGGCGCCGCCTTCCTCCTTCATCACCGATACGAAATCCTCGTCCCGGTAGTTGATCGCCCGGTCCGCGCCCAGGTCGGTGCAGGCCTTGCACTTGGCATCGGACCCCGCCGTGGCAAAGACCCGCGCCCCGAAATGATGCGCAAGCTGGATCGCCGTCGTCCCGATTCCGCTGGAACCACCGTGGACGAGGAACCGCTCACCGGCCAGCAATCCACCGCGCTGAAAGACGTTCGACCAGACGGTGAAGAAGGTTTCCGGCAGGCAAGCCGCCTCTTTCATGCCCATACCCTGCGGCACCGGCAGGCAATGCGCGGCGGGCGTGGCGACATATTCCGCGTAACCGCCGCCGGGCAGCAACGCGCAGACCTTGTCGCCAAGCGAGAGGGAATCAACACCTGCACCCAGTGTCACCACCTCGCCCGAGGCCTCAAGTCCCGGCAGGTCCGAGGCGCCGGGAGGCGGCGCGTAGCTGCCTGCGCGTTGCAGCGCGTCGGGGCGGTTGACCCCGGCATAGGCGACCTTGAGCACCACCTGTCCTGCCGCCGGCTGCGGCATCGGTCGGGTTGTCGGTTTCAGTACCTCCGGCCCGCCCGGCTCGGTGATCTCGATCGCGCGCATGGTTTCTGTCATGGTTCAGCCTCCCTGTTTGCGGATTTGGTAGCAAGCAGGGCCGGGGTGGCAAAGCGGTTTCCCGTGCCACCCCCTGCGCCGATTGCGCGCGGCAGGGCCGCCAGGTCAGCGGGGAAAGGGATGTCCCCCCGGCAGGTCCGAGCCATCGCGCGCCGGCGCCTGCACTCTTTCCAGGATCTTTGCCGGGCCAGCCATCAAACCACTCAATAGACGGTTTCCACGCACTTGCGCCTTGGCCTTTTCAAAGCGCATCACGTCCTCGATCCGGCGATCCAGGAAGGCCCAGGTCACCTCGTTGTCCAGCGAATCGTCGCCCAGCCAGTACAGCACGGTCGACGAATAGACGCCCGAGAGCGTCGCCCGCTTGGTGTACCAGTTGAAATCGCGCGAGGTGTCCCCCAGCGCGGTCCAGATCGCATCCGCCGTGCCCCAGATCAGCCGGGCGCCATCGGGCGCGTAGATCGGCAAGGCAAACAGGGTCGTCCCCCGCCGCACCGCCTCGCGGTCCTCGGCGGCCTCGATCCGGGCGCGCACCGCAAAGGCCACGCGATCGCGAAATCGCATCTCGTCCAGGTCTGCCGCCTCGATCCGCTGCAGCATCTCGGCATCGCCGCGCTTGTGATAGGCGACGGCCAGATCCACCGCTCCGCGCGGGAACAGGCCACGGGCGACCACCGGGTCCACCCCGGCGTCGGAAACCGCGGCACGAAAGCTCGTTTCGGACCAGCCGTCGAAGGGCACGTGCATCAAGGCGGCGTCCAGGATCTTGTCTGCTGTGTCGGGCATGGAACGGGTTCCTCTCGTTGCGGCGTCACTCTAGACAACTAGGCCAGCGGTTGCTATACGGCCACCTCCTGCAATTCTCCTTGCAACTCAAATCTAGAAAGGTGGTGACAACCACATGCAGGTCAGTGTTCGCGACAACAATGTCGATCAGGCGCTCCGCGCCCTGAAGAAAAAGCTGCAGCGCGAAGGCGTGTTCCGCGAAATGAAGCTTCGGCAGCATTTCGAGAAACCCTCCGAGAAGAAAGCCCGTGAAAAGGCCGAGGCGATTCGCCGCGCCCGCAAGCTGGCGCGCAAAAAGGCCCAGCGCGAAGGGCTGCTGTAAGCGACCGAACGCAATTTGAGACACGAACCCCTGCGACCCGCTCGCGGGGGTTTTCTTTTTGGGACGGCCTCATGCCCGCAACGGACAAGCGCGGGTATTCCCCACCTTGTTCCAGCCCCCCAAGGCATCATAATCATCGCAAGATGGACTCTCTATGCCCGTGAGGGGACGATGACACAGTTTACCCGTTTCGTATTCCTGGCTTTTCTCGCAAGCCTGACAGCTGTGCCGGCACCTGGCCGGGCGCAGGACATCAGCCGGGTCATCGCGCTGGACGCGCTGGCCGGAACCGATCCGTTCCAGGCCCTGCAGCAGGTCGATATCGCTCTGAGAGACCCGATTGTCCTGGGCACCCCACCGAATATCCGCATCCTGGTCGACCTGATGCAGCTGCGGGCCGACCTGCTGGACGGGCTGGGCTATGTCCAGGCCGCCGACGCCTGGGCCGACCTCGCCCGTACCCGGGCCTTTGCCCGGACCGAACTGGGCGAGGACCCGGTGCCCGCCTTCATCAAGGCCGCCAAAGCCTACGAGGCGCAGGGCGCGATCAGCTCGGCCCGCACGATGATCGAGGCCGCCATCACCGCCGAGGAGGAAACCGGCCGCAGCGATGCAGTGCTGCGCGATCTCTATGCCGAACTCGTGCGACTGACGGAACTGATGGGCGATGACGACGCCGCCGACCGGGCGCGCGCCGCGCTCGAGGCGCTGGCTTCGCCGTCGCTCGAGACATCGTTTGCCGGTGATGACGACGGATTCCACGCGGTCGATGTCTATTATGCCACCGACCGCGCCCGCAGTGGCGATTCGCATCCCGCCCGGTTCTATGGCGGCGAACGCGGCGACCGGCTGGAACTTGGGATTGCCACGGTCACGATCCCCAACATCCACGTCGCCGGACAGGTCGAGAAACCCTCGATCTGGCGGCTGGAATTCCGCGCCAACCCGTCCAAGCACATCCTGCTTAAATCGGTTGAGCCGGTCGATCCCGACAGTTTCTACGGGCGCCTGCAGGACGAGTTCGAGGAGGACGGCCAGCGCGATCTGCTGGTCTTCATCCATGGCTACAACACCAGTTTCGAATATGCCGCCCAGCGCACGGCCCAGGTGGTGCACGACATGGGCAACGGCACGGTTCCGGTGCTGTATTCCTGGCCCTCGCGCGACACGACCATCGGTTATAACGCCGACGCCGCCGTCGTGCGCCTGTCGGGCCGCCGCCTCGCCCGCTTTCTCGAAGACCTGGTGCTGCGCTCCGGCGCGCGCTCGATCAACGTCGTCGCGCATTCAATGGGCAACCGCGCCCTGACCGACGCACTGGAGATCATGGCCCTGCGCCGAGATGCCCGTCCCGGCGACCAGCCGATCCTCGACCAGGTGATGTTTGCCGCCCCCGACGTCGACGCAGAGCTGTTCGGCGCGATGGCGGGCACCTTTGCGCCGCTTGCACAGCGCATGACGCTCTATGCCTCGTCCACGGACTGGGCGCTGGTCTCCTCGGGCAAGCTGCACGGATCTGCCCCTCGCGCCGGGCTGGGCGGGGACGTGATCCTGGCACACCCGGCCTTCGACAGCATCGACATGACCTCGCTGGGCGACGACATGCTGGCGCACAACTACTTTTCGAACGACAGTTCGGCCTTGGTCGACATCATGACGCTGTTCTGGCGCGACGTGCCGCCGGAACGCCGCTGCGGGTTGCAGGCGCGTCCCGCGCGCGACGGCACCGTCTGGGAGTACCGCGAAGGGGTCTGCCCCTCGAACGACCTGATCGGCGTCATTTCCTACGCCCAGTCCCGCCACCTGCGGACCAGCAACGAACTGCGCACCCTCGTCGCCGATCTCCTGTCCGAGGAAAGCCGCGTCGAACGGGTCATGAGTGTACTCGACCAGATCCTGGACGCGGTCCGCTGAACCTGCGGACATTAAAAAAGGCGGCTGTACCTCCCGGTGCAGCCGCCTTTCTTCTGTTCGGTTAACGCCCCGACGGGTCAGCTGGGCCCGACCATGAAGCAGGTCATCTGACGTGCCTGAAGCCGGCGGCAGGCCAGTTCCGCCCCGTCGCGCGTCATTCCCATGAACATCGCATCAAAGCCGGTCTTGCCCCGCACCACCTTACGCAGTGCATCATCCAGAGTCGCGGTTTCCGTGAGCCCGGTCTTCAACAGCATCTTCTGCGCCAGGTACTCGTTGGGGAAACGGCCCACGTTGATGCCCCAATGCCGCCCGCCCGAGGTCGACAGACGCGTGACGACCTCGGCCTTGCGGGCCGGCGTCGGCGTATCCTTGAAAGTGAGCGTGGCGGCGGCAGCCGCAACCGCGGCGGGCCGCTGCACCGGTTTCTTCGATTCCGCTGGCGCCGCCACATCGGTAACATCGGCCAAGATAACCACCTCCGGATCGTCGGGCGCGGGGTCCGGCGCCGTATCGGAGGCCAGCACAATCTCCTGCAACTCGCGCTCGATGTCCTTGCCCACCGAGGCCACCAGCGGCGCCACCTTGGCCGGGTCTACCGTGCTGCCAGGCCGCGCCTTGGGCCGCAGGCTGCGGGTCACGGCAGCAGAGGCAACCCGTATCGACTTGGCGCGCGTGCCCGGTGCCGGATCAGAGGTATTGGCAACCACGATACCACCGGCGCCAGCCCCCTTGCCAAGGTAGGGTGGGCGGTCCGGTGTGCGCATTTTCACCCAGGTCGGGGACTTCTTGAACCCCAGGTCCAGCAGTTCGGCCACTCGTGCGTTGCGCGTGGCAGTGGACCGACCGCCAAATACGGTCGCGATCACCCGTTCGCTGCCACGCTCGGCCGAGGCAACGAGGTTGAAACCGGCTGCGCGGGTGTACCCCGTCTTGATGCCGTCCGCGCCAGGGTACGAACTCAGCAGCCGCGAGTTGGTGTGATTCACCCGGCGCACACCCGCATCCGCTGTCTTGCGCGAGAACAGGTTGTAGTACTGCGGGTAGTCGTAGATCACATGCTGCCCCAGGATCGTCATGTCGCGCGCCGTCGACAGGTGCCCGCTTTCGGTCAGGCCGTGGGCATTCTTGAAGGTGGTGCGCGTCATGCCCATCGCCTTGGCAGTCCGATTCATACGGCGTGCAAAGGCGGCCTCGGAACCCTCGATCCCCTCGGCGATGGCCGTGGCGGCGTCATTGGCCGATTTGACCGCCGCCGCACGCACCAGATAGCGTAGCTTGATCTGTTGGCCGGGTCGAAGGCCCAGCTTCGACGGCTCTTCGGCGGCGGCCTTGCGCGACACGGTGATCAGCGTGTCCATCGTCAGCTCACCGTTCTGCACCGCCTCGAAGGCGATATAGAGCGTCATCATCTTGGTCAGGGAAGCGGGATGCAGGCGGGTGTCGGCATTCTGCGCATGCAGCACCTTGCCGTTGCGTGCGTCCATCACCAAGGCTGCATAGGGCGCAGCCGCTACGCTGAGCGGCAACAGAACCATGAGCCACACGAACATGAAGAAATACAGGCCCCAATGGCCTGACTGCCTGCGACGTCCCGTCACGATACACTGCCTTTCTGCCTCGTCCCCCCGATTTTTCGGTTGGGGTTGTTGCTTATGTCCCGGCCCCATTTTGCGCAGCCGTGGTTAAGAGGATGCTAACACGAAAACAGCTTCAAGAGAAGCGGACAATGCCCTGATATTCATAGGTTTTTATCATTGTGAACGCGCTAGATGTAGCGGGTCAAGACAGGTCCGCCCCCTAGACCGTCCATTGGGGCGGGACTGTGGCGAAATATGGCCGAAATGTGGCGACTCGGGTCGCCCCCCTTTCAACCGATCTCGTGAACGAGGCCGGGAAGGTCCCCAAGGTCAATCAGGGTCCGGAATCGCGGCGCTTCGGGGGGCTCGGCATGTTCCAGCGCCCAGGCCAGGTCATGCGGGACATGCACGCCCCAGGCCCCGGCCGCGATGGCGGGGACGACGTCCGATTTCATCGAGTTGCCCACCATCATCGCCGCACCGGCGCCGCCGGGCAGGGCACCGAAGATGCGCGCATAGGTGTCGGCCTGCTTGTCCGAGACGATCTCGACCCCGTCAAAAAGGTCCCCTAGGCCCGATTGAGCCAGCTTGCGTTCCTGGTGCAGCAGGTCGCCCTTGGTGATCAGCAGCACCCGGTGCGTATCGGCCACCGCCTCGACCGCCTCCTGCGCATGCGGCAACAGCTCGATCGGGTGGGCCAGCATATCGCGCCCCGCCGCCATCAGGTCCGAGATGACAGAAGCCGGCACCCGCCCCTCCGTAACCTCGATGGCGGTCTCGATCATCGACAGGACAAAGCCCTTCACCCCGAATCCGTAGTGGCCGATATTGCGCCGCTCGGCCTCGATCAGGCGTTCGGCCAGGTGGTCCTTTTCCGCGTAGTCGCGCAGAAGATCGGCGAATCGCTCTTGTGTGAGCACGAAAAAGCGCTCGTTGTGCCACAGGGTATCGTCCGCATCGAAACCGATTGTTTGCAGTTTTTTCGGCATCCTGTATGCAGCCGCGAACGGCCCCCTTTTCGCCAACGTCCCCTACCCTATATACAGGGGCCGTAGACGGAAACCCAAAGCGCGATTGCCCTGATGACAGACGCCCACTTCACACGGACGTTCATGATGACCGGCACCCCGCCCGATGACGGCGAGGGCGACGCCGGTATCGCCGTGAAGACCAAGCCCAGGACCAAGCGCCCGCCGCTCTACAAGGTTCTGCTGCTGAACGATGATTATACGCCGATGGAATTCGTCGTTCACGTGCTGGAACGGTTCTTTGGCATGACCCATGCGCAGGCCTTCGAGGTCATGCTGACCGTCCACAAGAAGGGTGTCGCCGTGGTCGGCGTCTTCAGCCACGAGATCGCCGAGACCAAAGTGGGACAGGTCATGGATTTTGCCCGCCGGCACCAGCATCCCCTGCAATGCACGATGGAGAAGGAATAGGCGCCCGCGCCTTTCCGTCCCATGTCGTCCGATCGCCTTTCCTTCGCCCTCGCCTCCGGCGGCCTTTCCCTGCCTTCCGACGGGCGTATTGCCCTCTTTGGCGCGCCCGGAGATGCCGCGCTTGACGGGTTGGACCCGACCCGCGTCAAGGTCATCCAGACATTCTTTCCCGATCACACCGCCTGGCAACAGCGGGGCATCGCCGTGCAGACCGAGCCACAAGGCCCCTATGCCGCGGTCATCGTGAACCTACCCCGCGCCCGTGACCTGGCCGAGGACCGCATCGCCCGGGCCAGCGCCTTGGCGCCCGGCGGGCTGGTGGTGGTCAATGGCGCCAAGACCGACGGGGTCGAGGCCCTGGCCAAGGCGCTGCGCCACCGCGTGACGCTACTGGGCCAGGTGTCCAAGGCGCATGGCAAATGCCTCTGGTTCGACGGCGGTGCCGATCTGGCGGACTGGCGGCATGACCCCGCGCGCCTGCCCTCGGGCGACCTGACCGCGCCGGGCATCTTTTCCGCCGACGGCCCCGATCCGGCCAGCCAGGCCCTGGCCAAGGCCCTGCCGGCCACGCTCAAGGGGCGTTTTGCCGATCTCGGCGCCGGCTGGGGCTGGTTATCGCGCCAGATCCTGGCCCGTGAGTCCGTCACCGAACTGCATCTCGTCGAGGCAGAGAAGGCCGCGCTGGATTGCGCGCGCGAAAACGTCACCGACACCCGCGCGCAGTTCCACTGGGCCGATGCAACGGAGTGGACGCCTGCCAGTGCGCTGGACGGTGTCATCATGAACCCACCCTTTCACCAGGGCCGCAAGGCCGATCCGGATATCGGTCGCGCCTTCATCACCTCTGCCGCCCGCATCCTAGCGCCGCACGGACGGCTCTGGCTGGTTGCCAACCGCCACCTGCCCTACGAGGCCACGCTGGCCGAGAGTTTCCGTGAAACCACCGAAATCGGCGGCGACAACCGGTTCAAGATCCTTCAGGCCGCACGCCCCTCTCGTCAACGGCGCTGAACCCGGTTAGCTTGACCGGACAACCCTCACGAGGCCCCCATGAGTTTCTCCATCGAAGGCAAGACCGCGATCGTGACCGGCGCCGCCAATGGCGTGGGCCTGGCCATCGCCCGGCATTTCGCCAACAAGGGCGCCAACGTCATGCTCGCCGACATGGACGAGCCGCAGCTGGTCAAGGAATGCAAGGGGTCCGACGATGACAGCGCGATCCGCTACTTTGCCGGCGACCTGCGCGAACGCCTGACAATGGCAAACCTTCTTTCCGCCACGCTCGACGCCTTTGACCGGGTCGACATCCTGATCAACGGCTCGCGCCAGCTGCTGACCTCCGATCCACTGGACCTGGAGGATGACACGATGGAGACGCTTCTGTCGCAGAACCTGACGACGGCCTACCGCATGACACAGCTGGTCTCGCGCCGGATGATCAAGCAGGCGGCGGGACAGGAAGAGGGACAGGTGGGCGCCATCGTCAACCTGTCGTCCATCGCCGCGCGCCGCACGCATCCCGAACTGCTGGGCTATTCCGTGTCCTGCGCCGCGCTGGACCAGATGACCCGCTCGATGGCCGTGGCGCTGGCGCCGCACCGGATCCGCGTGAACGCGGTCGCCTTCGGTTCGGTCATGTCCTCCAGCCTGAAGGACACGCTGCGCGAGCACAAGAGCTATCGCTCTGACATCGAGGACCACACGCCGCTGGGCCGCATCGCCGCCCCACGCGAACTGGCCGAGTCGGTGCAGTTTCTTTCCTGCGAGGGCGCGGGTTTTGTCACCGGCCAGATCATGACGGTCGACGGCGGGCGCACCCTGCTGGACCCGGTGGCGGCCCCGGCGCACTGACGCTTGTCGCGCGTGCCATGCTGACCTAGACATCCCTGAAAAGGGAGAGCACCGCATGATGGACACCGAAAAGGACCGCGCCAGCAGCTGGTTCCGCCAGTTGCGCGACGAGATCGTTGCCGCTTTCGAAGGGCTGGAGGACAGCCATTCCGAAGGCCCCTTCTCTGACATGGCACCGGGCCGCTTCGAGGTGACCGAGACAAAGCGCGCCTCCGACGATGGCTCTGACGCGGGCGGTGGGCTGATGAGCGTCATGCGCGGCGGACGCGTGTTTGAAAAGGTCGGCGTCAACGTCTCGACCGTCTACGGCACCCTGGGTGAGGCCGCGCAAAAGGCAATGGCGGCGCGTGGCGTGCCCGGCATGGACAACGACCCGCGCTTCTGGGCCTCGGGCATCAGCCTTGTCGCCCACATGCAGAACCCGCATTGCCCCGCCGTCCACATGAACACGCGCATGTTCTGGACCCCGGGCGCCTGGTGGTTCGGCGGCGGGTCTGACCTGAACCCCTGCATCGAATACGATGAGGACACGGCGCATTTCCACGCCACCCAAAAGGCGCATCTCGATCCGCACGGAGACACGCTCTACCCCGAGCTGAAGGCCTGGGCGGACGAGTATTTCTACATCCCCCACCGCCACCGGGCGCGCGGCGTCGGCGGCATCTTCATGGACGATCGCAACACCGGCGACTGGGAGGCGGATTTCGCCCTGACACAGGACATCGGCCGCGCCTTTCTGCCCGCCTACCTGCCGCTGGTGGAAAAGCGCCGGGTGCAGGCCTGCACCGAGGATGACAAGGACACCCAGTTGATCCACCGCGGGCTCTATGCCGAATACAACCTGGTCTATGACCGGGGCACCAAGTTCGGGTTGGCCACCGGCCATGACGCCAATGCCGTCCTGATGAGCCTGCCACCACTGGCGAAATGGGTCTGAGCGCCGACCAGTGAGCGGTTTCGACCTCTCCCTCTATCTCGACCGGCTGCGCATCAGCCACGTGCCGGTCACGGTCGAGGGGCTGTCCCGGCTGCAATCGGCTCAGATCCGGCGCATTCCCTTCGAGGACATCGACCCCTTCCTGGGGATAGCCCCCGGCGTAGGCTCTGCAGAAGTCGCCGACAAGATCCTGCACCGGGGCCGTGGCGGCTATTGCTTTGAACAGAACCGGCTGTTTCAGGACGCCTTGCAAGCGCTGGGGTTCGATGTGACACGGCGCCTGGCCCGCGTCCGCAAGGGGGCGAGGCAGGGCGGCGCGCGCACCCATCTCCTGTTGATCTGCCGGATCGATGGCACCGATTACCTGGCCGACGCCGGATTTGGCGGACCAACTCCCCTAGAGCCGCTCTTGCTGTATGAGAATGGCCCCCAGACCGCCCCCAACGGCAGCTATATCCTGCACGACGATCCCGGAACCGGCGAGCGGGTGCTTTTCCTGCGCAAGCCCGATGAGGAGTTCGCGCTGTACGGCTTCGATGATGCGCATGTCAGCGACAGCGACATCGAGGCCGGGAACTTTCTTTGCACGCACTGGCCGCAGGCGCCTTTTCCGCATCACCTCATGGTCAAGGGCTATGACGGGGATATACCGTTGGGCCTGCTGGACCGACAGTTGAACGAAGCGGGCGAGAAACGGCTGCTGGCCAGCGCCGAAGCCCTGCGCAATGTCCTTTGCGTCAGGCTGGGCCTCGTGCTGCCGGATACCACGATTCAGGCCCTCTGGGACCGCATCCAGGTCCTTTCGGCACCGTCCCGGTAATCCGGCCCCGCGCATGACCCGGGGCCTTGCGCCGGTCGCCCTTCATGCCTCGCGCCATTTTCCCGGCGCGATCCCGTCCAGCGTCCAGTCCCCGACCGACCAGCGCACCAAACGCAGGCAAGGCAGGCCGACATGGGCGCACATGCGCCGCACCTGCCGATTGCGCCCCTCAGTGATGGTCATCTCCAGCCAGGCGTCGGGCACCGTCTTGCGGAACCTCACCGGCGGAACGCGCGGCCAGAGGTCTGGCGGATCGATCGCCACGCAGCGCGCCGGACGAGTCGGTCCGTCCTTCAGCGTGACGCCCTTGCGCAGCGCCTCAAGCTGATCCGGGGCCGGCGTGCCCTCGACCTGCACAAGGTAGGTCTTGGGCCGCTTGAATTTCGGACTGGCGATCCGTGCCTGCAGCCGCCCGTCGTCGGTCAGCACCAAAAGCCCTTCGCTGTCGCGGTCCAACCGGCCCGCCGGATAGACCCCCGGCACGTCGATGAAATCCGACAGGGTTGCGCGCGGCGTGTCCGCGTTGCCCTTGTCGGTGAACTGCGAAAGCACACCGAACGGCTTGTTGAACAGGATCACGCGCGCCATGCCCTCACCTCCGCGCCGCAAAAAAGTCGCGCAGCAACCCCGAGGCCGCGTCCCCGCCGATGCCGTCATAGATTTCCGGCACGTGATGGCACTGCGGGTGGGAAAACACCCGCGGCCCCTGCGCCACGCCGCCGGATTTCGGATCGGACGCACCGTAGTACAGCCTCCGGATACGGGCGAAACCGATCGCCGCGGCGCACATCGGGCACGGCTCCAGCGTGACGTAGAGATCATGGTCCGGCAACCGTTCGGACCCCAGCATCGAACAGCCGGCGCGGATCACCAGCACCTCGGCATGGGCGGTGGGGTCGTTCAATTCCCGGGTGCGGTTGCCTGCCTGCGCGATCACATCGCCACCGGGCGACACGAGGACAGCCCCGACCGGCACCTCGCCGCGCCGGGCGGCGGCCTGCGCCTCTTCCAGGGCGATGTCCATGTGGCTGCGGAATGTCATGCCACCTGTTAGCGCGGGTGGAGGGTGGGGGAAAGGCGCTTGCAAGCGCCTTCAAAGGGCCTTCGAAGGCCCTTTCGCCCGGCCCCGCTGCCGCGCTAAAGGACGTGGATGGAAAACAAGACCCCACCCGGAGAGCGAATCGCCAAGGTCATCGCCCGCGCAGGCCGCGCCAGCCGGCGCGAGGCCGAACGCATGATCGCCGAGGGCCGCGTCACCGTGAACGGCAAGGTGATCGACCGCGCCGCGCTGAACGTCACCGATGCGGACAAGATCACCGTCGACGGCACTCCGCTGGAGGCCCCCGAAGCCGCCCGGCTTTGGCTGTATCACAAGCCGACCGGGCTGGTGACGACCACGCGCGACGAACAGGGACGGCCCACGATCTACGACGATCTGCCCGAGGATCTGCCCCGCGTCATGAGCGTCGGGCGGCTCGACCTCAACTCCGAGGGATTGCTGCTGCTGACAAATGACGGGGCGATCAAGCGCAAGCTGGAACTTCCCTCGACCGGGTGGCTGCGGAAATACCGCGTCCGCGTCAATGGCCGCCCGACGGACGAGGTGCTGAAACCGCTGCGCGAGGGCATCGAGGTCGACGGGCAGAAATTCCAGCCGATGCAGGTCAGCCTGGACCGCCAGCAGGGCGCCAACGCCTGGCTGACCGTTGGCCTGCGCGAGGGCAAGAACCGCGAGATCCGCCGCGCCATGACCGACATCGGCCTGACCGTGAACCGGCTGATCCGCGTGTCCTACGGGCCGTTCCAGCTGGGCCAGATGAAACCCGGCGAGGTGCAGGAAGTCCGCCGCAAGATCCTGCGCGATCAACTGGGACTGGAGCCCGAGCCGGAGGGCACGGCCAAGCCCGCGAAACAGGGCAAACCCGGCAAGCCCGGGCATCCGGGCAAGCGACAGGTTCAACGCCGCCGGCGGGAGCCGAGAAAGGGTTAACGACAGGGCCGGCTGCGGCATTCGCTTCACCCATCGTTAACTTTTCTTTATTTTTCCCGGCGCTTGCCCCGATTTCGCCCCGTTTCGCACGAATGTTGTCCTCATGGTGACAACATTCATAGCCCTTTCGATTCTCCTCGCCTCCGCCCTGCTGGTGGTTGGGAACCTGCGCATGGTCGCGGTGGACACCTTCGACGCGGTGGCCACCTATACCCGTCGCGCACGGAAGAACGGGCAGTTGATAAGACACATTGCCTATTTCGCACTCTGGCTGATGATCTTCATCATGAGCTACACCTGAGGAGGCGCCGGGGCGGATGGACCATATCCACGATACCGCGGAATCCGCCCCTGACGAGGGCGCTGACGGTCTGGCCGTCGAAAGGACGCAGATCGAATCCGGTCTGAACTTCCTCTTTCTGGCCGCCTTCCCCCTTTTGCTCTGGGTCTTCCAGGATTCCTTTGCCGGCATTGCCACAGCGATTGCCCTGCTCTGGGTCTACTCGCTGGCGCTGCGCCTGATCGCGGCCGGGCAGCAGATTCATCATGACTACGACCATGCCGAGGTTGCGCGTGCCCCGCGGGTGCCTCGCAAGGTGATCGGGTCCATCTTGATCGGCCTCGTCGTGCTGATCCTCGCCGGACACAAGTACGACAACCTGTGGATTCCGGCGCTGACCGGGGTCTTGGCCGCCGGGCTGGCCCTTTCCGCTTTCGGTCCGGACCCGATGCGCAACAAGAGTTCGGGACGGGCACGGCGCGAGGCGGCCCTGGACAGTGTCGAAGCGGCCCTTGCCTCGCTGGCTGATCGCGTTGCCGCGCTGGACGATGCCACGCTGACGCTCAAGGTCGAGGCCGCACGCCGGCTGGTGCTGACCCCGATGCGGCAGATCTCGGGCGATCCCCGGACAGCCGAGCGGCTTGATCGGCCCGCGCGCAGGGTCGTGGAGATCATGGAACAGGAAACCGACCGACTCGAGGCGGCCTGGAATGCGCAGGGCCACGTCTTTGCCCGGCGGCGGTTTCTTGCCAAGCTCGATATCATGACCGACAGCTTTGAAAGCTTTGCCATGCAAAACGGCATTCGGAGCGCCCGCGACGCATTTGAAAGGCAGGCCGACCAGCTGATCGACAGGATGCCCCGGGAATCCGCGGCCTGACGTGGCGCTCCGGGACTTCCCCCTAGCAAGCGCCGCTTTTTGCCCTTAAGTTCCGCCTTGGAAAGGCGCGATAAAAGCGCCGATACCCGGGGAGTGCGATGTCTGGAAACGCCTTGCAGAAGGTGAGCTACGTCCTGCTGATCGTTCTGCTTTTCGGAGTGGCGACCGGCTGGCTGGGAGGGCTTTGATCGCATGGCCCAAAAGTTCGGCGGAAAATTCAGCCCTGACGGGTCTTCGGACGGCCCCGACGACCGGCCGCACGAGGACCGCCCGGCTTACCACGGCGCCCGGGTTTCGCCCGCGGGCGCGCGGTCAAATGTCCTGTTCATTCCCGGCGTCATTCTGGCGATCCTGTCGATCAATGACGGTGCCATCGGCATGGCCGCAGGCCTTGCCGGTGCGGCGGCGCTGCTGTTGGGCGCCTGGCTCTTGCGTGACGGGCTGATCGCCGAATCCGCCTACCACGAACGCAAGATCGCCCGCCGCCCGGCCATCCCGCGCAAGATTTTCGCCGCCGTGCTCTGTGGTATCGGGGCCGGCATCGCCGCATGGCGGTCGGAACCCGGCCTGATCGCGCCGCTAATCTTCGGCGGCGCCGCAAGCGTTCTGCACATTGGTGCCTTTGGTATCGACCCGCTGAAAGACAAGGGGATGGAGGGGATCGATACCTTCACCCAGGATCGCGTCGCCAAGGTCGTGGACGAGGCGGAAAGCTATCTCAACGCCATGACCGACGCCGTGAAACGCGCCGGGGACCGCCAGGTCGAGGCGCGGGTGGACCGCTTTACCGTCAAGGTCCGCGAGATGATCCGCACGGTCGAGGAAGACCCCCGCGACCTGACCGGTGCGCGCAAGTTCCTGGGCGTCTACCTGATGGGTGCGCGTGACGCGACAGTGAAATTCGCGGACATCTTTTCCCGCCAGCAGGACCGCGATGCCCGCAGCGATTACATGATGCTGCTGACCGATCTCGAAGAAAGCTTCGACAAGAAGATCGACAAGCTGCTGGCGGACAACAACGAAGACTTGAACGTGGAAATCGAGGTGCTGCGCGACCGCCTGCAACGCGAAGGCGTCCATCTCGAACCAAGATGAATTTATTGAACGGGGGATCCCATGTCTGAAAACATACGTCAGGAAGCCGAAAAGACCGTGGCCTTGGTCGACGAGGTGAACGCCGTTGTTCTGCCCGATCCGGTCGAGGCAAACGCCGTCGTGCCGCTCAAGGATGCACCTGCCGAGGTCAGTGGCGAGATCCGCTCTCGGATGGACGAACTGGACATGGCGGATACCAATTCCATCGTCTCCTTCGGCTCTGCCGCCCAGGCCGAACTGCAGGAAATCAGCCAGGCCATGCTGACCGACGTGCGCAACAAGGACGTGGGTCCGGCGGGCGACTCGCTGCGCAACATCGTCACCACGATCCGCGGTTTTTCCGTGTCCGAGCTGGACGTGCGCCGCGAGCGCAGCTGGTGGGAGAAACTGTTGGGCCGCGCCGCGCCCTTCGCCAAATTCACCGCCCGTTTCGAGACCGTGCAAGGCCAGATCGACAAGGTCACTGACGACCTGCTGAAGCACGAGCATGTCCTGCTCAAGGACATCAAGTCGCTCGACCTGCTGTATGAAAAGACCCTGCAGTTCTACGATGAGCTGGCCCTGTATATCTCGGCCGGCGAGGCCAAGATCGAGGAACTCGACACCACCGTGATCCCCGCCAAGGAGGCCGAGGTGCAGGCCGCACCCGAGGGCGAACAGGTGATGAAGGCGCAGGAACTGCGTGACCTGCGCGGCGCCCGCGACGACCTGGAACGCCGGGTGCATGACCTCAAGCTGACCCGCCAGGTCACCATGCAGTCGCTGCCCTCGATCCGGCTGGTGCAGGAAAACGACAAGTCGCTGGTCACCAAGATCAACTCGACCCTCGTCAACACCGTGCCGCTCTGGGAAACCCAGCTGGCGCAGGCGCTGACGATCCAGCGGTCGAAACAGGCGGCCGCCGCCGTGCGCGACGCCAATGACCTGACCAACGAACTGCTGACCTCGAACGCCGCCAACCTGCGCGACAGCAACAAGATGATCCGCGAAGAGATGGAGCGCGGCGTCTTCGACATCGAGGCCGTCAAGCAGGCCAACGCCGACCTGATCGCCACCATCGAGGACAGCCTGCAGATCGCCGACGAGGGCAAGGCGCGCCGCGCCAAGGCCGAGGAGGAACTGCAGAAGATGGAGCACGAACTGCGCGATACGCTTGCCTCTGCCAAGTCCCGGCGCGAAGCGGCCGGATCGGTTCCGGGCTGAGGAAGACCATGAAGGGCGGCCTGAAAACAGCATTGGCACTTTCGGCTGCCCTGATCCTGTCGGGGTGTGTCGGCTCTGATCTTGCGCCGCGCAAGACGGGGGTCAAACCGGCGGCACGGCCGGCAACGCTGGCCCCCGCCGAAAAGCCGGCTGCAGAGCCCTCGCGCGCCAGCCGGGCCCTGACGCAATACTATGGCCGCGTGCAGAACGATCTCCTGGCGCGCGGCCTCCTGCGTACCGATGGCGGCGGGCCGGACACGGCCTTTACCGACACGATGCTGGTCCGGAACTTCGCGGCCATCGCGCTCGAAGAGGAATACGAACGCGGCGCCGGCCTGCGGCCGTCGTCAGGCGCGCCCAGCGCGATCAAGAAATGGACAATCCCGGTCCGCATGACGACCGAGTTCGGCCCCGGCGTCCCGAAGGACCAGATCGCAGAGTCTCGCGCCCAGGTCGCCTCGTTCGCGGCACGCCTGTCGCGGGTCACCGGGCATCCGATCTCGATGGTCGACCGCAACCCCAATTACCACGTCCTGTTTATGTCCGAGGACGACGCCGGCCTGATCGCCCCGCGCATCCGCGAGATCGTGCCGGACGTGAACCCGACTGCGCTGCGCATCTTCGACAACCTGCCGCGCGGCATCCACTGCGTCGTGGTCGCCTTCTCGCGCAGCCCGGGCGGCTATGACTATGGCACCGCCATCGCGGTGATCCGGTCGGAACATCCGCCGCTCTTGCGCCGATCCTGCATCCACGAGGAACTGGCACAGGGCATGGGCTTGGGCAATGACAGCCCCCGCGCCCGGCCGTCCATCTTCAACGACGACGATGAATTCGCGCTGCTGACGGGCCATGACGAGATGCTGCTGAAAATCCTCTACGACCCGCGTCTGAAACCGGGGATGAGTGCCGAAGAGGCACTGCCGATCGTGCAGAAGAAAGCCGCAGAATTGATGGGCACCACGGGACCAAGCTGATTTAGGGAGAGTAACATGGGCATCTGGGATTTCCTTTCGGGACAGTTCATCGACGTCATCCACTGGACGGACGACACCCGCGACACGATGGTCTGGCGGTTCGAACGTGAAGGCCACGAGATCAAGTACGGCGCCAAGCTGACGGTGCGCGAAGGCCAGGCCGCGGTCTTTGTCCACGAGGGCCAGCTTGCGGATGTCTTCACCCCCGGTCTCTATATGCTCGAGACCAACAACATGCCGATCATGACTTCGCTGCAGCACTGGGACCATGCGTTCCAGTCGCCGTTCAAGTCCGAGGTCTATTTCGTCAACACCAACCGCTTCACCAACCTCAAGTGGGGCACCAAGAACCCGATCATGCTGCGCGACCCGGAATTCGGGCCGACCCGTATCCGGGCCTTTGGCACCTATTCGATCAAGGTGGCCGACCCCGCGCTCTTCATGACCGAAATCGTCGGCACCGACGGCGAATTCACGATGGACGAGATCAGTTTCCAGATCCGCAACATCATCGTGCAGGAGTTCTCCAAGGACATCTCTGCCAGCGGAATCCCTGTGCTGGACATGGCCGCCAATACCGGCGAGGTCGCCGAGTTGATCCGCAAGGCCATCGACCCGGTGATCCACCAGTACGGGCTTGAACTGGCCGAGCTCTACATCGAGAACATCTCGCTGCCCGAAGCCGTGGAAAAGGCGCTGGATGCGCGGACTTCGCGCGGGATCGCGGGCAACCTCGACGACCACATGAAATGGAAGGCCGCCGAGGCAATGGGCCAGGGCGGCGCGATGGACCAGTCGATGGGCATGGGGTTCGGCGCCGGCATGGGGATGCAGATGGCCAATGCGATGGGCCAGCAAGGCCCCTGGGGCGCAGCGCCCCAGCAGCAGGAACGCCCGCAGCCCGCCGCTGCGCCGATGGCGCCGCCGCCACCGCCGGTCGAACATGTCTGGCACCTGGCCAAGAACGGGCAGACTTCCGGCCCCTACTCCAAGGCGGACCTGGGCAAGATGGTCGCCAGCGGTGAATTGACCCGCGAAACCCATGCCTGGACCCAGGGGCAGGACGGATGGAAACGGGCCGGAGAGGTGCCGGAGCTTGCACAGCTCTTCACCGTCATGCCGCCACCGCCGCCGCCGATGTAAGCGACAGCGTGCCCCCGTCCCGGGCTTGCCCCGGGATCTCGCGCCCCACAGACATCGCAAAGCAAGGACGTATCATGCAGATCGCCATGACCGATTTCGCGCGCCGCAATTGGCAGCCGCGCGCCAGCGGCACGCTGATCGAGGGTATCTCACCCGAAGAGCTGACCGACCGATGCAACGCCGCCATTGCGGGAGGCGCGGCGCTGGCCGATGGCTATGCCCCTTTCTGCAAACACCTGTTCCTTGAAAACGACACCCCCACCCGTTGCGGCTTTGGCCCCATCACCCCGGAGAACGCCCACCTGCTGCGCAGCGGCTACGCCGCACGCCGTGAGGGCGAAATGGCGGTTCTGGAACGCTGGTTCGAAGGCGAGGCGCCCGTGGCGCACTGGCTGGACGTGATCCTCTACAGCCACGCGCAACTGGTGGCCGAGGCCGCCGACTACCCAGAGGAACAGGGCGTTCCCGATTGTGACTGGGGCGTGGTCTCTATCATAGGCACTCTGGAACCGGTCGAGCCACCGATGCCACCGATCACGCAATGGCGCAACGCCCTGGGGCGCGCGGCCGGCGGGTCGGGGCAAGAGATTGACCCCGACGCCTATGCCAGGGCCGTTGCCTTTTGGGATCGTCACGCCGCCGTCAGGCCACCCGAAGACACCTGACGGCCCACGGGTGTCACCGCGTCAGCAGGCTCAGCATCGGCGGAGCATTGCAGGCATCGCCGGGAAAGTCGAACCCCTCGACCCTGATCGCCGGAAAGGGCTCGCCCGGTGCTACCTGGCTTTCAAAGATCAACCGGTTGTCGACGCAGATGTCCTGCGCCGCGTTGCCGATGTTGAAGCCGAACCCGTCCTTGCCGCAGTCATTCCCCTCGCCGTTCATATTCCAGGCCTGCGGCATCCAGATGCCTTCGCCGTCCACAAGGAAACTAGCCGACGCAGGGTCGAAATGCAGCCGCCAGCTGGTTTCCTCATTCAGCATGGTTAGCGCCCAGCGGCCCACCGGCTCTCCCTCCTTGCTGCCCTCGATCACGAAACAGCTCAGATCCTGCGCAAGGACGAAGGGGCCACTGATGGCGGCGCTGTCATATTGCAGCGCGCCCTTGACCGAGTAGCCGCCACCGCCGGTCCATTCAAAGGCATAGGTCACGGGCTCTGCCAGGGCGGCCCCCGCCAGCCACACAAATCCCAGGACCAGACCTCGCATCATTCGAACGCTCCCTTGCCAGCTGCCGCCACGCTAGCCTCCGCGTCGGGCAGCGCCAAGGGCAGGCAACCGGGATTTTCCCTTTCCCCGGGAACCAATCCGCGCAAGGATGCGGACAAACGCCACAGCTTGATGCCTTTTTCGACATGAGTGATCTGCCCCCACCTCCCCCCTCCGACGCCCCACCGCCACCGGCCTCGTCCAAGGACGCCACGGACGAGCACCGCTTTCCCTGCGACCAATGTGGCGCCGATTTCCGGTTCGACCCGGACAGGGGCATGTTGGTCTGCGAACACTGCGGCAACACCTCCGAGGTCGATGTCGCCACCGGCCCCTGGGAGGGCGGCATCCGCGAACTCGATTTCCAAGCCGCGATGAACAATCTCCTGCCCTTGCAGGAAATGGAGGAAACCCGGGTTTCGACCTGCCCGAACTGCGCCGCGCAGGTGGAATTCGATCCCGACGTCCATTCCGCCGAATGCCCGTTTTGCGCTACGCCCGTCGTCACCGACACCGGCACGCACCGGCACATCAAGCCGCGCGGTCTGCTGCCCTTCGCACTGGACGAACGCGCTGCACACGATGCGATGAACGAATGGCTGGGCAAGCTCTGGTTCGCGCCCAACGGCTTGCAGGAATACGCCCGCAAGGGACGCAAGCTGACCGGCATCTACGTCCCCTTCTGGACCTTCGATGCGGATACAAGCTCGGACTATCGCGGCGAACGCGGAACCGTCTACTACGAGACCCGGCAGGTCATGCGCGACGGCAAGATGGAAACAGAGCGCGTGCAAAAGATCCGCTGGACCCGCGTGTCTGGCCGGGTCAAACGCTTCTTCGACGACGTTCTGGTGCTGGCCTCAAAGGCCCTGCCAAAACGGTACACCGACGCGCTGGAGCCTTGGGATCTCTCGGCGATGGAGCCTTACAGGCCGGAATTCCTGGCCGGTTTCCGGGCCGAAGGCTACCAGGTCGACCTCGACGAAGGTTTCGCCGAGGCCAAGGTCAAGATGGACCAGCAGATTCACCGCGACGTGAAATTCGACATCGGCGGAGACCGCCAGCGCGTGCACAACATCGACACCGAGATGCGCGACATCACCTTCAAGCACGTCCTGCTGCCGGTCTGGATGGCCGCCTACAAGTACCGCGGCCAAAGCTATCGGTTCGTGGTCAACGGCCGGTCGGGCCGGGTGCGCGGCGAACGCCCCTGGTCGGTCTGGAAAATCACCTTTGCCGTGGTGCTGGGCCTGATCGTCGCCGGCGGCATCGGCTACCTGATCGCCGTGAACCAGTAAATCGCAGCGCCTTGCCGCTGGCGGACCGAACTCTTCCACTTTCTACGCCGCTCGGGCTTTGACCAGGGCCGTACTGCGGTATAGTTAGCGCAAACAACAAACAGGGAGAGCGCCCATGATCCTCTGCTGCGGCGAAGCACTGATCGACATGTTGCCCCGCGAGACGGGCACAGGGGAACAGGCCTTTGCGCCCTATGCGGGCGGGGCGGTCTTCAACACGGCAATCGCCCTGGGCCGGCTTGGTGCGCCCTCCGGCTATCTTGGCGGGCTGTCGCAGGATCTCTTCGGCCAGATCCTGGCCGAGGCCCTGGCCGCCTCGCAGGTCGACTACAGCCTCTGCCCCCGCTCGTCCCGGCCGACCACGCTGGCCTTCGTCACCCTCACGAACGGGCAGGCGCAATACGCCTTCTACGACGAGAACACCGCCGGGCGAATGCTGTCGGAGCCAGAATTGCCGGACCTCGGCCTTGGCACAGAGGCGCTCTTCTTCGGCGGCATCAGCCTTGTCTCGGAGCCGCAGGCCAACAGCTACGCCACGCTCTGCGCCGGTGCGGGCGACCGTGTCGTGATGATCGATCCGAACATCCGTCCCGGCTTCATCACCGACGAAACCGCCTATCGCGCGCGCCTGGTGCGGATGCTGTCCCGTGCCGATATCGTCAAGCTCTCGGACGAGGACATGGACTGGCTCGGCACCGACCCCGACACATTGCTGCGCGAAGGAACTGCGGTGGTGCTGGTCACGCGCGGCGCCGAGGGTGTCGATGTCGTCACCCGCGAGGGCGAGACTCGCGTCCCGGCCCGAAAAGTCGAGGTGGTCGACACTGTGGGCGCTGGCGACACCTTCAACGCAGGCTTCCTTGCCGGCCTGCATCGGGCCGGTCTGCTGACCCGCCCCGCCCTGGCCGCAGCCTGGGGCACCGATCTCGCCAAGGCTGCGGACCTGGGCGTCCGCGCCGCAGCCGTCACCGTCAGCCGCGCGGGCGCCAATCCCCCCTGGGAGGCCGAGCTGTGAGGGCCCTGATCCAGCGCGTCACCTCGGCCCGGGTCGATGTCGGCGGCGCCACCATCGGAGAAATCGGCCAGGGTATGCTGGTGCTGATCTGCGCCATGCAGGGCGATGCCGAGGCAGAAGCCGACAAGCTCGCCGCCAAGATTGCCAAGCTGCGCATCTTCAAGGACGACGAGGGGCGCATGAACCGATCTCTCCTCGACATCGGGGGCGCTGCGCTGGTGGTCAGCCAGTTCACACTTGCTGCCGACACGTCGCGCGGCAACCGCCCCGGCTTTTCCACCGCCGCACCGCCCGCCGAGGGAGAAAGGCTCTACGAGTATTTCGCCAGCGCGCTACAGGCGCAGGGCCTGCCCATTGCCACGGGCCGTTTCGGCGCCGACATGGCTGTGAGCCTCGTCAACGATGGGCCAGTGACCATCTGGATGGATTCGGACGGATAGGTCGCCACGCGGGGGCCAGCCCCCGCACCCCCGGGAGTATTTGAACCAAGAAGAAACACATGGCGCGTCCTTGGGCTTCTTCTTGGCGCAAATACCCGAAAGACTCCGAGCCCAGAGCCGAAGTCGGCGGGCGAGAGACAAAGCGCCGCCGCAGGCGGCCCATTCGGATCACGGTTCGCGGAAGGCTTCGCGCGACTTGTAGAGCGGTTTCAGCAGGTATTGCAGGACGGTTTTCTGACCCGTGTGCAGTTCGGCCTGCGCCTGCATTCCGGGGCGGATTTCCATCGCCACCTGGCGGTCGGTCAGGGCCGACATGTCCACCCGTACCGTGACCTTGTAATGCGGCTCCGACTCGGGGCGGCGCTCGTCCTTGAAGGTATCGGCCGAGATCACCGAAACGCGGCCCTTCAGCGTGCCGTAGATCGTGTAGTCATAGGCGGTCAGCTTGATCGTCGCCTCCTGCCCCGGTCGAATGCCCGCGATGTCCTGCGGTCGCACCTTGGCCTCGACGTACAGGTCTTCGTCGACGGGGATGATCTGCATGATCTCCTCGCCCGGGCGCACGACGCCGCCGATGGTCGTGACCGACAGCTTGTTGACGATACCATGCATGGGCGAGGTCAATACCGTCCGGTCCAACTGGTCCTGCGAGGCCTTGAGGTTCTGCTGCAGTGTCGCCAGTTCCTTGAGCGTTTCCGAGTATTCCTCGGCCCGGACGAGTTCCGTCTGGGTGACGATCTCGTCATAGGATTTCTGCGCGTCCGCGTGCGCCTTGCGGGCCCGGGTCACCTCGATCAGGGCGACCACCTTCTTGTCCAGCAGGTCCTCCATCAGCTTCAGCTCCGAGGCCGCCTGTTCCAGCACCCTGTCCGCGCCCTGCCGTCGTTTGAAGTAGTCCGATTGCCGCGCAGCCAGCAGCGCCTGTTCCGAAGCGACCATCTGCGGTGACCGCTGCGCCAGGTCGCGCGGCACCTCGACCACCGAGGCGCCCTGCAGTTCGGCCTCCAGCCGCAGGCGGCGGATTTCCAGCGCGGTGATCTGGTCCTGCAGGTCATCGACCGAGGATCTGAATTGTGTTCCATGCAGCCGCGCCAGCACATCGCCACGCAGCACCTCGTCGCCTTCCTTGACCAACAGCTCGGACAGGATACCGCCTTCGAGGTTCTGGATGATCTGCGGACGCGAGGACGAGATGATCTCGCCATCGCCGCGGACGATTTCGTCCAGCCAGGCAAAGTTGGCCCAGATGATGAAGGCCCAGACCGACCCGGCGCAAAGCCAGATCGTCAGCGATGGCCCCTTGATGTCCTTCGACAGCTGCGCGGAAAGATTGGTTGCCGTGGTCGCCATTTACGCGCTCCCCGTCTGGACGGTGCGCAGGTGATCCAGCACCTGGTCGCGCGGCCCGTCGATCGCCATGCGGCCGTTCGCCAGGATCAGCGTGCGCGAGGCGAGGCTGAGGATCGGCACGCGATGCGTCGCGATCACCGCCGTGCGCCCCTCCAGCCAGGACTCCAGCCGAGAGATCAGCGTTTTTTCCAGCGTCTGGTCCAACGCGGCCGTGGGTTCGTCCAGCAGGCAGACATCCGGGTCCTGCAACCAGAGCCGCGCCCAGCCGATGGATTGACGCTGCCCCACCGACAGGCCCTCGCCGCCGTCACGAATGTCGAGGTCCAGCCCCTTGGGATGCGATTTCACGAACTGTCCCAGCCCGGCAAAATCCAGCGCCTCCAGCAGGCGGTCGTCGTCGCGTTCCAGCAGGCTGAGGTTGAGGTTGTCACGCAGCGTGCCGTGAAACAGCCGGACCTCCTGGCCCAGATAACCGATGGACCGACGCAGGTCGCGCGGCTCGATCTGGGCCATTTCCGTGCCATCGATCAGGATCTTGCCGCTGGCGGGCGCGTAGAGACCAGACAACAGCTTGAGCAGTGTCGACTTGCCGGACCCGTTGGCCCCCAGCACCGCGATCGTCTGGCCCGGCTGGATCGTCAGCTTGTCCAGGTCCAGTACAGCGGCGCCTTCGGGATCGTAGCGATAGCTGGCCTCGCGCAGTTCGTACTGTCCTTGCAGGCGTTCGCGGCGCAGGTAATGGCGCGCCTCGGCACGGTCCTGGGGAACATTGGCGATGCCGTCCAGCCCGTCTAGCGCCGCCTTGACGTTGCCCCAGCGGGCCAGGATGCCCGCAAGCTGAGTCAGCGGCGCCAGCGTTCGCGATGACAGGATGCCCACCGCGATGATCGAGCCGACGGTGAATTCCCCGGCAAAGACGAGATAAGTTCCGGTGATGACCGCACCGACATAGGTGGCCTGTTGCACCCCCTGGCTCCAGAAGGTCAGCGTGGCGGCCAGACGGCGTTGATCCGAGGATTTCAGCGCCTGAACGGCGGTCAGTTCCTCCCAGACGCGGGCAAAGCGATCTTCGGCACGCTGGGTCTTGATCGTGTCCAGTTCGACCACCGCCTCTTGCAGCAGGCGCGATTGCCGGGCACTGGCGCCCTGCATTTTCTGTGTCAGGCGGATCATGCGTTTCTGAAGGAAGAAACCGGGGATGACCATCAACAGGCCGCCCGCGATCAGGACCCAGACCACGCTGCCCGCGATGGACCAGACCAGCAGCAGAAAGACAAAGATGAAGGGGATGTCGGCCAGCGCCCCCACAGTCGAGGCGGTAAAGAACTCACGCACCGAGCCGAATTCGCGCACGGCGGCAAACAGCTGCGAGGGCGATCGCCCCGGCAGGTCCGACCGCATCCCCAGCAGGCGATTCATCAACAGGCCCTGAACGCCCATCTCGATTTGGCGCCCCGCCCCGTCGAGGAGCTGCGAGCGAGAGACCTTGAGCAGGGCCTCCAACAGCAAAGCGATCACGGCGCCCGCGGCCAGCACCCAGAGCGTCGCCTCGGACTGGTGCGGGATCACCCGATCATAGACCTGCAACGAGAACAGGGCGACCGAAACCGCGAGGATATTCGCCACGAAGGACCCCAGCGCGACCTCGGCGAAATGCTTGCGAAAGCGCGCGAACTGGCCCCAGAACCAATGCGCCTGCCGTTCGGTCGCGGCATGGACCTCGGACAGGGCCTGCACCGGCGCCTCGGCCTGCAGGAGTTGCCCGGCAAAGACCGAGCCGAATTCGCCCAGCGATACCTCGGACCGGCGCGAGGCGGCGGTTTCGTCGTAGATGGTGAGGCTGTGCCCCTCTTGCGAGAGCACCAGCACCGCCTGGCCATTGGTCATCAGCGCCAGCGCGGGCCACAGTCCGGGCACAAGGCTGTCCGGCGTTTCGACATGGGCGACCAGCCCGGCGGCCTGCAGGCCCGCCAGCAGCGCCCCGGCATCATAGCTGTCGCCCGATCCGGCACGGGGCGACAGGGCTTCGAGAATGTCCGAGAGCCTGGGCTCGACCCCAAGCCGCCCGGCCAGCACGCGGATCAGCGTGGCACGGGCGCGGGCACGGTCGGTATGACGAGGGGCGCGGCGGGCGGCATTGGCGGCGGCCCCGGCGGGCACGGCGCGCAACATCGCCTTGCCGGCCTTCCCCGCCATCTCGAACATGCCCTTGCTCACATCTGCGCCCCTTCGGCCAGGGCCCCGCGCAGGCGGGCCAGTTCCAGTTCCGCGCGCGCGGCCTTGTATTTCAGCTCTATGGCCGTCTCCAGCGCGGCGGCATAGGTCTCGTAGACGCCGACCACGTCCATGACCTGTCTCTGGCCGCCGTCGTACTGGCGCTGGAACAGGTCGAGGTTCTGCTTGGCCTGCCGGGTCAGTAGCTCTGCCTCCTTGGCCTGGCGCGTATAGGCGGCCAGTTGGCTGGACTGGCTGCGGAGGGCGCGGTCCGCGGTTTCGCGGGCTTCACCGATCCGGCGCTCGGCGGCCTCCTTGCTGGCTTCGATGGCCCGCAGGTCCGACACGGTGCCCAGCGAAAACAGCGAATCCGACCCGATGTCGAGACTGCCCAGCCGCCCGCTGTCACCAACCGAGCCGCTGGCCACGAGACTGGGCAGATGGCTTGCGCGGGCAATTTTCGCCTCGGCCACGGCGATGTCACGTTCGACCTGCGCCCTGAGCACGCCCAGCGCTGCCCCGCCCGAGGCATCGCGCAGCCCACCAAGACCTCGCACCTCTGTCAGCGGGCGCCCCGCCATCGCGTCGAGCTCTTCCAGCGCGGTGCGCGCGGTTTCCAGCGCCTCGCCCCGCCGGGCGCGGATGCTGGCAAGCTTCTGTCGCAGGATATTGAGGTCGGACATGTCCGAGACACCGCCCCGCACCCTTTCGTTCATGATCCACTCGAAATGGGTCATATCCTTGAGCGCCAGTTCCAGGTGCGCGGCCAGTTCGCGGTTTTCCTCGGCCCGGATATAGAGTTTCAGCGCGTCGTCCACGCGGTCGTTGCCGTCTTCGACCAGCTTGACGGCGGCCAGTTCCACATGCGCCCTGGCCAGGTCCCGCTCCGCCTTTTTGCGGCCATTGTCGAAGAGCACTTGGTTGATGACCAGGTCGGCCACAAAATCGCCCAGCGAGTTCAAAGAGATGCGAGGTCCGATGGCAGGCAGCCAGTTGTATTTGGCCGCATCGGCCCGCAGCTGCGCCACATGCAGTTCCGCAGCCGCCACCCGGTTGTCCGAGGCGATGACCGCGTTTGCGACGCTGGCATAGGGCGTGCCCGGCTCAACCACCGTGTCACGCAGAGACAGGGCATGGATGACAGGGGCGGCCTGGGCGGGATCAGGGCGCGACGCATTGGCCGCACGCGCAACGGTTTCCTCCGCTGGCGGATTGGAGCCACCTGCGAAACGGGACACAACGCCCATGTCCTTCATGCAGCCCGAGAGCGCGACCGCCACCACGATCATGCCCAGGCCGTGCCTGCCTATCCTCATGTGTGCCCCCGTCTCGGCGCGATTATGGTTATGAAGCGGGATCCGCGGCCCGGTTCTGCGCCGGGCCTGCGGACGGTCTTGATCGGGTCAGGTGACGCCGTGGATCTGGGTGATGTCATCCTCGATCAGCAGGGTCGC
The DNA here is from genome assembly GCF_012274245.1 of Mameliella sp. LZ-28. NCBI lineage: Bacteria > Pseudomonadati > Pseudomonadota > Alphaproteobacteria > Rhodobacterales > Roseobacteraceae > Antarctobacter > Mameliella sp. LZ-28. The sequence continues at coordinate 398,961 of NZ_JAANYX010000032.1, read as the reverse complement.
GTCGCCAAGGCTGAAGACGTTGAACCCGTTGCCGTCGTTGCCCTCGGCGGTGGCTCCGGTGATTGTCACGCTGTCGTCAGATCCACCCCGGATGGTGACCGTGTCGCTGTTCTCCGACAGCGCCTTGATCTGCGCCTCGGTGATGGTGAGGTTGCTGTCCTCGGCGAAATGCAGGTCGATGGTGTCGATCTGGAAGTCGGACAGGGCCTCTGCGATGTCGTCGGACATCAGCACCGTGTTGGTCAGGGGATCGTCGGTGACGAGGTAGGACCCGGAGGTGTTGCCCGCCGCATCTGTCGAGGCCAGCACAAGGTGCGTGCCATCCGCCACCGACCCGTCGAGGTCGATGTAGGTCTGGCCGATCGCCTCGATATCCGTGCTGGCATCGATGGAAACCGCCGTCACATCCGGCGTTCCCGAAGGATCGCTCAGCTGGCCAAGGAAAACATCGTCCTCGGTGATCTCGGTCCGGATCAGGTCCACCCCGGATCCGTCGCGGCCATAGCCGGTCCAGTTCAGCGTGCCGGGTGCATCGGTATCCACGCTCAGCGTTTCCGTGATGGCGCGAGTGTTGCCCGCGGCGTCCACGGCCTCGATCAGGACCGGGGCAGACAACGTACCTGTGGGAATGGCCGAGGACGGAATGTCCACCGACCAGTTGCCCGAGGCGTCTACCGTGGCCACATGAACCATGCCGCCCACGGTGACCGAGACGCTCGACCCCTGCTCGACCACGCCGGTCAGGGTGACGCCCTGACGGGCCTCTGCCGCGTTGATGACTCCATCCGGCGTGACCGGGTCCGAGGACATGGCCAGCAGGTTGACCTCTGTGTCGATGTCGAAAGCGACCGAGGTCGTTGCCGTGTTGCCCGCCGCATCCGTGGTGTCGATCACCGCAGAGGTGGCCTTTTCTCCGGCGGGAATGTCCCCGGCCTGAAATCCGACGCTCCAGTTGCCGGAGGCATCGACCGTGGCGTCACGGGTGACCCCTTCGAAGGTGACGGAGACGGTGCCGCCCGGCTCTGTCGTGCCGGTCAGGACAAAGCCGTCGCTGGCCTCGTCGGCGTTGATGACATTGTCGCCCTCGACCGGCGCACCGGAGGCGGCAAAGTTCAGCACCTCGGTGTCAACCTGGACGCTGTCGGAACGGGTCAGGGTGTTGCCCGCGCTGTCGGTGATGGTGGCGGAAATATCGGCGGTATAGGTGCCCGGCGCAATTTCTCCGGGGGCGAAGTCCAGCGACCAGTTGCCCGAGGGATCGGTCTGCACCGCGTGCGTCACGCCGTTCAGCGTCACGTTCACCACCTGCCCCGGGTCCGAGGTGCCCTTGATCGTCACCCCGTCCGAGGCCTCGACCAGGTTCACCACATCGTCCCCCTCGACCGGGTCGGGGCTGATGGTCAGCGTGCCCGCATCGGTGTCGATGGTGACGGGCTGGGTGATGGTCTCGGTATTGCCGGCCGGATCGGTCGAGACTGCCGTCAGCGTGACGGTCTGCTCGCCGCTGGGCAGCTGCGCGGGGTCAAAACTGGCGGTCCAGTTGCCGCCCGCGTCCACCGAGGCCTGCACGGTGTGGCCGTTCAGCGTGATGCGCACGCTGCCGCCCGGTTCCGTCGTGCCCGTCAGGACAAGGCCCTGCGCCGCCTCGTCGGCGTTGATGACCGTATCCACCCCGCCCGGGGTGGATGTGATGGCAAAGTTGCGCACGAGTGTATCGACATCGATGCTGCCATTCGCGGTGGCAGTGTTGCCCGCCGGATCGGTCGAGGTCGCGGTGACGTCCAGCGTGCGTTCGCCTGCCGGGATCTCGGCCGCGGCGAAATCGGCGGTCCAGCTGCCATCGGCCGCCACGGTGGCTTGGTGTGTCACCGCACCCAGCGTCACCATGACGGTGCTGCCAGGTTCGGCGGTGCCGGTCAGGGTCACACCATCGCTGCGCTCGGCGGCGTTCACCACGCCGTCACCCTCGACGCCGCTGGTCATGACCGCGACATTGGTTGTCGTGTCGATGGCGATGGTGCCGGTGGCCGTGACCACATTGCCCGCCCCGTCGATGGAGGTCGCCAGAACGTCAAGCGAGGTCTGGCCTTCGGGGATCTCTGCCGCCGGCAGGACCACGGACCAGGTGCCGTCGAAGTTGATCGTCGCGTCATAGGCTGTGCCATTCACCGTGACGGTGACAGAGGAGCCCGCGTCCGTTGCCTCGGTGTATCCGGTCAACAGCACACCATCGGCGCGCTCGGCGGCGTTCACCACCCCGTCGCCTTCGACGGAAGCCGTGTAAACCTCGACATGGTTGGTCACGTCGATCTCGAACCCGCCCGAGGCGAAGGCCATGTTGCCCGCCGGGTCGGTCGAGGTGACGGTGGCCAGGACCGCGATGCTGTCGGCCTGCCCCGCATTTGTCGGCAGGACGCTGGCCGGAAAGGGCATGGACCAGGTGCCATCGGCGCCGACGACGGCGGTGGCCGTCTCGCCATTCAGTTCCAGTGTGACCGTCGCGCCCGGCTCGCCCGTGCCGGTAAAGGCGATCATGCCCGCGTGTTCGGTGCTGTTGACGATACCGTCCACCGCGATGGTCGAAGTGTCGAGCGTCAGCGCCAGTTCGGTGTCGATATCGACGCTGCCGGTGGCGGTCATGGTATTGCCGGCCAGGTCCGTGGCCGTGGCGCTGATCTCAAGCGCCATCGTGCCGCGCGGCAGGCTGACAGAGGGGATGTCGACCGACCAGCCACCGGTTGCGGTGGCCGTGGTCGTATAGCTTTCGCCATTGGTCGAGACGACAACCGTGGCGCCCGGCTCTGCCGTGCCCGTCACGGCGACACCTGCGTCGGCCTCGCCCGCGTTGATGACCCCATCCCCACCGACAATTGCCGTGTTCACGGTGACGGCGGTCTCGGTGTCCACGTCGAAATCATGGCTCGTCGTGACGACATTGCCCGCCGGGTCGGTCGAGACGATCTGCGCCGTGGCGGAATAGGTGCCTGTGGCCAGGTCTCCCTGGGCGAATGTCACGCTCCAGTTGCCATCGGCATCGGCGGTTGTGCTGTGGGTCACGCCATCGACGGTCACGGTGACGGTCGATCCCGCGTCGGTCGTGCCGGTGAAGGTCACGCCTGCGGCGACCTCTCCCCAGGAAATAACGTTGTCGCCGGTCAACGGCAGGTTGGTCAGCTTAATGGTGTTTTCGGTGTCCACCTGCACCACGTCGTAGACCGTGGTGCTGTTGCCGAAATCATCGGTGGCAACAAGGGTGATGTCCTTGCCGTAGGTGCCCGGGGGGAAGACCGCCGAGGAGAAGTCGAAGAACCAGTTGCCGTTCTCGTCGACAACCGTGGTCTGCGTGGTGTCGTCCACTGTGATCGTGATGGTCGAGCCGGGCTCGCCCTCGCCGGTCACGGTGACACCGTCCTGATGGTCGTCATCGTTGACGAGGTCGCCGGTGGAGACGGTGCCGTCGGTCACGTCGACCGGCGGCGGCGTGGTGTCGATCACGAAAGAGGGACCATCGAGGTGAGTCACGGTCCCGTCCGGGTCCGTGACCTTGACGGGAATGTCCGCATAGCTGCCATCGGGTGGGAAATTGTCGCCTTCGAAGACGATCTTCCAGATGCCGTCCTCATCGGCCTCGCCGGTGACGGTGATCCCGCCGATGGTGATCTCGATGATCGAACCGGGGTTGGCCGTGCCGGTGATGGTGAGACTGGGCGTATCGCCGCCGTCGATGGTGTAATCAGCGTCCGGGTCATCCACGGTGGGCGGGGTCCAGCCAAGCCCCCCGCCGCCACCGCCGCCGCCACTGTCGCCGTCTCCGCCACCCAGCAGCGCGGCACCGCCCAGCGCGGCCGCGCCCAGGCCTGCGGCGCCGAGGCCACCCATGCCGATCAGGCCAGCGGCCAGCATGCTGACCTCGTTACCCTCGTCCACGGGGACCGGCGCCTCTGCAACAACGGTCGGTTCGTCGATAAAGATGAGCGCGTCTGTCGGGCTCCACTTGCCCCATTCCTCGGTCGGGCCGTACTGGGCAAAAAGCGCCCCGCCCTCGGCCTCGACGAAAGTGACTTCGTTCAAGGTCCCGTAGGCACTCAGATACAGCTTGCCGCCCGCGTCACCGCCGTCGAAGTAATTTTCGAGCACGATCACGCGGCCATCGGCCAGGGTGATCAGCAGGTCATTCGCGGTCCGATCGTAGCCGCGCACATCCGATTGACTGATGTTGAGGGAAATTTCCTGGCCGCCGGTTGCGTCGATCAGGTAACCTTGACCATCGCTGTTGACTTCACCACGTTCCAAAATGCCCGCACGGGTACGGGTCACGAATTTAATCGCGTTCATAATCACACCGCTCTACCTCTGTGCCCGCCTTATTTTTTGTATGGCGGGCTTGTTATTTCTCATCGCGAAATAACCTAATTTTATCGCTTTCGCTACAGAGAATTTCCCGATTTGCCCGATATGAGGGGGAAACTGCGGCGCCATGCGCCATATCTGCCATGAGCTGTGACAAAAATGTGGCGCCCACCAACAGGGTGCGATTGCGCTTGTCCATCCCTCCTTCCCGGCCGGAAACGGGGTGGACCGGGCGGCGCGCATCTAGGATGGTGCCGGCGGCCAACAAGGAAAGGATGCCCGGTTCTCCACCCTCGGCCAAGGTGGACCCGGCTGCGATACGAGCCAGATGACGCAAGACTTCGATCCCGCACAGACCGATGGCCGCGCTTTCCGCGATGCCCTGGGCCGTTTCGGCACCGGGGTGACGGTGATCACCTGCGCCACGACGACCGGCCCGCTTGGCATCACCGCCAACAGCTTTTCCTCGGTTTCCTTGGATCCGCCGCTGGTGCTCTGGGCTCCGGCGAAATCCTCGTCGCGTTACCCGTTCTTCATGGCGGCAGATCGGTTCGCGATACATGTCATGGGCGCCGACCAATTCGATCTCTGCCGCGCATTCGCCCGCGACGGCGATGCCTTCGACGCCTTCGACTGGCGCCGGAGCGCGTCAGGTGTCCCCCTGATCGAGGGCTGCCTGGCACGTTTCGAGTGCCGTCAGGTGGCAGCGCATGACGGCGGCGACCACTCGATCCTGCTGGGCCATGTGGAACGGGTCAGCTCCCGCGAAGGTGCTCCGCTCTTGTTTCAGGGCGGGCGCTACGGCAGCTTTTCCGCCAACTGATCGCCCGGAACGCCGCAAGAAACCGCGTTGGCGGGAAAGCTGGGCGTCACGGCCCGGATCGGGAACGATTTCCGCTACGGAAACCCTTTGTTTCCCCTAGCGAAAGCGGGATCTGGAAATTCCCGTCTTTTCCAAAGCTTGCCAAGTGGCCCCTGATTGCTCACAGTTTTGTTATCCGCTGACACACTCGGCATTTCAAAAGACAGGTTCGTCATGATCCTCAGATTTTATCGCTCTTTCCCCGGCTTTTGGGCCCCTGCCCTGTTGATCACCCTGGCCACCTTGATGCCCACGCACTCGCGGGCAGATGCGATCCTGGCGCAGGACTTTCTGGATTTCGACGCCCAGGAGGCCCAGCTTGGCCGCCTGCTGTTCTATGACAAGATCCTGTCCGGCAACCAGAACATCAGCTGCGCGACCTGCCATCACCACAGCCTGCACGGCGCCGACGGCATCAGCTTGGGCATCGGCGAAGGCGGCACCGGGTTGGGGCCCGACCGGACCCCGGGCGAGGGCACCCACCGGATCGCCGAACGGGTGCCCCGAAACGCGCCCGCGCTTTGGAACCTCGGACACAGAGAGGTGCGCGAGATGTTCCATGACGGTCGGGTCGAACGGATCGGCGCAGGCTATGTCGCATTCAAGACACCGGCCAAGGAATACACGCCCGCCGGGCTGAACTCTCTGCTGGCGGCGCAGGCCCTGTTCCCGATCAGCTCTCCGACAGAAATGGCCGGGCACCCGGACGAAAACCCGGTCAGCGCCGCCTTTGCCGAACGCATCGACCTGGGTTGGGCCATGCTGGCCGACCGTGTGCGCGAGGTGCCGGAATACCAGCGCCTGTTCAAGGCAACCTATCCCGATGTGCACGATCCCGACGACATCACCATCGTCGAGATCGTGAATGCCATCGCCGCCTTCATCGGGACCGAATGGCAAAGCCATGACAGCCCCTACGACAAGTGGTTGACCGAGGGCACGCCGCTTTCACCCGAGGCAGAGCGTGGGCGGCAGCTCTTTTTCGGGGACGCGGGCTGTTCCGGCTGCCACAACGGGCCACGCTTTACCGATCAGAATTTCTACGCCGTGGGCATCCCGCAGTTCGGGCCGGGCCGGCCCTTTGGCGAAGACACCATGCCGCATGACCTGGGACGGATGGAAACCACCCGCAACCCAGAGGACGCCTACAAGTTCCGCACGCCCTCGCTGCGCAACGTGGCCCTGACCGCGCCCTATGGGCACAACGGCGCCTATCCCACGCTGCGCGCCATGATCCGCCACATGTGCGACCCGCTGACCGCCCGCAGCGAATGGACCCCCGGCATGGCCCGCCTGCCGGACGTGGCCTGGCTGAATGATCGCGACTTCACCCTTGTCGGCGACATGCTGGAAACCGCGCAGCAGGTCGCCTACCTCGATATTTCCCCGGTCGACATGGTCGAGGCGGATATCGACGCGCTCGAGGCCTTTCTGAACGCATTGACCGGCGAAACCGCAGAGAAACGCCCGATGGGCCGGCCAGACACGGTGCCCAGCGGACTGCCGGTGGACTGACGCCCCTTGGCCCCGAATGGACCGCGGTCCATCGACCGCATTCAATCCATGCGGTCGATCAGCTTGCGGATGGCGGGCTCCTTGTGCGGCTTCTTCTGAAGCCGCAGCAACAATTCGGCCAGGTCCCCTTCGTCGACGCGCTGTGCCGCCGCCTTGGGGGTGAACCACTTGCGCTTGCGTTCCTTGCGCTCTTTCCAGTCACGCAGCAGCTCTTCCACAAACATCGGGTAGACCTCAACCGTGCAGGGCACGACGCTGCCATCGTCCATGACCTTGCCATAGCTGTATGTGCCGATCATCTCGGTCCCGACATGACCCTTGGCGCCCGCCTCTTCCAGTGCCTCGATCTCTGCCGCACGCCAGGGTTTCTTGCCATCCATCTGCCAGCCCTTGGGCATCACCCAGCGTCCGGTATCGCGTGATGTCACCATAAGGACCTTGACCTGATCCTTGGCGTCCCTGCGCATCGGCAGGGCGGCTATCTGCTCGCCTTGTCCCGGCACGGATGCCTCCTCCTGAAATACTGGGCGGCCCGGCGTCTCCCCTCGCCGGCCGCCCGTCTGAAAAAAACCTTCACCCGCAGGCATCGCATCTCGGCGCGCCCGGAACCACCCCTAAAGCAGGAAGAACACATCCTCGGTCAGGCTGCCCACGTCGCGATCCATGAGGATGATCCTCACGCCGTTGTCGTAAAAGACCGCGTCCTCCCCCTCTTGCGTGACATGGCTCAGCGCCTCGGCGCTGTCGGCATAATCGAACCCGACCAGTTCAATCCTGTCCCAGCTTTCCCAGTCGGTGATCCAGTGCTGCCCGCCCTGTTCGTAGTGGAACACGAAGGTGTCCGAATACAGGCCGCCGGACAGAACCCCGCCGCCGCCTTCGGGGATCAACCGGTCGTCGGCGCCATAGCCAAGCATGAAGTCCCGCAGCGCCGGGCCGGTGTTTTCCACGAATTCCGGGCTGTCCATGAAATGCCGGACCACAGCGACGCGGCTGGCCCCGTCTTCCAGCAGCCCGACCCAGGTCGCAAAACCGCCGGGATCCGGGTTTCGGTCCAGCACGTTGTTGTAAAGCAGAGTCACGAACTCCGCGTCCGTGGTGTCGCCATAGGTGGCCTGGAACTCTGCCGATCCGACGAAAAAGGCGACCGTTCCGCCGAAATCCCAACCGTTGGACAGTTTCTCGACCCAGCCCGAGAAGCCGCCATAGTCCGGGTCACGGTCAAAGACCGCGCGATACAGGCGATAGACGTCATCCGCCCAGGTTGTCGGATCGTGGAATTCGTCGAAGACCGCCTGCGCCGCCTCCGTGCGGGTCACATGTTCTGGGCTTTCGGCGAAATGCCGGACCACCGCCGTCCGTGACATTCCGGCCTCCATCCGGTCCACCCAGGCCTGGGCATCCTCTTCGGTTGGCACCCGGTTGAAGACGTTGAGATAGAGCAACCCGACGAAATCGAGATCATCCGTGTCGCCGTAGGTGTCGCGAAACTCGCGCGACCCCATGAAGGCCTCGGCGATCGTCTCGTGGGTCATGGCGCCCGACGCCAGGCGGGTCAGCCATTCCTGGTGCCCGTTCGCATCCGGCTCTCGTCCGAAAACGGCAAGGTACAGGCGATAGATCTGGGCAGAGATCTCGATCCCGTAGAGGCCGCGCTCATCCCCGATCAGGTAGTCTCGATCGAGTCCACCGCGCAGGACATCGGCCCCTGCCCCGCCGACCAGCACGTCAGTCCCGGCCATACCGGTCACAAGGTCGTCGCCCGCAGCCCCGTTCATGTAATTGCCGGACGCCGAACCGATCAGGTACTCGTCATCGGCATCGCCGAACATGCGCGTGCCTTCGGTGTGATAGTTGGGCTGAACGTAATGTCCCTCTGTCAGGTTGTTGTCGATGATCTCCTCGAACGGTCCTGGCACGATCCACCCGAACAGATAGAGGTCGGCGGTGAATGACCGGAACTGGTCGGGCGAAAACGTGAAGGGATAAATCTGCGCGCCGCCGACCTCTCCGGGCAGAACGGCCACCTCGGCAGCGTCGGGTGACATCCTGTCCTCACCCGAGGCATAGACCCGCAGTTCGAAGGCCTGCATCGGGCGGTTGCCCAGATTGCCACCGAAGACAACGAAATCAAGCGGCCCAGCTTGGTCCCCCGCCAGGAAGGACAGGTCGACATAGAAATCCGTGATCCGCTGGTCTTCGTGAACCGTCACCTCACGCGGGGTCGAGGCGTTGTTGGTCTCGTCCGACTCGGCGATCTCGTTCTCCGGGTCGACCAGGAGGGCGATATAGTAGGTTCCCGGCTGCAGGCCCAAGGCATCATAGTCGATCTCGATCGGCGGGCCGGTGAAATGCTCGAAGTGGTAGGTGTCGATGACGTTCTGATAGCCGGTATAGGTCCAGGATCCGATCAGCAGATCATCAGCTGTCACCTCTGGGTCGGTCGACAGGTAGATGCCAAAGGTAAAGGGCGGCGCGTCGGCATCCCCCTGGTTCGCGATGGTCCCGCCCGAGTGCAGGAAATCACCGTGAAAGATCATCCCGCCGGTTGGGCCGACCTCTCCCTCGACGGCGACATAGCCATCCGCAAGGACAAGATCGGGCAAAGGCTGAGCGGCTGATTGCATGGCGGCCGTGCCGGCTTTCACCTGCGAAGAGGCCGAAAAAGTGTTACTCATCAGAAGGCTACCAGTACGACGCAAATTCGCGGGCACGCTAGGTCAAATGTGCGTTCCGGACAACGGCGGAACTGACGCCAAAGTGCGACAGATGGTGCGCTTGGTAGGGTTCGACGTCTGCTATGTCTGGTAGTGGAGAGAGTGGCTGGCAAGGGACCTCCCCGCTGCCAGTGCCGCGTTGAGCGGGCTAGGCGGGGTAAGTGGCGGACCGAGGAACCGCCAGAGTTAGGTTGCGACTTTTCGGACCCCGCCGCAATTCGTCGTTTCAATACAGGCTTGTACGGAGAAAATTTGCGATTCCAACCCGCCAAACTTTGCAAGAAATCGCACTCTTTTTAGGTGGGTAAGTTGGAGTCGGCCCTTTGCCGCGTGTTGCCAAGGAACTGTCTGCACTAGATGTAAAAAGGTTGCAGCACCCCGGAAGGGGAAGCAACGCGCTCTTTGCCGTGGGTGGGGTATCGGGCCTCAACCTGCAAATCACCCCGAACGGCGGGCGCACATGGCTGCTGCGGGTATCCGTGGGAGGCAAGCGCCGCGAAATCGGCTTGGGCGGCTTTCCCGATGTAACCCTTGCGCAAGCCCGTGAACGCGCACGGGAAGCCAAGGACAAGATCCGGCAGGGCATCGACCCTGTGGAGGAACGCAAGGCAGCGCAGGCCGCACTGGCGGCGGCGCAGCGGCGCGGGCTGACCTTTGCGGATGCAACCGACAAATACCTTGCGGCGAAGCTGGACGCCTTCAAGAACGCCAAGCATCGCCAGCAATGGCAGAACACCTTGCAGACCTACGCCATGCCTGAACTTGGCAAAATGCTGGTGGATGAAATCACGGTGCAGGATGTTTTGCGCGTTCTTGAACCGATCTGGCAGAGCAAGACCGAAACCGCATCCCGCCTGCGCGGACGGATTGAAAGCGTACTGTCATGGGCCACAGTGGCCGGGCACCGCTCTGGCGATAATCCCGCCCGTTGGGCTGGAAACCTCAAAGAGCTTCTGCCCGCCGCCGCGAAGGTGGCGAAACAGGACAATCAACCGGCTGTGCAGATCGACGAAGCGCCGCGCTGGCTTGCAGCGCTGCGAAAACGCGATGGCACGGGCGCACGCGCCTTGGAATTTGCCGCCCTGACCGCTTCCCGCTCCAAAGAGGTGCGCGGCGCTGTCTGGGAGGAAATCGACCTGGACGCGGGGCTTTGGGTCATTCCGGCGGCGCGCATGAAGATGGATCGGGAGCACCGCGTGCCGTTGACGCCCGAGGCCGTGGCGCTCTTGGAGGCTCTGCCGCGTTTCGAGGATAACCCGCTGGTTTTTCCGGCGCCGCGTGGAGGCGAAATGTCCGACATGACCCTGAGCGCGGCCATGAAACGGCTGCACAAGGCTGACGTTGATGCAGGTGGGCCGGGTTTCGTGGACCGGGTAAGCAAACGCCCGGCGGCACCGCACGGGCTGCGCAGCACCTTCCGCGATTGGGTGGCCGAGCGCACGCATTTCCCTGGTGACATGGCCGAGGTGGCCTTGGCGCACAAGGTGAGCAATGCCGTGGAGGCGTCTTACCGGCGCGGGGACATGGTTGAAAAACGCCGTGCGATGATGACGGCTTGGGCAGATTACCTGACCGGGAAGGACCGGGTTGGGGCTGATGTGGTGAGGATTGGCTAGGGTCAGGACCCATTGATTTGGTTGGGCGAGCATGATTCACCGTTCGAAAATGAGCGGTGAACATGTCTGATCTTTTCTGGTTGAGCGATGCGCAGATGGCGCGTCTGGAGCCTTACTTCCCTAAGTCGCACGGCAAGCCCAGGGTTGATGACCGGCGTGTCCTGAGCGGGATTATCTTCATCAATCGCAATGGTTTGCGGTGGCGAGATGCGCCAAAGGAATACGGCCCGCACAAAACGCTCTACAACCGCTGGAAGCGTTGGAGCGACAGGGGTGTCTTCGCCCGGATCATGGCGGGGTTGGCGGCCGAGCACGGTGAGGAGACGACCGTGATGATCGACGCAACTCATCTGAAGGCCCATCGTACGGCGTCCAGCCTGGGCGTCAAAAAGGGGGGCGTGGACGCCTGATTGGCCGAACCAAGGGCGGCATGAACACGAAACTGCACGCCATCTGCGACAGCCGGGGCCGACCCATCGACCTGTTCCTGACTGCCGGTCCCGTCAGCGATTACATCGGGGCGCGTGCCCTGGTCAGCGGGTTGCCCAAGGTGAAGTGGCTGCTCGGAGATCGTGGCTATGATGCCGATTGGTTTCGAGAAGCCTTGCAGGACAAGAAGATACATCCTTGCATCCCGGGCCGGAAGAAACGGAAGACGCCCGTCCGGTACGACAAGCGCAGATACAAACGTCGCAACCGGATCGAGATCATGTTCGGCAGGCTCAAGGACTGGAGGAGGGTTGCGACCCGTTATGACCGCTGCCCACGAACCTTCTTCTCAGCAATCGCACTTGCTGCGACCGTAATCTTCTGGCTTTGAGAGAGAACGAATCCTGACCCCAATGGTGAAACGCAAACCGTCAATATTGGCGGACGTGTGAGATGGGCAATCGAGGAACTGCGGAAAGCTGGCCCGGCGGGCCGCACCGGACGCGAAGCATTGGGGCCGCGATGGGCGGCCTATATCTGGCAGGCCAAGCACGTTCACGGCATCCCGATTGCCGATGCCTGGGAAAGCCATGAAGGCGAGCACCCCGGCAGGCACAAGCGCTGGTGGCTGGATAGCGAAATCCTTTCCTGCATACAGGAAAGCGAGGGCCAGTCATGAACCGGCTGCAAATCTTCTATCTCCGCCGCTTGCACGGCCTGACCGAAGCACAGGCGCAGGCCGTCGCCGCCCTGATCTGGGGGGCAGGCAATGACTGACGCACGCGACATGACAAACCGCCTTGGCGGCAAGTGGCTTCGCACCTATGGCACCGCGCCTTGCCCGGTTTGCCAGCCCGAACGCCGGAAGGATCAAAACGCCCTGACGTTGCGTGATGGCGAGGCCGGGCGGTTGCTGGCGAACTGCAAGCGGTTGGACTGCGGTTTTCGCGACATTCTGGCGGCGGCTGGCGTTGTCCCCGGAGAGTATCGCGCGCCGGATCCAGTGAAACTTGCCCGCCGCGAAGCGGAACAGCGAAACGAAACCGCACGCCGCGCGCGTATTGCGCGGCAAAACTGGCAAGAGGCGCAGCCATTGGCCGGAACCGTGGCAGAAAGTTACCTGCGCGGACGCGGCATCACCTGCGATCTGCCCGATAAACTCCGTTATCATCCGGCCTGCTGGCACGGTGCCACAGCGAAACGCTATCCCGCCCTGATCGCGGTGGTTGAGGGCGGCAACGGTTTTGCGGTCCACAGAACCTACCTTTCCATGGACACCTCGGAAAAAGCGGCAATCGAGCCAAACAAGGCCATGCTGGGGGCAACCGCAGGCGGCGCTGTGCGGCTCGCTGAAGCCCAAGGTTCGTTGGTGGTGGCTGAGGGCATAGAAACCGCCCTGAGCCTTGCCTGTGGCCTTCTGCGCGCACCTGCGACCATCTGGGCGGCGCTCTCCACCTCTGGAATGCGCGGGCTGCGACTTCCGCCCGACGCCGGGCGACTAACCATCGCCCCCGATGGCGACCCGGCGGGCCGCGCGGCTGCGCACGCTCTGGCCGAACGGGCACACGCGACCGGCTGGGCCGTGTCGCTTTTGCCCGCCCTCGATGGCCACGACTGGAATGATATTCTCATGATGAAAGGGACGCGCGCATGACCGCCTTCAATCCCGCCGAACCCATCCCGTTCACACCCGAAGGACCGCAACCGCTGGTGCGCGAGATTGCCCTCGGCGCGCAGTATCCCGTCACCCATCTCGGACCATTGCGCGAGGCGGTGGAAGCGGTGCAGGGCATGGCGCAGGCCCCCGTCGCAATCCCGGCGGCTTCGGCCCTGGCGGTGGCATCGCTGGCGGTGCAGGGTTTTGCGAATGTGGAAACGCTGGGCGGGCCGCGTCCCGTGTCTCTCTACGCCCTGACCATCGCCCGCAGTGGCGAACGTAAATCGAGCTGTGACGGGCCGCTGATGGCCGCCCTGCGCGACCACGATAGGGAACAGGGCAAGGCCCAGCGCGAAGCCTTTACGGCTTGGCAGAATGCGCACGCGCTATGGAAAGGCGAGCGCGACCGCATCCTTGCCGAGGCCAAGAAGAGCAAGGGAGAAAAGCGCACCGCTGCGCAGGCCGACCTTGACGCGCTCGGGGCGGAACCGGCGGCACCGCCCAGCGCCGACCGCACCGTGACCGAACCGACCTTCGAGGGGCTGACCCGGCTTTTCGCCACGGGACAACCGTCACTGGGCATCTTCTCGGACGAAGGCGGGCAATTCCTGGGCGGGCACGCGATGAACAATGACAACCGGCAAAAGACGCTGGCTGCCCTGAATGACCTTTGGCAGGGCAACCCGGTACGCCGCACGCGGGCCGGTGACGGACACGCAACGCTATACGGGCGCAGGCTGGCGGTTCACCTGATGGTGCAGCCCGCCGTCGCACGCGCCTTCATCGCCGACCGGATGGCGGCGGATACGGGCTTTCTGCCGCGCTTCCTGATTAGCGAACCCCCTTCGACCATCGGCACGCGCCTTCACGCGAACGCACGGGGCGATTCCGTGACCGTGGCGGGCTTCGGGCAACGGCTGCGCACGATACTGGAAACACCCTTGCCGATGGACGACGAAACCCGCGAACTCTTGCCCCGCGTACTGCCGCTCGCCCCCGAGGCCCGCGCGTTGCTGGTCCGCTTTGCCGATGCAATCGAGGCCGCGCAGGCCCCCAGTGGCGACCTCGCAAACGTCACCGGCTATGCCAGCAAGGCGGCGGAACAAGCCGCGCGCATCGCGGGTGTGCTGACGCTATGGCGCGACCTGGATGCACCTTCCGTCACTGCGCGGGACATGGGCGAGGGCATCGCGCTTGCGCAATTCTACCTGTCCGAGGCGGTGCGATTGGCCGACGCTGCGACGGTATCACAAGAAATCGACCGGGCCGAAGCACTGCGCAAATGGCTGCTGGAAAGCTGGGAACATTCTGACGTCATGGTGCGCGACGTGGTGCGGCTCGGGCCGAACCCGCTTCGCGAAAGCCCGAAGGCCCGTGCCGCTCTGGGCATCCTTGAGCGGCACGAATGGATTGCGCCGCTCGCCCCTGGAACGGTGGTGCGCGGGGCTGCGCGGAATAAAGCGTGGGCAATCGTGAAGGGTGGCGGCGATGTGGTTTGATGTGTCCGCTGCGCTTGCTGAAATCGAAGGCGTCACAGAACCCGCCCCCAAGGCTCGACCCGCTGCGACAATCGCGACACCTGCGACACAAGCCCCGGATCCGCGCCCCGTGTCGCGATTGTCGCAAGTGTCGCAACACGCCCGCCCGCGACCCCGGCGCGCCCCGTCCCCCCTTCATGGCTGGACGGAGAACCTTTCCCGCACGGCAAGTCCCCTGGTGGCCGCCCATTGACCTGGACGGGCCGCGTCGTGTCGCAGGACGATTGGCGCACGCTGTCGAATTGGGACCGCCACGGGCCGGGTGAAAGGCGGTCGTGGTGCTGAAAGAGGAGGCAGCGGCTTGAATCTTGATCAAAAGGTTTGCAAGATTTGACCTAACCTGCAGTGACCAGATGTGAGGATGATATGGGGCTGGATCGACCGACGAGGGATGAAGCCTGTGGCTATAGGCAGGAAAAACTGGATGTTTGCCGGTTCTAAGGGCGGCGGAGAAGCCATGGCCATCGCCTCCACCGTCATCGAGACCGCCAAGTTGAACGGCATAGATCCCCAAGCCTGGCTGACCTGTGTGCTCGGGCGCATCGCTGACCACAAGACCAACCGTCTCGACGAACTGATGCCTTGGAGTTACGCTGCGCAGGCAGCGTAAGCGGGACCGCCGACGCCCTGCCAGAGCACCTTCACCGGGCGGTCACGCTTCAGGCGATCTGAATAGCGCTGATCACAAGCTCTTCGAAGCTGGCTTCGTCGAGCATTTTGCTGTTTTCGATCGATATATGCAGATCGCCAAACTGCAAGAGACCATCGCCCGATGGCTGCACGATGAAGGCGTCGGCAAGCATTAGCAGGGGATCTGCTGCCGCCAACAGTTCATCGAAACCAGCAAGGACTATGATATCGTCCGCGTTCAAATCAATGATGGTGTCGCTGGATCCGTCGCTGGTTTCGGCATCGAAGACAAACCAATCGGTCCCAGAGCCGCCCGACAGGCTGTCTGCGCCAAACCCGCCGATCAGGGTATCGTCTCCCGAGGTCCCGATGAGCGTATCGTCTCCGTCGCCACCGCTCATGGAATCATTGCCGCTTTGGCCTTCGAGCAGGTCATTGCCGGCAGATCCGATCAGGGTATCGTTATCCTTGCCGCCAAAGAGGTTGTCTGATCCATCGCCACCGTCGATCAAGTCATTGCCGTTGCCGCCGTAGATCATGTCCACGTCGTCACCGCCATACAGGCTGTCATCGCCTGTGTCTCCGTATAGCCGATCCTCGCCCGCGCCGCCGTCGAGCAGGTCATTGTCCTTGCCACCTTTCAGCAAGTCAGCGCCGTCGCCACCTTGCAAGGTGTCTGCGTCATCGCCACCGGACAATTTGTCCGCGCCGGAACCACCCACCAGAAGGTCCTCGCCAGAGTCGCCGAAAAGGCTGTCATCCGCCGCGTTGCCAAGAACCGTATCATTGCCCGAGTTGCCGAAGACAGGCCCGGATGCGCCACCGGCAAGCAGGATGACCGTGTCGTCCCCGTCCTTGGCATCGCGTTCCGTTTCCGACGGAGACAGAAAGACGAAATCGTCTTCGACAGTGAACAGGCCTCGGTCTTCGGCAAAGCTTATTCCGTCGGGACCGATCGAAACCTGTACAGGTTCCAGATGCATATCAACGGTGCGCAGGAACAGGCCCGAAGGGCTTACCGAAACCGACGCGCCGATCTTGGAAATGCGATCCAGGAAGGATTCCGGAATCTCGTCCAGAGAGGGCAACCACTTACCTTGCCCCTTGTGCCCGGGGTGGGCCGCGTCAAGCGAGCGCGCCCATTTCAGCAAGTGGGCTTCGGTTGGTGGGGCAAGATCGAGGTCGGGAATTGGCCCGCGTGGGACGTTGCCGGATGTGCCGGCCGACTTCGCAAGAGTCTTGGCGGCTTTGGGTACTGGCATGGTCTTTCGCTCCGAATGAATTGTATTGCGCGGCTCCGCCTGTCGGCCCGCAAACTGGTTACCAGCCGATGCCTTGGCAGTGCGCGGGTTCGGTCTGTCCGGCAAACAGGCGAGCAACGTCGATGACCGGAACAAACACGTCCTGCGCCGCCTGGCGGTATTCAGGCAGGGCGTGGGTCACGATCACCGCATCCGCGTCCTGAAGCGTGTCCGCGATGTCTTCGCTCAGAAGCTGCGGCAACTGCTGGCAGAGGTCTTGCAAACCCGGTTTCGTCGAGGCCGCGTGGCGCGCACTTTCGGCAACATTGTCAGATGTCACGAAGTGGTCATGCGCGCTGACGGCGATGCCTTTTTCCTGAAGCTGGGCGATCACGTCCAGGATCGGGCTTTCGCGCAGGTCGTTGGTGCCGGGCTTGAAGGCAAGGCCAAGTACGGCCACCTTGCGGGGTCGCGCGGCAAGAAGCATGGCAACGGCCCGGTCGATCTGCGCCAGGTTGGACTGATCAAGGCTACCGATCAGGGGCAGGTCCACGTTTCGGCTCTGCGCCAAATGGTTCATCGCCCGCACTTCCTTGGGCAGGCAGGACCCGCCGTAGGCGAAGCCCGGCTTTAGGTAATAGGGCGACAAATTCAGCTTGGTGTCCTGGCAAAAGATGTCCATGACGTCTCTTCCGTCGATATTCAGGGCCTTGGACAGGCGACCGATCTCGTTTGCGAAGCAGACCTTGTTCGCGTGCCAGACATTGTCGACGTATTTGACCAGTTCGGCGGTTTCGATTTCGGTCAGGATCGGCTTGGCATCGACGGGCTCGAAGATCCGGGCCACGATTGCGACAGAGCGTTCATCCGACGCGCCGATGACCGTCTTGGGCGGCGTCCGGAAGTCATCTACCGCGACACCTTCGCGCAAGAATTCGGGAACAAAGGCAATGCCGAAGTCGACGCCGGCCGCCTTGCGTGACGCTTGCTCGATCCGGCGTGCCATGACGTTCATCGTGGTTCCCGGCGGGACAGAGCACCGCAAAACGACCACGTGAAAGCTCTTCTTGGTTGCGATGGCGGCACCGATCGTATCGGCCACGCTTTCGATGTAACGCAAGTCACAAGAGCCATCGGAGGCGGTCGGCGTGCCGACGGAAACAAAGGTCGCATCCGTACCGGCAACGGCCGCACAGAGGTCGTCGGTGGCAGAGATTGCCCCGCACTTGACGCCGTCGGCCAACAGGTCATCGAGGCCCGCTTCGTGAATCGGGGATTTGCCTTCCATGACGTTCGCGATCTTGAGCGGATCGACGTCCACGCCAACGACCTGGTGGCCGAGCGATGCAAGACATCCAGCGGTCACCGATCCGACGTAGCCGAGACCGACGACGCTGATGCGCGGTTTGTGGTCCGGAACCAGATAGGGCTGGAACCCCCTCGACACATCTGAATGCCAGTTCGCAGAGACAGCGTCCAACATTTGCTCATTACCTCGATTTCTGTTTCTTTAAGTTGGACAATCAACCTTCATTGTGGTCGAAATTGGACGCTATTAAGAATATGTTAGGATTTGCAGGACTCGCCTCAACTTATTGACGATAAAGCGAAAATTCGGATGCCTCTGGTGTTTGAAACCGGACATCGTCACCAAAAGGGAAAGGCAGGCCAGGTCTTCCGGCGTCACGTCGGGCCCTCGATCTGAACGGGGTTCAGAACGTCTGGAACAATGCGCCGGAGCCCAAGACCAGTGCCACTACTTGTATGAAGACAAGGGCAACCGTGACGAACTGGAAAAGCGCGACGGCAGACTTGGCCCGGTAGGCAAGGCTGACTTCGTGCTGAGCTCTCTGACCGCCCCGGTTGGCCCAGCGCTGCTTGTGTGGAAAGAAGATCATGAAAGACTTCACCGAAGCATTCAAAAGCTGGTTGGCATACAGCAGGAAAGGCCATGTCAGATCCGGCCGCTTGGCATACCGGAAGAGGAACAGGCTGAGCACCAGGCGGGACACCAGGATCCATGACAGGGCGATCCAGACATAGCCCGGGTCAAGGATCAGCGAGAGCAGGATCAATGTCGGGCTGACCAGCATGGTCCAGATCGCAAGACGCTGATCCAGCACGCACCACCAGATGAACCAGCCGACTTTCCCCGGCCCCAGTTGCAACGCGCGTGCACCATTGCGCAGCATGTTGCCGGACCAGCGGCGCAGGTTCTGGACCATCCGGTCCCGACCGCTGCCCTTGATGACTTCGACGGTATAGACGCAGACGTCCGGCACGTAGAGCATCTTTGCCCCACGTCCGAGCAGGAAGTACCAGGTGCTCTTGTCGTCCCCGGAGAGGAAGCGGAAACGCCCCCAGAGCCAATGATCGAGGAAATCCGCTTCGATGGTCCGGACAAAGGACAAATTGCAGATCTGCCGCGCCCGGAACATGCTCATCCGTCCGGTTAGGGTCAGGACCTTGTCGCTCATGGCGTGGCTCTGCATGGCGAGCCGGCGTTGTGCGAAACGCATGTTCAGCCAGCGGCGCATCCAGGACGGTCCATAAGTGATGGCCTCTTCGTCCGTCGTCAGGGCCTCGAGCTTGGCATCCGCGCCGAACATGGCGCAGCACCGCGCCAGGACACCAGGGCCCAGAATGGCGTCGCCATCCATGAACAGGATCAGGTCATCGTCGTCTGGAGCGGTACGAATGATGGCGCGCATCACAAGGCCAATTGCCATCCGCTTGCCAGGCTGGTTCTGGCGGATGAACGCTACTTCTGCGTCAAGATCGGCGCCATGTTCCCAGACAACTTCTTCGATGATGCGTTCGTCGTGACGCGCACCACTGCCGACCCAGATGGTCGCAGGTACGCCTATTTCGCGGATCTGATCCAGAAGTGCCTTGATCACGTGGCGCGTGATGGCCTCTTCTTCGTAGTAGGTCGTCATCTGGACATGCAGGTGCCGTGGTCGCCACCCGCCGTTCCAGATCCGGTCACAGTGACTGCGAATGCCCGGGAACTTGTCCCTTTCGTAACGGCGGGCGCGTTGTGCGTGGTTGAACCACCAGCCATACCGCCATATGCCCAGAAGACCCAGGACCCAGGTGATCTCTTGGTGCTCCACATCGTAGAGGAACCCCGGGATCAAGACGACGCAAAGCAGACCAAGCAGAACCATGCCCGCCAGGGCCAGCATGTCCCGAAGACGCCATTTGCTCCCGGGAATCGGGGCCTGATGGACCCTCATACGTTCGGCGATGTCGCCATAGGGATCCGCGGGAAGCCAGCTGGTTTCGGGCATCAGTTCTTCTGCGTCTCGGCAGAGGCCGGACCGACACTCAGGGCCTGGTAGATGGGGAGAACAACAGGCTTGTATGCGAAGAAGGCAAAAAGCGCGTAGATGGCGACCGCCGTCAGGACCCGCGTCGGGCGTGGCAAGGCACGGCGCGTCTCCGCCGCGACTTCCTTCGGAGTTTGTTCCATCGAGATTTTTTCGACAGGCGCGTCCATCGCAAGGATCATGCGGTCCATCGTCATCGCCCGGCCCGTTGCCAATTGTCGGTAGAAGTTGGCCAAGACTTCGGACTCACGCTGGCCAATGGCCGAAAACCGGAAGCCGTCGATATCGGGGTCATAGGCCAACCTGGCTTGCAATGTAATGCCGAAGCCCTGGAAGGGGATGGTGATCGTGGCTTCGCCGCTAAGTCGGGGGACCGATATCGGACGCGTCACATGCTCAAGCGACCAGGACTCAGCCCAGAAACATCCCGCGCCCTCGAGGTCAACCAGAAGAGGTGCCTGGATGGTGTAGCTCAAATCTGGCAAAGCGGGTTCGAACCGGACTTTCATGTGATTCATCCTTATTTAAATGAATAATGCTAGTCGAATGTGTCTATTGTTTGGCGTAGCGACGACAGTCGGGGGCGCTGAGGGGCATTGTTGTGTCAACGGCGCCAAAAGGGCGGCCAGTCTGGGCATGACGGGCGATTTGGCAGCCGCGCTCCCCAAGGAGTTGGGGTTGCCAAGGTGCCTTTGTCTGCAAGGACCAAATTCGAACTTGGTACAGCCGTTCTGGTGATGATCCGCCCCACCTGAGTGGTCCGCGTTGAGTGTTAGTGCATGGTCGGCCTTTGGTCCATCGGGACGATGGTTTCCGGAGCCGGCGGGCGGTAGCCCAGAGCACTGTGAGGTCGCTTGGTGTTATAGTGTTTTCGCCATTGTTCGATCAGGATTTGCGCCTCGCGCAGGCTGTAGAAGATTTCACCGTCGAGCAGCTCGTCTCGGAAACGTGCGTTGAAGCTCTCGCAGTAGCCATTCTCCCAAGGCGATCCCGGCTCGATGTAGGCCGTCTTGGCGCCGACGGCTGCGATCCAGTCCCGGACAGCCTGGGCGACGAACTCGGGTCCGTAGCACGTCGGGAAGAAGCGTTGTTTTGAGGTTATGGCCGCGCGCTTCTGCCCCCCCTTTGTCCCCTTCTTGAATGACCGGGGCCTCGGCGTCAGGCAGGTTGGCCAGGCCACACGTTCGCCCACGATCATCCATGTACCCACGAAGGATACCGCGATCAGAGATCGCCCCTATCCCAAGATGCGCCCCGAATACCAGAACCCCGAGGGCCGCGTGGCAAAGGAAAAGGAACAGGACGCAATGGCCCTTGGCCCCAAGGAAACTGCGACCAAGCCACCTTTCCCGAAATCCCTGCCGGAACATATCGCCACCGTGCGCGAAGCCCTGTCCGACCTGGGCGAAGCAACCCCGGAACAGGTGGCCCGCCAATTCAAACGAGGCCGTGCACGCGACCGCGCGACCGCTTCCGGAAAGCCTGACTGCCCTGGGGCAGGCGCGCATTGACGACAAGGGCCACTTTGCGTTGTGACTGCGCAGTGGGTCAAAAAATGCTATCCTTTTATTTCAAGATGCTGACCCGGCTTTGGTGCGCAATAAATCAAACGGATCAAGATGCCCGGACCCGACCCACACGCCTTCTGGATTGTCGATAGCGACCCAAGCAGCCCCCGTGCCAGCTATCATTCGTATCTTTGGACCGGCAACGGCGGGAACCGAAAAGCCCGTGCGATTGCCATACTGAAACGCCTGATGCGGCGAGACTGGCATTGCCGCTGGTGCGGCGACACTCTGCCCGACTATGTGCGCAGACGCCCTCTATTGCCGCGAAGCCTGCCGCAAGGCCGCCGCGCGGCAAAGACGTTCTGTGAGGGCAGGCGCGTGACCGGGGCGGAACTCGCAGCAATCCGCGAGCGTGCCGGGCTGTCGCAAACCGAATTGGCCCGGCAGGCCGGATGCGGGCGCCACGCCGTCAGCTATTGGGAATGCAAACCCGTGGTGGACTTGCGCGCCTGGGCCGTTGAACGCATGGCCACAGTCCTGGACCTGCCGGATACACCCGCAGTCACCCGCGCGCGGGCGGCTTGGGCTGATATGCTGGCCGCCGAGGACGCGGCGCGTGAGGCCGCGTTTCTTGTGCACGTCCGGCGACTGCAAGTTCAATGCGAAACAGTCAGGGCCAAGCGACGGGTTATCTGCGGCGCGCGGACGCGCAAGGGAACACCCTGCCGTGCGAAGTCCGAACCGGGCAGGCGCCGCTGCAAGTTTCACGGCGGGAAATCGACCGGCGCCAGAACCCCGGAAGGCATCGAGCGCATTCGCGAAGCGCAGCGGCAACGCTGGGCGCGCTGGCGGCTTTGCCGCAAAGAGGGTGACAAAACGTGAGGTTTCAGGCCGCGCCCTCGCCATGGGCTGTTACTGCCTCGGCGGTTTGAAAAACAATCAAACCCGCTGCGCGGTATGGGGTGTCACTTCGACAGCCCGGCAATCAAACCCGATTTTGTGGATGCTCGCAAAAGCCTGCCCGCGCCGGTCCCTATGCCGAAAGCTGGCAGGATTGAGCATACCCCCGTGTCGCATCGCTTTGCGTTCAAGCGTTTTCAGCATGGTGGGTATTTAGGTGGGTAAAACCGCCAAACCGCCACTTTTCCCAATGTTATCAGGGGCAAGTGGCGGACCGAGGAGGATTCGAACCCCCGACCCCTTGATTCGTAGTCAAGTACTCTATCCAGCTGAGCTATCGGTCCGTGAGGGCTGCATGTACCTCCCACCTCTGCACGATGCAAGGGGCAATCCGCGGATTTTTTTCGATCGGCCCAAAGAATTTCCGCGCAGCCCGCCCGGCACCGGAAACCCCGGTCGTCAGCCCACGTCTCCCATCGGCAGACGGATCTCGAAGCAGGTGCCGGTCTCGTCGCTGCGCGCCAGCCTCAGGTTGCCACCGTGTCCGCGCACCAGTTCCGCCACGATGGCAAGGCCCAGCCCCGAGCCCCCCTTGCGCACGCCGCCCTGGAAGGGCTGGAACAGGTGATCGCGCGCCTTGGGCGGCAGGCCCGGGCCCGTGTCGGTCACCGTGATGACCCAATCCGCATCCTCGATCCGCGCGGCAATGTTGATCTCTCCCGGTTGCGAGGTCGCAACGATGGCCTGCCGTGCGTTGCGGACCATGTTCGACAGGGCACGGTAGATCTGTTCCGGATCGCCCCGCACCATCAACCCGGCCGGGATATCCTCGCTCAGCGAGACATCCGCCTCGCCGATCGCCAGCCTTTCGGCCTCGAGCACCTCGTTGGTCAGTTCGGCCAGGTTGAACAGGGTCATCACCGGCGCCGGTTCCTCGGCGCGCCCAAAGGCCAGCGTGCTCTCGCAAAGAGAGACCGCCCGGGTGATCGAGTTGACCAGCTTGGGTGCCATTCGCTTGACCGCCGGATCTTCGGACATCTCGATCCGGTCGGTGAACAACTGCGCACTGGTCAGGATGTTGCGCAGGTCATGGCTGACCCGCGCCACGGCGCCGCCCAGCTGCGCAAGCCGGTCCTTCTGGCGCAGGGCCTGGGTCAGCTGGGTCTGCAGGGATTGCAGCGATTCCTCTGCCTCGCGCAGCTCTCGGACCGTGGCAGAGGGCTTGATAATCCGCCGCGCGTCCTCGGGCGCCTCGGCATAGGCGCCGATATGGCCCACGACCCCCTTGATCGGCTTGACCAGCAAGGACCGCACAGCCAGGAACAACAGCCCGGCCGTGATGATCGAGATCGCCGCCGACAGCAGCAGGATGCGCAGCCCGTAGTCGATCATCGCGGTCCGCAGCGGCCCGCCGTCCATCGTGACCTCGATCAATTCGCCTCCATCGCGGAAGGGATCGCCGATCACACGGATCACCGTCCATTCGCTGTCGACCAGGCAGAGGATCGCGTCCCGCATCAGCACCCAGGCCGAAGCGTCGCGCAGGTCGAAGGTCTGCGCCACCTCACCCGGGATCGGCGATGACAGCATCAATTGCCGGATCTCGTCACGCCGCAGCACCACGTTGAAGACGCCCGCGTTGTCCAGCAGTTCTTTTTCCAGCTCCGGTTCGATCATGTCGTCGGCCAGCAAGGCCAGAGAAGCGATCTGCGCCCGTTCCAGCCGGGCCAGCAGGTAGTCCTCGCGGAAGCGCGCCACGGAGGGGACAAAGATCAGCACCTCTGCCACCATCACGAAGATGATGGTGAGGATCAGGAATCGTCCGGAAAGCGAGTTGACCATGTCCTACCGTACTCAGGGCAGCCAGCGCTGGACCAGCCGCACCACTTTCTTGACCGTCTCGTTCTCGAACAGCCTGGGGGAGAAATAGGCCCCCGCGGCCCGTTTGTTAATCTCCCCGATGGTCGGATAGGGCGAAACCATGTTCGAAACCGCGCTCATCTTGAGCCGGTTTGCGATCACCAGCGACCAGAGATTGATCAGCTCCCCGGCCTGATGGCCCACGATCGACACACCGACGGGGCGCCCCTTGACCACCATGACCTTGATGACACCGCGCGTCCTGCGCTCGGCGATGGCCCGGTCATTGTGGTGGTAGTCGAACCGCGCGACTTCCATCCGGTCGCCGTGGGCCTTTCGCGCCGCGTCCTCTGTCAGGCCGACCTGCGCCAGTTCCGGGCTTGTGTAGGTGGCCCAGGGGATGTGATCCGTCTTGGCCTTGGCTGGCAGCCCCAGCAGGGCAGAGCGGATGACGATCCCGGCATGATAGCCGGCCACATGGGTAAACTGCATTCCGCCCGCCACGTCGCCAATGGCGTAAACGCGAGAGTTGGTGCTCTTTAGACTGGCATCCACCTTGATGCCCGTCTTGGTGGTCTCGATCCCGGCGGCTTCGAGGTTCAGCCTGTCGATGTTGGGTTTGCGCCCAACTGCCACCAGCAGGTGAGAGCCCCGGAACACGCGCCCGTCCTTCACTTCGACCTCGATGGCGCCCGCCTGTCCCCGCACCTCCTGTGCCAGAGCCTCTTCGGCGATCTCGATGCCTTCCTCCCGCAGGGTCTCCAACACGATCCCGGCCAGTTCCGGATCATCCTTGCCCAGCGCCCTTGCGCCTTCGATCACTGTCACCGCACAGCCCAATCGCCGATGCGCCTGCGCCATTTCCATCCCGATGGGCCCGCCGCCGATGATCAGCAGGTGTTCGGGACGCTCACGCAGCTTCCACAGGGTTTCATTGGTCAGGTAGGGCACGCCGTCCATGCCAGGGATCGGCGGCACCAGCGGAGAAGACCCGGTGGCGAGCACGATTCGCCGCGCGGTGATACGGTAATTGCCAGCCTCGACCTCGCGGTCGGACACGAAACGCCCGTATTCGCGGATCACCCGCACGCCAAAGCCCTCGAACCGCTCCTGGCTATCCACCGGTTCGATCTGGGAAATCACATCGGCGACATGGTCCTGGGCCGCGGCGTAATCGACATGTGGCACGGCATTGGCCACGCCATAGACGGCGGCATGCTCCATCCCGTGCGCCACCTTGGCACTGGCAATCAGCGCCTTGGACGGCACGCAGCCGTAATTCAGGCAGTCGCCACCCATCTTGTGACCTTCAAGCAGGATCACGTCGGCGCCCATCTGGCTGGCCCCCGCGGCCACCGACAGGCCACCGGACCCGGCGCCGAGGATCAGCAGATCACATGTCAGCTTTTCCATCTCAGATCCCCTTCCGGCCACGCAGGGCCTTGAGCAGGATCGGCAGGGCGGACAGGGCCGCCAGCCCGAGGATGGGCAGAATCACATGCGGGGCAAAGATGATGCCCAGGTCCGGCGTCTCGCCACGCTCGAACACCTCGCCCAGGCCCGCGCCGACGGAGGTGTAGACCACCGCACCCGGGATGATGCCCAGGAAGGTCGAGATGACATAACGGTGCACTGGCACCTCGAGAAAGGCAGGGACGAGGTTGGCGACGAAGAAGGGCACCGCAGGGACCAACCGGATCAGGAACAGCATCGACCACTGATTCTCGTCGATGCCGTCCTTGATCTTTTTCACCATGCCCTGAGAATGCTCCAGCCTGTCGCCGAGGCGCGCGCCCAAGCCCCAGCGGGCGGCCAGGAAGATTCCCGTGGCGCCCAGCGTGGCGGCGGTCACGTTGTAGAGCGCGCCGGGAAAGGTCGCGAAGAGAAAGCCGCCGGTCAGCGTGGCGATCGTGGCCCCCGGCAGGGAAAACCCGACGATGACGACGTAGACCGCCATGAACAGCCCCAGCGTCAACAGGTAATGCGCGTCACGGAACGCCAGCAGCGCCTCTCGGTTGTCGGCCAGTGTCTGAAAGCTCAGCAGGTCGCCCAGCGTGAAGTACCCGATGATCGCCACCACGAGGATGGCCAGCAGGGGCAGGTGGCGTCGGAGGCCGGGTTTGGGCGTGTCGGTCATGTCGCTCATCGTTCGGGGCCTTTGGGTTGCGGCAGGGGCACCGCATAGATGCCCCCGACGCCACCGGGAAAACAGCCGTCTCACGCCCGCTTGATCCGGCTTGTGCCCCAGCGTGAGAAATTCACGCCCGAAAAGCCAGAGTGAAACATTTCGCGGGTCAGGCCGCATGCAAGTGTTGCAGTCGGAACCGGAAGGCCACAAAGGTTCAGTGCACCGAGGGTCGGCACGCCTGCCCCGTGTGGCCGGACGCCGCTCCGAACGCCTGTCAGGCACCCGCGCCATTGGCAAAAAAACCATGACACCCATTTGACAGGGGACGCCCGCCCCCCTATAGGCAGGGCTTCGAATTTCCTGCGCCCGAGTCGACTCGGGGGCATTGAACCGGAGTAGCCGCGATGAAACGCACCTTCCAGCCGTCGAACCTCGTCCGCAAGCGTCGCCACGGGTTCCGCGCCCGCATGGCCACCAAGGCAGGTCGCAAGATCCTGAACGCGCGCCGCGCCCGCGGCCGCAAGAGCCTGAGCGCCTGATCCCCACGCCGCCCACAGCGGAGCGGGAGATGAACGCCGACGAAAAAGCCGCCGCGGATCGCTCCGAGGCGGCCTTTTTGCCGTTGACGGTTCTGGCCCGGCGCGCAGATTTCCTGCGCGCGGCCCGTGCCCGTCGCGCTCCGACAGAGGGGTTCCTGCTGCAGGCCCGGCAACGCCAGGACGGCGAGGCAGAGGGCATCCGCGTCGGGTTCACCTGCTCCAAGAAGGTCGGCAACGCCGTCGCCCGCAATCGGGCCAAGCGGCGCCTGCGCGAAATCGCGCGCCTGATCCTGCCCGAGCAGGGCCGGGACGGCTGGGATTATGTTCTGATCGGCCGCGCGGAAAAGACTGCCTGGCGCGATTTCACCGCACTGCAGGCCGACCTGCGCCATGCCCTGCGCAAGGTACACGGGGGCAGCAGATGAGCCCGCTCGCCCATATCGTCGCCCTGCCCGTGCGCGCCTATCGCCTCGTGCTCAGCCCCTGGGTCGGCCACGGGTGCCGCTTTCATCCCACCTGTTCCGTCTACGCGCTGGAAGCGCTGGAAAAACATGGCGCGCTCAAGGGCAGCTGGCTGGCCGCGCGGCGCATTGCCCGCTGCCACCCCTGGGGCGGCTCCGGCATCGACAACGTGCCCGATTGACCACAGCCACGGGCACATTCGCCTCGTGCCCAGGCATTTTCCAAAAAACATGTACCATTTTCGACCGGGCTCGGCTAACGACCCCGCAGAGACCACGCATCAACAAGAGGAGGTCCGACATGAACGATCAGACTTTCTCGCGCCGCGCGGCCTCTCTCGAAGCGACCTGGGGCAACGGCTTTCGCCGATCCGTCCAGGACTAACACCGCTTCACTTCCGGCCCTCGCCTGACGCGGGTCGTTTTCCAACCAACCATCGCTGACATTCGCGCCCGGGGTCCCCCGTGCGTCGTCAGTCCATTTCAAACCAGACCAGGAGTCCGGCCGTTTTCGCGCCGGGAAACACTTATGAACAATCCCGCAGTCGCTCGGCATCCGAGCACCGACATCGCCTCCACCATCGCGCAGCACGGTGCGCCCAGGGTGCTTGCCGCCGCCCTGGCCGCGCTGTTCAGGGCCCCGAGAATGCGGCCTCCGCCACCGCTTGCAGAGGATCTGACCGATCATCTCCGGCGGGACGTCGGTCTGCCGCCAAAGACCTTGGTGGACAGACGCCTGGCGATCCAACCCTTCGTTCCGGCACCCGGCCCTGGCCCGCGATAACACTTGCCCAAGTCGCGGCGGGGACGTATCCCCGCCGCATGCTGGATCATGCTGACGACATTCACCCCCTGTTCCACGGGGCGCCCAAGACCACCGAGTTCAAGAAGCTCCGCAAACGGATCGTGCAGAACGTGCGCGAGGCCGTGGAGCAATACGGCATGGTCGAAGAAGGGGCCAAATGGCTTGTCTGCCTGTCCGGCGGCAAGGACAGCTATACGCTGCTCGCGGTGCTGCACGAGCTGAAGTGGCGCGGGCTGCTGCCGGTCGAAATCCTGGCTTGCAACCTCGACCAGGGCCAGCCGGGCTTTCCGGCAACCGTTCTGCCGGAGTTCCTGGAAAAGATGCAGGTGCCCCACCGGATCGAGTACCAGGACACCTATTCCATCGTGGTCGACAAGGTGCCCCAGGGCCGGACCTATTGCGCGCTCTGCTCGCGCCTGCGACGGGGCAATCTTTACCGGATCGCGCGTGAAGAGGGCTGTTCAGCCGTCGTGCTGGGCCATCACAGGGATGACATCCTGGAAACCTTCTTCATGAACCTGTTCCACGGCGGACGACTGGCGACCATGCCGCCGAAACTTGTCAACGAAGAGGGCGACCTGTTCGTTTACCGTCCGTTGGCACATGTGGCAGAGGCGGACTGCGACCGATTCGCGCGGGCCATGAACTATCCGATCATTCCCTGTGACCTCTGTGGCAGCCAGGACGGCCTGCAGCGCCAACAGGTCAAGCAAATCCTTGATGGATGGGAGAAAAACTCTCCCGGAAGGCGTCAGGTCATGTTCCGGGCGCTGATGAACGTCCGCCCGTCACACATGCTGGATCCGGGATTGTTCGACTTTGCCGGCCTCATGCGGGACATGGAATCGCCCAATTCCTTGAAAAACCCGGAGCCGCGTTAAGAACCGAGTTACCAGCGTCGCCTAGTCTCGCCTCATGAGGTACAAGGACACGGGCATGTTGGCGTCACTTCGCGCGCTTCCGACAACGCTGCGCACAGGCGTGCGGCGGGGTCTGCAGGGACCACAGGCTTTGGCATTTCTGCCTGCGGCGGCGCTTGCCGCCTTTTGGCTGGGGGGCGAGGCGCTGTTGCTGGTGGTTGCCCTGGGCACGCCGGGCATCTTTCTTCTGGTCGGCGTCCCCGCGGACCGGGGCGATGGCCGGTCGGGAACCGATCAGGCCGACATCGTCGACAGCATCGCGGCGACGCAATTGGCGCAACAGGCGCTGGACAATGCGCGCGCGGCCAACCTGGCGACGGCCTGCCTGCTGATCGAGGTCGACGGCCTTACCGAAGTGGCCCAGCAGACCGATGAGGCAACGGTCGACGCCCTGCGCGAACTGACCCTGGGCCGCCTGCGCAAGACCCTGCGCCGCGATGACGAGGCCGTGCGCCTGGGCGAAACGCGATTCGTGATCTTCCTCGGCCCCTCGCTGCGGCTAGACCTCGAGGCGCTGCTGCAACTCTCCGGCCGCCTGCAGAACGCGGTCGAAGAACCTGCATCGGTTGGCGATGCCATGCGCTATCTATCGGGGTCCATCGGGTTCTGCGGCAGCCTGCGGCTGAGCAACGACGCCTCCGGCAAGCAACTGCTGGAAGCGGCGCAGGTCGCACTTGAGGAAGCAACGGCCAATGGTCCTTCGGCGATCCGCGCCTGGTCCGAAAACATGCGCCAGGCCCACATGGAACAGCGTTCCCTGCGCAACGAGGTGGATCGCGCCCTGTCGAACGGTCAAATCCAGCCCTGGTTCCAACCCCAGATCTGCACCTCGACCGGTGCGATCAGCGGGGTCGAGGCGCTGGCGCGCTGGATCCACCCCGAACGCGGCATCGTCCCGCCCGCGCAATTCCTGCGCGTGCTCGAAGACGCCGGGCGCATGGAACAGCTGTCGGAGGTCATCCTGCAGCATTCTCTGACCGCCCTGCGCAGCTGGGACCAGGCCGGGCTCGACATCCCACGCGTCAGCGTGAATTTTTCCGACCCCGAACTGCGCGACCCCCGCCTTGTCGACCGCATCCAGTGGGAGCTCGACCGCTTCGGCCTGACCGCCGAACGGCTGGGAATCGAGGTTCTTGAAACCGTGATCGCAGGCGCGCCCGAGGGGATCGTGGCCCGCAACATCGTCGAACTGGGCAAGATCGGCTGCCATATCGACCTCGACGATTTCGGCACGGGTCATGCCTCGATCACCTCGCTGCGTCGGTTCCGCGTACACCGGCTCAAGATCGACCGCAGCTTCGTCACCCGCGTCGACCGCGACGAGGATCAGCACCGGATGCTGGCCGCGGTCCTGGGCCTGGCAGACCGGCTGGGCCTGGAAACCCTTGCCGAGGGCGTCGAAAGCGTGGGCGAACACGCGCTGCTGGCCCAGCTTGGCTGTGATCACGTCCAGGGCTTTGGCATCGCCCGCCCGATGCCCGTCGACAAGCTGATCGACTGGGCACATGAACATGACGCCCGGATCGCCGACGCCAGGAAACTGGGCGGCACCACCGGCTGAGCCGGAAAGCCCTTTCCGAACACCTGCCATCCCCTTGCTCGGTCTCGGCATCCATGTGCCACACCGTCCCGTCCGGCTGGATTCCGCTTGACCTTTGCACTGCGGGACGTTTGAACCCAGCGATGACTTTCAACGGATAGGTGGCCGGCCTCATGGACGATCAGAACAAGAACCTGCTTCTCGCGACCGCGCTCAGCATGGTCGTGATCCTTGTATGGTTCCTGCTGTTTCCCCCTCCGGAGCCGACTGAGGATCCGAATGCACCGGTGGCCACCGAAACCGACGCCCCCGCGCCCGACGGCGTGGCAACCGCGCCGCGTGCCGCTGATCCCCTGGGCGGCGGAACACCGGCAGAGGCCCCCGCGGCCAATGCCGACACGACGGAGGCCCCCCGCCTGCCGCTGGACAGCGCCCGCCTGGAAGGGTCGATCTCGCTCACCGGCGGCCGCATCGACGACCTGCGGCTCAAGGACTATCACGTCGAACTGTCGGTGGAATCGCCCATCGTGCAGATGCTTGACCCGGTCGGCAGCTCCAACCCCTACTACGCGCTCTACGGCTGGGCGCCTGGCAACGGACTGGCACTGTCGGATGTGCCCGGGGCCAATACCTCCTGGACCATCGAAAGCGGCGAGACCCTGACCCCCGACAGCCCTGTGACCCTGCGCTGGGAAAGCCCCGCCGGGTTGATTTTCCGCCGGACCATCTCCGTCGACGAGGATTTCATGTTCTCGGTCACGCAGGCGGTCGAGAACACCGGCGACCAGACCGTGTCGCTGGCCCCCTACGGCGTGCTCGCGCGGCACGGCGAACCGGACGACCTCAAGAACTTCTTCGTGCTGTTCGAAGGCGCGCTACAGATGTCCGACGGCATCCTGGAGCAGACCAAGTACAAGAACATCCCCGATCTGGACATGCTGCCCGCCGAGGGCACGCAGGCCACGGTCGAGCGTGTGCAGGAAACCGGCTGGGTCGGGTTCACGGATCACTACTGGATGGCGACGCTGATCCCCGACGCGGGGACGCCGTTCAAGTCGGTGGTCAAATACGACGCCCGCCGCGACATCTACCAGACAGAGGCGGTGCTGCCGACCGTCGAACTGGCGCCCGGCGCCAGCCGGGAGGTCAGCAGCAAGCTCTTTGCCGGTGCCAAGGAATGGGAAACCATCCGGGAATACCAAAAGGCCGGCATCGACCGCTTCCTCGACTCGATCGACTGGGGCTGGTTCTTCTTCATCACCAAATACATGTTCGCCGTCCTGCACTGGCTGAACCTGCATATCGGCAACATGGGCCTCGCCATCATCGCTCTGACCTTGCTGCTCAAGGCGCTGCTGTTCCCGCTGGCCTATAAATCCTATGCCTCGATGGCCAAGATGAAGGAACTCCAGCCTGAGATGGAAAAGCTCAAGGAGCGCGCGGGCGACGACCGCGAGAAGCTCCAGAAAGAGATGATGGCGCTCTACAAGAAGGAAAAGGTCAATCCGGCCGCCGGCTGCCTGCCGATCCTTCTGCAGATCCCGATCTTCTTCTCTCTCTACAAGGTGATCTTCGTCACGCTGGAACTGCGGCACGCCAACTTCTTTGGCCCGTTCAACGATCTCTCGGCGCCTGATCCGACCTCGCTCTACAACCTGTTCGGCCTGCTGCCTTGGGGCGCGCCCGATCCGCAGTCGATCCTGGCCCTGGTCTTCATCGGCATCCTGCCGCTGCTTCTGGGTATCTCGATGTGGCTACAGCAAAAGCTGAACCCGGCGCCCGCCGATCCGACGCAGCAGATGATTTTTGCCTGGATGCCCTGGGTCTTCATGTTCATGCTGGGCGGTTTCGCCAGCGGCCTGGTGGTCTACTGGATCACCAACAACGTGATCACCTTCATGCAGCAGTACATGATCATGCGCAGCCACGGGTACACGCCCGACATCATGGGCAACATCAAGTCCAGCGTGAAAAAGAAGAAGGACAAGGAGCAGGACAGCAAATGACCCGTTCCCTGACCGCGATCTGGCGCTTTCCGATCAAGAGCCACGGCCGGGAAGAGCTGGACGCGGTCACGCTGAGCGCCGGGCAGTGCCTGCCCTGGGATCGCCTTTGGGCTGTCGCACATGACCAGTCCGGCGCCGACGGATCGGAATGGGTCTCCTGCCGGAACTTCTCGATCGGCAGCAAGGCCCCCGCGCTGGGGGCCATCTCTGCCCGGCTGGACGAGGCATCGGCCACGGTCACGCTCTCACACCCGGACCGGGACGACCTGACGCTGCGGCCCGACGACGAAGGCGACAAGCTGATCGCCTGGGCCGGCGGATTCATCCCGGACAACCGCGCGCAATCCACCCGGGTGGTGCGCGGCAGGACCCGCGGCTTTACCGACAGCGAATTCCCCTCGATCACGCTGTGCAACCTGTCCTCGCACCGGGCCGTGGAACAGCGGCTTGGCCATGCCCTGTCGATCCACCGCTGGCGCGGCAATCTCTGGTTCGATGGCGGCGCCCCCTGGGAAGAGTTCGACTGGATCGACCGCGAGGTACAGATCGGCGAGGCGGTTCTGATCCCGCGCGAACGCACGGACCGCTGCCTTGCCACCCACAACAATCCCGACACCGGAAAGCGTGATCATGACGTGCTGGGCACGCTGGATCACTGGGATCACCGCGATTTCTCGGTCCGGGCCGAGGTCGTGCGCAGCGGACGGATCGCGCTTGGCGACCGCGTGGAGGTTCTGTGATGCAACTTGCCTTTCCCGTCGCCGAGGAACCGGACGACGCCGCCCGCGAAGCGGCGCGCAAGCTTTTCGTCGGTCACGAGGTCGATTTCCTCAAGGGCGTCGTCGGCATGGACGGCCTGCCGCCCAATGACCGGGCCGAGGTCTGCTTTGCCGGCCGGTCCAACGTCGGCAAGTCCAGCCTGATCAATGCGCTGACCGGCCGCAAGGGGCTGGCACGCGCGTCGAACACGCCGGGCCGCACGCAGGAAATCAACTATTTCACCCTGGGCGCCGATCACTACCTGGTCGACCTGCCCGGTTACGGATTTGCCAACGCGCCCGTGGACGTGGTCGCGCGCTGGCAGGCCCTGCTGAAATCCTATCTTTCGGGCCGGGTCAGCCTGCGCCGTGCTTTCGTGCTGATCGATTTCCGCCACGGGATCAAACCCGTCGACGACGAGATCATGACCCTGCTGGACCGCTCTGCCGTGACCTTCCAGGCGGTTTTGACCAAGGCCGACAAGGTCAAGGACAAGGATAAGGACCGTATCCTGGCGCAAGTGCGCCAGGGGTTGTCGAAGCACCCCGCCGCCTACCCGGAAATCGTCCTGACCAGCAGCGAAAAGGGGGATGGCATCGCCACCCTGCGCGCGATCATCGCCGGGCTCAGCTGATCGCGGTCCTGCCCTCTGGAAATCCCGCCCCGCGCGGGGCATTCTGGGTATAGCCCCCTGCCTGGAAGACCCGAGATGAGACGACAGAACATGAACAGAGACTGGATCGCCACCGCCCGGACCCTCTCCGAGGCCCTGCCCTTCATGCAGCGCTACACCGGCGCCATTGTCGTGGTGAAGTTCGGCGGCAACGCGATGGGCGACGACGCGGAAATGGCCGCCTTTGCCCGCGACATCGTTCTGATGCGCCAGGTGGGCGTGAACCCTGTCGTGGTGCATGGCGGCGGGCCGATGATCAACGACATGCTCAAGCGGCTGAACATCGAAAGCAAGTTCGTCCGCGGCAAGCGCGTTACCGACCAGGCCACCGTCGAGGTGGTCGAGATGGTTCTGACCGGCCTCGTGAACAAGCGCATTGTCCAGGCGATCATGGACGAAGGCGGCCGCGCGGTCGGCCTGTCGGGCAAGGACGACGACTTGATGGTCTGCGAACCGGACGATCCCGAACTGGGATTTGTCGGCCGCCCGATCGAGATGAACGTCCAGGTCCTGCGGGATCTCTTTACCGCCGGGATCATCCCGGTCGTGGCCCCGGTTGCCACCGGGACAGAGGTGACGGAAACCTACAACGTCAACGGCGACACCGCCGCCGGCGCCATTGCCGGCGCGCTCAAGGCCGACCGCCTGCTGCTCTTGACCGATGTGCAGGGCGTCAAGGGACCAGACGGCGAGGTGGTGACCGAACTGTCGCCGGATGACGTGCGCAAGCTGACCGCCGAGGGCGTGATCGCGGGCGGCATGATCCCCAAGACGGAAACCGCGCTCAAGGCCATCGAAGAGGGCGTGCGCGCGGTGGTCATCATCGACGGGCGCGTGTCCAATGCCTGCTTGCTGGAGCTGTTCACCGAACATGGGTCGGGGTCGATGATCCGCTCCGACAACCGGCCGCCCCTGCCGAAATGACCCCGAGGGACCTGCAGGACGCCGACATCGCCGCCGCCCGTGCCGGGCTTCGGCTGCGCGGCGCCCTGCACCCGGACAGCGAAGACGGCGCGCCCGAGGGCACCGGCACCCTGTTGCTGCTCGGCCCGGACGAGCCGCATTTCTGGCCGCTCTTCACCGCTGCCCCCGAATACCTGGACGGTGCGCCCGATCCGCTCGACCGCTGGTCGAAACGGGTGCTGTCCGCGGTGGCCGAGGACTGGGGCGGAACGGCGATCTTTCCATCGGACGGACCACCCTATGCGCCGTTCCTGTCCTGGGCGCTGGGAACGGGCCGCGCATGGTCGTCGCCGGTCGGGATGCTGGTGCACGATGCCGCCGGGCTCTTCATCAGCTACCGTGGCGCCATTGCCCTTCCGGTGCGCCTGCCGCTGACACCCACCGGCACGCAGCCCTGTGGCACCTGTCCGCGCCCCTGCGAAACCGCCTGTCCGGTGGGGGCACTTGGGCCCGGTCAAACCTATGACGTGGCGCGCTGCAAGGCCCATATGCTGACAGCCGAGGGCATGACCTGCCGGACCGAGGGCTGCCTGGTCCGCCGCGCCTGCCCCGTCTCTGACGGTTTCTCGCGCAGGGCAGCGCAATCCGCCTTTCACATGCGGGCTTTCCTTGGGGCAGATGCGCCTTGAAACAGCTCATCCTGATCCGCCACGCCAAATCCGATTGGAGCCATGGCCTACCCGATCATGATCGGCCACTGAACAGCCGGGGCCGCCGTGCCGCGCCTGCGATCGGCGACTGGTTGCGGGAAAAGGGATTTCTTCCGGACGACATCCTGTGCTCGACGGCAACGCGCACGCGCGAGACGCTGGCTCTGCTGGGGGCCAAAGCCCCCGTTCGCTTCGAACCGGCGCTTTATCACGCCGCCCCGGAAACCATGCTGGAGATCCTGAAAACCGCAGCAGGCAACAGCGTGATGATGCTGGGCCATAACCCGGGCATCGCGGCCCTCGCCGAAGACCTGCTGGAATCGCCCCCGGATCACCCGCGCTTTGCCGCCTACCCGACCTGCGCCACGCTGGTGGCCCGTTTCGACATCGACGACTGGCGTCGCCTGCAACCCGGTACCGGGACCGCAGAGGCCTTCATCGTGCCGCGCGACCTCACCGACTGACGCGGGCGCCCCTGTTTCTACTCTGCAAGAATCCCCGAAAGGCGTCCGAATTCAGCGGAACGGCGGGCTATACAGTAACCCGCCATCGGTCCACTGCAGGTTCAACCCGCGCGACAGGCCGATAGGCGTCGTCTCACCGATGTTGCGGGCAAAGATCTCGCCATAGTTGCCGCCGGCCTTGATCGCCCGCACAGCCCAATCCGCATCCAGGCCCAGCATCTCGCCCATCAGCCCGCTGGTGCCCAGCAGGCGCGCGATTTCCGGGTTGTCCGTGCTCTCGCGCATCTCGTCGATGTTGACCGAGGTCACGCCCAGTTCCTCTGCCGAGATCAGCGCGTTCAGGACCCAGCGGACGACGTCAGCCCATTCGTCGTCCCCGTGGCGCACCACCGGACCCAGCGGTTCCTTCGAAATCACGTCGTCCAGCAAAAGGTGATCACCTGGCGCCTTGAAGGCGGCGCGGATCGCCGCCAGTTCCGAGGCGTCGCCGGTGAAGACCTCGCATTCGCCTTCCAGGTAGAAGGTCTGCGCCTGCGCCGTGCTTTCGACAGCGACCGGCTCGTAGGTGATGTTGTTGCGGGCGAAATACTCGTCCAGATTCATCGCCGTCTTGGTGTCCGGCTGGACGCAGACGCGCTTGCCGTTCAGCTCCGTCGGAGAAGAGACCCCCAGCGTCTTGGGCACCATGAAGCGCTGCCCGTCATAGTAGTTGATCCCGGCGAAATCGACCTTCACGCCAACGTCGGTGGCAAAGCTCCAGGTCGTGTTGCGTGCCAGCACGTCCAGGTCCCCGCCAAGAAGCAGGGTAAAGCGCGTGCGGTTCGTGGTTTCCACGAATTCCACCGCCGAAGGATCGCCCAGCACCGCCGCCGCGATGGCACGGCACAGGTCCACGTCGAATCCCGCCCATTCGTCGCGCGAATCCCGCGAGGCAAAGCCGATCAGGCCGGAGTTCACCCCGCAGTTCAGGACTTCCCTGTCTTGGACGTCCTTCAGCGTGCCGGCCGAGGCGCCGCCGACGGCACAGGCCAGGAAGGCCGTCGCGCATAGAAATAACCTCAGCATGCCGTTCTCTAACCCCGGATCTCGCTTGTCACAGACCGGCCCCCGCCGGACAAAAAAACGGAGGGGTCCTTGATCCGAGCCCCCCTCGACGCTGGGCCAATTTGGGCGGATTCCCGCCCAAAGGTCAAGCAAGGATGCCACCCGGAAAGGCAAGGTTCCGCCCGTCCCGATCCTGTCTAACCATCTGCGAGCGAATGGAAAACACTCGCATGCAGGAACTCGCCGCGTTTTCTTTGGGCAATTTCGGCGGCTTCTTCATCGACACCCCATTGCTCTTCCTGCCAGGTCTCGTCGATCCGCGACAGCGCCCAGGCCTCTTCGGGTGCACATGCGCCCCGGATCACCGCCAACGCCAGCACCAGCGAACCGGACATCGACACGAGGTCATGGAAAGCGGCCAGGTGGAACGGCGATTGCCCGTGCACCTCTGCGCTCAGCCGGTCCAGCGCCTGCGCGTCCTGCGGCTGGTGGATGACCCCCGCCACGGGCACCAGCCTGGCACCATAGGTCGCCTCGGCCCAGTCCAGCAAGGGGTCCCAGCCCTGGCGCTGACGCTCTGCCAGCCCTTCCGGATCGTCGGCACGATAGCACAGCAGATCGCTGTCACCATAAGCGGCCAGCATGTCGGCCACGGCCGCATGCTGCGGCGTCACCTTGTCCAGGGCGGAATTGGCCATGCGGGTAAAGGGCATCGAGGTCGGATCGACCTTGTCCTCCTGCGCGGCCCATTCGCCGGCGATCTCACGCGCCAGGGCCTCTGTCGGCACCACCAGCGCGGTCTTGGCCGGGGTCTTGACCCCGCGCCCGTCCAGCGTGACGGCAAAGCCGCCCTCGACCGGTGTCACCTCGGCGTTCTGCCAGAAACGTTTGAGCGCCCATTCGCTCATGTCATGCCCTCCAGGACGGTGTCTATGGCGCGTTCCAGCCCGGCGGCATCATCCACGACATGTTCCGCCCCGGTCAGAGCCTCGGGCGGGTGATACCCCCATGTCACGCCGATGCGCGGCATACCCGCAGCCTGCGCCATTTCCATGTCATAGCTCGTGTCGCCGATCATCATCGCCCGCTCGGGGTCCACCCCCGCTTCATCCAGGGCGTTGAACAGCATCGCAGGATGCGGCTTGGACGGGTTGTCATCGGCACATTGCCGGGTGACGAAGCGCTGTGTCAGCCCGTGGCTTTCCAGAAGCGCGGTCAGCCCGCGCCGCGACTTGCCCGTGGCGATCCCCAACAGCACGTCGTCCCGCGCCGACAACCGATCCAGCAAAGCCGGGATGCCGGGATAGAGCGGCGAGGCCTCTGGCCCGCCCTTCATCCGCAATTCGGCATAGGCGTCCTTGTAAGCCTCGACCAGGCGCGTGCGCTGCACCGGGCCAAGCTCGGGCGCGAGATGCGAAAAGGCCTGCGGCAGGGACAGGCCGACGATCGCCAGGATCGCCTCGCGCGTCGGGCGTTCGATCCCCTCGCTGGCAAAGGCGATGCTCATGGCACCCAGGATATCGCCCTGGCTGTCGACAAGCGTCCCGTCGACGTCGAAGATCACGAGGCTCAGGCTCATTGCAGTTCCTCGAAAGGATCGTCGGCGGCGATATCCTCGGTCCAGCCCAGCGTGTCCCAGCTTTGCGCCATGTGATCGGGCAAGGGCGCGGTCAGGGTCAGTGGCTTGCCGGTGAAGGGATGTTCGAACCGCATCGAGCGTGCGTGCAGGTGCAACTTGCGCGAGATCATCCCACCCAGTTGTGCGCCCCAGCCATCGCCCAGGTTTTCCTGCCCCGAACCGCCGTATTTGCCGTCCCCGATGATTGGATGTCCGATCTCGGCCATGTGCGCGCGCAACTGGTGGGTGCGGCCGGTGATCGGCTCCAGCGCCACCCAAGAGGCACGGCCCGCGACGCGGTAAAGCGTTGCATACAATGTGTGTGCACGTTTTGCACCTTCTGTATGCGCCATGTCGCGCGGGTGGACGCACAGCATCTTTTCACCCTCGCCGTGGTGTCCGTGGCCCGGTGCCTTGACCAGGCCATACCGGATCTCGCCCAGGTAAGGCGTAGGCACACCGGCCACCAGCGCCCAGTATATCTTGCGTGTCAGCTTGTGCCGGATCGCGGCGGTCAGCGCCTTGGCCGCCTCGCGCGTGCGCGCCAGCACCAGGACGCCGGATGTGTCCTTGTCCAACCGATGTACCAGGCGCGGTTTCTCGTCGTAGCCAAAGGTCAGCGCCTCGGCCAGGCCGTCGACGTGGCGGGTCTGCTTGCTGCCGCCCTGTGTCGCCAGCCCGGGGGGCTTGTTGATCGCGATCAGGTGATCGTCCTTGTAGATCACGCAATCGCGGATCATCTGCGCATCCTGGTCCGAAACGGCGGGTTTCGGCGCGCTTTCCACCTGGCCGGGTTCGGGCAAGGGCGGGATGCGGACCTGCTGACCGACCTCCAGCCGGGTCGAGGCCTTGACGCGCGCGCCGTCGACGCGCAGCTCACCCTTGCGGCACATCTTTTCGATACGGCCCTGCGCCAGTTGCGGGAAATGCCGCTTGAGCCAGCGGTCAAGCCGCTGGTCGCCATCGCCCGGGCCCACGGTCACGGTTTGAACTCGGCTCATGAAACAGCACTCCGTGCAAGGGTGAGACCGGCAAGGAGCGCCGCCAGCGACAGGATCACGGATCCCGCGACATAGACCGCCGCCAACCCGCCCTGTCCCCGTTCATACAGGGTAATCGCATCCAGCGAAAAGGCCGAGAAGGTGGTGAAACCGCCCAGCACACCGGTCATCAGCAAGGGCGCATAGCGGTTCGCGCTGAGGTGCAGCAGGGCCACCACCAGAACGCCCATCAGGAAGGATCCGACGATGTTCACGGTCAGCGTGCCCCAGGGGAATCCCTTGCCCAACAGGCGCGCCGCGGCGATGCCTGTCATATAGCGGGCCGAGGCGCCAAGGGCGCCGCCCAGCGCAACTTGCAGAAGGGGCGTCATGGGCGCGGACATGGCGGCGAGGGGCCCGGATGTCAAGCGCGGCCGGGCCGGGTGTCGCGACGGTCCCGCCACCGACGCAGCGGCTTGAGCACCCGCAGGTCCAGCAGGGCCGCCCCGGTCGCCGCCAGCACCGCCAGGCAAAGCCCCCATTTCGTCACCGGTTCCATCGCGCCCTGGATCTGCACCGCATGAACCACCGTCGAGACGGCGATCACCAGCGCCAGCACTCCGTGCACCTGCTGCCAGAGGCGGGGCCGCAGCCCGATCCGCCGCCGCAACCCGGCCAGCAGCGCGGTCAGCAGGACGGCCCACATGGCCGCAACGCCATAGACGGAAAACGGCGTCGGCGAGACCAGAAGAAGCGCGTCAAGCGTGTCCGGCGGGCTGGTCACGTACAGACCCGCCACATGCAGCACCACGCCGGCGGTCAACACAACCCCCAGCCAACGGTGCCAGCGCCGCCCGCGCGGGCCGCCGACGCCGGGCAGGTAGCCCGCTGCCAGCAGCGGCTGCAAAACCATCAGCGCCAGGCAGAAAATGCCGGCAAAGCCCCCAACGATATAGGCGGCGCCGCGATAGGATAGCAGCGGGCTGCCAGCGGCATAGGCCACTGGCACCGCCATCAGCGCCAGCACGGCACCCCAGATCAGCAGCGCGCGCATGGGTTTGTGGCCGCCCGGCACACTTCAGGCGGGTTGCAGAACGAAGTCCGCCGACACGGCGGTATCCTTGGCGCTTGGCATCACGGGTCGCAGGAAGACGGTCTTGAAGCGGCCGTCGTCATAGGCCAGATGCGCATGTGGCTGACCGAAGTTCGGCACGATCTGTTCCATCTCCAGCTCGAAAGAACCATCGGCCCGGGTCAGCACGCTGCCATGATTGCGCGGCTCGCGCTCTCCGCCCAGCACGGTGGCGGCCCAGATCTGGATGCGGAGGTTGTCCAGCGGCGCGCCATCGCCCGCGCGCAGCACCTTGCCCCGGACAAAGAACCCGCGGCCCAGGTTTTCGACCAAGGGTGCGCCGGGCCGATAGTTGTTGCTGCCGCCCCGCATGGATCGGGTCGGCGCCAGTCCGGCGGCCAGCGCCTGCCCCGGCGCATGGACCAGAGCGGCCCCGGCCAGCCCTGCGGAAATCAGAAAGGCGCGGCGGTTGTAGAACGGAACGGTCATGGCGGCGTCTCCTCCTTGGCCGTCGGCACGGCGGTTCGGGAAAGTCGTGAGGGAAAGCCTAGGCCGTTCGGCCCCGCGTTTCACCCGTCCGCCCACCACAATGCCGTGAACGCCGCCCTAGCCGCCCTTTCGCTGCGACCGCAGACGCGCGAAATAATCCACCCGCTTGCGCAGGTCGCGTTCGAACCCGCGTTCCACCGGCTCGTAGAAACTGGCGCGGTCCATCTTGTCGGGGAAATAATCCTGCCCGGAAAACCCGTCCTCGGCATCGTGGTCATAGGCATAGCCCGCGCCATAGCCCTGGTCCTTCATCAACCCGGTGGGCGCGTTCAGGATATGCTTGGGCGGCATCAGGCTGCCGGTCTTTTTCGCCGATGCCCGCGCGGCCTTGTACGCGACATAGGCCGCGTTCGATTTCGGCGCCAGCGCCAGGTAGACCAGCGCCTGCGCAATGGCGAGTTCCCCCTCAGGGCTGCCCAGCCGTTCGTAGGTTTCCCAGCTTTGCAGGCAGACCGCCTGCGCCTGCGGATCGGCCAGGCCGATGTCCTCGACCGCCATGCGGGTGATGCGGCGCGCCAGGTATCGCGGGTCTTCGCCCGCCTCCAGCATCCGC
Source organism: Mameliella sp. LZ-28 (assembly GCF_012274245.1). Taxonomy (NCBI): domain Bacteria; kingdom Pseudomonadati; phylum Pseudomonadota; class Alphaproteobacteria; order Rhodobacterales; family Roseobacteraceae; genus Antarctobacter; species Mameliella sp. LZ-28. Next base: position 357,082 of record NZ_JAANYX010000032.1, on the reverse strand, counting down.
GCGTACCAGTAGAGCGCGGCATCGGGATCGGACCCGCGCACCGATTTGTGCAGCGCCGAGATCAGGTTGTAATGGCCATCCCCGGACTTGTCGTAGACGGCGGCACGCTTCATCAGCCGCGTCTTCAGCCCATCGGTGTCCAGCGGTTTTGCCAGCCGCCAGGAGGTCACCTGTTCAACCAGGTTCAACAGCGCGCGCCCGTCGCCATCGGCCATGTCCAGCAGGGCGGCACGGGCCGATGCGTCCAGCGGCAGGTCCCGGCCCAGTTCGCCCTCGGCCCGCTTGACCAGGGCCTCGAGATCTTCTTCGCCCAGGCGTTCCAGCACCAGCACCTGCGCCCGGCTGAGCAAAGCGGCGTTCAGTTCAAAGGACGGGTTTTCCGTGGTGGCGCCCACCAGCAGGATCGTGCCGTCCTCCATGTGGGGCAAGAAGCTGTCCTGTTGTGCCTTGTTGAAACGATGGATCTCGTCGACGAAAAGCAGGGTGCCCTGCCCGGTGCGGCGGCGCTGTTTCGCGGCCTCGAAAACCTTGCGCAGCTCCGGCACGCCGGAAAAGATCGCGCTGATCTGGACAAAATGCAGATCGGTGGCATCCGCCAGCAACCGCGCGATGGTGGTCTTGCCCACCCCCGGCGGCCCCCAGAAGACGATCGACCCCAGCGTGCCCGCCTCCAGCATCACGCCCAGCGGCGCGTCCGGTCCCAGCACCTGGCGCTGGCCGATCACCTCGTCCAGCCGCCGGGGCCGCAGCCGGTCGGCCAGGGGGCGCGGTGCGCTGTCGGCCACGGCGGGTTCTGCCGCCCCGGTATCAAAGAGATCGGCCATCCGGTCAGGCCCGGAAGCGTAACAGGAGCCGGCGGTTGCCGCGCAGCACCTCGATCTGGACCAGCGGGCCGGGACGGCGCAGCAGGCGATCCACGTCGCGCGGCGCCTCGATCCGGCGGCCGTTCACACCCAGCAGCCGGTCCCCGGTCTGCAGGCCGATCTGGGCGCCAAAGGGGCCGGGATCCAGCACGACGATCCCCTCGGAGTCCACCGGCAGTCCCAGTTCCGAAACCACCGCCGGGTTGGCCCGCGCCACCTGCAACCCCGGCAGGACGGTGCGTTCGCCAAGATCGACCATCTCGCGCGGCGGGCTGTCGGGCGGGGCGATCATCGGAACGGTGGCGATCTTTTCCTCGCCCCGGCGGACATAGATCACCTCGGCCGACCGGCCGATCCCGCGCATCGACATGCGGAACAGCATCTCGGCGGGTGTGTTCACCGGCGCACGGTCGACCTCGGACACCACGTCGCCCACCTGAAGGCCCGCTGCGGCAAAGGGGCTGTCTTCGTGCATCTCGGCGATGACCACCCCACCGGGCAGGTCAAGGCCAAGGCTGTCCGACAGTTCCGCCGTCACCGACTGTCCGACCATCCCCGCCCAGGGCCGCTGGAACCGGCGATGGCCTTCCTGAGCCTGTTTGACGAATTGCGCCACCAGCCCCGCGGGGATGGCAAAGCCGATACCGTTCGACCCGCCCGACCGCGTCAGGATCGAGGTGTTCACGCCGATCAGCTCACCCTGCACGTCGATCAGCGCCCCGCCGGAATTGCCCGGGTTGATCGGCGCATCGGTCTGGATGAAATAGCCGCGCGCATTGCCCGTCGCGGTGCCCGACCGCGCAAGCCCGGACACGATACCCGAGGACACGGTCTGCCCGATGCCGAAGGGGTTGCCGATGGCCAGCACCAGCTCGCCCACCTCGACCGTGTCACTGTCACGCAGATCCAGGTGCGGCATGTCCTCGGCGCCGGCCAGCCGCATGATGGCAAGGTCGGATTCCTCGTCCGCCAGCAGGATTTCCGCGTCGTATTCGCGCCGGTCGTTCAGCACCACGCGGATGTCCGTCGCCTGGCCCACGACATGATAATTCGTCACCGCGATGCCATCGGCAGACAGGATCACACCGGACCCCAGCGAATTCTGCACCCGGGGCCGCTGTTCGAACTGGCGAAAGAAATCGCCAAAGACCGGGTCGCCGGCAAAGGGGCTGCGCTGTTCGACGACGCGGCGGGCATAGATGTTGACCACAGCCGGGGCCGCCTCTTTCACGAGGGGCGCGAAACTGAGGCTGATCTCACCCGGGCTCTGCGGCACGCGCACGTCCTGCGCCGCCGCCGGGACCGCCAGCATAATTAGACAAACAAAAGCTCTGAGCATGAAAATCCTCCGGCTATCTCGGACCCCTAGCATATGTCCCCCACCCCGGTCCGATGCAAGCGGCGCCCGCGCCCGGCACCAAACGCTTGGGCAATTGCAACCCGTGCACATTTGCTCCATGACGGTTTCATGACGTCACGATTGAAGCCCGAGACCAGTGCGCTCTGCGTTCACCTTCTGACCGCCACCGGGGCGGTCTTTGCCATGCTGGCGATGCTGGCGGCGGTGCAGGAAAACTGGTCGCTCATGTTCCTCTGGCTGGTCGTGGCCTTTGCCGTCGACGGCGTGGACGGACCTCTGGCGCGGAAATACGACGTCAAGACCTTTGCCCCCCGGTTCGACGGCGTCCTGCTGGACCTGATCATCGACTACCTGACCTATGTCTTCATCCCGGCCTTCGCTCTGTTCCAGTCGGGGCTGTTGCCGGGCTGGACGGGCTGGGTGGCGATCATCCTGATCACCTTTTCCAGCGCCATGTATTTCGCCGACAACCGCATGAAGACAGAGGACAATTCCTTTCAGGGCTTTCCCGGCTGCTGGAACATGCTGGTGCTGGTCCTTTTCGCCATCAAGCCCGATTTCTGGGTGATCCTGGCGCTTGTCGCCGCGCTGGCGCTGGCCATGTTCCTGCCGTTGAAATTCATTCACCCGGTGCGCACCGCGCGCTGGCGGATGCTGTCGCTGCCCATCGCCCTCGCCTGGACGGTCTTTGCCGGCTGGGCCGCCTGGGTGGATTTCCACCCGCAAAGCTGGGCGCACTGGGGGCTGGTCGTGACCTCTGTCTACCTGCTGTTTGCGGGCGTGGCCCAACAGGTCATCCCGGCCCGCAAGGCGGCCTGACCGTCGGCATAGCCCTGCCGGTTTATTCGGCACAGCCCGTTATTTGAGCACCCCAACCAGAGGCTATGGCTTTCGCCCGGCGCCCAATGATGTTTGGGTAAAGGAACTGGCCGGGCGCCACAGGCCCGGGCCGCAACCGGACGAGGGACCATGCGTATTAACCTGGGCTGCCGGATTTCTATCGAGCTTGCCGCGCCCACACCGCTGATCTGCTTGCTGAACGTGCATTATTCGCGCGCCAGCGATCTGGAACGGCCCGACCTGCTGCTGACCGATCCCGGCGTCCCGGTCGAGGCCTATCGCGACGGGTTCGGCAACTGGTGCAACCGGCTGGTCGCGCCCGAAGGCCGGATGACCATGACGACGGACGGCACGCTGTTCGATGCCGGGTTTTCCGACCCCGTGGGGCATGAGGCGCAGCAACATGCCGTCGAACAACTGCCGGTCGAGGCGCTGGGGTTCCTGCTGCCCAGTCGCTACTGCGAAAGCGACGTTCTGTCGGAATTTGCCTGGGACCGGTTCGGCGACGCGCCCCTTGGCTGGTCCCGGGTGCAGGCGGTCTGCGACTTCGTGCATACCCACATCCGCTTCGGCTATGAGCACTCGCGCCCCACCCGCACCGCCGCCGAGGCGCTGAACGAGGGCGTCGGCGTCTGCCGTGATTTCACCCACCTGGCGGTGGCGCTGTGCCGGGCGCTGAACATCCCCACGCGTTATTGCACCGGCTATGTCAGCGACATCGGCCAGTCCGCGCCGATCCGCCCGATGGATTTCGCCGCCTGGATGGAGGTCTACCTGGGCGGGCAATGGTGGGTCTTCGATCCGCGCAACAACGACACCCGCTTTGGCCGGGTGCTGATCGCGCGCGGACGCGACGCGGCGGACGTGCCGCTGATCCACAGTTTCGGCCGCCACGACCTGACCGGGTTCGAGGTCTGGATTCACCAGATCGACGACGCCCCCGGGCCCGCCTGAGCGGCCTCTCCCTCAGACGAACCTGTTGACCCAGTTTTCCAGCCGTTCCTGCCGGCCGGAACGTGGCTCGGGATTGATCCCCTCCTCCAGCACGCGCTGCTGGATCGCCCCGAGGTCGCTTTGCAGCATGGCCTGCGCCCCGGGCGTGTCCCAATCGGCGTACCGCTCGGACAGCGCCTGTTCCAACCCGCCGTCCTCCAGCATTGCCGCCGCCGCCTTGAGGCCCCGCGCGCAGATGTCCATGCCCCCCACATGGGCGGCCACCAGGTCCACCGGGTCCAGCGACTGCCGCCGCAGCTTGGCGTCGAAATTGGTTCCGCCGGTTGTGAACCCGCCCATCTTCAGCACCTGATAGTAGGCCAGCGCCACCTCGGGCACGTTGTTGGGAAACTGGTCGGTGTCCCAGCCCGACTGGTAGTCGTTGCGGTTCATGTCGATCGACCCCAGCATCCCCTCGGTGGCCGCCAGCGCCAGCTCATGCTCGAACGAATGCCCGGCCAGGATCGCATGTCCCTGCTCGATGTTCAGCTTGATATCATCCTGCAGCCCGTACTTGCGCAGGAAGCCGATGCAGGTGGCCACGTCGTAATCATACTGATGCTTCGACGGTTCCTGCGGCTTGGGTTCGACAAGTATCGTGCCCTCGAACCCGATCTTGTGCTTGTAATCCACCACCATCGACAGGAAGCGCGCCATGTTGTCGGCTTCGCGGCCCAGATCGGTGTTCAGCAGGGTTTCATACCCCTCGCGCCCACCCCACAGAACGTAGTTCTGCCCGCCGAGTTTATGCGTCGCGTCGATGCAGCCCTTCACCGTCGCGGCAGCAAAGGCAAAGACCTCCGGGTCCGGGTTGGTCGCCGCCCCCGACATGAACCGCCGGTGCGAGAACAAGTTGGCCGTCCCCCACAGCAGCCGGGTCCCCGTGGCCTCCTGCTTTTGGCCCATGTAGTCAGTGATCTCTTCCAGCCCGGCGAGGTTGTCGGCGTAATTGCCCATTTCCGGCCGGATGTCCGCGTCATGCCAGCAATAAAAGGGCTGGCCCAGGATGCCGAACATCTCGAAGGCCACGTCGGCCTTCATCTTGGCGCGCCCCATGTCGTCCTGCGGATGCCAAGGCCGGACAAAGGTCTGACCGCCGAACGGATCGCCCCCCTCCCAGGCAAAGCTGTGCCACCAGGCGACGGCAAAACGCAGGTGATCCTCCATGCGCTTGCCCATGACCATCTCATCGGGGTCGTAGTGGCGATAGGCCAGTTCGCTGGTGCTTTGCGGCCCCTCGTACCGGATGGTGTCGATCCCGTCGAAAAATCCCGTGCTCATGTCAGCCCCCTCACTGCCGGATAAATCTCGCGCCACGCGGCATAGGCGTCGCGGTAGGCGCCGGTCAGCGCCGCATTCGGCGCAATGGTCTCGCGCACGGGCGGGGGCGTCATGATCTCGTCGACCGTGCCCGCCCCGGCCCCCACCATCGCCAGCCGGGCCGCCCCCAGCGCCGCGCCGAAATCGCCCTTGTCGGGCAAGGCCAGCGGCACATCCAGGACCGTCGCGATCAGTTCCACCCAATAGCGCGACTGCGCCCCCCCGCCGATGGCCAGAAGGCTGTCCAGCCGTGCGCCGGAGGCCTTGAGCGCCTCGGCGCAATCACACAGGGCAAAGGCAACGCCCTCCATCACCGCGCGCGTCATGTCGCGGCGGCTGCTGCCCACGTCGATGTTCAGGAACCCCGCCCGGATGCGGCTGTCGTTGTGCGGCGTCCGCTCGCCGGAGAGGTAGGGCATGAAGCGCAGCGCTCCCGGCCCGTCAAAAGTGTCGCCCAGCTCGGTCGCAAGCTCGGCCGGGGAGGCCCCCGTCACCCGCGACAACCAGTTCAGGCTGTCCGTTGCCGCCAGGATCACCCCCATCTGGTACCACTGCCCCGGCACCGCGTGGCAAAAGGTGTGGACCGCGCTTTCCGGCAGCGGCGCATAGCCGTCGCGCCCGGTCAGCACGACACCCGATGTGCCCAGCGAGACAAAACCCGTTCCCTCGCGCATCGCGCCGACGCCACAGGCCGAGGCCGCGTTGTCGCCCGCCCCGCCGACCACGATCACACCCGCAGACATGCCCCAACGGTCCGCGAGGTCGGGGCGCAGGGTGCCCCCCGTCTCGCAGCCCTCGACGAGGCGCGGCATCTGGTCGGGGCGCATCCCCGACACCTCCAGCAGGCGCGCGGACCAGTCGCGCGCGCCCACATCCAGCCAAGCGGTGCCGGCGCTGTCCGACATGTCGGCAAAGCGTTCGCCTGTCAGGTGAAAGTTCATGTAGGCGGCGGGCAGCAGAACCGTCGCGGTGCGGGCAAAGACATCGGGTTCGTTGCGCGCCACCCAGAGCAGTTTCGGCGCGGTGAACCCCGGAAAGACGATATTGCCCGAAAGGTCGCGTACCGCCGCCGCCCCGTCCAGCTCTGCCGCCTCGGCCGCGCTGCGGGTGTCGTTCCACAGGATGCAGGGGCGCAGCACCGCACCGTCGGCATCCAGCAGCGTGGCACCATGCATGTGACCCGACACGCCCATGCCCCGCACAGCGGGCATGGCTTGGGGATGTGCGGCGGCCAGTTCGCCCAGCGCGCCGTCCACCGCCGCCACCCAATCCGCCGGATCCTGTTCGGACCAGCCGGGATGCGGATGTTTCGGCGCATAGGCCCGCACGGCGCTGCCCACCGGCGCACCGTTGCCATCCACCAACAGGGCCCGCAGCCCCGAGGTTCCCATATCCAAACCCAGATACATGTCCCGCCTCCTCGTGTTGGCGCTACCGAAAGCCAAGGAGGGGCGGACTGTCAAACCCCTGCGGTCAGAAACCGCGCAAGTTTGCAGGAATGAGAGTCTTGAGCCGGGCCAGGACGGAAATGATAGGTTTCATCTCATTTCCGCGAAATCCGGCCCGATGCCGTCAGGGCTTCAGCCCTTTTCCAGCGCTTCGATACGCGCCTTCAGCGCTTCGTTTTCCTCGCGCGCCTTCTGCGCCATCGCGCGGACCGCGTCGAATTCCTCGCGGGTGACGAAATCACGATCCGCAAGCCAGCGGTCGATCATCGACTTCATGGCGGTTTCCGCCTCTTCCCGCGCGCCCTGGGCCACGCCCATAGCGTTGGTCATCAGCTGGCTGATATCCTCGAAAACCTTGTTACGCGTCTGCATTGGGTCACTCCGCCGTTGCATTCCCTGCCTATATGGTCGCACAAGGCGCAACCCTCAAGGTTGACTTCGCCGCGCGACAAGAGGCAACAGGACGCATGCAGGCCGCCATCCCCTTTCCCGACCTCTCGTCAGAGGTGTTTTCCATCGCGCTTTTCGGGTTCGAATTCGCGCTGCGCTGGTACGCGCTCGCCTATATCGCGGGCATCCTGATCGGCTGGCGGCTGGCCCTCTGGGCGGTCAAGCGTGCGCACCTGTGGGCCAATGACACGCCGCCCATGACCCCGCGCCAGATCGAGGACCTGCTGACCTGGGTGATCCTGGGCATCATCCTGGGTGGGCGGCTGGGCTTTGTCCTGTTCTACATGCCCGGCTACTACCTGACGCATCCGGCGGAAATCCTGATGATCTGGCAGGGCGGCATGGCCTTTCACGGCGGGCTGATCGGCGTGGTGCTGGCGGTCTGGATCTTCTGCGCGCGCAACAAGGCGCCACTGGCCTCGGCCTCGGACCTGCTGGCGCTGGCGACACCGCCGGGGCTGCTACTGGGCCGGCTGGCGAATTTCATCAACGCCGAGCTCTGGGGCCGCCCCTCGGACGTGCCCTGGGCGGTGATCTTTCCCGGCCAACTGGCACAGGACTGCGGCCAGCCCCTTGGCGAACTCTGTGCGCGTCACCCCTCGCAGCTGTACGAGGCAACGCTCGAAGGACTGGTGCTGCTGATCGTACTGATCTGGATGGTCTCGCGCGGGTGGCTGAAACGGCCCGGCGCAGTCGCGGGCACCTTCTTCATGGGCTATGGGATCGGGCGATTCATCGTCGAGTTCTTTCGCCAGCCCGACGCGCAGTTCCAGTCCGAAGGCAATCCACTGGGTCTTGCCCTGCAGGTGAACGGCTACGGCCTGACGATGGGGCAACTGCTGACCCTGCCGATGATCCTGGGAGGGGCGCTGACAATCTGGTTCGCCCTGAACCGCGCGCGCGGGGCCAGGGCTGACGCGGCCTCTTGACCGCACTGCGTGATATCCTGGTCCGGCAGGTCATGGCCAACGGGCCGATGACGCTGGCCGACTTCATGGCCGCCTGCCTGATGCATCCGCAGCACGGCTATTACAGCACGCGTGACCCCTTGGGCGCGGCGGGCGACTTTACCACCGCCCCCGAGATCAGCCAGATGTTCGGTGAGCTGGTGGGCCTGTGCCTGGCGCAAAGCTGGATGGACCAGGGGGCGCCCGCGTCCTTTGTCCTGGCAGAGCTTGGCCCCGGTCGCGGCACCCTGATGGCCGACATCCTGCGCGCCACCGCCCGCGTGCCCGGCTTTCACGCCGCCGCCCGGCTGCATCTTGTCGAAACCTCGCCCAAGCTGCGCACCGAACAGGCCGGCCGCCTGCCGCAGGCAACATGGCATGACAGCGTCGAGGATCTGCCCGAGGGGCCGATCTTCCTTGTCGCCAACGAGTTCTTCGACGCGCTGCCGGTGCGCCAGTTCCAGCGCGCGGGTGAGGCCTGGCAGGAACGGGTCGTCGGGCTGGACGATGAGGGCACGCTTGCACTTGGCCTTGCCGCGCCCGCCCCGCAGCCCGGCCTGGCCCACAGGCTGCAGGACACGCGCGACGGCGACATCGTCGAGACCTGTGCCCCGGCGCAGGCCATCACAGCCACCCTTGGCGCCCGAATCGCCCGACATGGCGGGCTTGCGCTGATCGTCGACTATGGCGACTGGCGCTCGCTTGGTGACACCTTGCAGGCCCTGCAGGGGCACAAGGCCGCCAACCCGCTCGCCACCCCCGGAGAGTCCGACCTCACCACCCATGTCGATTTCGAGGCCCTGGCCACTGCCGCCGCCCCCGCCACCCATACGTTGCTGACCCCGCAGGGGGTTTTCCTGGAACGCCTGGGGATCACCGCGCGGGCCCAGGCGCTGGCGCAGCGACTCAGCGGCGAGGCGCTGGACAGCCACATTGCCGCACATCGCCGGTTGACGCATCCGGCGGAAATGGGATCACTGTTCAAGACCATCGCCCTGCTGCCACAGGGTTCCCCGCCCCCGCCCGGACTGGAGCTGCGCGCCACGCCATGACGCTCGAGATCATCACTTCGCTGAGCCTCTCTCCCTTGCGCCACGGTTTTTTCACGCGCCGGGGCGGCGCCTCCTCGGGTATCTTCTCGGGGCTGAACTGCGGCGCGGGCTCCTCGGACCAGGCGGAAATCGTGGCAATCAACCGGTCGCGCGTGGCCAACGCGATGGAAACCGCGCCCGACCGCCTGCTGACCGTGCACCAGGTGCATTCGCCGGATGTCGTCACCGTGGTACAGCCCCAGGATGCCTCGGACAGGAAGGCAGACGCGCTTGTCACCGCGACGCCCGGCGTGGCGCTGGGGGTGCTGACCGCCGATTGCCAGCCGGTGCTGTTCGCCGACCACGGCGCAGGTGTGATCGGCGCGGCCCACGCGGGCTGGCGCGGCGCGCGGGATGGCGTGCTGGAGGCCACGGTCGAGGCGATGCTGGCCCTCGGCGCCACGCGCGAGGGGATTCGCGCCGTGATCGGCCCCTCGATCAGTCAGCGCGCCTACGAGGTCGGGCCCGAGTTCTTCGAGGATTTCGTCATCGAGGACGGGCGCAACAGCCGGTTTTTTGCCGGCGGCACGGGCGACCGCATGATGTTCGACCTGCCCGCCTACGGGCTGCACCGCCTGCGCGAGGCCGGGGTCGAGGCGGAATGGACACGTCATTGCACCTATTCCGACCCGGATCGGTTCTATTCCTACCGCCGCGCCACCCATGCCGGAGAGGCGGACTATGGCCGCCTGATCTCTGCCATCCGGCTCTAGACGCTATGCCCGGCCCCTGCCGGAAACAATCCGCCTATTGGCCCACCATTGTCCCAATGATGCCGCAATTCGCTGCAAATTCTACGGACAGGCACGACCAGAGGCAGAGCAGAGGACACGTCATGAAACCGCAGCGCCGCTTTATCGCATCGATCACGGAAACCGCCCGCAAGGGCGCACCCCGCCTGCCGTTCGAACGCGGCGCCCCGCGTGCGGCCATGATCGCCCGCCGCGAACAGGCGCAGGCCCCGCGCCAACTCAGCGTCAAAAGCGCCTGACCCTTCCGTGGCAGGGCCGGAAACGCCCTGTATCCCTGTATTGTGACCAAGTCCCCGACCGTCGCGGCGATGCCGCGCCGGTCCACTCCCGGCCAGCCTGGATAGCGGCCCGCGCCCGTCCACAGGCCCCTCCCCCCGGACATCCGATAGGCTTCGATTCGCCGCGCAGCCGGCGGAATGTGGCACCAATGTCCCGCCAGGTCCGACAATCCCGGAGAAGCTTCCGCATTGTCGCCCGCCGCAACTCCTCAAGCGCGCCAATTTTGACAGGCCGGGCCGATTGCGGCCAGATCGGCATCAGTCAGTTACTTGTTTCAATATTCCGTCTGTCGTTGTTGGTGGGGGCCAACACGGATGTGACCAACCTCAAGGGGTGTTCACATGACCCGCCTCCATCGCGGCCTTTCGGGCGTTGCCCCGGCGGCTGACCCGGCTCTCTCTCTTCCCGTTTCTCCGGAACGGGAGCTCTCTCCGGACAGGCGACCTCGCCGCGCAGGCTCTCTCATGCGCAAATACGAGGTCGCCGCCCTGCTTCCCGACCTCACGGTCTCCTTCACCCAGCATGTCGCCCCGGCCTCTCCGTTCTTCGAGGAATGCGCCTCGGCCTTTGCGCGCGGCACGCTGATCGAAACGGTGCGCGGCCCGGTGGCCATCGAGGACCTCGTGCCCGGCGACTACATCCTGACCGCCAGCGGGTCGGTGTCCGTCACCTGGATCGGCTCCACGACCTATGTCCCCGGCCACGAGGACGAGGCGACCACGCTCACCCACATGACGCGGATCACGACCGATGCCTTCGGGATGGGGCATCCACCGATGGACCTGCTGCTAGGCCCGGCCGCACGAATGGTGGTGCGTCACCCCCGGCTGGAGGACTTGCTGGGTCAGAACAGCGTGCTGGCCCCGGTCAAGGACTACGCCGACGGCGACCGCTTCCTGGAGGTGACGCCGATGGGCACGGTGCAGCTGTTCCACCTGATGGTGCAACGCCACACGACCATCCGCATCGGCGGCGTCGACCTGGAAACCTATCACCCTGGCAACACGGCGGGGCAGTCCCTGGGCCAGAACATGCGGGCACTCTACCTGACGATGTTCCCCAACATCTCGGCACTGGACGATTTCGGGCAGGTCAGCATGACGCGCACGACGCGGGACGTGGTCGAAAACCTCGTGGGGGTCTGACCGGGCGGCGGGGCAAGCCCCGCCCTACACGACCACCCGACACGACCACAGGGCCGCATCCGCTCAGGCGGTGCGGCTCAACCGTTCTTCCAGTACCTCGAAGGGCACGCCGGGATCGTCCTTGGCGTTGCGGATCACCAGAGATGTCTTGACGCTGGCGACGTTGGGCGCGGTCAACAGCTCTCCGGTCAGGAAACTCTGAAAGGTCGACAGGTCGGGCGCGACGCATTTCAGGATGAAATCCACCTCGCCGTTCAGCATGTGGCATTCGCGCACAAGCGGCCAGGCGCGGCAGCGTTCCTCGAAGACACTGAGATCCACCTCGGCCTGGCTTTGCAGCCCGACCATGACAAAGACCTGCACCTCGAAGCCCAGCGCGCGGCTGTCGACTTCGGCGTGGTAGCCGCGGATATAGCCCTGTTCTTCCAGAACGCGCACACGTCTTAGGCAGGGCGGCGCCGAAATACCCACCCTGCGGGCCAATTCGACGTTCGTCATTCGGCCATCCGCTTGCAGTTCTGCCAGAATCTTGCGATCGATCGGATCAAGCCGGTGACCTGCCATAGTCTCCCCCGTGTATTTCGCGATTGTTATAGCAGCCAGTAGGCCCTGCGCAATAATATTTCAACAAGGCGCAAGAATCTTTTCCGGCATGGCACAAAGACGCGGCACCCTGCCGCCCCTCTTTTTTCACCCCATCCTTGTCGTTATATGACCCCGCACGCGCCGCTAAGGAGAAATTCCATGTCCGAGACACGCCACACCAAGGTCCTCATCATCGGCTCCGGCCCCGCAGGCTATACGGCGGGCGTCTATGCCAGCCGGGCGATGCTGGACCCGATCCTCGTGCAGGGGCTGGAACCCGGCGGGCAGCTGACCACCACGACCGAGGTCGAGAACTGGCCCGGCGACACCGAGGTGCAGGGTCCCGACCTGATGGTCCGGATGGAGGCCCACGCCCGCGCGATGGGCACGGAGATCATCGGCGACATCATCAGCTCGCTCGAACTCGACAAGCGCCCCTTCGTGGCGCATGGCGACAGCGGCACGACCTATACCGCCGACGCGGTCATCCTCGCCACCGGCGCGCGGGCGAAATGGCTGGGCCTGCCGTCCGAAGAATCCTTCAAGGGCTTTGGCGTCTCGGCCTGCGCCACCTGTGACGGCTTCTTTTACCGGGGCAAGGAAATCGTCGTGATCGGCGGCGGCAACACCGCCGTGGAAGAGGCGCTGTTCCTGACCAACTTCGCCTCCAAGGTGACACTGATCCACCGCCGCGACGAACTCCGCGCCGAGAAGATCCTGCAAGACCGACTGATGAAGAACCCCAAGATTGAGCCGCTCTGGTTCCACCAGCTCGAGGAAGTGGTGGGCGACGACATGCCCAAGGGTGTCACCGGGGTAAAGGTCAAGCACGTCGAGACCGGCGAGATCACCGAGATCCCCTGCGCCGGCGTCTTTGTCGCCATCGGCCACGCGCCGGCGAACGAGCTGGTCAAGGACGTGCTGGAAACCCACATGGGCGGCTATGTGGTGACCAAGCCCGACAGCACCGCCACCTCGATCCCCGGCGTCTTTGCTGCCGGCGACCTGACCGACCACAAGTACCGCCAGGCCGTGACCAGTGCCGGCATGGGCTGCATGGCCGCACTCGAGGCCGAGCGTTGGCTGGCGGAACAGGACGCGGCGGGCGAACCCGCACCGGAAGCCGCCAACGAACCCGAAAGCGCCTGAGGCGACACTCCCTGTAGCCCCCCCGAACGGCCCCGGCATCCCGCCGGGGCCGAATTGTTTCCGGGGTTCGGGTTGCACTATCTCCGGATCGGATTTCTGCTCTCGGCATTGCCGTTTCCAAGCCAGTGTCCCGTTTCGTTGTGCAAGATCCGCTCCCCCCCGATACCCCGGTCGCCCTTCTGGTCGATGGTGACAATATCAGCGCCGCACATGCCGCGCAGTTGATCCAAATCGCCTCTCGCAACGGGCGTGTGACGGTGGCGCGTGTCTACGCCACCACGATGAAGCTGGCCTTGTCTTCGCGTATCGGCACCTTCGTCCTGGCCAAGCGCCCGCATCTCTTCCAGCTTGACCTAAAGAGGCCACAGGCAATGTTCCGCTTTTTGCCCGAAGGCTTTGACAGCCCGTCCTGACCGGCAACTCTACGGCGTTGCGCAAGAGTCACGCCGGCGGAAATCCCCCACGCCCGCGAATTTCGACTTTTCTGCAGGTGCAAACTGTGGGATGCGTTCAGCGATGAACACACTTTGAGTCGCCCGCCATGTCCGCCTCCAAGGCACAGCTCATTTCGGATGAAGAAGGCCTGCTCTTCCGCCTCCTGCGCCAGCTCGACCTGGCGCCGGAAGTGTCGTCGCAGCGTGCCATCGCCTCCGCGCTGGGTGTCTCCCTGGGACGGTTGAACGCGCAGCTCCGGGCGGCGGCCGAGGCCGGGTTCATCAAGATCAGCGAACGCGAGGGGCCGGACCGGCGCCAGAGGTTCGCCTATGCGCTGACCTCTCGCGGGGCCGCCGAGAAGAACCGGCTCACGGACCGGTTTCTTGCCCGGAAACTCGCGGAATACGACGCACTCCACGCCGAACTGACAGGCACCTCCAGCAACCTGGTTCCCATTAAGCACAGGACCGAATTGATGCAGAACAACCTTGCCCCCATCCCCGAGCTGTACGTTTCCTACGACAGCGCACAGAAACTGAAGGTCGAAGCAGCCGACCTCGTCAGCCACGACCTGAGCCCGCGCCAGATCTGCGACCTGGAACTGCTGATGAACGGCGGCTTCAACCCGCTCAAGGGCTTCCTGGGTGAGGAAGACTACAATGGCGTCGTGGAAAACATGCGCCTGGCCGACGGCACGCTCTGGCCGATGCCGATCACGCTGGACGTGAAAAAGGACTTTGCCGACAGCATCGAGATCGGCCAGGACATTGCCCTGCGCGACCAGGAAGGCGTGATCCTGGGCACCATGACCGTCACCGACAAATACGTCCCGAACAAGTCGAACGAAGCCGAGAAGGTCTTTGGCGCCGACGACCAGGCGCACCCGGCCGTCTACTACCTGCACAACCAGGCAGGTGAGGTCTACCTGGGCGGTCCCGTGACCGGCATCCAGCAGCCCGTGCACTATGACTTCCGCGCCCGCCGCGACACCCCGAACGAATTGCGCGCCTACTTCCGCAAGCTGGGCTGGCGCCGCGTCGTCGCCTTCCAGACCCGCAACCCGCTGCACCGCGCGCACCAGGAACTGACCTTCCGCGCCGCAAAGGACGCGCAGGCCAACCTGCTGATCCACCCTGTCGTGGGCATGACCAAACCGGGCGACGTCGATCACTTCACCCGCGTGCGCTGCTACGAGGCGGTCCTGGACAAGTACCCGGCATCGACCACCACCATGTCGCTGCTGCCGCTTGCGATGCGCATGGCCGGCCCCCGCGAGGCGGTCTGGCACGGGCTGATCCGCAAGAACTATGGCTGTACCCACCTGATCGTCGGCCGTGACCACGCCGGCCCCGGCAAGAACTCCGCCGGCGAGGATTTCTACGGCCCCTACGACGCACAGGATCTCTTCCGTGAGCACATGGAAGAAATGGGCATCGAGATGGTCGACTTCAAACACATGGTCTACGTGCAGGAACGCGCCCAGTACGAGCCCAACGACGAGATCGAGGACAAGGACAACGTCACCATCCTCAACATCTCGGGCACCGAACTGCGCCGCCGCCTGCAAGAGGGTCTGGAAATCCCCGAGTGGTTCTCCTTCCCCGAGGTGGTCGAAGAGCTGCGCAAGACCAAGCCGCCGCGCTCGCAGCAAGGCTTTACCGTCTTCTTCACCGGCCTCAGCGGCTCGGGCAAGTCGACGATCGCCAACGCGCTGATGGTCAAGCTGATGGAAATGGGCGGTCGCCCGGTGACGCTGCTGGACGGCGACGTGGTGCGCAAACACCTCTCGTCGGAACTGGGCTTCTCGAAAGAGCACCGCGACCTGAACATCAAGCGCATCGGCTATGTTGCGTCGGAAATCACCAAGAACGGCGGCATCGCGATCTGTGCGCCCATCGCGCCCTATACCGCGACCCGCCGCGCCGTCCGCGAGATGATCGAACAGTACGGCGCCTTTGCCGAGGTCCATGTCGCCACCTCGCTGGAGGAATGCGAACGCCGCGACCGCAAGGGCCTGTACAAGCTCGCCCGCGAAGGCAAGATCAAGGAATTCACCGGGATCTCCGACCCCTATGAAGTCCCCGAGAATGCCGAACTGGTGGTCGAAACCGAAAACGTCGACGTCGACAACTGCGCCCACCAGGTGATCCTCAAGCTGGAGAGCATGGGCCTGATCGCCGCGCAGTAAGGCGCCGCACCCCGAAAGACGACAAAGCCCGGCGTCAACGCGCCGGGCTTTCTTGTGTGTGCCGACTGGTCCGCGTGTGCCGGGACCTACCCCCGCACGCTGCCCCGTCCTGCATGCCCCGGCCGTCCGGCGCCCTTGATCGGGCCGAACCGCATGTCCAGCCCATAGGGTTCCTGACCCCGGGCGAATTTCACCAACTTGCCCTGGTCGTGGCGCAGCTCTTCGAAGAGCTCCTCGAAATCGGCCATCTTCATGCCGTAGACCGTCTCGAATGCGGGTTCCCAGTCGTCCATCTCGCCGGCCACCCGCCAGAAATCCACCATCCGGTCTTCGCCATAGCGCAGGGCCAGCACGGCCACCGCCAGGTTCGAGGCGGAATATTCACCGTCCGAGCGCACCGACTGCTTCTTGCGGATGTAATCCAGAGGCACGGCCTCTTCCTCATCCCGGGCCCGCAGCGCGGCCAGCATGGGCACAGAGACCTCGCGGGTGGGACCGCCGCGCGACTTGATCTGCGCAAGGTAAGCGCTGCCTTCGACCATCCAGAGCGGCCCCATGCGGCGGCGCCCGGTCTCATCATAGGCCACCTTGTCATACAGCATCTCGCGCTGAACATGGTGCATGTATTCGTGCAGCATCACGTACTGGTAGCGCCCGCGCCAGATGTCGTAGCTGGCCACGCTGTCCAGGTGTTCGGGCGGCATGCACAGGGCGATCCGGTTGCGGTAGGCGCTGCCCATCACGCGCTCGACCCCGACACAAAGGTCGTCCGCGGTGTCCCGCGCCGCGCTGACAGACAGATCCGGAATGCCCTCGACCGGCTCCAGCAGCAGCTTTTCCAGGTCGTCGCGCCCAAAGGCCACGATCAGCACCGGCTTGGACGCGGTGGTGATGCCGTATTCCTGTGCGAACATCGCGCGCGCGTCATCGTAAGACCGCTGGATATAGCCCCGAACCTCTTCCGGGATATTGGGCGCGGTCAGGATCAGGGGCGGTTCCGACGAGGGCATCAACGCCGCCGCCTGCGGGGCATATCCGCCGATCTCGCGGCACCAGCCCACCGCCGCGCGTTCCGAGAAATCCGGCAACCCGGCAAAGATCGCCTGCACGTCCTCACCGACCAGCCCGCGCATGAATTCTGCCAGCGCCTGCCGCGTCCCCGCGCCGCTGGTACCATCGTTCTCGCCCGGGTCGATCCCCAGTGTCGCCAGCTGCTTTTGCACGCAGCTGACATGCCGATCCGAAGCCTCTGCCGCGCCGATACTGGCCGCCAGGCAGAGCGTGAGTGAACACATCAGTTTCTTGATCGCCATGATGCCGGTCCCTTGATGCTGTCTGGCATCAACTTAGGAAATCCTGTGGCCGGTCAACAAGTCAGGGGATTCCTACCTTCACGCCAGCCCGTGCTTCCTCGACTTCTGCCGGCGGCAGGCCCAGCAAGGCCCTTTCTTCCGGCGTGTAGGGATAGGCCCCCTGCCCCGTCGCATAGGCGCGGGCGGCGGTCTCGTCGCGGCGCAGGGTTTCAAAGACTCCCTCGAACCCTGTGACCGATTGGCCGTAGACCGTTTCAAAGGCGGACTTCCAGTCACCTTGCGCCGCCACCCTGCGCCAGAACTCCGTCAATCGCGCCTCTCCATAGCGCGCCGACAACAGCACAACGGCCAGTTCCGAGGTCGCGGAAGCCCCGGCCAATCGGGCCGGAATCCGTGAACGCAACTGGGCCAGCGGCATCGCCCCGTCATCGCGCTGCAATTCGGCCAGCGGCAAGGCCCCGCTTTCGGACGGTCGGCCCCGGGCAAGCCCGCGCGCCGTCCCGATCACCATCCAGGCCGGCCGTAGGCCCGCCGCCCCGTCAGACGTCAACGGATCCCGCAGGCCGATTTCGGCCAGCAGGTGATGCGCGTGATCGTAAGCGATCCGCCGGGACAGCGCTTCTGTCGAGGCCGCGCCGCTGATCAGCCGCGCCGTCATCTCCTCCGGCAGGCACAGCACGATCCGCCCGGGCAAAAGATCGGTGGCAAGCCTGGCGATGTCGGCTCCGGCCCCGCAATAGGACCGCGCATGAAGCCCGGCCTCGTTCTCGGACAGGCCCAAAGCGCCGGGATAATCCCGCCGAAGCATCCCTGTCAGCGCATCCGCATCCTGCGCGTAGATCAGCACCGGCGCCGTCGCCGCCCGCAAACCGTAGACCCCGGTCGCCGCATCGCGCGCCTCGCCGTAGAGATCGCGCAGCACCTCGCCCATTGCCTCGGGCACCTCAGCGGCCAGCACGACCTCCGGCGGAGCAGCCGAAGGCAAAAGCTCTGCCGCCTCCGGGGCCATCGCCCCGATCTCGCGGCACCAGGCCACGGCCGACCCGGGCGACAGATCCGGCAACAGGTCGAAGACCGCGCGACCAGAGCCGCCCTGCCGCCGCACAAAATCCGCCAGCGCCGCGCGGGTGCGCGGCCCCGGCACCCCGTCCGCCGCGCCCGGCGACAGGCCCAGCGCCGCCAACTGGCGTTGCACACAGACCACCTGCGCCCGGCGCTGCGCCGCCATGTTCCCCGGGGCGGGCATCGCAGCGGATCCCGCGATCAGCCCGTCGCCATCCAGATCACGGTTCGCCAGGAACTCCTGCGCGGCATCCGGATCGGCGGTCAGGGTCGGGAAGATGCGCTCGAAATCCTGCATCGCGATGCCAAAGACATCCTCGAAGGCTGTTTCCCAGCGGTCGGTCTCTCCCAGACGCCGCCAGTAGCTGATCAGGGTCTCTTCGCCGAAACGTTCTGTCAGCAGGTGCACCGCGTAGAAGGAGGTGCTATAGGCGTTGGGCTCGCGCACCTCACCCTTGCGGCGGATCCCGTCCAGCGTCAGGCCAGAGCGCGACGCGCCCAGCCGCAGCCATTTGGTGCGCGGCAACGAACTGTCATGAATATCATGGATATAACGGTATTCGATCACCTGGGCGCCGCCCTCGGCCATCCAGGCCGGCCCCATCCGGGGCCGCACGCTCTGTCCCCGCCGGACCCATTGCGGCACCTTGTCATAAGCCAGTTCGCGCTGAAGATGATGGGTGAATTCATGCGCCATGACCCGGCGCAGCCATACACGAAAATCCTCGAACCTTGCGGAATTCCCGGCTTCGAACTCTTCGCGCCAGCAAAACACCATGTGGTGACGGTACATCGAGGCGCCGATCCGCGAGCTCTTGCGGCAGTTTCGCTCCGCGGTCCGGCGGACCTCCGCCGCGCCAACCTCTTGATGGCTGGCCGCCGCCCGCAGAATCCGGCCCAGGCTGTCCGGATCATTGGCCGCAACCAGTTGCACGCGGCTGGCCAGCGCCACCCCAAAGCGTTCTTCGAAGTACCGCGCAACCTCGTCAAAGGCGATCTGCAGCTCCAGCCGCATCATCGGGTCAAAGCCCTCGGGCGTCCAGATCTGCGGCCCCTCGCTAGACGGCATCAGCCCCCTTGCCTCGGGGTAGAGACGCGCAATCTCGCGGCACCAGCCCAGCGCCGCCCGCGCCGAAAGACCAGGCAGCGTCTCCAGCGCCTCGCGGGCCTCCGTTTCGGAAACCAACCGGCCCAGAGCGCCGCGTGTCTGCGGCCCGATGGCGCCGTCCGCCGGGCCCGGATCGAAGCCAAGGGCATCCAGTTGCCGCTGAACGCAGACAACATGCGGATCCTGTGCCACGGCCGGCCCCGCCAAGGCGAACAACCCATAAAAGGCACATAAAATCAATCTCTTCAATTAACCACCACCCTCTGCGCACCCACACCGGACCAAGGATATCGAAATGCCTGCCCCCGGGCCTGTCAAGAATTACCGCCCCAGCTCTGCCTCTGTCAGCGGACGGTGCGCCAGGATGTGATCGCCGTTCATGTCCCGATCGGCGAGGAACTCTCGCTGGGCCATCTCGTCGTCGCGCAGCGTCGGGTAAAGCGTTTCAAAGCTTTCCACCGTCATGCCATAGACCTGCTCGAAGGCGGTGTACCAATTGTCGGTCTCACCCACCGCGCGCCAGAAACGGAACAGGGTTTCCTCGCCAAACCGCTCGACCAGCATCGCCACGGCATAGGCCGAAACGTCATAGGCCTCGACCGTGCGCACCTCTCGCGCCAGCCGGATCTGGCGCGGGGTCAGCTCCGACCCGGCGGCCTGTGCGCGCATCTGGTGCAGAGCGGGCGCCACCCGGCCGAACTTTTCCTCCATGAAGACCTGTTCGATCACCTGCGCGGTGCCCTCGACCATCCAGGCCGGCCCCATGCGCGGGCGCACCGCGTCCGGGTTGTGCACCCAGCGGGCAACCTTGTCATAGCTGTACTCGCGCTGTGCGTGGTGGACCACCTCATGCGTCATCGTCACCGACAGGACCATGCGGTACAGCTCTGCCAGCCCCGGCTCCTTCAGGGCCAGGGTGGTGCCGCAAAAGGACAGCCCGTCGCGCGAAGCGCTGGCGCCCAGCCCGAACTCGGTGTCGCAATCCCGTTTGCCGCGCGCACGGATCGCCGCCCAGCTTTGCAACTTCATCGTCCCGGCCTGGCCGATCAGGCGATGCCAGGCCTCGACCTCGGTCGCCACGATGATGCTGACCTGGCTGGCCAGTTTTACGCCATACCGCCGCTCAAGAAAGTCTTCGGCCTCTTCATAGGCCGTCAGGACGTGATCGGCGATCTCAGGGTGCACGTCCGGACCGATCAGGATCCTGGGCGGATTGACCGAGGGCATGAGCTTTGCCGCCTCGGGCTCGGCCAGCCCGATCTCGCGGCACCAACCCACGGAGGAGCGGTTGTCGAAAGGCGGCAGGGTTTCAAAGACCGCGCGCGCCCCGGCCTCGCGCGTGTCCAGCCAGGCACGCAGCGCGCCGCGCGTGCGCGGGCCGCTTTGGCCGTCGATCGGCCCGGGATCGAACCCCAACGCCTGCAACTGTCCCTGCACGCAGGTCACATGGGCATCGCCCGCCGCCTCTGCGCTCAGCCCGGGCAAGGCAAGGCCAAGCGCCAGAAGCACTGCGAACCTCCATCTGGTCCCCGATCCGGGCATGGGCGACTCCGATCATCGTGACTGACGTCCGATCAGTGACGCCCAGCGGCAGGCAAGCTGTCAAGGCCAAGGCCCCCGCCACCCGCCTCCCTGCCCGGACAAGCGCCTGTCGTTGCGGGATTCTTGTCAGGTGACAAAAACGTGACGCCCAGTGGCGTCAGCCGGCCCGACAGGTGAAGCGCCAAAGTTTCCGTGATAAACTGTTAAGGATTGACCATGCTACACTGATGCCATGATTCCCTTGCGCCTCATTCCCCTGGCCGCGCTCCTGATCGGATCCGGCCCCGCCCTGGCCACCACGCTGGACTGTTCCACGGTTCAGGGCGTGGTGCATACCGCCCCGGCCTTTGTCACCGTGAACCTGCAACAGGGTGAGACGCTGAACATCTCGACACCGGACGCCGGCACCCTGGCCGTCTCGATCGAATTCGGCGGACAGGGCGGCACGGATGACGGTATCTGCAACCCCGCCTTCGACGGTACCTCCTGCGACGGGTTCAGCCATACCGCCGCCCTGACCGGCGACTACGGGGTCGAGGCCTTTGCCCAGTCCGGCGATACCTTCACCCTGTCCTGCGGCGGGGGTGGCAGCGGTGCGGCAGGACAGGGCGGACGCAAGGCCGCGCAGGGCATGGGTGCCTTCGCCTCGGCCAGCACATCGGTGGGCTTTGTCGGCAGCGCGATCAACAGCACCCTCTCGGGCGGCGCCCCGGCCTCGGTCACGCGAAACGGGCTGTTCCTCTCCACCTACGGCGACCAGACGGGCATGACCGGCTGGGCAGCCTTGCAAGGGCGCGTCTTTGACGGCGACATCGACGGCAGCGCACATGAACTGACCTTCGGCCTCGACTACGAGGTCGGCGCCTCCACGCGCCTGGGCTTCTTCCTGTCGGCGGGCCGGTCCGATCTGGACGTTTCCGGCGTCTCGGTGGACAGCGACGCGCTCAGCATCGGCCCCTATTTCAAGTCCCGCATCGGCGACCGCTACAACGTGACCGGATACGCCCTTTTTGCACGGCCCGATTACGACGTCGGCGGCGTCACCTACCAGGCCGAACGCCGCGCCGCCGGGCTGACCGCCAACGCGGATTACACCTGGGGCAGCGCCGACATCCGTTCCTTCATCGGGGTGTCCGGCTTTGCCGAGGATCACCCCGCCGCCGGAGGCCTGGCCCCGCGAACCGTGACCGGGGTGACCGGATCGCTGGGCACACGCGCCAGTTTCGACCTCGGCACGGCCTTGACGCCCTATGTCAGCCTCGGCGCGGAATACAATCGGTTCGACGACGGGCTGGGCCGCGAAACCAGCCATACCGGCCCCCGTATCGGAACAGGGTTTGCCTATGACGCGGGCAAAGGTCGGCTGACGCTCGACCTGGATGGCGGCCGCATCCTGGATGACACGCGCGACATGAAACTGCGGATGAACTACAATCTCAATTTCTGAGCCCAGCCGCACGACCATCACGCTCACCTCGATCCCGCCGCGCTTTGCCGCCCTGGCCGGGGTGCTGGACAGCCTACTGGCGCAGGGCGCCGCGCGGGTCGTGCTGTGCCTGCCGCGCCACTATGCCCGCTTTCCCGGCCCGGTCACGCCACCAGCCCTGCCCCCGGGGGTCACCCTGCTCTGGTCCGACACCGACTATGGCCCGGCGACCAAGCTGCTGCCGGCCCTGCGCGCCTTTCCACAGGACGCCCTGGCCTATTGCGATGACGATTGCCTCTACCAGCCCGGCTGGCTTGCCGCACTCTGCACCGCCGCCAGCGCCACAGAAGCGGTGGCCGCCTCCGGCTGGTCCGTCGACCGGCTGAAACGGCAGGGCGCCGCGCCCCCGCACAGCGATATCGCACAGGGGTTTTCCGGCGTGCTGATCGGGCCAGGAATGATCGACCCGCGCGCCTTCGACATCCCGGCAGAGGCCCGCCCGGTCGATGACATCTGGCTCTCGGGCATGCGCGCGCTGACAGGCACCCCCCTGCGGCTGGCGCCCGAGGCGCGCGCGCGCGTCACGCCCCTGGACCGCCCCGCCCCGCTGCAGGATACGACGGACCGCGCCCGCGCCAATGCCGCCGCCGCGCACTGTCTTTGGGAGAGGTTCGGCCTCTGGCCCCCGCGTCGGTGATCCCCCAACCACCCAGAAACGAAAAGCCCGGCGAAATCCGCCGGGCCCTGCGATACGAGATCAGGGGGAAAGCCCCCGCCCGTCAATGCGTCAGTGCACCGTCACCGGCGCCAGGTCGTTCTGCCGCGCCAGCACGAAGGCCAGCGAGCGGTCCTTGACCAGCGCCAGGCGTTCGCCATCGGCGCGGTGCACCGCATACAGCGTGTCGCGACCGGCCGCCTGTTTGCGCACGTCGTCGGGCAGGTCCGCGGTTTTCACCGGGCGTACATAGACCGTCCGCCCCTCGACCAGTTTGTCAAAATCGTACTTGGCATGCATGGTACTTACCCCTTCCTGATCTTGATCGTCTGCACGACGGTCTCGGGCCGGCTCATCGTCAGATCGACGTGCAACAGCCCGTTCTCGATCACAGCCTCACCCACCTCGACACCATCCGCCAATACAAATGTGCGCTGGAACTGCCGCGCGGCAATGCCGCGATGAAGGAATATGCGATCCGACCCATCGTCACGCTGCCGACCCCGGATGACCAGCTGGCGGTCCTCGACGGTGATCGACAGGTCATCCTCGCGGAACCCGGCCACGGCCAGGGTGATGCGATAGGAATGATCCGAAGTCTGCTCGATGTTGAAGGGCGGATAGCCCTCCGATGTCTTTGCGGTGCGCTCCAGCAGGCGCTCCAGCTGCTCGAACCCGAGCATATGGGGATAAGATCCCAGCGTCAGTTTGGTCATCGACACGTCCTTTGCACAAGCGACCGTCACGCCACGGCCCCCGAAGGCGACCGTTGCTCCTGAAATATGGGCACAGGGGCTAATCCGCGCAAGGGGCTATGCGCAATGCCACAGAAACGCTATCTTCGGGGTCCGGGTATCACTCAAGGGATTAGGCTCATGAACGCGCCCACGGATATCGCCATGAAGAGCGAGGACGTTCTGCGTGTGGAGTTGGAGGTGTTCCGCCGCGAACACCGCGACCTCGACGAGGCAATTCATGCACTGCAGGAGACCGGCACCGCCGATCGCCTGACGCTGCAGCGCCTGAAAAAGAAAAAGCTGCGGCTCAAGGACAAGATCGCCCTGATTGAGGACCGCCTGCTGCCCGACATCATCGCCTGAACGCCGCCCCATTGCGCCCCTGCCCCCATCGCCTATAACAACACCCGCATAACGCGGAGGCAGGCATGGACAGTCCCAGGGTCGGCATCATCATGGGCAGCCAGTCGGACTGGCCCACAATGGTCGAGGCGGCGGATATTCTCGACGAGCTCGGGGTAGAGTACGAGGCGCGCATCGTCTCGGCCCACCGCACGCCGGACCGGCTGTGGGACTACGGCAAGACGGCCGTCACCCGGGGCCTGCAGGTCATCATCGCGGGCGCCGGCGGCGCCGCGCACCTGCCCGGCATGATGGCCTCGAAAACCCGCGTTCCGGTAATCGGCGTGCCGGTCCAGACCCGGGCGCTGAACGGCGTCGACAGTCTCTATTCCATCCTGCAGATGCCGCGCGGCTTCCCGGTTGCCACGATGGCCATCGGTGCGGCGGGGGCGAAAAACGCGGGTCTCATGGCCGCCGGGATTCTCGCCCTTCAGGATGCCGGTCTTGCCGCCCGGCTCGACCAGTGGCGGGCCGATCTTTCTGCCTCCATCGCCGATGAACCCCTCCGCGACTGACTTTGTACAAAACGTCGGAAACGCCGTACAAAACGTACAAAACGTACAAACTGCAGGTACCCTCATGACCGCCCCTCTCCCCACCGGCAGCACCATCGGCATCCTCGGCGGAGGCCAGCTTGGCCGGATGCTTTCCGTCGCGGCCAGCCGCCTCGGCTTCAAGACCGCGATCTTTGAACCGGGCGGCGATTGCCCCGCCTCTCATGTGGCCAACTTCCACCTGCAGGCCGGCTACGACGACATCAAGGCCCTGGAAAAATTCGGAAATTCCGTCGATGTCCTCACCTATGAGTTCGAGAACATCCCGACCGAAGCGCTCGACGCGCTGGACCAGATCCGCCCGATCCGCCCGGGGCGCGAGGCGCTGCGTATCAGCCAGGATCGCCTGACCGAAAAGACCTTCCTGCGCGATCTCGGATTGCAGACCGCCCCCTTCGCAACGGTGGACGACGCGGCCTCCCTGGCTCAAGCCATTGAAACCATTGGGACTCCCTCGATCCTGAAAACCCGCCGCTTCGGCTATGACGGCAAGGGGCAGGCCCGGCTCACCAAACCCGAAGACGCCGCAGAGGCGCTTGCCGCGCTGCAGGGTGCGCCCGCCGTGCTCGAAGGTTTCGTCGATTTCACCTGCGAAATCTCCGTGATCGCGGCGCGCGGCACCGACGGCCGCGTCGCCGCATTCGACCCCGGCCAGAACGTGCATGAGGGCGGCATCCTGCGCACCACCACCGTGCCTGCCAGCCTGCCCAACCGCACCCTCACCGATGCCGTTCTGACAGCGGGCAAGATCCTGAACGCGCTCGATTATATCGGCGTCCTGGGGGTCGAGTTCTTCGTCACCCCCGGCGGGCTGATCGTGAACGAGATCGCCCCCCGCGTGCACAATTCCGGCCACTGGACCCAGAACGGCTGCATGACCGACCAGTTCGAACAGCACATCCGCGCCGTCGCGGGCTGGCCCCTGGGCGACGGCAGCCGCCACAGCGACATCCGCATGGAAAACCTGATCGGCGACGACATGGACCGTGTCCCCGCCCTTGCCGCCGATCCGGCCTGCGCCCTGCATCTCTACGGCAAGACCGAGACCAAGCCTGGCCGCAAGATGGGTCACGCCAATTTCCTTGTCCCCAAGGACTGACCCGGTTTTCTTTGGTTTTCCAAATACCTCGGGAGGAGTTTGAGGAGGGCAGCGCCCTCCTCAAGGCCTGCGTGGCCTGAACGCAATCCCCCCTGTGCGCGCCAGCGCTCCGCTAACTGATAAAGCGCCCCGCCACCGGCCCGCTCATCCAGGCCAGATCGCCGCCCGCAAAGACCGCCGCGATCCGCCGCGTCTCGCGGTCCATCACCACCAGGTCCGCGCGCAGGCCGGTATCCAGTCGCCCCCGATCCGCCAGGCCCAGCACCCGCGCCGGCCCCTCCGAGACCAGCGCCCAGGCCGCCGCCTCGTCCATCAGGCCCAGCTCGACACAACGCCAGGCCGCCCGCGCAGGCGCCGGGTAGTGATAATCCGAGGCCAGAGCATCACAAAGCCCCGCGCCGATCAGGTCCAGCGCCGAGACATTGCCCGCATGGCTGGCCCCGCGCACCACGTTCGGCGCCCCAAGAACCACCGGCTCCCCCGCGTCCCGTGCCGCCTGCGCCGCCTCCAGCGTTTCGGGAAACTCGGACACCGTGACGCCCCGCGCGCGCCACGCGGCTCGGCCCGCCGCCGTCCGGTCGTCATGGCTGCCCATGCGGATCCCTTGTGCGGCCAGCCGCGCGCATAGCGCATCCAGGACGCCCGGGACCGCGTCCCCGGCTTCATGCAGGCGCGTCATCAGTTCCAGGTGCGCCTCCGGGTTGCGGCCCGATTTCAACGCCTGCCCGGTCAGGCGCGGCGGGCGCCGGCCCTCGGCCAGCCGCGCATGCGGCAGGTGGTCGTTGAAAACGACATAGCCGATCCCCCAGCGCGCCAGCGCCGCCTCGGCCCCCTCGAAACTTTCGGTGAAATGCGTCTCCAGCCGCATCTGCAGCCGCAGGTCCACCGGCACGGTTGGCGACACGGCACTCACGGCGGCAAAGACCTCTTCGGCGAACTCCGGCCCGCGCATTCCGCCTTCCCAGGACCAGAACTGCGCCAGAACGGCGGTGGTGATCCCGCAGGCCCCCAGCTCGGCGGCGCAGGCCACCATGCCCGCGTCGCGTTCCCGCAGGGCGCCCCGGCGCGGCGCCATGTGCCGCTCGAACCCGTCGCCATGCACGTCGACAATCCCCGGCAGCAGGTCATAGCCGGACAGGTCCACGGCGCGTCCCACCGGTCCGTCGATGATCACCCCGCCCGCCAGCGACAGGGGCCCGTGATCCCAGCCACCGGGCCGCAACACCCGCGCGCCCTGAAGGTCCAGTTCAATCGGCATCGCACTCTCCCAGCAGGCAGTCCAGGTCGGCCTCGTCCAGCAGCAGGCGCCAGTCCGCGCCCGGCTGGAAGTGCCCCTCTTCCAGGAACCGCACCACCTGCACCATGACCTCGGGCGCCTGCATCATGAAGGTATGGGTGACCGGCAGAACGATGTGGTCAGCCATGCCGTCGACACGGGTCGACGCAATCGAAACCTTGCCATCGTCCACACCGGGGATCACCGAGCTGGTCAGCGCGTTCAGGGTCCTGGACCCGGCAATCACCCCCAAAGGGAAATCCACCGGCGGCAGCCGCGCGGGCAGATCCCGCGGCCCGGTGCCCAGCTGCTGGCCCGCCGGACCGTTCATCCACTCGAAAACCTCCCAGCCCCCGGCAAGATCCACGATCTCGCTGCCGCCATTTGGCGGGCCCATCATCACCACCCGGCCCAACCGGGGCGGGCGATGGTCCCGCAGCCAGTGCCGCAAAAGGATGCCGCCCATCGAATGGGTGACGAAATGCACCGTTTTGGATCCGCAACGGTTCACCGCCTCCGGCAGGGTCTCTTCGGCCAGGTGTTCGACCCGGTAGCGGGTCGAATCGTAGCCGGGGATGATGACGCGATGCCCGCGCGATTCCAGAACCGCGCCCAGCAGCGCCATCGAATACTCGGTCCGCGCCAGCCCGTGCAGCAGGATGACGCAATCCCCGGCCCGCGCAGGCAGAGGGGCAAGCAGGACAAGACACAGGAGAAACCATTTCATGACGCTGGCATAGCGTCCCGCCAGCGCCTAGAAAAGTCATGAAAGGAGTGCCCCGTTGCCCGCCCCCCGCATCGCCTGCCGCGCCGTGATCCTGCAGGACAACCGCCTGCTGCTGGTCAACGCCTGGCCCGGCAACCTGTCGGACCTGTGGTGCGCCCCCGGCGGCGGGGTCGAGCCGCACTCGAGCCTGCCCGAAAACCTCGCCCGCGAAGTGCTGGAGGAAACCGGCCTGCGCGTGGAGGTCGGCGCCCCCTGCCTCGTCAACGAGTTCCACGACCCCAAGCGCGGTTTTCACCAGGTCGAGATCTTCTTTCGCGCCCGCATCACCGCAGGCACGCTGACCGACGATTGGAAAGACCCGGAAGGCGTGGTGCACAAGCGGCGCTTTTTTGCGCGGGACGAGCTGACGCGCCTGCGCCTGAAACCCTCCAGCCTGCCCGATGTCGCCTGGGGCGAAGGGCCCGGCTATGACCCGCTGGAACCTATCCTGCGTTGATCCACGCGGCTATTTCCGCAGCACCGACAGGGCCACACCACCCAGGACCACCGCCGCGGCGATGACGAAATCCAACGACAGTGCCTCGCCCAGAAAGATCATGCCGCCCGCCATCGCGATCACTGGCACGCTCAACTGTGCCACCGCCGCGACGCTGCCCTTGATCTGCGGCAGGACATGATACCACAACGCATAGCCCAGACCCGAGGTCACTGCGCCCGAGATCACCGCCAGCAGGATGCCCGTGGGCTCCGGTGAGATCGCCTCGGGGCTGACCGGCAAAACCAGCCCCAGCAGAAAGCCAATTGGCGCGGCCAGCAGGAAGTTCGCCCCGGTCGCCAGCAGCGGATCCTCGGCCCGCCGCCCCGCCAGCGAGTAGATGCCCCAGCCCAACCCGGCCAGGACCATCGCCGTACCGTGCGTCAGGCTGAGCGCAACGCCGCCCCCTGGCCAGAGCAGCCATACCAGCCCGCCAAAGGCCAGCGCCGCCCCGGCCCAGCGCAGGGCCGGAGGGCGCTCTCCGCCGATCAGGCTGCCGCCGAACATGGTCACCTGGACCGTCCCGAAGAGGATCAGCGCCCCAAGGCCCGCGTCCAGCGCCACATAGGCCACCGAGAACCCATAGATGTAGAGAACCAGCCCAAGCACCCCGGCCACCCGTCCGGCGCCGCCCAGCGCAATTCGTCCGCGCAGCACCAGCCCCAGCAGCACCAGCATCGCCGCACCGGACCACAGGCGGATGGTGCCGAAACTCACCGCGTCGATCCCGCCCGCGGCCAGGGCAGCCCGGTTCAGGACAGAGTTCGCGGCAAAAGCCACCATCGTCAGGGCGATCAGAAGAAACAGGCGCATGGGATACCCTCGCGGGGAACCGGATCAAAGGAACAGCCCGCCCTACATGGCGCAATTGGCCGTTGGCGAAAACCCTTTGACGTGAACGTGACGGCGCCGTGTGCCTGGTTCAGGCCACCAGGCTCTCGGCGCGCTTGAGGTCGACCGAGACAAGCTGGCTGACGCCCTGCTCCTGCATGGTCACGCCGAACAGCCGGTCCATCCGCGCCATCGTCACCGCGTGGTGGGTGATGATCAGGAACCGCGTGTCCGTGCGACGGCACATCTCGTCCAGCATGTCGCAGAACCGGGTCACGTTGGCATCGTCCAGCGGCGCGTCCACCTCGTCCAGCACACAGATCGGCGAGGGGTTGGCCATGAAGACCGCAAAGATCAGCGCCAGACAGGTCAGGGTCTGTTCACCGCCAGACATCAGCGACAGGGTCGACAGTTTCTTGCCCGGCGGCTGGCACATGATCTCCAGCCCGGCCTCCAGCGGGTCGTCGCTTTCGACCATCATCAGGCTGGCCTCACCACCGCCGAAGAGATGGGTAAACAGCATCGAGAAGTTGCTGTTTACCTGCTCGAAAGCGGTCAGCAGGCGTTCACGCCCTTCGCGGTTGAGGCTGGCAATGCCCGAGCGCAGAGTCTTGACCGCCTCTTCGAGGTCGGATTTTTCCGCCACCAGCGTGTCATGCTCTTCCTGCACTTCCTTGGCGTCTTCCTCGGCACGCAGGTTGACCGCACCCAAGGCGTCGCGCTGGCGTTTCAGGCGCGACACCTCGGCCTCGATCTTGTCCGAAGCGGGCATCTGGTCCGGGTCCACGTCCAATTGCTCCAAGAGCGTCGCCGGCGTGGTTTCCAACTCGTCGGTGATGCGCTCTGCGGCGGCCTCGACGGTTTCGCGGGCGGCCTCGGCCCGTGCCTCGGCCCGCGCCCGCGCCTCTCGCGCCTCACCGGCCTGACGTTCGGCGTCGCGTTCGGCGGTGATCGCCTCACGCAGGGCGCTTTCAGCCGCCGACAATGCATCGCTGGCCGCCGCCTTGCGGTCTTCGGCCGTTTCCATCGCGCCGGTCAGGTCGTCGCGCTGCGCCTCCAACTCGCCGGGGACCTCCTCGGCCTGGGCCAGTTCCGCTTCGCTCTCGGCCTTGCGCTCGGCCAGTTCGGTGGCGCGTTTCTCGGCGGTTTCCAGACGGTGACGCCAGCCCGACAGGTCCTTGGTCACCTGCTGGGCGCGCCCCTTGCGGGCCTCGCCGTCGCGGCGCAACTCGTCATGGGCAGAGCGGCGGGCCATCATGGTCATCCGCGCGGCCTCGACCGTCATCTTGATGTCTTCGGCCTGCGCGCGCGCCTCTTCGAGATCGTCCAACCCTTCGAGTGCGCGCTCGGCCTCTTTCAACTGGCCGCGTGCCGCGCCGGCTTCGTCCTCGTAGCGCTTGACCGACAGGCTCGCGCTTTCCACCTTGCCCTCGGCCATGTCGCGTTCGGCCTCGGCGCGGCTTTGCGCCCGGGCGGCCTCTGTCACGGCCTGATCCGCCGCGCGCCGTGCCGCGCGCGCCGCCTTGTCGGCCTCGGTCAGCGCGCTCAACTGCGCCACCAGCGCCTCATGCGCGGCCTGCGTCCCTTCGAGCTGGGCCGATGCGCGGGCCATTTCCTGTTTCAACCCTTCCAGCCGGTTAAGCTGTTCCAGCCGCAGCGCCGCCGCCGAGGGCTGATCCTCGGCCCAGGCGCGATAGCCGTCCCAGCGCCAGAGATCGCCCTCCAGCGTCACCAGACGCTGACCGGGTTTCAGCAAGGCCTGCAGGCGCGGGCCATCCTCGGGGTCCACCAGGCCGATCTGGCTCAGCCGCCGTTCCAGCACGTCGGGAACAGAGACATGGCCCGCCAGCGGCGAGGCGCCTTCGGGGAGCGGCTGCGTGGTGTCGTAGGCCGCCAACACGACCCAGCCGGTCGGCCCGTCGCCCTCGACCTCGGGGGCGCGCAGGTCGTCCGACAGCGCCGCACCCAGTGCCTTTTCATAGCCCTGCTCCACCTGCAGCCGATCCAGGATCTGGCCACCCTCGGCGGTGTCGCGGTCCAGCAATCGGGCCAGCGCCGTCACCTCGGCCCGCAGGGCATTCATCTGGCCCTCGGCCTCGGAGCGTTCCCCACGCGCCTCGGCTTCGCGGGCCTGCGTATCGGCACGGGCGGCTTCGGCCTCGGTCAGGGTCACCTCGGCCTGCTCCGCCGCCTCCTGCGCCTCGGCCAGGCGGGCCTGCGCGGCCTCTGCCGCCTCGCGCGACCGGGCCTGTGCCTCCTTGGCGGTGTCGACCGTGGCACGCGCCCGGGCGGCCTCGCTTTCGTTCCGCTCAACCGTCTTGCGGCAATCGGCGAGGTAGCGCTGCGCGGATTGGTGGCGCGCGGACAGACGGGCGACATCCTCTGTCTGCTGTTCCAGCTCCGCCTCGCGGGCCTGCAACACGCCCGAGGCTTCGCGTGCAGCCTCATGCGCCTCGGCCAGCCGGTCCTCGTGCCCTTCCGAGGCCTTGGCAAGCTCTCGTGCCTCCCATTCCAGCCGCTCTATGGTCTCTCCGGCGTCGCGGTTCAGCCCCGCCTCGCGGTCCATGTCACGGACCAGTTGGGCGATCCGGTTGCGCAGGGTCTCGATCCGGGCCAGCGCCTGCTTTTCCTGATCGGACAGCGTGTCACGCTGGACAATCAATCGCTGCAGAACGGCCGCCGCGATTGCCTCTTCCTCGCGGAGGGGCGGCAGGGTTTCTTCGCGCTCGGCCCGGGTCTTTTCGGCGGCACGCGCCGCGGTTTCCGCCTGCGCGGCCCGTGTCACCGTCTCGCGCAATGCGGCCTCTGCCGCGGCACGGGCATCGTCAGCCTCGCGCCAACGGCGATACAACAACATGCCTTCGGCCTGGCGCAGTTCGGTCCCGATGGCCCGATAGCGCGCCGCCTGCCGGGCCTGTTTGGCCAGCGCGGCCAATTGTCCAGCCAGTTGCTCAACCACATCATCGACCCGCAACAGGTTCGCTTCGGTGTTCTTCAGCTTCAGCTCGGCCTCGTGCCGACGCTGGTACAACCCGCCGATCCCGGCGGCATCCTCCAGCACCTTGCGTCGATTCTTGGGCTTGGCGTTGATCAACTCGCTGATCTGCCCCTGCCGGACCAGGGCGGGCGAATGCGCCCCGGTCGCCGCGTCCGCGAACAGCATCTGCACGTCGCGCGCCCGCGTGTCCTTGGAGTTGACCTTGTAGGCGCTGCCGACGTCACGAGTGATGCGGCGCACGATTTCCAGATGATCGTGGTCGTTGAACCCCGCCGGGGCCAGACGGTCGGCGTTGTCGATATGCAGGCTGACCTCGGCAAAGTTGCGGGCGGGCCGCGACGAGGCGCCGGCAAAGATCACGTCCTCCATCCCGCCGCCACGCATCGCCTTGGCCCGGGTTTCGCCCATGACCCAGCGCAGCGCCTCCAAAAGGTTGGACTTGCCACAGCCGTTGGGACCGACCACGCCGGTCAGCCCGTCGTTGATGATCAGGTCCGTCGGATCGACGAAGCTCTTGAAGCCGGTGAGTCTGAGTCTGGAAAAGCGCAATGGGCCATGTCCGATTCCGAGATTGGACCTCAGCCTGCGCTTTCGGGGTGTGTCGAGTCAAGGAAAGGACGCCCCATATGGCGGCTTCGCGCCACTTCTCCACAAGATATTGCGACCTAACGCCGGCCTGCGCCGCAATCCAAGACCAAACCGCGCCGGGTCGCTCGCGGGGCGGGTTCATCAATGGCACATTGGATGGTGCGGGGCCGTCGGGGCATT
This sequence comes from Mameliella sp. LZ-28, assembly GCF_012274245.1. Taxonomy (NCBI): domain Bacteria; kingdom Pseudomonadati; phylum Pseudomonadota; class Alphaproteobacteria; order Rhodobacterales; family Roseobacteraceae; genus Antarctobacter; species Mameliella sp. LZ-28. The sequence goes on along the minus strand of NZ_JAANYX010000032.1, from coordinate 324,144 downwards.
TTCGGGGCAGGTTTGCCGTCGCAGGACAATCCGATCCACATCATCGCCGGATCGCCCTCGACCCACTTGGCGCGGCAACCGGTTTCGATCTGCGCCGCGATGCCGGCCTTGCGAGCGATCTCTTCGAACCGGGGCAACCATTCCGGAGAGGTGCGTGTGGCCTCGACCAGGGGGCCGCGGAACCTAAGGCTAAAGCGTGATCCTTCGACCGAGCGCATGTGTTGCTCTGCTCCATAAAAACCCGGCCCCGCCGATGCGCATCCGACGAGGCCGAGCAGAAGAAGAACACAGGGATAACCGCGCATGGCCAATTCTGGCCTGAACCTGGTTACGAAGTGGTTAATCCCGTCATGTGTGGCGTGCATGGCGGGCAATCGACGCCGTCCTTTACATTCTCATTTTAGAATGTATATTACATTCCATCTGATGAATGTTTACCTGCATGTCACAGGAGGCCCTCATGGCCAATGCAGCACAAAGACCCGCAGACAGCTATTCCCCGATCTACTTTCTCGCCTCGCTGGGCGCCGGCGGCATCGCGGTCAGTTTCTTCATGTTCCTCATGTTCTGGGTGCCCCACCCCGGCCAGCCCGTCCCGGTGTTCGAAGACATCATGGCCGCCTGGGCCAAAGGCGGCCTCTACATGCAGGCCGCAATCGTCATCGCGATGGCGGGCATTGCCGGCTTTGCCTTTCTCAACATCAAGTCGCTGATCTGGAACCTTGCGTCCTACAGCGCCTTCAAGAAGGGCCCGGTCTACGAAGAGCTGCGCAATTCCAACGCCGAATCCACACTTCTTGCGATGCCGCTGGCGCTGGCCATGTCGGTGAACGTCGGTTTCATCATCGGCCTCGTCTTCGTGCCCCAACTCTGGAACGTGGTGGAATACCTGTTCCCCTTGGCCATGATTGCCTTTGGCCTGATTGCCGTGATCGCCTTCCGTCTGATCGGTGGTTTCCTGGGCCGCGTGCTGGCCAAGGGTGGGCTGTTCGACGTGACCGCGCATAACTCCTTCGCGCAGCTCACCCCGGCCTTCGCCCTGTCGATGATCGCGGTCGGCTTTGCCGCCCCCGCCGCCATGAGCACAAGCGCCACGACCGTCGGTGTCGCCCTGGTGATCTCGACCATCCTCGGCACCATCGCGGTTCTCTACGCCGCGTTTGCCAGCATCACGGCCTTCGGCTCGATGTTGCAGCATGGCACCGCGCGCGAAGCCGGCCCGACCCTGATGATCATCGTTCCGATCGTCACCGTGTTGGGAATCATGTTCCTGCGCCAGGATCACGGGCTGCACACCAGCTTTGACGCACATGGCAACGCCGGCGAAACGATGGTCTTCCTTGCCCGCCTGCTGGGCATCCAGCTGGCCTTCCTTGGCCTCGGGGCAGTGGTGCTCAAGGCACAGGGGTACTTCAGCGACTTCGTGGTGGGGTCCAAGACCTCGCCGGGCTCCTACGCGCTGGTCTGCCCCTTCGTGGCGCTGGCAGTGATGATCCACTTCTTTGCCAACAAGGGTCTGGTCGCAGCCGGTGTCGTGGACAAGTTCGACCTTGCCTACTGGGGCGTCACCGGACTGGCCATCGCGTCGCAGGTGGTTGCCATCGCCCTGGTGCTGCGCCTGAACCGCCAGCACTTTGCCAAGGCAACCCCCGCAGCGGTTCCGGCCGAGTAACATCTCCTCCAAATCCTTGGCCGGATTCATGGGCCGGACCTTCGGGTCCGGTCTTTTTTCTTGCCGCCAAGGCGGCGCCGGGGGCTCTGCCCCCGGACCCCCGAAGAATTTCGTGCCCAAAGAAACACGGGACGTTGTGAATCGCGCCCAACGCAGGGCGTCTAGAAGTTGACCGTGACGTTCGGGAGTTTCAGCGATTTGACGAGGTCACGCACCTCTTGCCGGGCCGCGATGTTCGAAAGGCTCAGGCTGCGCACGCCAATGTCTCGCAGATCCAACAGGGTCAACCCGCGCGGGAACAGCTCTCGGAACACAACCCGTTCCGAGAAGCCGGGCGCAACGCGAAAGCCGATCCGCTTTGACAGGGTTGCGACCGCCTTTTCCATCTTGGCCTTGTTGATCATCTGCTGGGCACCGATCCGGTTGCGCAGCACGATCCAGTCCATCGGCTGCAGCCCGGCCTGTGCCCGGAGCTGACGCGCCGACCAGACCATCTCAGCATAGACCGACGGACCGGCAATGGTCTCGCCGTCGCCCTCGATCCGGGCAAGAAGGTCGAAATCGACGAAACTGTCGTTCAGGGGCGTCACCAGCGTATCCGCCAGCGAATGCGCCACCTGCGCCAAACGTGTGTAGGCGCCGGGGCAGTCGATGATGATGAAGTCGGACTTGGGCTCCAGCTCTGCGACCGCGCGGCTGAGGCGGTTGTCGGCGGCCTGCTCACCCGCCGCGAGGGCAGCGGGATCGGCCTCGGGCAAGGCCATGTACCCCGGCACGGGCAGGTCGTGTTCCTCTTTCTTCAGCCAGGCACGGCGGTTGGCAAGGTAGCGCCCCAGGCTCTGCTGACGCAGGTCCAGGTCCAGCGTCCAGACCCGATGATCCATGCGCGCAAGCGCCGTCGCGACATGCATCGCGATGGTCGATTTGCCCGCCCCACCCTTTTCGTTTCCCACGACGATGATATGTGCCACGCCTCAACCCTTGTCCTGGTGCGGCCGCGATGTCTCTCGCGGTCCGGTCTTGCTGCCTGTTCCGGCGATTGGGCCCACCCGGGGCCTGCAACGCGCAAGGCCCGGCACTTTGGCCGGGCCTCGTCACTGTCCCTCGGGACGCGGTCAGTGGAGCTTGGCGCTCACGTCTGCGATCGCGTCGTCGATCAGCTTGCCCGCGCTGTCGGCAGTCATCTGCTCGGCCACCACGTTGCGCGCGGCAGCCACGGCCACGGCAGCGGCACGGTCGCGCACTTCCTTGACCGCAGCGGCCTCGGCCGATGCGATCTGGCCTTCGGCGGCCTGCAGGCGGCGGGCGATCGAGGCCTGGATGTCAGCCTTGGCCTGCTCGGCGGCCAGTTCGGCCTCCTGCTTGGCATGGGCAACGATGCGGTCGGCCTGGCCCTGAACTTCGCGCTGCTTGCGCTCGTAGCTGGCCAGCAACGACTGAGCTTCTTCACGCAGCTTGCGTGCCTCGTCCAGCTCGTCCTGAATGCCCTCGGCGCGCTTGTCCAGCAGGCCCATGAGCAGGCCCGGCACCTTGAAGTAGATCAGGACGCCGATGAAGACGATGAAACCAAGCAGCACCACGAAGTCGGTGTTGCCCAGCGAAAAGAAGGGGCCGGATGCGGCGGCAGCCGGGGTCGCGGCCAGCGCTGCGATCACGGGAAGGATGAGTTTCTTCATAACCTTACCCTTTCAGCTGCGCGTCGACCGCAGCGGCGATCTTGGCGTCGTCGGCGGATGCCCCCAGGGCGGCCACGATGGCGCCTGCGGTGTCCTTGGCCACGACTTCGACATTTGCAAGGGCGCTGTCGCGGATCTCGGCGATGGCCTTCTCCGACTCGGCAGCCTTGGCCGCGATTTCCGCGTCGGCCTTTTCCATTGCGACGTCGAGGTCGGCCTTAATGTCGTCACGCGCCTTTTGCGCAATAACCTGGGCCTCGGCCCGGGCATCGGCAAGCGCCTTGTCATAAGCGGCTTCGGCCTCTTCGGCCTTGCGCTTGAGATCTTCGGCGGCGGCGATGTCGTTGGTGATCGTCCCCTGGCGTTCCGCCAGAACGGCCGCGATGCGCGGCAGGGCGATGCGGGCCAGCACAAAGTAGATCACGACCAGCGTGATCACCAGCCAGAAGACCTGGTTGCCGATCCAGTCACCGCAGAGCTGCGGCATCCCGACGGCAGAGCCGTGCGAGTCCACGCAGGTGCTGACGGCTTCGGCTCCGTGAGTTTCGGTCGCCATTTTGTCCTCCGTCGGAACTTGTCTCTACATCGGGCGGTCAGGCGTGCCTGACCGCCCGCGCGTAAGGATCGTTAAGTTCCGTGGATCAGACGGCGAACATCAGCAGCAGCGAAACCAGGAACGAGAAGATGCCCAGTGCTTCCGCGAATGCGATACCGATGAAGAGGGTGGCGGTCTGCGAAGCAGCTGCCGAGGGGTTGCGCAGGGCGCCGGCCAGGAAGTTGCCGGCAACGTTGCCCACACCGATGGCGGCTGCGCCCGAACCGATTGCTGCGAGACCGGCGCCGATGAAGTTGAGACCTTCCATTGTGTATCTCCTTACGATTGGAAGTTTCTGTATCGAGGTGTTCTGTGCGGTAGGATGGGTCGTCCGACCCATCTGCCTTAGTGATGCGGATGCAGTGCGTCCTTGAGGTAGACGCAGGTCAGGATCGTGAAGACGTAGGCCTGGATGAAGGCCACCAGGATCTCAAGGCCGTACATCGCCGTGATTGCCAGCACCGAAATCGGCGAGATGGCGGCGATTGCGGCAAACCCCGCGAAGACCTTGATCACGGCGTGGCCCGCCATGACGTTGCCCGCAAGACGAATGGAATGACTGACCGGGCGCACGAAGTACGAGATCAGTTCGATCAGGGCCAGCACCGGGCGCAGCGCCAAGGGTGCGCTGGAAACCCAGAAGAGGCTCAGGAAACCGGCGCCATTCTTGACGAAGCCCAGCACGGTCACGGTCAGGAAGACCGAGAGCGCCAGAACCACGGTGACGGCGAAATGCGAGGTCGTGGTGAAGCTCATCGGGATCAGGCCAAGGAAGTTGGCGAAGACAATGAACATGAACAGGGTCATGATGTAGGGGAAGTACTTCAGCCCGTCCTTGCCGGTCACGTCCTCGACCATCTTGTAGACGAAACCGTAGGCCAGTTCGGCCACCGACTGCGACCGCGACGGCACGATGGCGCGCTTGGAGGTGCCCAGAACCATCATCAGGACAACGGCAACGATGGCCAGGAACAGCCAGAGCGTCACGTTGGTGATGGTGAACATGCCCACTTCACCGTGGCCGAACAGCGGCTTGACGATGAACTGGTCCATCGGGTGGAACACCAGGCCGCCGTCTGCCGTTTCTGCGCTTTCAGTCGCCATCTCTTTTCCCCTCATCCGCGCCGGTCAACCGGGCGTTGTCGTTCGTGCCCCCGTCGGGGCGGTCCGCCTTGGCCCGCTCAGGGCCTGTTCCGGACTGCGGTCCGGAACCCTGTTTCGCCTGGACTTCTTTCGCCGTCCGCAGCATCACGTTGATGCCCGCGGCGATGCCCAGCAATGCAAACACCACCATCAGCAACGGCTTGGTGCCCAAGAGAACGTCGAGCCCGTATCCGATCCCGAACCCGATCCCCAGACCGGCAACCATTTCCGTCACCATCCGCCAGGCGATATTGGCCTGCGAGTAGTGTTCTTCCTGATGGGCCTTCTCCACTTTGCGTCCCGCCTTGTAGGCGTTCAGCTTGGCGTCCAGGTCATCCAGCTTTCGCTTGGGGTCAGGGTCGCTCACGGTGCAGATGGCTCCGGTCAGGGTTGGCATGGTGCTAAGCTGGGGGGCGCATCGAGTCAACACGCATGGCGAGCCGAAAATGGGTACCCCAAGATACTGTAATTAAATGACTATTTCAGAGACACCAAGGCAGAGGTCATTCCGCCGCAGCCCGTTTGGGCGCCAACCATGCTGCAATTGCAAATTCAACTTAGCGGTTGAGTTTTCCACGGGACCCGCCCAAACCGGCCTAAACCGCTCAGGATCGCCCCATGTTCGCCCGCCCCTTCCATTGCCGCCGACAGCCGCCCGCGGCCACCGCTCTCCGCGCCGGGACAAGATGAGCGACCGGCTCGACACCGTCTTTGCCGCGCTCGCCGATCCGACGCGCCGCCGCATCCTGTCGATGCTGCTGGAGGACGATATGGCCGTGACCGATGTCGCCCACCCGTTCGAGATGTCGCTGGCCGCGATATCCAAGCACCTCGTCATCCTGACCCGCGCGGGCCTTATAAGCCAGGAAAAGCGCGGTCGCGTGAAATGGTGCAAGCTGGAACCGGACGCCCTGCGCGAAGCCAGCATCTGGATGCAGGCCTTCGGGCAGTTCGACCAGTTCGACCTCGACGGCTTTGAACGCTTCCTTGAACAGGAGCTGGCCCCCGCGCCCGAGGACAAGCCCTGAGGCCGTCACTGCCGGGGCATCTCAGGCAGCAGTCACTTCCTCGGGCTTTTCCTCGTCCTTGAGCAACAGGAGCAGCGACAAGGCAGTCAGCGCGACCCCCGGCAGGACCATCGCCGTCGGCACGCCCCGCCCCAGCACCAGCTCCCACAGGATCACGCAGGACGGCACGATGTAGGTGTAGGCCATGACCTTGGCTGCCGGCAGCCGCAGGGTCGCGTAGCGCAGGATCAGGAAGGTCACGCCCGTCGCCGCCAGCGCGACGTAGAGGATCGTCCACCAGACGATCATCGGCAATGCGGCCCAGTCCATCGCCACCAGGCCCGGCCCCGCCCAGATGCACAGGATCACCGACCCGGCTGTCAGGATACCCGCGTTGAAGGCGATGCCGGATTCCCCGCGGCTCAGCTTGCGCAGCATCGGCGCGTAGAGGGCATGCGCCACGCAGCCCCAGAAATAGATCGCCTCGCCGCGCCCGACCTCGAATCGCATCAAGGCCGCCAGGTCGGCATCGAAGATCACCCAGAGCGCGCCGACCCCGCCCACGACGATGGCCAGCGCCATGCGGGCCGTGGTGACCTGGCGCACGACCATGTAGCCAAAGACCGCCGTCAGCGCCGGGTTCAGGGTAAAGACCGCCGCCATGCTGACCGGGGCCGCCGTCTTGAGCCCCTCGAACATGGTGACGAAATAGATGACGAAGAGTCCGGCTAGGACAAAGTACCGCCAGGGCGCATCAAAGACCGCCCGTGTCACCTTGCCCGTCGCCAGCGCCCAGCCCCAGAGCACCGCCCCCGCCAGCAGGAAACGCACCGCGTTCAGCACCTCGGGTTCGATGAAGGGGGCCGCCATCGCACCCAGCGAAAAAGATCCCGAAACCAGCATGGCAAAGCCCAGCATGGCCAGGTGCCCGCGCCCTGCCTCACTCATCGGGCCGAACCTTCGCCGGCGAAGGCCTTGAGATGCGACAGGAAGGCCTGGACCTTGGCGGTCCGGTGCAGATCCACATGGGTCACCAGCCAGAGCGGCGAGGCCCAGTCCTCGCGCGGGGGCATGACCTGCACCAACTCCGGGCGCAACGCGGCCTCCCGCGCGCCCATGAAGCCGATCCCCGCACCCTCGGCCACCGCGGCCTCCAGCACCCGGGAATCGGTACTGCGAAAGACGACGTGGTCCGCCGGCACATGCCCGCGCAGCCAGCGCGCAAAAGGCGCGCGGCTTTCGGGATCGTCGTGGGAGACGAAGAAATGATCCTTAAGGTCGTCTTCGCCCTCGGGCATCCCGTGCTTCGCGATGTAGTCGCGATGCGCATAAAGGGCGATGTCCTGGCGGGCAAAGCTCTGCACCACGTTGTCCGGTTCCTGCGGGGCAGGACCGGCGCGCAGCGCCACATGCGCCTCACCGTATTCCAGCCGGAACACCCGGTCGTCGGTCAGAAAACGCACGATCACGTCCGGGTATTGCGCGCGGAAACTGGTCAGCGCCGGGACCAGTAGCGGTGCGAAGGCCACCAGGGACGTGACCAGAAGGTCACCCGCCACCTCATTTCCGCGCCCCTTTATCCGGCCCTCCAGCTGCTGCAACTGGTCGTCGGTGGTCTGCGCCACGCGCATCAGGTCATGGCCCGCCTCGGTCGCCGTATAGCCACGCGCATGTCGCTGGAACAGCTTGACACCCAGCCGCCCCTCCAGTGCGTCGATATGGCGGATCACCGTCGCGTGGTGCACGCCCAGCACCTCTGCGGCGCCGCTGACCGTTCCCAGCCGGGCGACCTGGTAGGCCGTGCGGATCTCATCCCAGTTGTCCATCTGCCCCTCGCTTGGCCACCTGCGCATATGCGCACAGCATTTGCGCTTGATGCGATATTGCGTTCACAAATGCAATGATCAAGTTGTGGTCCATCGAATGCATCATTCCTGGAAAGGACCCGACCGATGACCAACACCGTTCTCCGCATCGACGCCTCTGCCCGTGGCACCGATTCCGTCAGCCGCCAGCTTGCCGACGAGGTGGTCTCGCGCCTGAACCCCGCCACCGTCGTTTCGCGCGACCTGGCAGAGACCGTGCCCCAGATCGACACCCGCTGGCTGGAGGCCAACGGCACCCCCGAGGCCGAGCGCACCCCTGATCAGCGCGCCCGCCTGGCCCTGTCCGACGCACTGATCGAGGAACTGCGCGCCGCCGACACGCTGGTGATCGCGCTGCCGATCTACAACTTCGGCGTGCCCTCCGGCTTCAAGGCCTGGTTCGACCAGATTGCCCGCGCCGGCATCGCCTTCCGCTACACCGAAGAAGGCCCCGAGGGCCTGATGAAGGGCAAGCGCGCCATCATCACCGTCGCCTCGGGCGGCACCGAGGTCGACGGCCCGATCGACTTTGCCACCCCCTGGCTGCGTCACGTCCTGGGCTTCATCGGCATCACCGACATCCAGGTGGTGCGGTCGGACCGCCAGATGGTCGACGCCGAAGCGTCGAAGGCCCGCGCGGCGGACGACCTGGCGCATCTGGCCGCCTGATCCAACCATCCGGGCGGCCCCCACGGGGCTGCCCGGATTTGACCCGATGCGCCGACCTGCCTAACCTGAAGGCATGGGCGTCATCCAGAACAGCGAAACCCGGTTCGAGGCCAGCATTCGGAGCTGGCTGGCCGGGTTTCTTCTGTCCGTCTTCGGCGCGCTCTTCACGGCGCTCGGCGTCGCCGCCCTGGGGGCCGGAGAGGCACAAGGCGGCATCTTTGTGGCCGTGGGCCTGGGCATGATCGGGCTGGGCGTCTGGCTGCTGTCCCGCCGCACGCATATCCTCCTTGATCGCGAAACGGGCACGGCCACAATCCGTTTTGCCAGTCTTTTCGGCAGGCGCGACCTTACCCTGCCGCTGGCCTCCATCACCCGGGCGCAGGTCCTGCGCCGACGCACATCCGGCAACCGCCTCTACAAGCTGGTCCTGCAGGTGTCAGGGGACGAACAGGCCGGCCCCCATTCGCTGACCGGCGGCTACAGCTCCGGCGGATGGCGCAAGGGCCGCATGGCGCGCGCCATCAACGCCTGGCTCGGGGTCGAGGACTGACAAGGCCGCGGGCCTTGACTCGCAGCCAACCTCCTCTCTATATGCACCCAACCTCCGGAAGCCTGTGGCCTTCCGGTCCCATGGGCTATGCCCGGGATCGCCCTCCGTCAGCGCGTTGCGCCCACGGGGGCTCTCGCGCTTTGACCCATCCGATTGTGATGCACGCCGCGCGCCCTTACCTTGAGTGGCGCAATACGAAGGAAAAGGAGGCCCTGCGCCCCATGTTCGAAAATCTCTCCGAACGCCTCGGCGGCGTCTTCGACCGTCTGACCAAGCAGGGCGCCCTGTCCGAGGATGACGTCCGCACCGCGCTGCGCGAGGTCCGCGTCGCCTTACTCGAGGCCGACGTTTCGCTGCCCGTGGCGCGCCAGTTCATCAAGGCCGTCGAGAAGAAGGCCACCGGCGCCGCCGTCACCAAGTCCGTCACCCCCGGTCAGCAGGTCGTCAAGATCGTCCATGACGAGCTGATCGCCGTCCTGGCCGGCGAAGATGGCGACCCCGGCAAGCTGCGCATCGACAGCCCACCCGCGCCGATCCTGATGGTCGGTCTGCAGGGCGGCGGCAAGACCACGACCACCGCGAAACTCGCCAAGCGCCTCAAGGAGCGCGACGGCAAGAAGGTCCTTATGGCCTCGCTTGACGTCAACCGCCCGGCGGCGATGGAACAGCTGGCCATCCTCGGCCAGCAGATCGGCGTAGACACCCTGCCCATCGTCAAGGGCGAGGACCCGGTGGCGATTGCCAAACGCGCCAAGACCCAGGCGGGCCTCGGCGGCTACGATGTCTACATGCTGGACACCGCCGGGCGCCTTTCCATCGACGAAGAGCTGATGGCCCAGGTCGAGGCGGTGCGCGACGTCGCCAACCCGCGCGAGACCATCCTTGTCGTCGACGGCCTGACCGGCCAGGACGCTGTGCACACCGCCGAGAATTTCGACAGCCGCATCGGCATCACCGGCGTCGTGCTGACCCGGATGGACGGCGACGGCCGTGGTGGTGCGGCGCTCTCGATGCGCGCCGTGACCGGCAAGCCGATCAAGTTCGTCGGCCTTGGCGAAAAGATGGACGCGCTCGAAACCTTCGAGCCGGACCGCGTCGCGGGCCGCATCCTGGGCATGGGCGACATCGTGGCCCTTGTGGAAAAGGCGCAACAGACGCTCGAGGCCGAACAGGCCGAGCGCATGATGAAGCGCTTCCAGAAAGGTCAGTTCAACATGAACGACCTCAAGATGCAGCTCGACCAGATGATCAAGATGGGCGGCATGGAAGGCATGATGTCCATGATGCCCGGCATGGGCAAGATGGCCAAGCAGATGGACGGCGCGGGCATCGACGACAAGATGCTGCGCCAGCAGATCGCGCTCATCAACTCGATGACGAAAAAGGAACGCGCCAACCCGCAGATCCTGCAGGCCAGCCGCAAGAAACGCATCGCCGCGGGCGCGGGCATGGAGGTCGCCGACCTCAACAAGCTGCTGAAAATGCAGCGCCAGATGTCCGACATGATGAAGAAGATGGGCAAGATGGGCAAAGGCGGCATGCTGAAACAGGCGATGCGCGGCATGTTCGGCGGCAAGGGTGGCCTTCCCCCGGAAATGGCGCAGGGCATGGATCCCAAGGCGCTGGAGGCCGCGGCCAAGCAGATGGGAGCCAAGGGCGGCATGCCCGGCCTCGGCGGCGGCGCCCTGCCCCCCGGCCTCTCCGGTTTCGGCAAGAAGAAGTAACGAAAGGACAGACCGACACGGCGTTTCTTTGGGCTGAAAATACCTCCCGCCGGAGGCACACGCCCTCGCCACAGGAACCGCCGATCACGTTGACTCGCCCATGCCCGCCCCAACGCTGCATACTCCGCGCCTGACGCTGCGCCCCCATGTCGAAAGCGACATGACCCCGTTCTGGGACTTTCACCAGAGCGACCGGGCCGCCTATGTCTGGCGCCCGAAAAGCCTGACGCACCAATGGCTCGGCTTCGCGTCGGAGGTCGGCAGTTGGGATCTTCTGGGGCACGGGGGCTGGGGCGTCGACCTCAAGGATGGCCGGGTCATCGGCCAGGTGGCGATCACCCGCCCCCCGATATTCCCCGAGCGCGAAATCGGCTGGATCTTCTTCGAAGGCTTCGAGGGCAAGGGCTATGCCACCGAGGCCGCCACCGCCGCGTTGCACTGGGCCTGGGCGCAGGGCTGGTCCACGCTGGTCAGCTACATCCACCCCGACAACGCCCGCTCCATCGCGCTGGCCGAACGGCTGGGCGCGGTACACGACCCCGACGCGCAGCTGCCCGACGGTGAAACGGCGCAGGAAACGCTGGTCTATCGCCACAGCCCCGACGCGGACGGCAGCCCGGAGGCCTACGCATGAGCCTCACCAATGCCCCCCGCCTGGAAACCGACCGCCTGATCCTGCGCGGCCCCGAAAAACGCGACGCCGAGGCGGTCATCGCCTTCCTGCAGGATCCGGTGCGCGCCGACGGTTTTGGCCACATCCCGCAACGGGGCGACGCCTGGCGCTGGTTCACCATGAACGTCGGCCACTGGCACTGGCATGGCTTCGGCTACTTCGTGATCGAGGTGAAGGACACCGGCGAGGCCGCCGGCATCTCTGGCATCTGGTTCCCGGAATCCTGGCCGGAACCGGAACTGGGCTGGGTCGTTTTCGACGGGTTCGAAGGGAAGGGTATCGCGCGCGAGGCCGCGGAACGCGCCCGCCGCTGGGCCTATGACGACCTGGGGTTCACCACGCTCACCTCGAACATCGTTCCCGGCAACGACAGGTCCAAGGCGCTGGCGCGCCGCCTTGGTGCCGCCTACGAGCGCACCTATCACAACGAGAACATGGGCGAAGACGAACTCTGGCGCCACCCCGGTCCGGAGGCGCTGGCATGATCCCTCAGATCACCCTGACCAGCGATCGCCTCACCCTGCGTACGCCGCTGGAAGAGGACTATCCTGTCATTTCCGCCTTCATGGCCTCGGACCGCGCGCGTTTTGTCGGCGGGCCGGTGACCGATGAATTCGACCAGTGGCGCGGTTTCCTGTCCGGTTTCGGCCACTGGGCGCTGCGCGGCTACGGCTTTTTCATGGTTCTGCACGACGGGCAAAAGGTCGGACGCGTGGGCATCGTCAACCATGTCATGTGGGACGAGCCCGAACTGGGCTGGCACATCTTCGACGGGTTCGAGGGACAGGGCTTTGCCACCGAGGCAGCGGCCCGCATCCGGGACTGGGCCGGCACGGAACGCGGTCTTGGCCCGCTGATCTCCTACATCCATCCCGACAACGCGCCCTCACGCAGGGTTGCAGAAAGGCTGGGCGCGCATTTTGAACGGGATACGGACCTGCTGGGTCATGCCGCCCAGATCTGGCGCCACACCGGGGGGCAGGCATGACCGCGCCCTGCGAACGTCATATCCCTGGGCCCGGCGCCCGCGTCGCCGCCCGGCTGGGTGGCCGGCTGCCGGTCCTCGACACCCGGCGCCTGCAGTTGCGCGGCCCGCGGATCTACGATTTCGACGCCTACGCGACGATCGTCTGTTCCGAGCGCGCGGTCCACATGGGCGGCCCGATGACCCGCGAGGGCGCCTGGGCGGATTTCACCAATTACTGCGCCTGCTGGCTGCTGCACGGTTTCGGGCTCTGGACCATCGATGCCAGCACCACGCCCTCGGCGGGCTTTGCGCTGATCGGCTACGAATACGAAGACCCCGAGCCCGAGCTTGGCATCTTCCTGACCGCCGAGGCCGAAGGGCAGGGCTATGCCACCGAGGCGGTCGAGGCCGTGCGCGCCCATGCCTTCGAGGCGTTGAAATGGGACAGCATCGTGTCCTATGTCGCCCCCGGGAACGACCGCAGCATCGGCCTGATGACCCGGCTTGGCGCCCGTCGCGACGCCGAGGCAGAGGCCGCGCTGACCGATGGCACCCTTGTCTTCCGCCACTACAAGGAGGCCGCCTGATGGGTCATCGCGACATCCCCGTCCTGGAAACCAGGCGGCTGATCCTGCGTGGGCCGGAGCCCCATGATTACCCCGATTTCAAGGCCACCTTTGCCTCGTACCGGTCGCGTTTCATGGGCGGGCCGCTGAATGCCTACGAAACATGGATGCTCTACGCCGCCGAGATCGGCCATTGGGAAATCCGCGGTTTCGGCATGTGGATGATCCACCTGCGCGAAACCGGCGAAACCGTGGGCATGGCCGGTGGCTGGTTCCCCGCGAAATGGCCCGAGCGCGAGATCGCCTGGATCATCTGGCCGGACCAGGCCGGCAAGGGCTATGCGCTGGAGGCGACCGACCGGGTGCGGCGGCATTTCTACCATGACCTTGGGTGGGAAAGCGCCGTCAGCTACATCGACCCCAAGAACTTGGACTCGATCCGCCTGGCCGAACGCCTCGGCTGCAAGAAGGACGCAACCGCGCCCTCGATCGACGGCAGCGATGCGGTCTACCGCCATCCCTCGCTCGACGAACTGCGCGGCCAGGTCGGTCATGGGGTCGCGATGGAAATCGCACATTACCAGGACCCGTTGTTCAAACCGAAAGGCTGGGCCGTTGACTGACATCGCCCGCCCCGTTTCGCCCGAAAGGACCGCACAATGACCGATCCCGTCATCCGCGCCGCGGAACTGCTGAAGGAACATCGCGAAAGCATCGACCGGCTCGACGCGATCCTTGTCTTCACATTGGCCGAACGGTTCAAGCACACCCAGGCCGTGGGCGTCCTCAAGGCGCAGCACGAGCTTCCCCCATCCGACCCCGCGCGTGAGGAAAAACAGATCGCGCGGCTCCAGGATCTTGCGACCCAGGCCGACCTCGACCCGGAATTCGCCAAGAAATTCCTGAACTTCGTCATTCAGGAAGTCATACAGCACCACAAGCAACACCAGACGTAAGACGGCACTCTCCGTCTTCAGCCATTCGACAAAGGAGAAAACAAATGGCAGTCAAGATTCGTCTCGCCCGCGGCGGCTCGAAAAAGCGTCCCTTCTACCGCATCGTGGCCGCCGACTCGCGCATGCCGCGCGACGGTCGCTTCATCGAGAAGCTGGGCACCTACAACCCGCTCCTGCCCAAGGACAGCGAAGAGCGCGTCAAGATGGACGTCGAGCGCATCCAGTACTGGCTGGGCGAAGGCGCACAGGCCACCGACCGCGTGTCGCGCTTCCTCGAAGCCGCTGGCGTGATCGAGAAGAAAGAGCGCAACAACCCCAAGAAGGGCACCCCGGGCAAGAAAGCCCAGGAACGCGCCGAAGAGAAGGCCGAAAAGGCCGCCGCAGCGGCTGGCGCCGACGCGGAATAAGATCCGTACAGCGGGACGGCGGGCCAGCCCTGCCGTCCCGTCCCTGTCCCCATGTTTCGCCTGTTGCGCAGTTTCTTCCTGTTGGTGATCGCCTTCACCGCCGGGTTTCTCTATTCCGAATTGACATGGCATGATCGCTGTGAGGACAAGGGAGGCGAGGCCCGTGATGGCGTCTGTTTCGGAATATCCCAATGACTGACACGATCTGCGTTGGCGCGATCGCGGGCGCCTTTGGCGTCCACGGTGAGGTGCGCCTCAAGAGTTTCACATCCGATCCGCTTGCGGTGGCCGACTATTCGCCGCTGAGCACCGAGGACGGCGCGCGCCTCTTCGACATCGAGATCACCCGCGAAATCAAGAACGGCTTTGCCGCCCACCTGTCCGGGGTTCGGACGAAGGAAGAGGCGGATGCGCTCAAGGGCACGCGCCTTTACGCCCCGCGTGACCGGTTGCCCAATCTTCCCGACGACGAATACTACCACGCCGACCTGATCGGCCTGCCGGTCTTCGACGCCGGCGGTGTTGAACTGGGCAAGGTCCGCGCGGTCCAGAACCACGGCGCCACCGACCTGCTGGAGCTTCAGGTTCCGGGCAAGTCCAGCACCGTGCTCCTGCCCTTCACGCTGGCGGCGGTGCCCACCGTCGACCTGACCGCGGGCCGGATCGTGGCAGACCCTCCCGAGGGCCTGTTCGACTGAGCGCCCGGCCTGCGCCGGTTGCGCAAATCGCGCCATAGTTGATCCCGCGCGCACCACGGCAACCCCTGCCCGTGACTCGTTTTGGTCCCGTTTCGATCCGGACTTTTGCCGCATCCCGGCCGCGCCTTGAGAGATTTCACGCACCCCGAAAACAACCACACAGAACAGCCCGCAATGTCACCACCTGCGAAACGCAGGCCGGGAATTTGGGCCGTTTCGCGCCACGATCAAGCCGCAATTTTCGGCCAATTTTAGCCGCATTCGACGTGGATTTGAGGGGCTACCGTGGACGCATTCGTGTATCGACTGGCACTGGCAGGTGTGGCCATCGGCCCGGCCTTTCTGGCCACGCTGTTGCCGGCTTCTGCCATCGGCGTGCCGATCGGTCTGGCCATCGGCGGGATAGGCAGCCTCTATGCGCTCATGACCTCGTTACGCGGACGCAAGGCGCGCCCGCGCCCGGCCGGCCCCGTCCTCTTGCGGCGCGCCTCTCTGCGCAGACGCGACGACACCCTGCCCTCGACCGCGGATCAGCGCCTTGCACTGGCCGATGCCCTGGCCGCCGCCGTGGACCTGCGCGCCGAACCCGAGGCCCCGCCGACCCGGGAAACCGCCATCGCGCGCATTCTGGGACGCATCCTGGACAGTTGGAAGGTCACGGACCTTGCAGAACTGCCGCGCGACATGACGATTGCGCTGACACAGCTGGAACGCCTGCTGAAAGCGGATCCGGGCGAGGCCGGCCGCATCGCCCAGATGTTCCAACGTCCCGACGTGGTGCTGAGCCTGCGCGAAGAGATCGAAAGGATCACCGAGGCGCGCGCCGCCTACGACCGGGCCTTTGCCGCCTTTCAGGCCACCCGCCTGATGTTCGCCGCCAGCCCGCAGCCCGGCACCCTGACCGAAGCGCTGCAATGCCTTGGTACGGTGGACAGGGACCTGTGGCATCGCATCGTTCTGGAGCACGACCCAGCAGACCCCGCCCAGCGCAGCGCAGCGCTGTGGTGCGTGACCCAGCCCGACTGCGATCGCGCGACGGTTGCCGCCTACCTGGCCCGCCTGACCGATGAGTCCCAGTTGCAGAATGCCGAGATCGACGGCGACCTCGGCTTTCTGGGCCAGGTGCGCCGGATCATCGACAACTGCAACGCCGGGATCTACCGCAGCCAGGAACTGGCCTATGCGCCGCACAGCGACAGCGCCGCAGCCCTGGCGCGGGAACTGGACGGGCTTGCGGTGCTGAACCGCGAACCGCGCTGGCCGGACCCGCAGTGCATCCTTGTCCTGCACGAAGGCCGCGAGGCCCGCCCACGCCCGGCCTGGGACATCGCCCTGGGACGGCTCGTCGCCGCGCCGAACCGGGCCGACTATCTCTGAGATCGGGCACATCCTTGCCCCCTGCCCCCGGCTCGGGCTAAACGGCGCGTCAAAGCAGGACGCCCTTACCCATGACAGACAAGTCCCCCCCGGCCCGGTCCCACGGGCGCAAGACGATCCGCCCCACGCTCAAGCCCCGCGAGCTGATGGACCCGGAGGCAGAACTGGCCCGCGCCTGGCGCGCTCAGGTCATCACCCTTTTCCCCGAGGCCTTTCCGGGGACGCTTGGCCTGTCCCTGACCGGCAAGGCGCTGAAGGACGGGCTCTGGCAGTTGAATACCGTGCCTCTGCGCGCCTTCGGCGAGGGCAAGCACCGCAACGTCGATGACACGCCCGCCGGCGGCGGCGCGGGAATGGTGCTGCGCCCCGATGTCATGGGCGCGGCGATCGAGACCGCGCGTGCCACCCAGCACGCCGGGGCGCCGCTGGTCTACCTGTCGCCACGCGGACGGCCATTCACGCAGGGCATGGCGCGCGATCTTGCCACGCGGCCCGGGATCACCTTGATCTGCGGCCGCTTCGAGGGTCTGGACCAGCGCGTGATCGACCATTTCAACATCGCCGAGGTGTCCATCGGCGACTACGTCCTGACCGGCGGAGAAATCGCCGCGCAGGTCATGCTGGATGCCATTGTACGCCTCTTGCCCGGCGTCCTGGGCAATGCCGAGTCCGCCGAGGAAGAAAGCTTTTCCGACGGACTGTTGGAACATCCGCAATACACCCGTCCCGCCGAATGGCAGGGCCGGGCAATCCCGCCGGTTCTGCTGTCCGGCAATCACGGCGCGGTCGAGACCTGGCGCCGCGCGGAATCCGAGAAGCTGACACAGGAACGCCGCCCGGATCTCTGGCAGGCGCATCTTGGCACGGAGGACTGACCCCGTGATCCGCTTTCGCCGCGCCACAGCCGAGGACCTGCCTGCCATCGTCGCCCTGCTGGCCGATGATGACCTTGGCGCGGCGCGCGAGGACGCCTCTCTGCCACTGAACCAGGCCTATATCTCTGCCTTCGCCGGGATCGACGCGGACCCGAACCAGTTGCTTGCCGTAGCGGTCCGAGACCAGGAAATCCTTGGCTGCCTGCAGATCACGTTCCTGCCCGGCCTGTCCCGCATGGGCGCCTGGCGGGGCCAGATCGAATCCGTGCGCATCGCCCGCGCGGCGCGGGGCGAGGGGCTTGGTCGGCAGATGTTCGACTGGGCCATCGAGACCTGTCGCGCCCGCGGGTGCACCCTTGTCCAGCTGACCTCGGACACGGCCCGGCCCGAGGCGCATCACTTTTACGAAAGCCTCGGCTTCACCGGCAGCCACACCGGCTTCAAGCTGGCGCTCTGAGCGGCTTTACAGGCCGGATGGCGCGTGCCAGCCTACCCCGGTCCAGCCTTGGAGAGCCATCATGCGCCTTGTCCCCGCCCTTTCCCTTTGCCTTTTGGCCATGCCGGCCCTGGCCTGGGAACACACCGTGGAATGGCGGTTCCAGGGGCCCGAAATCGCCGGATTTCGGGTCATCACCCCCGACTTCGACGAGGACCCGGAAATGCTCGAGGTCTCGCTGTCCCACCAGCATCACGGCGATACCATCATCACCATCGAGGCCGACAACGGGCTGGGCGAATGTGCCGACACGCTGTCCTATGCCCAGGGCAATCCCTTTGTGACGGTGGTCCTGACCGCGAACCTGAACGCGCAGACCATGAACGGCACAACGCTGGCGCAATGTTCGACACGATGACCCCCTCACACCCTTGACGCGACGGCACGTCAATTCGGCATTCACTTTCGGGGTCTTCTGGCTATCTTGCTGAAAACTTGATTGTTTCGGGATAACCATGTCCATCTTTGACCATTGCGGAGGCGTTTTCTGCCCCACACCGTCCGGTCCGGATTTTCCGGGCCGCACTGCCAGCCCCAGACAGCGCACAATGCGCTCCCCACACATGAGACATGTGTCCCTGACGGTGCTGCAACCGGGCCACTGACGCCCTCTGCGCGTCGGCCCTGAACGACCCGGACGGCCCACCGCACGCCCGCGCGTGCCCTACCACCCCATCCCCTGACAGAACGTCGGCACATCAGACCATCCACCGCGCGAGCCCCCGGTTCGCGCGCTTTGCAACGACATGTGGCGCCCGCTGCGGACGCCCGGTCGAACGGATCAGACAGGCCTGCGCGCCAAAAAAAGATTGTACCAAAAAGGAGTGATCCCAAATGCCAAACTTCCAAGCGACGGACATGCTGTATTTCCGGGGCTCGGACAGCGGTTCGACCCTGACGCCCTCCGGGAACTACGTTCTCTACACCTCGAACACGACCGTGGTGGACGGCAACACTGATGGCCAGGTCAACCTTGGCTTCGACTACCTTCAGTGGGGCAGCAGCACGCTGTCCTTCAGCAGCTTTACCATCACGATCAATGGCAACGAATACGCCATCTTCCAGGACGGCCGGGATTTCTACATCCCCTTCGATTCCAGCATCGACGACCTGTCGACGCTGAACGGCAGCGCCGTCACGCAGCCCATTTCTTCGCCCACCGCATCCGCCAGCACGATCAACTGTTTTGCGGCAGGCACCCGGATCGCGACCGCCCGGGGCGAAGCCGCCGTCGAAACGCTGACAGCGGGCCAGGAGATCCTGCGCGCCGATGGCGGCACCACCCGGGTACGTTGGGTCGGCCACCAGGCGGTGCGTCCCGTCGACGGCCACCTGATCGTGATCCGTGCCGGCGCGCTGGGTGCTGGGCTACCGCTGCGCGACCTGATCGTGACCGGCGATCACGGAATGGTTCTGGACGGGCATGTCGTCAACGCCTCTGTCCTGGTGAACGGGCGCGGGATCACCTGGGCCGACCCGGCGCAGATGCCCCAGACCGTTACCGTCTACCATGTCGAGACCGAGACCCACGAGGCGCTGTTGGCGGAAGGCGCCCCGGCAGAAACCTATGTCGATTACGCCGGGCGTGGCGCCTTTGCCAACTACCAGGAATACCTCGACCTGAACGGCGCAGACCGGCTCATCCACGAGATGGCCCTGCCCCGGATTTCCAGCCGCCGTTTCCTGCCCGACTGCCTCCGCGCCCGGCTGGACGACGATACCCCGCAGCACGCGGATTTCGCGCAAAGCGCCTGATCGCGACGCACCTTGCGGGCCGTGGGTCTTGGTCCTTGATTTAGCTCCGGCGCACATGTAAGGACACGCATCTTTCGGTGCCGGGGCGACTCGGCGCCGATTGGTTTTGTTGTCCGGAAACGGGTGGCACCCGAACAAAGAACAGCTGGTCATCTTTTTCCCGACAGGGGGAAAGCACTGCCCAGACATCTCCGCGGGAAAACCGCGACGAACATAGGAGAAGGTCAGATGGATCTGATCGCACAGCTCGAGGCAGAACAGATTGCCTCGCTCGGGAAGAGCATTCCCGATTTCAAGCCCGGCGACACCGTGCGCGTCGGCTACAAGGTGACCGAAGGCACCCGCACCCGTGTGCAGAACTACGAAGGCGTCTGCATCAGCCGCAAGAACGGCAAGGGCATCGCGGGTTCGTTCACCGTTCGCAAGATCTCTTTCGGTGAAGGCGTGGAACGTGTGTTCCCGCTGTACTCGACCAACATCGAGTCGATCGAAGTCGTCCGTCGTGGCCGCGTCCGCCGCGCCAAGATGTACTACCTGCGCTCGCGCCGTGGCAAGTCGGCCCGTATCGCAGAGGACACCACCTACAAGCCGCTCAAAGGCAAGAGCGCTGGCGCTGACGCGTAAGGAGCCCGCGATATGAAAAAGAATCTGCACCCCGATTATCACCTGATCACCGTCAAGATGACCGACGGGACCGAGTATCAGACCCGTTCGACCTGGGGCAAAGAGGGCGACACGCTCGTGCTCGACATCGACCCCACCGTGCACCCGGCCTGGACCGGCGGTACGGGCCGCATGCTCGACCAGGGCGGCCGCGTGTCGAAGTTCAAGAAGAAATACGAAGGCCTCGGCTTCTGAGCCTTCCGCCTTTCGAAACAGGACGCCGCCCCTCGGGGCGGCGTTTTTCGTTTGGCAGACCGCGAACGGCCGTTCGAGCGGTCATTTCTTGACGCTCAGCCCCATCCCGGACACGGTCTTGGGGCCGCTGGGGGCATGCAATTCATCCGGCACACAGGTTGTCCATTTCACCTGTCCCGGGCTGACCTTGGGCATGCAGGGCGGGGTGTCCGCCACGGCGACATTGGCCAGGGCAACAAGGGCTGTCATCGAAAGCAAAGCAATACGCATTGTAATCTCCTCAATCAAAATTCGGGGCCTGGAACACCCCGCCGGTCAAAGCTACGCGGGCCGGTCGCGGCGCGTCAGTCTGATTTCCCTCACCCGGACCCGGCAGGTTCTTGCGCATCTCGGGCCGAGCGCCCGTGGCATTCACCGTACCCAAGGCGCCTCGCCCCACTGGACAGCCCTTCGCACCCCTGCCAATTTGATCAAAACCCGCAGCCGGAGTCGCCGCCATGAAGGACGAGAACTTTCTCAAGGAAAACAACGCCCGCCAACTCTGGCACCCGATGGGCGCCCCGGGCGACGCACAGGCCAACCCGCCCAAGATCATCAAGGGCGCCGAGGGCAGCAGCATCACCGACATCGACGGGCACTCTGCCGTGGACGCGGTGGGCGGCCTGTGGTGCGTGAACCTTGGCTATTCCAACGACCGGGTGAAACAGGCCATCGCGGATCAGCTGTTCGACCTGCCCTATTACTCGGCCTTCGCCGGCACCTCGAACCCGCCGGCGATCGAGGCCGCCTATGCGGTGCAGGAGTTCTTTGCCCCTGACGGCATGGAGCGGGTGTTCTTCACTTCGGGCGGCTCGGACTCGGTGGAAACCTGCCTGCGGCTGGCGCGGCAGTACCACCGCCTGCGGGGCGAAGCGACGCGCACCAAGTTTCTCAGCCTGAAAAAGGGCTATCACGGCACCCATTTCGGCGGCGCGAGCGTGAACGGCAACAACCGCTTCCGCATCAACTATGAACCGCTCCTGCCCGGCTGTTTCCACCTGCCCTCCCCCTACCCCTATCGCAACCCCTTCAACGAGACGGACCCGGCGAAACTGGCCCAACTGATCGCGCAGGCGATGGAGGACGAGATCCAGTTCCAGGGCGCGAACACCATCGCGGCCTTCATCATGGAACCGATCCAGGGCGCCGGGGGCGTGATCGTACCGGATGCCACCTTCATGCCGCTGATGCGCGAGATCTGCGACCGGCACGGCATCCTCCTGATCTCGGACGAGGTCATCACCGGCTTTGGCCGCACCGGCGACTGGTCCGGCGCGCGGCACTGGGGCGTGCAGCCCGACATGATGAGCACCGCCAAGGGCATCACATCGGGCTATTTCCCGGTGGGCGCGGCCCTGATGTCCGGCAAGGTGGCCGAGGTCTTCGAAGGTGCGGGCGCCGATGGCGGCATCTACCACGGCTACACCTATTCCGCGCATCCGGTGGGCGCCGCGGCGGTGATCGCCTGCCTCGAAGAGACCCTGCGCCTCGACACGAAAACCAACGCGGCGGCACGCGGCAAGCAGCTGTATGACGGGGTCTGCAAGCTGGCCGAACGCTATGACATCATCGGCGACGTGCGCGGCGGCCACGGACTGATGACCGGGATCGAGATCGTCAGCGACCGCGCGGCCAAGACGCCGATGGACGGTGAAACCATGAAGCGCATCCACCAGACCGCCTACGAGGCTGGCGCGATGGTCCGCCTTGGCATGCACAACATCCTGATGTCGCCGCCGCTGACCATCACCGAGGGCGAGATCGACACCATCCTCACCGCCTTGGACAAGGGGTTTGCCTCCGCCTGACAGCGGGCCGGGGGCCGTGAAACGGCACGGCCCCTTCCCGCCCTTTCGGTGCGCGTCACCCGCTGGCGCACCGCACTGTCGCTGCTCCGGCAGTTTGACATTTGGCCCGTGCCGCATCCGTGATAAGCTGAATCCAGCATCAATGACGCGGCGTCGGAGCCAGGTGCATGATCTTGCCCGGCGTCACGCGCAAACCGTTGGGTGCGGACATGCCGACAGACTTGACCTTTGCAGACCGTTACCAGTCGATCCTGGTACCGGTGATCTTCAGGCCCTGGGCAGAAGAGCTCGTCCGCCGCGCTGAACCCGGGGCGGGGGAACATATCCTTGATCTTGCCTGCGGCACGGGCGTGGTCACGAGGCTGGTCTCTTCGCTCGCGTTCCAACCGGGCAGTCTCACTGGCTGCGATCACAGCCCCGACATGCTGCGCGTCGCACGGACCCTCGCCGACAACGCCGCAAGGGATGTCGAATGGGTCGAAGCCGATGCGGCACACCTGCCCTTCCCGGACGACCGCTTCGATCTGGCATTTTGCCAGCAAGCCTTGCAGTTCTTCCCGGACAAGCCCGCCGCGCTGAGCGATCTGCACCGCGTCATGAAACCGGGCGGGCGGGTTGTCTTCTGCGTGCAACGAGAGCTGGACGTCAACCCGATGCTTCGGGCGCAGGCCGCCGCGCTTGACGCCTGTGTCGGCAGCACCGCCGGGGATGCTGTCCGGGCCATCTGCAGCCTACCGGACGGAAATGAACTGAGGCAGCTGTTCAAAGAGGCGGGTTTCCGGGACATCGAAGTCGACCCAGTGACACTGACGCTGCATCACCCTGATGCCCGCGCCTTTGCGATCGGGGCAATGGGCGGCATGCACACGGGGGACAAGCTGTCAGACCTGGCAAGGGATGGCGTTGCGCGCGCCGTGGGGATCTTTCTGGATGGGCTGGAGGCCTGTTTCGACGGAACGTCGATGACATTTCCACACGCGTCGCACGTCGTGGTCGCCAAAGCCTGATCCACTGTACCGGGCTTCAAACGCCCTTTGTCCGCAGGCCCCCGGATCGGTCAATGACGGACTTGTACGGCAGGGGGCCGAACCCGGTCCCCTGCCTGTGCTGTTGCAAGCCTCAGTGCTTGAACTTCTTGATCTCACCCGATTTCAGGCGGTCGAGGTAGCTGTTCACCTCGCGCTTGACGATCGGCATCAGGAAGTAGAGGCCGATGATGTTGACCACTGCCATCGCAAAGATCGCCGCATCCGAGAAGTCGATCACCGGGCCAAGGCTGGCCGAAGCCCCGATAATCACGAAGATGCAGAAGATCACCTTGAACACCAGTTCCTTGGTCTTTCCCTCGCCGAACAGGAAGGTCCAGGCCTTCAGGCCGTAGTAGGACCAGCTGATCATCGTCGAGAAGGCAAAGAGGATCACGGCAATGGCAAGGATCGTCGGGAACCAGCTGAAGGAGCTTCCGAAGGCCGCCGCCGTCAGGCCCACGCCCGAGGTATCGCCGACTGTCCTGATCGCGGTCCCGGCCTCGTTCAGCAGGTAGTTGCCCGTCGCCTCGTCGATCACCAGTTGCTGGGTGATGATGATCACCAGCGCCGTCATGGTGCAGATCACCACCGTGTCGATGAAGGGTTCAAGCAAGGACACGAAGCCTTCGGTGATCGGCTCCTTGGTACGCACGGCAGAGTGTGCGATGGCCGCCGAACCGACGCCCGCCTCGTTCGAGAAGGCCGCCCGCTTGAACCCCTGGATCAGCGCGCCGACCATGCCGCCCGCGACACCCAACCCGGTAAAGGCACCGGCAAAGATCTGACCGAATGCCCAGCCGATCATGTCGGCGTTCATGATCAGGATGATCAGCGCCGTGCCGACGTAGATCACCGCCATGAAGGGCACGACCTTTTCCGTCACCGAGGCGATGGATTTCAGCCCGCCGATGATGACGACAAAGACGATCGCCGCAAAGATCAGCCCGGTGATGAAGCCGGGATAGTCCCCCAGCACCCCGGTCAGCGCCTGGTGTGCCTGGTTGGCCTGGAACATGTTGCCGCCGCCCAGCGACCCCAGGATACAGAAGATCGAGAAGAGCACCGCCAGGATGCCGCCGCCCGGCAGTCCGCGTTCGGCAAAACCCTTGGTCAGGTAGTACATCGGACCGCCCGAGACATGGCCGTCCTCGAACTCGTTTCGGTATTTCACGCCCAGCGTACATTCGGTGAATTTCGACGCCATGCCCATGAGACCGGCGAGGATCATCCAGAAGGTCGCCCCCGGCCCGCCGATGCCCACGGCCACCGCGACACCCGCGATATTGCCCAGACCGACCGTGCCCGACAGCGCCGTGGCCAGCGCCTGGAAGTGGCTGACCTCGCCCGCGTCATCAGGATCGGAATAGTCGCCTTTGACCAGCGCGATGGAATGCGGAAAGGCCCGGAACTGGATGAAGCCGAAATAGATGGTGAAGACGGTTGCAGCGATCACCAGCCAGGCGACGATCCAGGGAAAGCTGGTGCCGGGAAAGGGGCTGAAGATGAAGCTCACGAACCAGCCGGTTGCACCGCTGAAGACCGCGTTGATCCTGTCGTCGATGGTCTGCTCCTGCGCGGCGGCAGCGCCCGCAAAAAGCAGAAAAGCCGTGGCGGCAAGCGCCGCACGTTGTGTCAATCTGTTCATGTCGGTTGTCCTGTTCTACGGCGCTTCAGGGGACGATGGTGCAGGGCACCGGGGCGGTCTGGACCAGCGACCCGGCGACAGAGCCGAAGACCCGGCTGCCGAAACGCGAATGCCCGTTCCGCCCGATGAAGATCTGGGCCGCCTCCATCTTGTCGGCGACCTCGCACAGCGTGTCGGCGATATGGCCGTAACGCAGCACCGTCTCGACCGGCACGCCCTTGCCCTCGACCGCGGCCTTGGCGGGCGTAATGATCGATTTCTCGGCCCGGTTCAGCTCTTCCTTGCGGCGCATGTGGCGCTCTTCAAGCTCGGTCGGGGTCAGGAAGGAGTAGGGCGACCATTCCAGCACATGGGCGATCACAACCGTCGCCCCCTGCGCCGCGGCGCGATCCATCGCGAAGTCCAGCGCACGCCGCGCCGCTTCGCTGCCGTCATATCCGACGACAAACTAATCGTTCATCTTGATTGTCCCTGTTCCGTTTATTCGCCTTATGGCTGAGTGAAGAGTAACAACGGTGTGACAGGGGATTTTCCCGAAAACATGTCAAACGCATGCCGGTTCGACCGAATTATCCAATTTTTCGCGCCTGAGGCAAAGCATCTCCCGGTTTTTATGCGGTAAGGAGCCGGTTTTGCCCCATCAGCCTGCGACCGTTTCGCCCATGACGCATTCGCAGAAATGAATGTATACCTTCGCATAACCCGATTCCCCGCATGCAGGAGGTGCAGGCCTTGGAATTCCGCAAGATCACCGACGACATCACCGTCTCTCCCCAGATCACCGCAGATCACCTGCAAGAGATCGCCGACGCCGGCTATCGCGCCGTCATCTGCAACCGCCCGGATGGCGAGGGCGCCGATCAGCCGACCTTTGACGAGATCGCAGCGGCGGCCAAGGCAAAGGGGCTGGAGGTCCGCTATCAGCCCGTGACTTCGGGCAAGGTCCGGGACGAGGACGCCGAGGCCTTTGGCAAGCTGCTGCGAGAATTGCCCGGCCCGGTCTTTGCCTACTGCCGCACCGGCACGCGGTCGGCGACGCTCTGGTCGCTGAGCCAGGCCAATGCGCTGGCCCCGGCGACCATCCTCGCCGCGACCAAGGGCGCCGGCTATGACATGGCCGGTGTCGTGCGGCGCATCGTGAACGGCGGCAAGACCCCCACGGACGAAGGCGACGCCAAGTTCGACGTCGTGATCGTGGGCGGCGGCGCGGCGGGGATCGCCGTGGCTTCCAGCCTCAAGGCGCGCAAGCCGGGGCTGGACATCGCCATTCTGGACCCGGCCGACGTGCACTATTACCAGCCCGGCTGGACGATGGTCGGCGGCGGTGTCTTCGAGGCCGCGACCACGGCCCGCACGATGGGCAGCCTGATCCCGCAGGGTGTCCACTGGATCAAATCCGCCGTCGCCGCCTTCGAACCGCAGAACAATGCCGTGGTGCTCGATGGCTGCCGCGTGGTGAAATACGACCGGCTGATCGTCTGCCCGGGGCTGAAACTGGACTGGCACGGTGTCGAGGGGCTGGTGGACACGCTGGGCAAGAACGGCGTGACCTCGAACTATCGCTATGACCTGGCGCCCTACACCTGGGAGCTGGTCAGCAAGATGCGCGAGGGGCGCGCGCTGTTCACCCAGCCGCCGATGCCGATCAAATGCGCCGGCGCACCGCAAAAGGCGATGTACCTGTCGGGCGACCATTGGTTCCGCACCGGGCGGCTGAAGGACATCGACATCCAGTTCATGAACGCCGGCGGCGTGCTCTTCGGGGTCAAGGACTATGTCCCTGCGCTGATGGACTACGTCAGGAAATACGACGCCTCGCTGAACTTCTTCCACAACCTGATCGCCGTGGACGGCCCCGGAAAAACGGCAACCTTCAAGGTCTCCAAGCCAGACGAAGAGCCGACCGAGGTCACGGTCGACTTCGACATGATGCATGTCTGCCCGCCGCAGGTGGCACCGGATTTCATCCGCGTGTCACCGCTGGCCGATGCCGCCGGATGGGTCGACGTGGACCAGGCCACGCTGCGGCATAAGACCTACGACAACATCTGGTCTTTGGGGGACGTGATGAACGCGCCCAACGCCAAGACCGCCGCCGCCGCCCGGATGCAGGCGCCCGTGGTGGCCGAGAACGTGGTGGCCGACACCCGCGGCCTCAGCCCGCACGCGGTCTACAACGGTTACGGGTCCTGCCCGCTGACGGTGGAGAAGGGCAAGATCGTCCTGGCCGAGTTCGGCTATGGCGGTGCGCTGCTGCCCTCCTTCCCCAAGTGGGTGATCGACGGAACCAAGCCGACGCGCGCCGCCTGGTTGCTCAAGGAACAGATCCTGCCGCCTGTCTACTGGAAGGCCATGTTGCGCGGGAAGGAATGGATGGCCAAGCCGGAAAGCGTCTCGGCCGGATAAACCCAAGGGCACAAGGGGCCGGAGCCAATGGCCCGGCCCCTTTTCGTCTGCCGAAGTCGTCTGGCGAATGCGCACTGCCCCTTTTAAATTCTGATTCCTGAATATATATACGAGTTCCAAACGCGACTCGGGGGATGAACCCGACCCGAAAGCAGGATTCGCCATGCAACTGCCACGCCAACTGACCCGCTACCTGCCCATTCTCGACTGGGCGCGGACTTATGACCGCGAAACCGCCTCTGCCGATGGGCTGGCGGCGGTGATCGTGACGATCATGCTGATCCCGCAATCTCTGGCCTACGCGCTGCTGGCGGGCCTGCCCGCCGAGATGGGCCTTTACGCCTCGATCCTGCCGCTGGTGGCCTATGCGATCTTCGGCACCAGCCGCGCGCTTGCCGTCGGCCCCGTGGCCGTCGTCTCGCTGATGACCGCCGCCGCCATCGGCAACCTGGGCCTGTCGGACCCGGTGGACATTGCGCTGGCCGCCGGAACGCTGGCCTTCATCTCTGGCGTGATCCTGTCCTTGCTGGGGCTGTTCCGGCTGGGCTTCCTCGCCAATTTCCTGTCGCACCCGGTCATCGCCGGTTTCATCACCGCCTCGGGCGTGTTGATCGCCGCCTCGCAGCTGAAACATATCTTCGGCATCGACATGCACGGTCACACCCTGACCGAGTTGATCCGCACCATGTTCGCGCATCTGGGCGAGACCAACGGCTATACCCTCGTCCTGGGCCTGTCGGCGCTGGCCTTCCTGTTCTGGGTCCGCAAGGGTCTGAAACCGCTGCTGCTGAAAAAGGGGGTCCCGCCGAAACTGGCCGACGTGCTGACCAAGGCCGGCCCCGTGGCCGCCGTCGTCGTGACCACGCTGGCCACCTGGGTCTTTGGCCTGTCGAATGCCGGGGTCAAGATCGTCGGCGAGATCCCGATGGGTCTGCCGCCGCTGACCGCACCCAGCTTTTCGCCATCGCTCTGGAATGAGCTCTTCATGTCCGCGCTGCTGATCTCGATCATCGGCTTCGTGGAATCCGTGTCCGTCGCGCAGACGCTGGCCGCCAAGCGGCGCCAGCGCATCTCGCCCGACCAGGAGCTGATCGGCCTGGGCACCTCGAACATCGCCTCGGCGGTCTCGGGCGGCTTTCCGGTGACGGGTGGTTTCTCGCGCTCGGTGGTGAACTTCGACGCCGGCGCCGCGACCCCGGCGGCGGGCGCCTATACCGCCGTGGGAATCGCCGTCGCGACGCTGCTGCTGACGCCCCTGCTGTTCTTCCTGCCCAAGGCGACGTTGGCCGCGACGATCATCGTGGCCGTCCTCAGCCTTGTCGATTTCTCGATCCTCAAGAAGGCCTGGGGCTATTCCAGGGTCGATTTCGCCGCTGTCTTTGCCACCATCGTCCTGACGCTGGGGTTCGGCGTGGAACTGGGCGTTTCGGCGGGAGTGCTGATCTCGATCGGCCTGCATCTCTACAAGACCTCGCGCCCGCATGTGGCAGAGGTCGGGCTGGTGCCGGAGACCCATCATTTCCGCAACATCAAGCGCCACAAGGTCGAGACGCTGCCCCACCTCGTCACGCTGCGGGTGGACGAAAGCCTGTATTTCGCCAACGCGCGTTTCCTCGAGGACTACGTTCTTGGCCGCGTCACCTGTGACGAGCCGATCGAACATGTCGTGCTGATGTTCCCGGCGGTCAACGAGGTCGACATGAGCGCGCTGGAAACGCTGGAAGAACTGAACCGCCGCCTGTCGGAAATGGGCATTCAGTTGCACCTGTCCGAGGTGAAGGGCCCGGTGATGGACCGGCTGAAACGGTCGCATTTCCTGGACGAGCTGACTGGCAAGGTCTTCCTGTCGCAATACGACGCCTGGCAAGCCCTGCAAGAGCCTGCCCCCAGCCCGGAGCAGGGCTCACCCGCCAAGGTAGGTGCGGCCTGACGCTTCGAGCGTGAAGATCGCGCCATTGTCCTCAAGAACGGCAACGCCGGGCGGGCGCCCGTAGCCCGCCCCGGTATCCAGGTTCAGGCGGTTGGGTTTCAGCTCGGGCGCCTCCACCGGCGTATGCCCGTGCACGATCAACGCCCCGTGGTCGCGCGGGTCATCGTGGAACTCTTGCCGGATCCACAACAGGTCTTCCTCGTCCTGCTGATCCAGCGGCACGCCGGGGCGGATGCCCGCATGGACAAAGACCTTGCCCGCCTCGCGGTGCATCAGTTTCAGCCCCTGCAAGAAGGCCAGGTGTTCCGGCGGCACGGCGGCCCGGAACTCGGCGGCCAGGTCCTTGCGCCGGATCCGAGTGGGCACGTCGACACCGTAGGAGTCCGCCGTGTCCAGCCCGCCGATGCGTTCATGGAACCAGTCGTAGCCCAGCAGCAGGTAAGGGTCCTGGCGCGGTGCGGGCGGCGCGATGAACCATTCGAACAGGCGGTCGTGGTTGCCTTTCAGGCAGACCCAGTTTCGCCCCTCGGCCAGACCCCGGCTCAGCCGTTCGATCACCCCGCGAGAGTTCGGCCCTCGGTCGACGTAATCACCCAGGAAGATCACGCGCGCATCCGGCCCGCCGTCCTGCTCGATCCGGTCCAGCGCGGTGTCCAGCATGGCCAGCTGGCCGTGAATGTCGCCAATGGCGTAGATCGTGTCACCCATGCCCGCCGCCTAGCATGTTCCCCACGGCCCGGCCAGTGCGCCCGCGCCACTGGCAGGGGCTGCCGGTTGCGCCTAGGGTGCGGCCAGGAAACAGCCAAGGAAACATCATGTCGACGCCTTCCCTGCCCCTCGACGGGTCCTGCCGCTGCGGCCAGGTCCACATCCGGATCACCAAGCCGCCCCTGATGACCGCCGCCTGCCATTGCCGGGGCTGCCAGAAAATGTCCTCGAGCGCCTTTTCCTTGACCGTCATGGTCCCCGCGGACGGGCTGGAAGTGACTAAGGGCGCGCCGGTCGAATGCGGCACCCACGGACCGGACCAGGACCACATGGCCTGCCCGCATTGCATGAGCTGGATGTTCACCCGCATCACCGGGATCGACGCCTTCGTGAACGTCCGCCCGACGATGTTCGACGACACCAGCTGGTTTTCGCCCTTCATCGAGACCATGACCAGCGCCCGCCTGCCCTGGGCCACCACCCCGGCGCGGCACAGCTACGTGGAATGGCCGCCGATGGACCGGTTCGAAGAGCTGATCGCCGAATACCACGCGCAGGGCTGACACCCGGACAAGAAAAGACCCTCCCCCGGCGCGCGGGAGAGGGTCGTAGCCGTCAGGGCTGACGCCAGGTTCAGGCCACGTCGAATTGCAGCGGCTTGATCTGGTTGAACAGGCCGGTTTCTGCCAACTGCGCGCGGGCCTCGGCCGGGACCGGCTCATCGACGTACAGCAGCGCGATAGCCTCGCCCCCCGCATCCTTGCGCCCCAGGGTAAAGTTCGCGATGTTCACGCCGTTTTTGCCCATCGTATGCCCCAGCGCACCAATGATGCCCGGTTCATCGTTGTTGGTGGTATACAGCATGTGGCGACCGACCTCGGCGTCGATGTTGATGCCCTTGATCTGGATGAAGCGCGGCTTGCCGTCGCTGAACACCGTCCCGGCGATCGAGCGTTCGCGCTTTTCTGTCACGACCGTCACCTTGATGTAGCCCTCGAAGGCGCCCGACTGCTCCTGGTTGGTGGTCGAGATCTTGATGCCACGCTCACGCGCCACCATCGGCGCCGAAACCATGTTCACCTCGGGATTCACCGATTTCATGATCCCGGCAATCAGCGAACAGTTCAGCGCCTCCAGGTTCATGGTCGCCGCTTCGCCGTCGTAAAGGATGTTGATCGCCTTGATCGCCTCGTCGGTCATCTGGCCGATGAAGCTGCCCAGGTGATCGGCCAGCTTGATCCAGGGCCCCATGACCTTGGCCTCTTCGGCGGTGACACTGGGCATGTTCAGCGCGTTCTGCACCGCGCCGGTCAGCAGGTAATCCGACATCTGTTCCGCCACCTGCAGGGCGACGTTTTCCTGCGCCTCGCTGGTCGAGGCGCCAAGGTGCGGCGTGCAGACCACGTTCGGCAGGTTGAACAGCGGGTTTTCCTTGGCCGGTTCCTCGGCAAAGACGTCAAAGGCCGCGCCGGCCACGTGGCCGGACTTGATCAGCTCTGCCAGCGCCGCCTCGTCGACCAGGCCGCCACGGGCACAGTTGATGATGCGCACGCCTTTCTTGGTCTTGGCCAGGTTCTCCTTCGACAGGATATTGCGGGTCTGGTCGGTCAGCGGAACGTGCAGCGTGATGAAATCGGCGCGTTTCAACAGGTCGTCCAGGTCCTCGACCTTTTCCACCTGCATCTTTCCGGCCTTCTCTTCCGACAGGAAGGGATCATAGGCCACGACCTTCATCTTGAGGCCGCGCGCGCGGTCGCAGACGATGCCGCCGATATTGCCGGCACCGATCACGCCCAAGGTCTTGCCGGTCAGCTCGACGCCCATGAACTTGGATTTCTCCCACTTGCCCGCGTGGGTCGAGGCGCTGGCCTCGGGGATCTGGCGGGCGCAGGCAAACATCATGGCGATGGCATGTTCGGCAGTGGTGATCATGTTGCCGAAGGGCGTGTTCATCACGATCACGCCCTTTTTCGACGCCGCTTCCTTGTCGACGTTGTCGGTGCCGATCCCGGCGCGGCCCACCACCTTCAGCTTGTGGGCATGTTCCAGGATCGAGGGCGTCACCTTGGTGGCCGACCGGATGGCAAGGCCGTCATATTGGCCGATGATCTCGGCCAGCTTTTCCTTGTCCTTGCCCACGTCGGGCAGGAAATCGACATCGATGCCGCGATCGCGAAAGATCTGGACGGCGGTTTCCGAGAGCTTGTCGGAGACGAGAACTTTGGGTGCAGTCATGGGATACACACCCCGGACCTGATCCGGGGCCTCCTGTTGAGAGGATATGGGGGAGAGGCCCCGGGTCCGCCCCGGGGCGCGCGTGTTGTCTCAGGCGGCTTGCGCTTGCGCCGCGATCTCTGCCGCGAAGGCATGTTCCAGCCAGGGCATCAGGGCCTCGATGTCCGAGGTTTCCACCGTGGCGCCGCACCAGATGCGCAGGCCCGCCGGGGCGTCACGATAGGCGCCGATGTCCAGCGCCACGCCTTCGGCCTCCAGCCGCTTGGCCACGGCTTTGGCGAATGCCGCGCCATCCTTGATCCGGTCGTCGGTGAACTTCAGGCAGACACTGGTGTTCGACCGCGTCGCCGGGTCCTCTGCCAGGTTGGCGATCCAGTCGTGCGTATCGCAGAAATCCCAGATCACCTTGGCGTTGGCGTCGGCGCGGGCCATCAGCGCGGTCAGACCGCCAATCTCGCGCGCCCAGTCCAGCGCCACCAGGTAGTCCTCGACCGCCAGCATCGACGGCGTGTTGATCGTCGCGCCGGTAAAGATGCCGTCGATCAGCTTGCCGCCCTTGGTCAGGCGAAAGATCTTGGGCAGCGGCCATGCGGGGGTGTAGCTTTCCAGCCGCTCGACGGCGCGGGGGCTGAGGATCAGCATCCCGTGCGCGGCCTCGCCGCCCATGACCTTTTGCCAGGAAAAGGTCGTCACATCCAGCTTGTCCCACGGCAGGTCCTGCGCAAAGGCCGCCGAGGTGGCGTCGCAGATGGTCAGGCCCTGGCGGTCCGCCGGGATCACGTCGCCATTGGGGACGCGCACGCCCGAAGTGGTGCCGTTCCAGGTAAAGACGACGTCGGAGTCATAGTCGATCGCGGCCATGTCCACGATCTCGCCGTAGCCGGCCTCTTTCACATCGGCGTCGATCTTGAGTTGCTTGACGACATCGGACACCCAGCCCGAGCCAAAGCTTTCCCAAGCCACCATTGTCGCCTTGCGTGCGCCCAGCATCGACCACATGGCCATCTCGACCGCGCCGGTGTCGGACGCGGGAACGATGCCGATCTTGTAGTCTGCCGGGATGCCCAGGATTTCGCGCGTGCCTTCGATGGCCGCTTTCAGCTTGTCCTTGCCCACCGCCGCGCGGTGTGACCGGCCCAGGGCCGCGTCGGACAGCTTGTCCAGGGAGAATGTGGGGATCTTGGCGCAGGGGCCAGAGGAAAAACGCGGATTAGCCGGCCGCGTTGCCGGTGCTTGGGGTGCCATAGCTGAGCTAACCTTCCAGATAGATGCCCCTCGTTGGGGAGGGGTGTCCCACGAACGCATCTACGGCAGGGCCGGAGACTCGGCAAGTCGGTTTTTGCATCTATTGCGTCGGGTTTCAGGCCCGCACGCGGTGGCCCTGACGCCAATCGGAAACTCGACAACGGCATTCCAAACGGAAAAAGGCGCCCGCAGGCGCCTTTCAGGGACGGTGGGCGGGGCGACGTCGGGCCGCATGGCCCGGCAAGCGTCGCCCGACGGCCCTCAGGTCTTGGGCCGGTTGTCGACGATGCGCACCGCCTTGCCCTGGCTTCGGGCCACGCCGCCGGGCTCGGCGACCTCGACCTTGACGGTCACGCCGACCACCTGCTTGACCTTGGCCGCCAGCTCGCGTGCGGCCTCGGCACCGCCTTCGACGGAATGCGGCCAGGGTTCGACGACCACCTTCATGACGTCCTTGTGGTCGACCCGGTCCAGTTCCAGCTGGAAATGCGGTGCAAGCGCCTTGACCGTCATCAGCTGTTCCTCGATCTGGGTCGGGAAGACGTTGACGCCACGCAGGATGATCATGTCATCAGATCGCCCCGTCACCTTCTCCATCCGCCGCATCGACCGCGCCGTACCGGGCAGCAGGCGCGTCAGGTCACGGGTCCGGTAGCGGATCACCGGGAAGGCCTCCTTGGTCAGCGAGGTGAAGACCAGTTCCCCCAGCTCGCCGTCCGGCAGCACCTCGCCCGTCTCCGGGTCAATGATCTCGGGGTAGAAGTGGTCTTCCCAGATATGCAGGCCGTCCTTTGTCTCGACGCATTCATTCGCCACGCCCGGCCCCATGACCTCGGACAGGCCATAGATGTCGACCGCGTGCATGTCGAAGGCCTCTTCGATTTCCAGCCGCATGGCGTTGGTCCAGGGTTCGGCGCCAAAGATTCCGACCTTCAGCGGAGACTTGCGCGGGTCGCGGCCCTGGGCGGCATATTCGTCGATGATCGACAGCGCGTAAGAGGGCGTGACCGTGATTCCCGTGGCCTGGAAATCCTCGATCAGGCGCACCTGGCGCTGGGTCATGCCGCCGGAAATCGGGACCGTGGACAGGCCCAGCTTGTCGGCGCCCAGGTGGATGCCCAGCCCCCCGGTGAACAGCCCGTAGCCATAGGCATTGTGCAGCACGTCGCCGGGCTTCAGCCCCGCCGCCCGCAGGCTGCGCGCGACCACCGTCCCCCAGGCATCCAGGTCGTTGTCGGTATAGCCCACGACCGTCGGCTGGCCCGTGGTGCCGGACGACGCATGGATGCGCCGGACCTTTTCGCGCGGGACGGCGAACATGCCGAACGGATAGTTGTCGCGCAGGTCGGTCTTGACCGTAAAGGGGAACTTGGCCAGGTCCGCCAGCGAGGTCAGGTCATCCGGGTGCACGCCCGTCGCGTCAAAGCTCTGCTTGTAGAACGGCACGTTGTCATAGGCATGGCGCAGCGACCATTTCATCCGCTGCAACTGCAGGGCG
Source organism: Mameliella sp. LZ-28 (assembly GCF_012274245.1). Classification (NCBI taxonomy): domain Bacteria; kingdom Pseudomonadati; phylum Pseudomonadota; class Alphaproteobacteria; order Rhodobacterales; family Roseobacteraceae; genus Antarctobacter; species Mameliella sp. LZ-28. Next base: position 289,073 of record NZ_JAANYX010000032.1, on the reverse strand, counting down.
GAAATCTCATCGCGCGAGGCGATCTCGATCGGGTCAAGGCTGTCCTTGGACGGGGTGAGGTCTTCCATCGGGTCTCCTCCGGCAGTGCTGGCGCGTCAGGCGCGATCTTCCTGGGTCAATTCATCTTCGGGGAAATGCTGGCCCTTCACGGTGCGCGACAGGCCGCGCATCAGCGCCACCTTGCGGCCATCCCCGCCGGTCACGGTCACGTCGTAGACGCCTGACCGGCCGGCCAGCGCCTGTTCCTCGGCCGTGGCGGTCAACCGTTCGCCCAACTGGCCGGGAGCCAGGAAGGTGATCTGGTTTTCCTGCGCGACGGTCAGGGTGTTGTAGCTGTTGCAGGCATAGGCAAAGGCGGTGTCGGCCAGGGTAAAGATGATCCCGCCATGACAGATGCGGTGGCCGTTCAGATGCGCCGGCTGAACCTCCATCGACAGCACGGCCCGACCGGGACCCACCGCCTCGATCTGCATCTTCATCTCCTGCGCGGCGGTATCCTTGGCATACATGGCCTCGGCCGCACGCTCGGCGCGTTGCTGCGGTGTCATCTCGCTCCTCCCTCGGTGGCGCGAGACTGCCCAAAACCGACCGCGCGGTCAAGTAATTTTTGAACCACCATCCACCCCCTTGATTTATTGCCGGAAGGGCGCAACTCTGAGGGTATGAACAGCTTGACGCCCTTCCCCGGCCAGGGGTCCGCGCATGAGGTGGTCGCCTTTCAGCGGCCCGAGCTCAACGTCATCCTATCGCTCTATGGACGCATGGTCGCCGCCGGCGAATGGCGCGACTACGGGATTTCCAGCCTGCGAGAGGCGGCCGTCTTCTCGGTTTTTCGCCGCACCGCCGAACACCCGCTTTACCGGATCGAGAAACGCCCGAAGCTGCGCAACAAACAGGGCGAATACGCGGTCTACGGGATGGAAGGGCAGGTCCTGAAACGCGGCCATGACCTCAAGACCGTTCTGCGCGTGCTGGAACGCAAGCTGATCCGCCCGGTCGACTAGGGACAGGCAGGGCACCACCCTGCCCCCAAGCCGTCACTTGGCCAGCATGGCGCAAAGCAGTTCGAACATGATCGACACGCCCAGGAAGGCGGTTCCGCCGGATTGATCGAAGGGCGGAGAGACCTCGACCAGGTCCGCCCCCACGATGTCCAGCCCTTCCAGTTCTCGGCAAGCCTGCAACGCCTGGTAACTGTTGGGGCCGCCCACTTCCGGCGTGCCGGTCCCGGGCGCAAAGGTCGGATCGACAAAGTCGATGTCGTAGCTGACGTAACAGGGCGCACTGCCCACGGTTGCGCGCGCCTCTTCCATGACCTCGGCCACGCCACGGGCAAAGAACTCCTCGATCGGGACGATGCGGATGCCGTTCGCGGCGGCGAAATCGCGGTCCTCGGAATCGTACATCGTGCCGCGAATGCCGATCTGGATGACCCGTTTCGGATCCAGCAATCCCTCTTCGACGGCCCGGCGGAAGGGCGTGCCATGCGTGTACATCGTGCCCCCGAAATAGCTGTGGAAGAGATCCGTGTGGCTGTCGAAATGCACCATGCCCAGCGGACCGTCCTTGGCCAGCGCCCGCAGGACCGGAAGCGAGGTCAGGTGGTCGCCACCCGCCGTCAGCGGCCGAATGCCCGCCTGCCGCAGCTGCGTGTAAAAGGCAGTGATGCGCGCCATGCTGTCGGGGATGTCCGCCGGGTTCGGCCCGACATCGCCAAGATCGGCGCAATTGGCTGCCTCGAAGGGGCGCATGCCGTTCGCCGCGTGCTGTGCGCGGATCATGGTCGAGGCATCGCGCAACTGGCGCGGGCCGTGACGCGGCCCGGGACGGTTGGTGGTGCCACTGTCCCAGGGCACGCCGACAAGGCCGATCTGCACATCCTTGAACCGCGGGTGGTCCGACGTCAGGTGCGGCAGGCGCATGAAGGTCGGCACCCCGGCAAAGCGCGGCAGGTCGAAACCTGAGACAGGGTGAAAGAACGGGTCGGACATTGCAGGCTCCAGTCGTTGCGGGGGCGAGGGGCCAGCCCCTCGCGCTCCCCGGGAGTATTTTCACCAAGAAGAAGACAGGGGCGTGCTCAGGTGGTCAAGCGGGCGTGGCGGGTGACGGGGCCATCTCCCTGTTGCCGGATGCGGGATATGGCCTCTTTGATCGGCTCGTAGGCGACGGCCATGTGGTAGGCATTGGCATGGATCAGCGTGTCGGGGTCCGCGACCCAGGCCACATGGCCCTTCCAGAACATCAGGTCGCCGCGTTCGGGGGGCGTGCCGGGGGGCAGGGCCCGGCCCAGTGCCTCTTGCATGTCGCTGTCGCCGGGGCAGTCTTGCCCGCAGGCGTGCAGCGCGATCTGGACGAGGCCTGAACAGTCGATGCCCAAGGCGCTGTTGCCTCCCCAGAGGTAGGGGGTGTTGAGGAGCCGTTCGGCCACGGCGACGGGATCGGCCTCTGGATGGTCGACAGGCGCAAGGTGTTGGCCCGGGATGTACAGATCACGCGGGGTGGCCCCCCGAGCCCAGGCGACCCGCGCCCAGCCGTCGATTTCTTCGATAACGGCCAGTCGGGTTCCCAGTGACAGTGGCGTGATTTGCCCCATCTGCTTGAGACCTGGGGTGGTTTTGCCATAGCTCCGAGCGCTGGCGATACGGTGGGTCTCGGGTTCCTTGGGTATCCCGACCAGATCGCTGGCCGCGACCCAGCCCACGTAGCCGTCCCGTTCCGCGAACCCGTAGGCCCAGCCGTCTGCCAGTTCCAGAACCTGAAACGGCGCGCCGCGCAGCAACTGCCGGTCGCGGGCGCCCTTGGGTTTTGTCAGCAGGTCCGCGATGGGGGCAGCGATCCGGTGCCGCTCGCCCTCGACGAAACGGTCCGCCTCGACTTGCCCTGTCAGCGAGACATGGGCCACCCGGCCATTGAAGGGCGTCAGGCGGCGGTCCATCAGAGGTTCAGAACCTGCGGCAGCGCATCGAGGATCGCCCGCGGGCCCTGCATCAGCCCGCCCTTGGCACGGCCCGGTTCGGGCTTGGGCTGCCAGGAATAAATGTCGAAATGCGCGTAGCGTGCGGCCTGCCCGGTGAAGCGGCGCAGGAACAGCGCGGCGGTGATCGAGCCGGCAAAGCCGCCCGACGGCGCGTTGTCGAGGTCGGCGATGCCCGGTTCGATCATTGCCTCGTAGGGCGCGTGGAAGGGCATCCGCCAGACCGGGTCTGCGGCACCGGGGGCAGCACCCGCCAGCGCGCCGGCAAAATCCTCGGCATCGGTGTAGAAAGGCGCCAGGTCCGGCCCCACGGCCACGCGGGCCGCCCCGGTCAGCGTCGCCATCGAGATCATCAGGTCCGGCGTTTCCTCGTCGCCATAGGCCAGTGCATCTGCCAGCACCAACCGCCCCTCGGCGTCGGTATTGTTGATCTCGACCGTCAGCCCCTTGCGTGACTGCAGGATGTCGCCGGGGCGGAAGCTGTGGCCGGATACGCTGTTTTCCACCGCCGGGATCAGCAGCCGCAGGCGCAGCGGCAGGTCCAGCGCCATGATCGCCTGCGCCAGCCCGATGGTATTGGCCGCGCCACCCATGTCCTTTTTCATCAGACCCATCGAGCCGCCGGGTTTCAGGTTCAGCCCCCCGGTGTCGAAACAGACCCCCTTGCCGACCAGCGTCAGCATAGGCCCCGAACGGCCCCAGCGCATGTCGATCAGCCGCGGCACCTGCCCGGCGGCGCGGCCTACCGCGTGGATCATCGGGAAATATGTCTTTTCCGACAGCAGGTCTTCGCCGGCGATGACCGCGACCTCGGCACCGAACCGGCCTGCCAGCGCCCGCACCTCGGCCTCCAGCGCCTCCGGCCCCATGTCCGAGGCCGGCGTGTTCACCAGATCGCGGGTCAGCGTCTCGGCCTCTGCCAGGATCTCGATCCGGCGGGGGTCGATGCCCTCGGGCGCGACAAGCGTCCGTTCGCGCCCCCCCTGTTCGCGGTAGCGACCGTAGGAATACCCCGACAGCAGCCAGCCCAGCGCCTCGGTCGCCGCGCATTCCGGCGGCAGGCCGGAGGCAATCCGGTAACTCCCCGGCGCCAGCCCCGGGATCGCACCGGCCAGCGGGAACCGATGGCGCGCGCGCGCGTCGGAACTGCCGTAGCCCGCAAGCGCCCCCACCGGCGTGCCATCCGGCCCCGGCAGCATCAGCGCCGTGCCCAGCCCGCCGGCAAAGCCGCTGGCCTCGACCCAGGCGCGTGTCGGTGCGTCCTGCCCGTCCAGCCAGGCGGCCAAGGCATCGGCTTCGATCACGTAGAGCGGCAGGGGGGAAGTATCGGGCGTGGCAAAGGACACGGGCATGGAGGCTCCTGTAACAAGGTGCCGCCAGCCTATTGCCTGCGCCGCCCGCCGCAAGCGGATTTCACGACCCGTTCAGACGGTGAACTCGTTGAGATCCCAGAGCTCGGTCAACGAGCGTTCGCCCACCCGCGCCAGCCGGGCCAATGTCGCCGCTTCGGCCACCGCATCGCCCAGCTCGATACAGGCCATGACATCATGGGCCACCTCGCTCAGCGAACACAGGCCGATCTGGTCGGCGATCGCCGCAAGGGCGCGCAGCCCCTTGTGCATGTCCTCGCGCGGCCCTTTCAGGGCCTGGGTCTGGATAAGGCACATGCGCTGTGCCAGTTCCTCCATCGCACGGCAAACCACGTCTTCGGCCGCCGGTCTGCCCAGATCGGTGCACAGCGTCTCGATCTGCGCCGGATCAACGGCGGGTCGTTCCGCCGGTGCCAGATAGGTAACCTCTTTCACATCTCACCCCATTCAAGTGCCCCACGCAGGGCGCAACATGCCCTCGGCGGGGTTCTCAAAAGGTTATTCCAGAGACGTGTTTTCGCTCGAATTTCCCGTGAATTCATCGTAGTTGGACCGAACCCTTGCGACGACCGGAGGATTTCATGGAATTCGCTCGCCCCCTGCCCGGATTTCTACTGCAGCGCTATCATGGCTGGAAAGCCACCACGCACGCTGAAAACAGTGCCTGGTACCGCCGTCTTGCCGATGAAGGCCAGCGGCCGCGGGCGATGGTGATTTCCTGCTGCGATTCGCGAGTCCACGTGACGTCGATCTTCGGCGCGGACCAGGGCGAGTTCTTCATTCACCGCAACATCGCCAACCTGGTGCCCGTCTACGAACCCGATGGCCAGCACCACGGCACCTCGGCGGCCGTGGAATACGCGGTCATGGCGCTCAAGGTCGCGCATCTGATCGTGCTGGGACATTCCAGCTGTGGCGGTGTGCAGGGATGTCTGGACATGTGCGAAGGCCGCGCCCCCGAACTGGAGGAAACGGGCAGCTTCGTCGGCCGCTGGATGGACATCCTGCGCCCCGGATACGAGGCGGTGAAGGGCGACGCGGACATGCCGCACGCCCTGGAACGCGAGGCCGTTTCCGTGTCGCTGCGCAACCTGATGACCTTCCCCTTCGTGCGCGAGGCGGTCGAAGCGGGCAAGCTGGGGCTTCACGGTCTCTGGGTCGATATCGGCAGCGGCGAGTTGCAGAACCTCGACGGCAAGTCCGGCCAGTTCGTCCCGGTCTGACGCCGGCCTTACACAAACCGTCTTTTGGCCCGGCTGTGTCCGGGCCTTTTCGTTTCCGCCCTTTAGGCGCGGGCCGCACGGGCCGCAGCGCGCGGCAGATCCAGTTCGCCGGTCTGTCCGGTCCGATGCGCGCGAACGCAGGGCCGCCCGATCCGGGCCGAAATGGTGGCCAGGGGGACACCCAGGTCGCTGCCGGTGCAAAGCCCCTCGCCGGTGTCGTTCAGGATGACCATGTGGCCCCGGCGAAAGACCAGCCGGAACCCCTTGGCGCAGAGCTGTTCATGAAGGGCCTGCCAACTGGCGGCGCGTTCCAGGATCGGCGTCAGGAACAATCGCAGCAGCGACAGGGCCTCACTGTCCAGGGGCCTTGGAAGGCCGGATGTCCGGGGGGCGTTCGGCCAATTGGCCTGCGGTATGGCAGTGTGAAACATCCTACGTCTCCTTGCCGATCCAGAAAGCGTGGCACCGAATTGCGGCAAAACTTGGGCAACTCCGGCCGCCCGCCCAGAATTCGACACGAAAGGAAAACCGGGCGTTAACCATGCGTGCGGCACGGTATCAGCATGGAAGAGACGGAAATCACCCTGCGCCTGCCGCGTCCCCTGCACGATGCGGCGACCCGCCTGTCGGCCCGGCAGGGCACGACGTTGGATCACCTCCTGCAAAAGGCATTGACCCGCACGGTCCGGGACGCGGCCGCACACAGGGCCGCCCCCGGTCCCGCGTTGGCCGCATGCCTTCGGGACAGGCTGTCACCGGATTTCGCCAGGGCGCGCAGTTGGCCCGAACTCCAGGGCCGGCTGCTGCTCAAGGGCTACCGCCTGCGCCAATCGGTGGAGGGGCTCGTGCTATACCATCAACCGGGAGGGCAGCGGATCTGTACGCTTTCGGCTCTGGACCAATGCGCCGAGGCACTGGCCAGGAGGTTCGGGCGCGCCTTCCCCGCCCATGCCAACAGCTGGATACCGGACACGGCACACGCCACGGAACGGGACGCTCTGCGCCCCGCGGGATAGCCCCGGATACGAAAGAACCCGCGCACGTGGCGCGGGTTCTGTTGATGCCTATGGCCGGAACGCGGCCCGTGACCTGGGAAACCTCCGCCGGAGGTGCCGCCGCGCCGTCGCGCGGCGCCTCAAATCACCCTTTCTTGAGCGCCTTCTGGCCCAGCACCTCGGCGATCTGCACCGCATTCAGCGCCGCGCCCTTGCGCAGGTTGTCGCTGACGCACCACAGGTTCAGACCGTTGTCGATGGTCGAGTCCTGGCGGATGCGGCTGATGAAGGTGGCGAAATCGCCCACGCATTCGACCGGCGTGACGTAACCACCGTCCTCGCGCTTGTCGATCACCATGATGCCGGGCGCCTCGCGCAGGATGTCGCGCGCCTCGTCCTCGTCCAGGTAGTCCTCGAATTCCAGGTTGATCGCCTCGGCGTGACCGACAAAGACAGGCACGCGCACGCAGGTCGCCGTGACCTTGATCGACGGATCGACGATCTTCTTGGTCTCGGCGACCATCTTCCACTCTTCCTTGGTCGAACCGTCTTCCATGAAGACGTCGATATGCGGAATGACGTTGAAGGCGATCTGCTTCTGGAATTTCTTCGGCGGCACCTCGTCAGTGGGATTGTAAACCGCCTTGGTCTGGTCCCACAGCTCGTCCATGCCTTCCTTGCCGGCGCCGGAGACCGACTGGTAGGTCGACACGACGACGCGCTTGATCTTGGCGCGGTCATGCAGCGGCTTCAGCGCCACGACCATCTGCGCGGTCGAGCAGTTCGGGTTCGCGATGATGTTCTTCTTGGTATAGCCCATGACCGCGTCGGCATTCACCTCGGGCACGATCAGCGGCACGTCCGGGTCGTAGCGGTAGAGCGACGAGTTGTCGATCACCACGCAGCCCGCGGCCGCGGCCTTGGGGGCGAATTCCTTGGTCGGCCCCGAACCCACGGCGAACAGCGCCATGTCCCAGCCGGTGAAGTCGAAGGTGGCAAGGTCCTGGGTCTTGAGGGTCTTGTCGCCAAAGCTCACTTCTGTGCCCAGCGATTTTCGCGACGCAAGCACGGCAATCTCGTCGACGGGGAACGCCCGTTCGGCGAGGATGTTGAGCATCTCGCGGCCCACGTTGCCCGTGGCGCCTACGACGACAATACGGTAGCCCATCTGGCCCTCCTCTGGATCTGCGCCGCCGGAAGCAGGCGGAATGCCCCGCCGGCGGACTGGCGCGGTACTTATCGCAGGTGCAGCATGGGCGAAAGCCCCCATCGGCGTCACAAACGCTTCAGAAGCGCGCAAAGGACCGCCTGACCCACCGGAACGCGCCCAAAAATTCGGCATGTGGGACAAGTGATAATCCGCCGGTACTCGCAACTGCAGAAATAAGCAGCTTGCCTGTTTGGTGTTCAGTAACCTAAGAGTTGAAAAAACGGAGCACTCGCATCAGGCGAACTGGCCCACTTCGACACACGTCGATTTCGGGTCTGAGCTTGGGTATAAGCTTCGCACGGCCATAAGCGAGGGACAGGGCTGAATGTTCTACAAGATCGTGACGGCATTGTCCCGGGCGCAGAAACAGGCGCTCTTCATCCTGATGGATGCCATTGTCGTCCCGCTTGCCATGTTCGCCGCCCTGGTCCTGGCCGCAACCGTCACCCCCGACAGCACGACCGTCTCGGCCCTCTTGCCATTGGTGCTGATCCTCAACGTCACGGCCGTTGGCCTGGGATGGTGGCTGGGGCTGACGCGGATCACGCTGAATGCCTATGAAATGCGCGGAGTCATCCGCACCGCCACCTATGCCGGCCTGCTGGCCGCGCTGGGCCTGGCCCTGAACGCGGCGATGGGCACCGGCCTGCCGCTGGGCGCCTTCGTCATCTTCGGCCTGCTGTTGCTGGTCATGTCGGCCACATGGCGCATCGCCCTGCGCCAGTTCACCCTGCATGTCTACCGTCACGGCAAGGACCGGATGCGGGTGCTGATCTACGGCGCCGGGCAGACCGGCCAACAGCTGGTTGCTGCCCTCCGCCATGACGAGGCGATCCTGCCGGTCGCCTTCATCGACGACAACCCGACCCTGCAAAGCCTCATGGTCTCGGGCCTGCGCGTGCACGCGCCCTCCAGCCTCAAGAAACTGGTGCTGGACAAGGATATCGACCGCGTCGTCCTGGCCATGCCCTCGATCAGCCAGCCCGCGATCGCCCGGATTGCGCATAAACTGCGCCACATCGGCTGCGAGGTGCACGCCCTGCCCTCCTTTGCCGCGATGGTCGGCGAGGGCGAGATCCGCAAGCAGGTCAGCCCGGTGTCGATCCAGGACCTGCTGGGCCGCAGCCGCCTGGAAAGCGAACTGCCCGGCGTCAGCCACGTCTATTCCGGCCGCCGCATCCTCGTCTCCGGCGCGGGCGGGTCCATCGGGTCGGAACTCTGCCGCCAGCTGATCGCCTGCAAACCGGCCTGCGTGGTGCTGGTCGATCACTCGGAACTGGCGCTCTACAACATCGACAAGGAACTGCGTGACATCGGTGACGGGCTGCACATCGTGCCCGTTCTGGCCTCGGTGCTGGACGAACAGCGGATGCGCGACGTCCTGATCGAACACGACATCGACGTGGTCCTGCACGCCGCCGCCTACAAGCATCTGCCGCTGGTGGAAAAGAACGTCATGGCGGGCCTGCGCAACAACGTGCTGGGCACCAAGGTGCTGGCAGAGGCATCGCGCGCCGCAGGGGTCGACCGGTTCATCCTGGTCTCGACCGACAAGGCCGTGCGCCCGACCAATGTCATGGGCGCGTCCAAACGCCTGGCCGAACTGGTGATCCAGGATCTCGCCGCCCGCACCCCCGGCACCCGCTTCTCGATGGTGCGCTTCGGCAACGTGCTGGGCTCGTCCGGGTCGGTCATCCCGCTGTTCGAGGAACAGATCGCACGCGGCGGTCCCGTCACGCTGACCGATCCGCAGGTGACGCGCTATTTCATGACGATCTCCGAGGCCGCGCGCCTGGTTCTGCTGGCCGGGTCCTTTGCCCGCGGCGGTGACGTCTTCGTGCTGGACATGGGCGATCCGGTCCCGATCCGCAAACTGGCCCGCCAGATGATCGAGGGTGCGGGTTTCTCTGTCCGCGACGATGACAACCCGGGCGGCGACATCGAAATCAAGATCACCGGCTTGCGCCCGGGTGAGAAACTGCACGAAGAGCTGCTGATCTCGCCCGACATGCTGACCACGCCGCACACCAAGATCCTGCGCGCCCAGGAAAGCTTTCTCTCGGAATTCGAGATGGCCACCGCGCTCAAGGACCTGCGCCTGGCCATCGAAGCCTACGACGAAGCCGCCGCCCGCGCCGTTATCCTGCGCTGGGTGGAACAGGCAGAGCTGGACGAGGCCGCACAGTCGGTCTGACCGGTTCGGGCCGGGCCGTCAGGCCCGCCCCGCCGCCTTTGCCTCAACGGTCCGGAATGTCCGTCCGCGCGTCCAGTGGTCCCCAGGTCTCGACGATCTCCATCGCTTCGGCCGCATTCTCGACATAGCGGAACAGGTCCAGGTCCTCGCGGCTGATCGTGCCCGCATCGGCCAGCGCATCCCAGTTGATGATCCGCTCCCAGAATTCGCGCCCGAACAGCAACATCGGCACCCGCTGCATCCGGCCCGTCTGGATCAGGGTCAGCGTCTCGAACAGCTCGTCCAGCGTGCCGAACCCGCCGGGAAAGACGCAGATCGCCTTGGCCCGCATCAGGAAATGCATTTTGCGGATCGCGAAGTAGTGAAAGTTGAAGGCCAGCTCCGGCGTGACATAGGGGTTCGGCGCCTGCTCGTGCGGCAGCACGATGTTCAGCCCCACCGAAACGCCCCCCTCTTCATGCGCCCCCAGATTTCCCGCCTCCATCACGCCCGGCCCGCCGCCGGTGCAGACGACGTATTCGCGGTTGCCCGTCTCCTTGGACTTGCGCGTCATCAGCCGGGCAAACTCGCGCGCCTCGTCGTAAAAGCGGGACAGGTCGGCCAGTGTCTGCGTCCGCGCCTTGTCCTTGTCCGCGGGCGCGGGAATGCGCGCCCCGCCGAACAGCACCACGGTCGAGTCGATCTGGTACTGGTCCATCAGCATCTCGAACTTCAGCAGTTCCAGCTGCAGACGCACCGGGCGCAGTTCCTCCTGGCCCATGAAATCCACGTCCGCAAAGGCCAGCCGATAGCTGGGCGATTGCGTCTGCGGGGTCTGCGGGACGTGCTCGGCCGTGCTCCGGTCGAGGTTGGCGTCGCGCAGCGGGCTGCGGCGGTCTTCTTTCATGTCGCGGCTCCTTGTTCGCCTCTTCTCAGGACTATAGCCTGCCGGACCGAAGCGCCAGTTGCCGCGTGCCCTCGCGGCCCGGCGGCGCCCCCTGCCGCAGGAGACCGCACATGGACTGGACATCGGAAATCGAAAACGCCGCCGGCAGGATCGCGGGCTACACGGTCCGGACCCCGGTCATGCACAGCGACGCCCTGTGGGACCGCGACATCGGCCTGAAACTGGAACAGTGCCAGCACACCGGCAGCTTCAAGGCGCGCGGGGCCTTCAACACCCTGCGCGCCTCGGATGTGCCGGCGGGCGGCGTGGTGGCGGCCTCGGGCGGCAACCACGGCGCGGCGGTGGCCTTTGCCGCGCAACGGCTGGGTCATCGGGCACGCATCTTCGTCCCGGAAATCGCAGGACCCGCCAAGATTGCCCTGATCGAACGCACCGGGGCCGAGCTGACCGTGGTGCCGGGCGAATACGCCGACGCGCTGGACATGGCCCGCCGCTACGAGGACGAACAGGGCGCCATGCAGATCCACGCCTATGACGCGCCGCTGACCGTGGCGGGCCAGGGCACCCTGCTGCGAGAGTGGGAGGCGCAGGGGCTGGAGGCCGACACGGTTCTGATCGCCGTCGGTGGCGGCGGGCTGATCGCGGGCGCGCTGGCCTGGGCACAAGGCGCGCGCAAGATCGTCGCCGTCGAACCCGTGCCCTGCAACGCGCTGGAGGCCGCGCGGGCGGCGGGCAAGCCCGTGGACGTGGCGGTATCTGGCGTCGCGGCCAACGCGCTGGGGGCGCGGCGCATCGGCGACATCTGCTTTGGCCTCGCACAGCAGTTCGACACGCCGGTCGTCACCGTCCCCGACGCCGCCATCCTCGACGCGCAAGCCGCGCTCTGGCAGGCGCACCGCCTGCTGGTGGAACCGGCGGGCGCCACGGCCCTCGCCGCCCTGCGCTGCGGCGCCTATGTACCCGAACCGGATGAGCGAGTGGCGGTGCTGGTCTGCGGCGGCAACATCGCGCCCGACCCGCTGGGCTGACTGCGCCGGAAACCTGCCTGCCCCTGGGGCAGCGGATAGGATTGTCCCACCCGGGCAAGGCCGCTATAGGGCTTCGGAACAATATTTCGTGGGGAGAGGACCGCATGTCCAACGCACAACTTGAAACGGCCATCGAAGCCGCCTGGGAAAACCGCGCCGAGATCACGCCCTCGACCGGCGGCGAAACGCGCGAGGCGATCGAGGACACGCTGAACGCGCTCGACAGCGGCAAGCTCCGCGTAGCCGAACGCCAGGACAACGGCGACTGGCACGTCAACCAGTGGGCCAAGAAGGCCGTGCTGCTGGGCTTCCGCCTCAAGGACATGGAACAGCAGGACGGCGGCCCGCAGGGCGGCCACTGGTGGGACAAGGTCGACAGCAAGTTCAAGGGCTGGGGCGACAATGAATGGAAAGCCGGCGGCTTCCGCGCCGTCCCCAATGCCATCGTCCGCAAATCCGCCTTCATCGCGCCCGGCGTGGTGCTGATGCCCTCTTTCGTGAACCTCGGCGCCTATGTCGACGAGGGCACGATGGTCGACACCTGGGCCACCGTCGGCTCCTGTGCGCAGATCGGCAAGAACGTGCACCTGTCGGGCGGCGTCGGTATCGGCGGCGTGCTGGAACCGATGCAGGCCGGCCCCACCATCATCGAGGACAACTGCTTTATCGGCGCCCGCTCCGAAGTGGTCGAAGGCTGCATCGTCCGCGAAGGCTCGGTCCTGGGCATGGGTGTCTTCATCGGCCAGTCCACCAAGATCGTCGACCGTGAAACCGGTGAGGTCTTCATGGGTGAGGTGCCGCCTTACTCGGTGGTGGTTGCCGGCTCGATGCCGACCAAAAACAACCTGAACCTCTATTGCGCCGTGATCGTGAAGCGCGTCGACGAGCGGACCCGCTCCAAGACCGGCATCAACGAACTTCTGCGCGACTGATCGCGGAACCACGGACAGCCGGGCGGGTTCAAGACGCATGACCGACACGCGCCTCCCCCGCCCGGCATGATCGCCAGCCTCTCTCTCCTGCCGCTGCTGGCGGTCTTTGCCGGTTCGGCGGCGGTCCTCGTGATTACCGCCATCCGCGCCACCGACCTGGCCGACATCCTGGCCGACCGCACCCGCATGGGCGAGGCGCTGGTCGGCGCGATCCTCCTGGGCGCGGCCACCTCGCTGGCGGGCACCATCGTCTCGATCAACGCCGCGGCCTCTGGCGATGCCTCTTTCGCCTTTTCCAACGCCGTGGGCGGGATCGCCGCCCAGACGCTGTTCCTTGCGCTGGCCGACCTGACCTATCGCAAGGCCAATCTCGAACATGCCGCCGCAGAGCCGGCCAACCTGTTCCAGTCGGTCCTGCTGATCCTGCTGCTCTGCCTGCCGCTGGCCGCAATCGCAGGACCGAATATCAGCTTCTGGGGCATTCACCCGGCCTCGCCCCTGCTGGTCATGGTCTACCTCGGCGGGTTGCACCTGACGGCACGCCTGCGCGATGAACCCATGTGGCAGCCGGTGCAGACCCCGGAAACCCGCACCGATACGCCAGAGGACAGCAGCGAACCGCACCGATCGGCCCTGAAACCGGCGCTGGGATTTGCCGCGCTGGTGGCGGTCATGGGCCTCTGCGGCTGGGTCATCAGCCAGGTCGGCGGGACGCTGATCGCGCGCTTCGGTATGGGCTCGACGCTGGTGGGCGCGCTGGTCACCGCTGTCGTCACCTCGATGCCGGAACTGGTGACAACGCTGGCCGCCACCCGGCGCGGGGCGCTGCAACTGGCGCTTGGCGGGATCATCGGCGGCAACACCTTCGACACCCTGTTCCTGGTCTTCGCCGATACCGCTTACCGCGAGGGGTCGCTCTATCACGCGGTGGGGACGCAAGACCTATACTGGCTGGTGACGGGGCAGATGATGACCGCCGTCCTCTTGGCCGGGCTGATCCTGCGGCAACGCCACGGCCCGGCACAGATCGGGTTGGAGAGCCTTCTGCTGATCCTGATCTACGGCGGGGCTGTGGCCCTCGCGGTGGTCGGCGGCTGAGACGTCGTATCCCGGCGAGGCTTTCAGTTCTGGACCCTGGGTGCGGCCCGGTTCCACGATCCAATCTCCAGGGGGGCAAGGGCGCATCCCGCGCCGCTGCCCTTACTCCGCCGCCACGGCCTCGGCCCCGGCCACCAATCCCTCTGCCGATGAGGCCGCCACCGGGTCCTGCGCATGGCTGAGCAGCCAGCCCTGCAATGCCGCCGGTGTCACCCGGCGCGCCCCCAGTGCTTCGGCGAACCGCCTTGCCAGCGCCTCTTCCCCCGGGAAGAACCGGCGGAACAGGTCCGCCGCGACCGATGCCGGAACCGGCCCGAGTTCCAGATGCACATCCGCCCGTCCCGGACGGATCAGCGCCGGATCCAGCCGCTCGGGGTGGTTGGTGGTCATGACCAGAACCCGCCCCTCCTGCGCCGCCACCCCGTCGATGGCATTGAGCAGACCGGAAAAGCTGATGCCCGACCGGGCCTCTCCCTGACCACGCCCGGCAAAGCTGGCGTCGATGTCCTCCAGCACCAGGAAGGCGCCCTTGGGGGCCGAGGCCAGCCCACTGCGCAGGTCCTCGTCCGACAGGCCGGGACTTGCCAGGCTGACACTGGCCAGGTCCTTGCCCAGGTCGCTGGCCAGCGCGCGGATCACGCTCGACTTGCCGGTGCCCGGCGGCCCGTACAGCAGGTAGCCCCGCCGCCAGGGCACGCCCCGCGTCCGGTACCAATCCTCGTTGCCGTAGAACCAGGCCATGTCGTCGCGCAGCCGCTCGATCCGGTCGTCCTCGGCCAGGATCGTGTCCAGCGCGCGGCGCGGCATCTCGCAGACATGGTCCCACCAGTCGCCCCGCAGGACGTGCAGGATCGGCGCACGCTCTTCCTCGGCGGCGCAGATCGCGGCACCGTCGTCGACCCAGCTCCGCAGCACCTCGGATCGGCCGAACAGCATGGTCACGGTCAGCACCTCCATCGGGCCGCCGTCGCCGCCGACACGGGTCTTTTCCCGCAGGGACCGCTCAAAGGAACACAGCCGCCCGCCATGCAGGAACCAGTGGCGCCCCTCGGCGGGGGCAAAGATCTCGGCCCGGCCCGCGCGAACACCTGTGGCCTGCACCTGCCGGATGCGCCGAAGCACGCCCTTGCGGTCCAGCCAGACATAGAGATGCCGGTAGGCCTCGGACCGGTTGTCGACGGTCATTGACACCGCCCAGCGGCGCCGCGCCTGCGCGCGGGCCATGCCATAGACCATGCGCAGGATGCCGATCGCGGCCCCGAAGACGCCCAGCGCCAGGCCACCGGCAAAGAAATCGCTGCCCACCGCGCGGGTGAGCATATCTGTCAGGAAACTGTCCATGAAACCATCGGCGCATCACGCGCCGCTCTTGGAAAATCAGCCCCGCACGGGGGCAGTCGGGTCTTAAAGGATGGGGCCCGTGAGGGCAGCTAGCTTGTCGATTGTCATAGGCGCCCTCCTTTCCGTCGAGGTGTTTCGGATGCGCCCTGATACCGCCACCCCGCGATTCGGGCCAAGTGAGGTTTTCCCGACGCCCCGCACCGCCGTGACCGGAATGCCACAGCCCCCGTCTTGACAGCCCGCCCGCAAAGGCACATCCCACGGCGCGTAATGCCACGAAGGAGCGCGGATATGGCGGGCAAGAAACCGCAACAGGTCTACACCCTGCTGGTCGAGGTCGGCCGCAAGTCCGGCGATGGCCTGCCCGACAAGGCAACCGGCGCGGGCCTGATGTGCTACGCCTCCGGCGTGGACGAGGCAGAGGCCGTGCGCGAAACCGTCGCCATCCTGAAACAGGCCGACATGGCGCCTCTGGATGTCACCGGTTACGGCACCCGCGAGGAACGCGAGGCACAGGGCCACGAGATCGACGACGACGAAGCGACCCTGATGGATCGCGCGCTGGCGGAAAACGCGGTGATCGTGGCCCAGGTCTCGCCCTTCTTCGACTGATCGTCAGGCGGCGCGGGTCTCGGCCAGGGTGATCGCCTCGAAGGGCGCCAGCACTTTCAGCGAACGGCCACCATGTTCCGGCATCAGCCCCGGCGGCACCTCTGCCAGCAGGGTTTCGCGCAGGATCTCGCGGTGGCGCCGCAGTCGTCCGACGTAAAGGCTCTCGATCCCGGCGCCTTCGGACACCAGCGCCTCGTGCCCCGGCAGCAGCAGCTGGTGCCATGTCACCAATGGCCCGGTGTCCTCGAAGACCGCCGCGCGCCCGTTCACCAGCGCCGAGGCGGGCACCAGCACCGCCTCGCAGCCGAAAAGATAGGCGACGTCCGTGCCGGAGACGACCAGGCTTTGCCCCGGCGCCACCACCAGGTCCGCGCGCAGCCCGAAATAGGGCGCCCGCAGGCGCACCGGGCGGAACGATCCGCGCGCCGGAACGCGGCGCTCCAGCGGCGCCAGCACCGGCACCACCGCCCCGCTCCGCGTCAATACCGAGTCGCCACAGCGCAGATCGGCCACCGGCCGCGCGCCCTGCGGCGTCTCGACCTGCGTTGCCGCGTCCAGCGTCGGCACCGGCCCCAGCGGCTCGACCGCCTCGCTGAGCGCGCACAGCGCCAGCCCCTGTCCGTTCAGCGCCTGCGCATCTGCCGCCAGCAACGGCGGCGGCGCCGCGATGTCTCGGAGCGCCAGCAGCGTGCCATCGGTGCGTTCCGCCGCGACCCGTCCCCGCCGCGCCGGGCTGTCCCAGGCATAGGTGATCCGCAAGCCGCCCTCGCGCCGGTCCAGGTCCAGCGGCAGCACCGCCTGCACCACTTGGGTGCCCTGCGTCACCACCAGCGCAAGTCCCTCGCCCGGCAGGGCCGTCAGGGACAGGCTCCCAGGCCAGGGCGTTTCACGCTCCAGCGTCACCAGCCGCTCGGGCCGGGTGGCCCCGGTGACAGGCACCTCCACCATCAGCGTTCCGCGCGGCATCAGGCGATCTGCCGGGCTCTCCGCCCAGTCGGGCCGCAGCCAGCGACCGCCCTCATCCGCCACAGCAATCCAGCCCATGCCGCCCCTCTCTTGCCCCTGTGCAACAGGCCTAGCACGCCCACCCGTCCCGCGCCATTTGCCAAGCGCCGCAGGGCGGGGTAGCCCTGTGCCACGTCACACCCAAGGAGCCGCCGATGACCACCGATCCGGTCGATCTTACCGCCCGCCTCGTGCAATGCCCCTCTGTCACGCCGGAAGAGGGCGGCGCCCTTGTCCTGTTGCAGGACCTGCTGGAAGGCGCGGGCTTTGCCTGCACCCGTGTCGATCGCGGCGAGGTGTGCAATCTCTTTGCCCGCTGGGGCGACAAGGGCCACGCCCGCAGCTTCGGCTTCAATGGGCACACGGACGTGGTACCCATCGGCAACCCCGACGACTGGACCCACGCCCCTTTCGGCGCCGAGATCGAGGACGGGTTCCTCTATGGCCGGGGCGCCACCGACATGAAATCCGGCGTCGCCGCCTTTGCCGCCGCCGCCATCGACTATGTCACCGACACCCCCCCGGACGGCGCCCTGATCCTGGCCATCACGGGTGATGAAGAGGGCGATGCCGTGGACGGCACCACCGCCCTGCTCGACTGGATGTCCGAGAACGACGAACAGATGAGCGTCTGCATCGTCGGCGAACCCACCTGCCCCGACCACATGGGCCAGATGATGAAGATCGGGCGGCGCGGCTCGATGAATGCCCATTTCACCGTCACCGGCAAACAGGGCCATTCCGCCTATCCCCACCGCGCGGTGAACCCGATGCACGCGATGGCGCGGCTGATGGACAGGCTGGCCTCGCATGAACTGGACCAGGGCACGGATCATTTCGATCCCTCCACCCTGGCCGTTGTCACCATCGACACCGGCAACCCGGCCACCAACGTGATCCCGGCGCAGACGCGCGGCACGGTCAACATCCGGTTCAACGACACCCACACGGGCGCCGCGCTGTCCGACTGGCTGCGCGAAGAGGCGGCAAAGGTGGACGCCGCCTTCGGCACCACCACCGAGGTCCGGATCAAGATCTCGGGTGAGAGCTTTCTCACACCGCCGGGGCCGCTGTCCGACCTCGTGTCGCGCGCGGTCGCGGTGGAAACCAACATCACGCCAGAGATGTCCACCACCGGCGGCACTTCGGACGCTCGGTTCGTCAAGGATCACTGCCCGGTGGTGGAATTCGGCCTCGTGGGCAAGACCATGCACGCGGTCGACGAACGGGTCGAGATCGCCCATGTGCACCAGCTCAAGGCGATCTACACCCGGATGCTGCGCGACTATTTCGCCTGACCGCCACCATGCAACGCACCCTGATCGTCATGGTCAAGGAACCGCGCCCCGGCCGGGTCAAGACCCGGCTGGCGCGGGACATTGGCAGCGTGGCCGCCGCCTGGTGGTTCCGGCACCAATGCGCGCGCCTGTTGCGGCGCCTGCGCGATCCGCGCTGGCGGATCGTGCTGGCGGTCTCGCCTGACCGCGACGGCATGGCCTCGCGCTGCTGGCCCGACGACCTCACCCGCCTGCCGCAGGGCTCCGGCGATCTTGGCGCCCGCATGGCCCGGGCGATGCGATCCGCGGCCCCCGGTCCGGTCTGCGTGATCGGTGCCGATATTCCCGGCATCACCCGTGCCGCGGTCTGGCGCGCCTTCCGCGCCCTGGGCAAGGCTGGGGTGGTCTTTGGCCCGGCCGAGGACGGCGGCTATTGGCTGGTCGGTGTGCAAAACGCCCGACGATTTCCGCAAGGGCTGTTCCGTGACGTGCGCTGGTCCACCGAACACGCGCTGAGCGACACCGAAGCCTCGGTCGCCGGGCACCGGGTCGCGCGGATCGATGTCCTGGCGGATGTGGACCGGGCCACGGACCTCGACAGGGGGACACGCCGCTTCGAAGCGGCTTGGGGCAAGCGTTTCCAAACGCGTTGCCCCTCACCCCGCCGGTTTCGACATGACGCCGCCCCGCGCCCATGCTACGCCAACCTCATGAGCAAGCTGCCCACCAAGGCGGATGTCCTCGACTGGATCTCCGCCAACCCGACCCTCACCTCGAAACGCGACATCGCCAAGGCCTTTGGCATCAAGGGGGCTGACCGGATCGACCTCAAGCGCATCCTGCGCGAGCTGGAGGACGAGGGGCACCTTGAAAAGCGCCACAAGACCTATCGCGACCCGGATCGCCTGCCGCCTGTCAGCGTGCTGCAGGTCAAGGCGCCGGACGACAACGGCGACCTTTTTGCGCGCCCCCTGGAATGGCACGGCGAAGGGGTCGAACCCACCGTGCTGATTATCGCCCGCGCCAACGACCCGGCTCTGGGCGAGGGCGACCGCATCCTGGCCCGCCTGCAGGTGGTCCATCACGCCGATCACAACTACGAGGCCCGCCTGATCCGCCGCATCGGCACCTCGCCGCGCAAGGTGGTGGGCATCTTCCGCAAGGGCGCCGAGGGCGGGCGCATCCTGCCCATCGACAAGGGCTCGGACAAGGAATGGACGGTCTCGCCCGATGCCACCGGCGGCGCCCAGGATGGCGAGCTGGTCGAGGCGGAACAGGCCGGACCCAAGGGCCGCATGGGCCTGCCCAAGGCGCGCATCGTGCTGCGGCTGGGCGATCCCACCGCGCCGCGCGCGGTGTCCCTGATCGCCATCCACCAGCACGGCATTCCCGACGATTTCCCCGAACAGGTTCTGGCCGAGGCCGACAGCATGAAGCCCGCCGGCCTCAAGGGCCGCACCGACCTGCGCGAGCTGCCGCTGATCACCATCGACCCTTCCGATGCCCGCGACCATGACGACGCGGTCTTTGCCGAACCGGACGAGGACCCTCAGAACGAGGGCGGGCATGTCCTCTGGGTCGCCATTGCCGACGTGGCCCATTACGTCACCCCCGGCTCGGCGCTGGACCGCGAGGCCAAGATGCGGGGCAACTCCTCTTACTTTCCCGACCGGGTGGTGCCGATGCTGCCCGACCGGCTGTCCGGCGATCTGTGTTCGCTGCACGAGGGCGTGCCGCGCGCCTGCATCGCGGCGCGCATCCGCATCGACGCCGAGGGCAACAAGCTGGGGCAGAAATTCTACCGCGCCCTGATGCGCTCGCCTGCCTCGCTCAGCTACCAGGAGGTGCAGGCGGCCATAGACGGGCAGCCCAACGACAAGTGCGGACCGCTGCTGGAGCCGGTGCTGAAACCGCTCTACGCCGCCTATGCCGCCCTGCGCGCGGCCCGCGAACGCCGCCAGCCGCTGGACCTCGACCTGCCGGAACGCAAGATCGCGCTGGACGAGGACGGCAAGGTCACGTCCGTCAATTTCGCCGACCGGCTGGATGCGCACAAGCTGATCGAGGAATTCATGGTGCAGGCCAATGTCGCCGCCGCCGAAACCCTGATCGCCAAGGACACGCCGCTGCTGTTCCGCGTCCACGAGGAACCGCCCGTCGACAAGCTGGAGTCGCTCCGCGACACGGCTCAGGCTGCCGGGCTGACGCTGGCCAAGGGACAGGTGCTGAAAACCCGCCACCTCAACCAGCTGTTGCACCAGGCGGCCAAAACCGGCGAGGCGGAACTGATCAACCTCGCCACCCTCAGGTCGATGACGCAGGCCTATTACAGCCCCAAGAACTTTGGCCACTTCGGGCTGGCGCTGCAGAACTACGCACATTTCACCTCGCCCATCCGGCGGTATTCCGACCTGATCGTGCACCGCGCCCTGATCACCGCCCACAAGTGGGAGGGCGACGGCCTCAGCCAGGAGGACATCGAGCGGCTGGACGCCACAGCGCAGCACATATCAGACACCGAACGCCGATCGATGATGGCAGAGCGCGACACCACCGATCGCTACCTGGCCGCCTACCTCTCTGACCGGCTGGGGGCGGAATTCACCGGCCGCGTCTCCGGCATCGCCAAGTTCGGGATCTTCGTGAAACTCGACGAGACCGGCGCCGACGGGCTGGTGCCCATCGGCACGCTGGGCAACGAGTATTTCCATTTCGACCGCGACGCTGGCACGCTGATGGGCGGCGACACGGGCCGGATCATCGGGCTGGGGATGCGCGCGCGGGTGAAACTGGTCGAGGCCGCGCCGGTGACAGGCGGCATCGCGTTTGAACTGCTGGAGCTGGACGACGAGGAATACGAAAGCCGCCAGGGCGGACGGTTTTCGCGCGGCAAGGGCCGCCCCCGTGGCAAATCCGGCCCTTCGCCCCGCCGCAAACAGGCCAAGGCCAAGGCCAAGGATGCCAAGACCAAGCGCAAGGTGACCCGGCAGCGGCGCTCAAAGGGCTAGAGCGTCAGCGGCAACCCGGCATACAGCCGCTCCCGCCCCCGCGCGACATAGCCCATCAGGTTGTCGCGCCCGCGCAGGTTGTCGCGCAGCCGCGTCCGCACCGGAAGGTGGTCGATCATGCTCAGCACCGGCAGAGTGCTGGCATCCGCGGCCGTGGGCTGATCCCCGAACAGCCAGTCCTTCTCGCCCAGTTGCACCGTCAAACTGTCCAGGTCTGCGCCCATCTGGGTCAAGCGATCACCCTCCGAGAAACGCGCAATACCGTGGCCTTTCAGCCCCTTGACCACCCTGCCCCGCATGATCCCCGAGACGATGCCACGGAGAGGCGCGGGGACCGTGGCGAAAAACACCGGCCCCATCACGGCCCAGCAGTCGTCCCGCGCCCAACGGTCATGCACCAGCCCCTGCCGCAGCGTGTCTTCGACCATGCGCATCAGTACATGCGCCTGCGCCCGCTCTTCCAGCCCGAGGCCCGGGAACAGGTCCGCCCCCTGCCCGGTCAGCCAGCGCAGGATCAGGGTGCTGTCGGGCACGATCCCGTCGGGCGTGCGCAGCGCGGGCAGCTTGCCCAGCGGCGCCTTGCGCGGGTCCGGATGCCAGTCCGGTTCCCAGTCGACACCCGCCAGTTGCAAGAGGATCATCGCCTTGGCGCAAAAGGGGCTGTGGCTGGGCTCGTCGAGACCGGGCGGGAACGTCATCAATTGCAGCATCGGAAAACCTCTCTTGGGCGGGATACCAACAGAATGGTCCATGCCGCCGGGCATATCCATGTTTCGTGCCAACACCCCACCGGGGGCGGCGGGAATCTGCATGCGGTGTCGCGGATGGCTTCGCAATTGCGCCCGGGCACGCTAATCTCTTGTAAAACCAAAGAGCAGCAGGACCCGATCCATGATGTGGCGCGCAACAACCGGGCTGATCGCCCTTGCCCTTTTCGCCCCGCTGGCGGCGGCGGAGGCGGTCGAGGTCTCCTTGCGCCCCGTCGCGCGTGGGGAACTGGAGGCCCGCGTGACCGACCGCGCCATTCCCGCCTCTCCCCGGCCCGTCGGACGCGGCGAGGCGCCCGAGGTCGAGGATCGCCCGCTGATCGTCGACGGCGTGCCGGAGGATGAGCTGGAGCTGGTCAGCCGCGCCGCCACGCTGACGCCCAGCCTGCTGGCGCCTACTGGCTCCCTCCGCCCCGTCCTGCGCCCTGCCGCGCTGGAAACACTGGCCGCACATTCCGCCCGGATCACCGGCACGCAGGCCGGGTTCCGCGACTGGGTGCGCGCGTTTCGCCCCCGCGCCCTGGAACAGGGGATCGAACCGGCTGTCTTCGATGCCGCCTTCAAGGGGGCAAAGTTCGACCGCAAGGTGGTGGAACGCGACCGCAACCAGTCCGAGTTCACCAAGACGATCTGGGACTACCTCGACAGCGCCGCCTCGGCGACCCGCATCCGCAACGGCAAGGCGGCGCTGAAAAAGCACCGAAAGCTGTTGGACAAGATCGAGGCGGAATACGGCGTGCAGAAAGAGATCGTCGTGGCGATCTGGGGTCTGGAATCCGCCTATGGCACCTTTCGCGGCAGCACCCCGGTGATCGAGGCGATGGCCAGCCTCGCCTATGACGCGCGGCGCGCCGAATTCTTCGAGGGAGAGCTGATCGACGCGCTGAGAATCCTGCAGGACGGGCACACGACACAGGCCAACCTGCGCGGATCCTGGGCCGGGGCGATGGGACACACCCAGTTCATGCCCGGCTCGTTCCAGCGGCTCTCGGTGGATCACGACGGCGACGGCAAGCGCGACATCTGGGGCGACGACCCCGCCGATGCCCTTGCCTCGACCGCCAATTACCTGAAATCCAACGGCTGGAAGACCGGCGTGCCCTGGGGGGTCGAGGTCCGCGTGCCCAAGGGCTTCGACTACATGCAGGCCAAGCGCGAGGTGACCCGCCTGCCCTCGGAGTGGGCCGACCTGGGCGTGCTGGACATTGATGGCAAGCCGGTCGGGGATTTCGGCCCGGCCTCGGTGCTGCTGCCCGCCGGGCATACCGGCGCGGCCTTCCTCGTCTTCGACAATTTCGAGGTGATCGAGACCTACAACACCGCCGATGCCTACGTCATCGGTGTCGGCCACCTGGCGGACCGCATCGCGGGCGGCAAGGCGATCCAGGGCAAATGGCCCCGGGGCGACCGCGCACTGACCTTCGAGGAACGCATCGAGCTGCAGCAGCGCCTGACCGCCGCCGGCTTCGACACCGAGGGCATCGACGCCAAGATCGGCCCGTTGACCGTCGAGGCGGTGCGCCAGTACCAGAGATCCCAGGGGCTGGTGCCGGACGGCTATGCCTCGCTCTCGGTGTTGAAGCGGCTGCGGTAAGGTTTCTGCTTTCGCCCGGCCTACGGCCAGGCGACCCGCTGGGGGGCCAGCCCCCCAGACCCCCCGGGGGTATTTCCGGCAAGAAGAAGCAGGGGCGTGGGGATCAGAACCCGCGTTCCTCGCAGGGGCCACCGGCAAGACAGCTGTGGACCCGGTCCAGGTCATGCCGGTGCGGGTTCGGGTAGAGCCAGCTGCCGCAGGGGTCGGCCTGCAGCACGCGCTTGCCGTTTTCATGCTTGATGAAAGCCAGGTAACGCGTACCGCTTTTCGGATGTGCGCACCAGGGGCCGAAGCAGAGCACCCGCAGGGTCACATTCGCCTGGAACAGGGTGTCAAAGCCGTTCATGTCCAGCGAATGTCCGATGAACTGTGCCCGCAGATCGGTCCGTGGAGGCACCCGGTCCTGGCGGGCCCAGTCGACCCTGGGCAGGCGCCCCTCGTCGAAATCGAGGCGGCCGACGGCGATCCCCCAACGATCGCCGGACGCTTCGGCCGCCTTGAAATCGCGCACCGGGTCCGCCGGGCGACAGGAAAGCGCCAGCGCCGGAGAGGCCGCCAGCAGCGATAGCGACAGGGCCAGCCAGCGCATCACAGGTGATCCCGAAAGGCGGCAATGACCTGAGCGTAGACCGGGCGCTTGAACGGCACGATCTGTTCCACGACCTCATCGGCGGGCAGCCAGCACCATTCCGAGAACTCCTGGTGGTCGTCCGCATCCAGCCGCACCTGGTCGTCCGTGCCGTGAAAGCGCAGCAGGAACCATTTCTGCTCCTGCCCCTTGTAGCGGCCCTTCCAGATCCGGGGCACGATGTCATGCGGCAGGTCGTAGGCGATCCAGCCCTCGGTTTCCGCCTCGACGGTGACGAGGTCGCGGCTCACGCCGGTTTCCTCTTCCAACTCGCGCAGCGCCGCGTCGCGCGGGTCCTCGCCCTTGTCGATGCCGCCCTGGGGCATCTGCCAGGCGGGCACCTCGCTGTCGATGCGCTGGCCGACAAAGGCATGGCCCTGGGCGTTGACCAGCATCACGCCGACGTTGCGGCGGTAGGGGAGGGCGGCGATGTCTTCGGGGGTCATCGGGCGGGTCTTGCTCACCTTGGGCCTCTTTGTACGTTTTGCCGGAAATCGCGTACGTTTTGTACAAAACGTACAGGATCCACGGGCACTCCTGCCTTCTCGTGCATACACTCGCCGGACCCGTTTTCAAAGCGGTCGGGCGCGCGGACCATGGCACATTGAAAACGAAAACCGGCGGCCAGGGGGCCGCCGGTGTAGCTGTTTCGAGACAGGACAGCCTCAGTCCTTGGGACCCAGCGCCGACAGGCCCTTGAGGATGTCGATGGCATAGGCCAGCTGGTAGTCCTCTTCGCGCAGGCGGGCGGCGGCCTCGGCCTTGGCCCGGTCAAGCTCGATCTGCTCGATTTCCTCGGGCGTCAGCGAGTCGTTGTCGAGGCGACCGCGCAGGTCGGCCTCGGAACGGGTGAACGGGTTGGCCGCCGGCTCTTCCGCGGGTTCGGCGTTCGGATCGCGGCGCGGCTGGGCGACCACGATGTCGGGAGAGACACCCAGCGCCTGGATCGACCGGCCCGAGGGCGTGTAGTAGCGCGAGGTGGTCAGGCGCATTGCGCCGTTGCCCCGCAGCGGCATCACGGTCTGGACCGAGCCCTTGCCGAAACTCTTGGTGCCGACAACGATGGCGCGGCGGTGATCCTGCAGCGCACCGGCGACGATTTCGGAGGCCGAGGCCGAGCCGCCGTTGATCAGCACGACCAGCGGCTTGCCCTCGGCCAGGTCGCCGGGCTGGGCGTTGTAGCGGTCGCCATCAGCCGGGTCGCGGCCCCGGGTCGAGACGATCTCGCCCTTGTCGAGGAAGGCATCGGCCACCATGATCGCCTGGTTCAGCAACCCGCCGGGGTTGTTGCGCAGGTCGACGACAAAGCCGTTCACCTTGTCGATGCCACCCGCCTCTTCAACCTGCTTGGCAATGCCGTCGGCGAGGTTCGGGAAGGTCTGATCGTTGAAGGTGGTGATGCGCAGCACGACGGTCTCACCCTCGGTGCGCGAACGCACGGCCGTCAGCTTGATGGTGTCGCGGATGATCGAGACGTCAAAGGGCTCGTCGACGCCTTCGCGGACCACGGTGATCACGATTTCCGAACCCACCGGCCCGCGCATCATGTCCACTGCCTCGTCCAGGGTCAGGCCCAGCACGCTTTCGCCATCGACATGGGTGATGAAATCACCCGCCTCGATGCCGGCCTCCATCGCGGGGGTGCCATCGATGGGAGAGACCACCTTGACGAACCCGTCTTCCTGCGTGACCTCGATCCCCAGGCCGCCGAATTCGCCGCGCGTCTGAACGCGCATGTCGGCGGCATCGTCGGGGGCAAGGTAGCTGGAGTGCGGGTCGAGCGAGGTGAGCATGCCGTTGATGGCGGCCTCGATCAGGTCCTTTTCGTCGACTTCCTCGACGTATTGCGCGCGGATGCGTTCAAAGATGTCACCGAACAGGTCGAGCTGCTCATAAACGCTCTCCGGACGGCTGCCCTCTTGCGCCAGCAACGGCCCCACCAATTGGGTCGTCGCCACGATGGACGCCAGGGTGCCGCCGACGGCGGCCATCACGAATTTCCTCATACCTCAATCATCCCTTGTCGGTTGTGAACCACCGCAGTGGGTCCTCGGGCACGTCGCCCTCTCTGACCTCTATATAGAGCGTTTCCGAACGGTCTCCGCCAGCCCCCTCACCCGAAGGTGACATATTGTTGCCGGCAGGCCCACCCATCAGCCCGACAGGCGCCCCGGCGGCCAGGACCTGCCCCGCCTCGCCAAAAACCGTGTCCAGCCCGGCAAGCACGAACATCAGGTTCGCCTGAGGCTCCAGGATGACCACCAGGCCGTAGTCCAGCAGCGGGCCGGCATAGCGGATCGTCGCGGCAGACGGGGTTGTCACCAGTGCCCCGGGACGGGTGGCGATGACGACGCCGGGGCGCGCGACGCCCGCCGCGTCGCGGTCCCCGGCCCCGTGCAGAACCACCCCGCGCACGGGCAACGGCAGGCTGCCCTTGCGGTCGGTGATCGGCGGCAGCGGCGGGCCGGTCTCGTCTTCGGTGATCTTGGCCAGGCCCGAGGCGAAGCCCTGCAATGTCTCGGTCGAGGTGATCAGCAGTTCGGTCCGGATCGGGTCCTCGGTAAAGCGACGGGGCAGATCGGTGCGGTCGGCGATCGCCTGACTGAGCGCGGTGCGCGCGGCCTGCACGCCGCTCAGACCCTCCTGCAGGGTGTTGGCGGCGTTCTGTTGCAGGGCGCGCAGGGCCGTGACCTCTTCGAGATCGGCGCGCAGCTCTGCCGCCTGCGCGGCAAGACCGGGCGTCAATGCCGCTACCAACATCCCCGAACGCGCGGCATCCAAGGGACCGCCCGGATGCACCAGCGTGCGCGGCGCGGCGCGGTCACCCACGGCCATGAGGGCGCCCAGCAGGCGCGCCACCTCGGCCTCCTGCGCGGACAGCTTGCGGCTGAGTTCTGTCTCCCGGATCGTCGCCGCGCGCAGCCCCTCGCGCATGGCGGTCAGCCCGTCCTCGTAGGCGCGCACCGTATCGGTCAGGGCCGCCACGCGGTCCTGCGCCTCGTCGGCGGTGTCCAGCAGGACAGAGGCCGCCTCCAGCGCCTCGGCGGCGGCGCGCGCCTTGTCCCCCGCGTCCTGCGCGGCCAGCGGCGCGGCAATCAGGCAGAGGATCAGGGCCAGGCGTCTCACGCGATCAGGCTTTCCCCGGTCATTTCCTCGGGCTGCGGCAGGTCCATCAGCTGCAGCAGGGTCGGCGCCACGTCAGCCAGCCGCCCATCGCGCAGCTTTTCCACGCCGGGCGCGCCATAGAGGATCACCGGCACCAGGTTCGTCGTATGCGCCGTATGCGGCCCGCCGGTTTCCGGATCGACCATCGTTTCGCAATTGCCGTGGTCGGCGATCACCAGCAGCGCGCCGCCGGTCTGTTCCAGCTTGTCGACCACCTGCCCCAGCCCGGCATCGACCGCCTCGCAGGCCTTCATCGCCGCCTGCAGATCACCGGTATGCCCGACCATGTCGGGGTTGGCGTAGTTCACCACGATCAGGTCATAGCCGTGGTCGATCGCGCCCAGGAATTTCTCCGTCACCTCGCCCGCGGACATCTCGGGCTGCAGGTCATAGGTCGCCACCTTGGGCGACTTGGGCATGAACCGATCCTCGTGCGGTTCCGGCACTTCCTTGCCGCCATTGAGGAAGAAGGTCACGTGCGGATATTTCTCGGTCTCGGCCAGGCGGAACTGGGTCTTGTCGTGCTTGGCCACCCATTCGCCCAGCGTGTTGACGATCTTTCGCTTGGGGTAGGCCGTCGTCATGTAGGCGTTGTGGCTGTCGGAATATTCCACCATCCCCAGCAGGCCGGACAGGTCCGGTTTCTCGCGGTCGAACCCGTCGAAATCCGGCGCACCGATGGCGGCGAGGATCTCGCGCGCGCGGTCGGCACGGAAATTGACGAAGAAGACACCGTCGCCTTCGGCAATCCCGCCGTAGCCCTCGATGACAAAGGGCAGGATGAACTCGTCAGCCTTGTCCGCTGAATAGCTGGCCTTGATGCCGCTCACGGCGTCGGGATGCGCGGGGGCCTCGCCCTCGATCATCGCGCGATAGGCCTTTTCCACCCGGTCCCAGCGATTGTCCCTGTCCATCGCGTAGTAGCGGCCGGTGACGCTGACGATCTCCGCGCCCTCGGGCAGGGATTTTTCAAATCGTGCGACTTGATCCGCGGCGGAAGTGGGCGCCACGTCGCGACCATCGGTGATGACATGGACCGCCACCCGCAGCCCCTGGCCGGTCAGGATCCTGGCCGCTGCCAGCATGTGATCGGTATGGGCATGCACGCCGCCGTCCGAGGTCAACCCCATGACATGCGCCCGGCCACCCGCGGCCTTTACCTTGGCGGCAAACTCCAGGATGGCCGTATTGTCAAAGAAACTGCCGTCTTCGATGGCCAGGTCGATCTGGCCCAGGTCCATCGCCACCACCCGGCCCGCGCCGATATTGGTATGCCCCACCTCGGAATTGCCCATCTGCCCGGTCGGCAGGCCCACGTCAGGGCCGTGGGTGATCAGCGTGGCATGGGGGCAGCTGGCCATCAGCCTGTCCATCGTCGGGGTATGGGCCAGCTTGGGGGCATTGTTCGCCTCCTCCTCGCGCAGGCCCCAGCCGTCCAGGATCGTGAGAATGACGGGTTTCATCGGCTAAGCCCTCCGAGGATCGTTCAGCAGCGGTTTAACAGGGGCGGAGAGGGATGTGGAGGGGGTATGCCAGCGGGAAAGTCACACCTCGCCGTAGCGGCGGGCGCCCATGACAAGGGGTTACCCAGATGTCGCCCGGACCGGCATCCTTTCTGAGCGGGTTGGCGCCGGGTTCGGTCCGAGATCCTGCCGACCTGCCGGAAAATCCGGACCGCGCGCAGCCCCGCATTCCCGTACCCCGAACTCGTGCTAAAAAGCGATGGAATGGACGGGAGGACCCGCCCGCAACGTGCAGAAACCGGGGGAACAGGATGAGTGCCCGCAAACCGATTCCCCTGTTTGTCGCCGGGTTAATAGCGCTTTTGTTTCTCCTGCTTGTCACGCTGATCTACAGCGCCTCGTCGCGCGCCGCCCGGTTCGAACGTGACGGGGTTGAGACCACGGCGGTCTTCCTCTCCGGCCGCACGCAGCGAACGCAGAGCCAGCCCGAAAAGCCGGTGCGCTTTCGCCACTATGCCACGGTCCGCTATTCCGTAGACGGTGAGGTCATCACGGCCGAGGCGCAGGTGACCGGAGATTTCCTGCGCGCCCATGACCCCGGCGCGCAGGTGCCGGTGCGCTACCTGCGAGACGAGCCGGACACCGTGCTGGTGGACCCGCTATTCGAAAGCCGGAGCCTGGCGCTGGCCTGGATGTTCCTGATCTTTTTCGCGGGGTGCCTGATCTGGCCGCTGATACGGCGCTGGCGCGCTCGGCGCGTGGCCGGCGGCGAGGTCCCGGATCAGGTCCGGGACGGGCCCCAACAAGTGACCCACCGCCGTCCCAAGGCCGGGCCGCTGCCGCGCTGGGTCAGGTGGGTCTCTGCGCTGCTTATGCTCTGCGCGCTGGGATCGTTCTTTACCCTCTCGATCTGGCTGCGCTACGCCGTCGAGGCCTGGGCCTTGCCGTATGTGGGATGGGTCAGCCTGCCGCTGGCGATGGTGGCGATGCTGGTGCCGCCGGTGGGGTTCGGACTGGTGAATTTCGGGCTGATCTGGGGTGTGCAGAGGTGGCGGACGGCGCGGTAAACGCCGCCGTCCACCAATGTTTCAACGGCTGATATTTCCGCAGGCGGCGCTTGCTCCCGGGGCAGGCCCAGGACGCGGCGGCACGAAACAGAGCGGGTCATTGTTCCCCCAGCTCGCGCCGAAACCGCACCTCACCCCTGCAAACTCTTCACCACCAATTCGCCCTCTTCCCGTGCTTTCATGGCCAGCGCGGCGGCATGCGCCCCGGCAGCGGTCGTGAAATAGGGGATCTTGTCGTAGAGCGCGACCGAACGAATTTCGCGGCTGTCCTCGACCGCCGCGGACCCCTCAGTGGTGTTCATGACAAGGTGAACCTTGCCGTCCTTCATCAGGTCGACAATGTTCGGGCGGCCTTCGTAGACCTTTTTCACCAGCTCGCAGGCGATGTCATGCGCGGCCAGGAAGGACGCCGTACCCGAGGTCGCGACGATGGTGAAGCCGAGGTCCACGAGAATGCGCGCAGTCTCGATCAGTTGATGTGTCTTGTCCTCGTCCTTGATCGAGAAGAACACCGTGCCCTCTGTCGGCAGATGCGTCCCCGCCCCCAGCTGCGCCTTGAGGAAAGCGCGGGCAAAGCTGCGGTCCCAGCCCATGACTTCGCCAGTCGAGCGCATTTCCGGGCCCAGGATCGTGTCCACGCCGGGGAAGCGGGCGAAGGGCAGCACCGCTTCCTTGACGCTGAACCAGGGCATGTTCGGATCGGCCAGCGTCATCGGATCAGCCATCGGCACGTCGGTGTCATAGTCTATGCTTGCCTCGTAACCGGCACGCTTGGGGAAGGCCGTCAGCGGTTCACCGGCCATGACGCGGGCGGCGATGCTGGCGATTGCGCTGTCGGTCGCCTTGGCGACGAAGGGCACCGTGCGACTGGCGCGTGGGTTCACCTCGATCAGGTAGACCTCGTTTTCGCCCGCCGCGTTGGCCTTGATCGCGAACTGCACGTTCATCAGGCCAACCACGTTCAGCGCCTTGGCCAGCGCATGGGTCTGGCGTTCGATCTCGGCCAGGATATCGGCGTCCAGCGAGTAGGGCGGCAACGAACAGGCACTGTCGCCCGAGTGCACGCCGGCCTCTTCGATGTGCTGCATGATGCCGGCGACATGGACGTTTTCGCCATCACAGAGCGCATCGACGTCCAGCTCTGTCGCGCCGGACAGGTAGCTGTCCAGCAGGACGGGGCTGTCACCGGACACGACAACCGCCTCCTTGATGTAGCGGCGCAGGTGATCCATGTCGCGCACGATTTCCATCGCCCGACCACCCAGGACGTAAGAGGGGCGGATCACCAGCGGAAAGCCGATCTCTTCGGCGATGTCCAGCGCCTGCGCGTCGGTCGAGGCGATGCCGTTCCTGGGCTGTTTCAGGCCCAGCTGGTTGACCAGCGCCTGGAACCGCTCGCGGTCCTCGGCCAGGTCGATGGCGTCGGGCGTGGTGCCCAGGATCGGGATGCCCTCGGCCTCGAGCGAGTTGGCAAGCTTCAGCGGGGTCTGGCCGCCGAACTGAACGATGACGCCGTGCAGCGTGCCGTTTTCCTGCTCTTTCGTCAGGATTTCCATGACGTGTTCAAAGGTCAGCGGCTCGAAATAGAGGCGGTCCGAGGTATCGTAGTCGGTCGAGACAGTTTCCGGGTTGCAGTTGACCATGATGGTCTCATAGCCCGCGTCGGTCAGCGCGAAACAGGCATGGCAGCAGCAATAGTCGAACTCGATCCCCTGCCCGATCCGGTTGGGACCGCCGCCCAGGATGACCACTTTCTTGCGGTCGGAGGGCCGCGCCTCGCATTCCACCTCGCCCATGAGGGGCTCTTCGTAGGTGGAATACATGTAGGGGGTCTGCGCCTCGAACTCGGCGGCGCAGGTGTCGATGCGCTTGAAGACCGCGGTGACGCCCAGCGCCTGCCGCCGTGCGCGCACGTCCTTTTCGGCAAAACCGGTCAGCTTGGCCAGGCGGGCATCGGTAAAGCCCATCATCTTGAGCGCGCGCATCGCCTCTGCGTCCTGCGGCAGCCCCTCGGCGCGGACCTCCTGCTCGGCTTCGACGATCTCGCGGATCCGGGCCAGGAACCAGGGGTCGAACATGGTGGTGCCGTGGATCTCGTCGTCCGTCAGCCCGTGGCGCATGGCCTGGGCGATGGTGCGCATCCGGTCCGGGGTCTGTTCGCTGATCGCCTTGATGACGGCAGCCTTTTCCGGGGCGGTCGACCACGGATCGACACTGACGCCGGGGATTTCCACCTCGTCAAAGCCGGTCAGGCCCGATTCCATCGAGGCCAGCGCCTTTTGCAGCGATTCGTGGATGGTGCGGCCGATGGACATTGCCTCGCCCACCGATTTCATCGCCGTGGTCAGGTAAGGTTCGGAACCGGGGAATTTCTCGAAGGCGAATTTCGGGATCTTGGTCACGACATAGTCGATGGTCGGCTCAAAGCTGGCGGGCGTGACCTTGGTGATGTCATTGTCCAGCTCGTCCAGCGTGTAGCCGACGGCCAGCTTGGCGGCGATCTTGGCGATCGGGAAACCCGTGGCCTTGGAGGCCAGCGCCGAGGACCGCGACACGCGCGGGTTCATCTCGATCACGACCATGCGGCCGTTTTCCGGGTTCACCGCCCACTGCACGTTGGAACCGCCGGTTTCGACGCCGATCTCGCGCAGGACGGCGATGCTGCCGTTGCGCATGATCTGGTATTCCTTGTCGGTCAGCGTCAGTGCGGGCGCTACGGTGATCGAGTCGCCGGTGTGCACGCCCATCGGATCGACGTTCTCGATGGAACAGACGATGATCGCGTTGTCCGCCTTGTCGCGGACAACCTCCATTTCATACTCTTTCCAGCCCAGCAGGGATTCATCGACAAGGATCTGGCCCACGGGCGAGGCATCCATACCGGTGCGGCAGTAATGGATATAGTCCTCGCGGTTGTAGGCCACGCCGCCGCCGGTGCCGCCCAGGGTAAAGGCGGGTCGGATGATCGCCGGCAGGCCGATCTCTTCAAGCTCTTCCAGAGCCAGGGCGACGCCGGCCTCGAGGTCACGCTTGCCGTTGTCCTTCTTGGGCGCGGTGATGATCGTGGCCTTGGGGTTTTCCAGGCCGATGCGGTCCATCGCCTCGCGGAACAGCTTGCGGTCCTCGGCCATTTCGATGGCCTCGCGCTTGGCGCCGATCATCTCGACGCCGAATTTCTCCAGCACCCCCATCTCTTCCAGCGCCAGCGAGGTGTTCAGGCCCGTCTGCCCGCCCATCGTGGGCAAAAGCGCGTCGGGGCGTTCCTTCTCGATGATCTTGGCGACGACTTCCGGCGTGATCGGCTCGATGTAGGTGGCATCGGCCAGGCCGGGGTCGGTCATGATGGTGGCCGGGTTCGAGTTCACCAGGATCACCCGGTAGCCCTCTTCGCGCAGCGCCTTGCAGGCCTGGGCACCGGAATAGTCGAACTCGCAGGCTTGGCCGATGATGATGGGCCCCGCTCCGATGATCATGATGGACTGAATGTCGGTACGCTTGGGCATCGGGCAGCTCCGTCTGGGCCCCGGCATGGCGCGTTTCCGGGGGACTCTGTTGGCAAATTGTCGGCGTTATACGCAGCGCGGGTTCAAGCGCAAGCCTCGAACGGGGTGGTACGGCGACACAGGGCACCTATCTGACAGCAGGGTACAGGACAAGGATGCGGCGGGTATGGCCATTTTGCCGGAGGACGACAGGGCAGAGACGCGGCGCGTCTGGCTATGGGTAGAGTTCGCCTGTTTCTTTGCGGTGATTCCCGCGGTCATCGCGCTGGCCTTTCCCGCGGACATGATGCTCCCGCTGCTTTTCGGGTTCACCGCGCTGGGGGTGGTCCTGCTGCACATCACGCCGGGGTTTCACTGGCGCTCGCTGCGGCGCGGCGCCGCGCGGATCGACTGGTGGCTGGTGGCGGGCTTTGCGGCGGTGACGGCCACCACGGGCTACGCGGTGCTGCAATTGACCGCGCCAGAGGCCGCCTTTGCGTTGATCCGTCTAAACCCGATGCTGATGCTGATGATCGCGGCGCTCTATCCATTCCTGTCGGCCCTGCCGCAGGAACTGGTCTTTCGGCCCTTGTTCTTTCGACGCTACGGCGGACTCTTGCCCGATGGGACATGGCCGCCGCTGGTGCTGAACGCCGCGCTCTTTTCCTTTGCCCACCTGATGTACTGGAGCTGGATCGTCGCCGGGATGACCTTTTTCGGCGGGCTCGCCTTTGCCTGGGCTTATGAACGGCGCGGAAGTTTCGCAGAGGCGGTGGTACTGCATTCCATCGCCGGGGTGATCCTGTTCGCGCTGGGGCTGGGCATCTTCTTTTACTCGGGCAACGTGGTGCGGCCATTCTGAGACCGCACCACCACTATTCCGCCGCGCGCATCCAGTCCGCCCGCGCCGCCGGGTACAGGTAATCGCGGGTGATCGGCACGGCCGACATGGACTTGGCCAGTTGCCACTGCTGGACATGCAGGTTGCCCTGCCGGAAAGAGACTTCCATCGAGACCAGGTAGAACCGCCACATCCGCAGAAACTGTTCGTCGAACATCTCGACCACCCGGTCGCGGTTTTCCTCCAGCCGCTCGCGCCAGGCCCGCAGCGTCATAGCGTAATGGATGCGCAGCGCCTCGTCGTCGCACTGATGCAGCCAGTTGTCCTCGATCGCGCGATAGACCTCGGAGGCGGAGGGGGCGTAGCTGCCGGGAAAGATGTACTTGTCGATCCAGGCGTTGTTGGGCCGCGGCGGGCCGTTCTTGACGATGGAGTGGATCAGCGCAACGCCGTCGTCGGCCATCAGGTCGCGCACCTTGCCGAAATACTCGCGGTAATGCGGGGCGCCGACATGTTCCAGCATGCCGACACTGACGATCCGGTCGAATCGCTCTTCCAGCTTGCGATAGTCCAGAAGCAGGAAGCGCACCCGATCCTCCAGCCCCTCGACATGCGCCCGTGCCTGCGCCGTGGCCAGCTGGTTCTCCGACAGCGTCACGCCCGTCACCTGCGCGCCGTAGTCGCGTGCCAGCGTCAGCGCCATGCCGCCCCAGCCGCTGCCGATGTCCAGCACCCGCATCCCCGGCTTTATCATCAGCTTGTCAGCGATATGCGCCTTCTTGGCCGCCTGCGCCTCTTCCAGGGTCATGTCGGACTTTGACCAGTAGGCACAGGAATACTGCATGTCCGCATCCAGGAAGATCCGGTACAGATCGTCCGAAAGATCGTAGTGATGCGCGACGTTGCGCCGGGCCGTGAACGGCGTGTTGCGCTGCAGGAAACCTCGCAGCGCGCTTTGCAATCTGCGCGGCAGTTCGTACCAGGGCGGCAGTTCGGCGATGTTGCCGCTGGGCACGAACAGCCCCAGAAGCCCCGGCAGGTCGTCGCCTTCGACCTGCAGCGTGCCCTCGGCATAGCATTCCCCCAACGCCAGGCCGGGGCGCATCAGTAACCGGCGCACGGTGTCCGGTTCGGTCAGGATGATATGGGCCTCGGGGCCACCGCCCGGCCCGTAGGTTTCCGATTGCCCGCCGGGCATGGTCACGGTCAACTGGCCGTGCCGCAGCATCCGGCGCATCATGTTGCGAAACAGAGACTCCCACATGGCAAACCCCCTTGCGACGTTTTGGCGCGTCCTCCCGGCATTGATGATTAGCAGACTCAGGTGATTCTCACCAAATAAAGCCGTCTCCCTTGACTTCCCCCGCCCCTCGGGATGTATCGGCGCCTGACTTTTGCGCATATCAAAGGGGCCCGACATGCACGCCTATCGCAGCCATACCTGTGCCGATCTGACCAAGGACCAGGTGGGTGATACCGTCCGGCTGGCCGGCTGGGTGCACCGCATCCGCGACCACGGCGGCGTGCTGTTCATCGACCTGCGCGACCATTACGGCATGACGCAGGTGCTCTGCGATCCCGACAGCCCGGTGTTTGCCCAGGTCGAGAAGGTGCGCAGCGAATGGTGCATCCGGATCGACGGCACCGTGAAGGCCCGCGCCGACAGCCTGGTGAACCCCAAGCTGCCCACCGGCGAAATCGAGGTCTATATCCGCGACATCGAGGTGCTGGGTGAGGCGCAGGAACTGCCGCTGATCGTCTTCGGCGACCAGGAATACCCCGAGGAAACCCGCCTGAAATACCGCTATCTCGACCTGCGCCGCGAGGCGATGCAGAAATCGATGACCCTGCGGTCCGACGTGGTGTCCAGCATCCGCCGCCGCATGTGGGGCAAGGGGTTCCGCGAGTACCAGACGCCGATCATCACCGCCTCCTCGCCCGAGGGCGCGCGCGACTTCCTGGTGCCGTCGCGCCTGCATCCGGGCAAGTTCTACGCCCTGCCGCAGGCCCCCCAGCAGTTCAAGCAGCTCATCATGGTCTCGGGCTTCGACAAGTATTTCCAGATCGCGCCCTGTTTCCGCGACGAGGACCCGCGCGCCGACCGCTCGCCCACCGATTTCTACCAGCTCGACATGGAAATGTCCTTTGTCGAGCAGCAGGACGTGTTCGACACGGTGGCGCCGGTGATCGCGGGCGTCTTCGAGGAATTCGGCGGCGGCAAGTCCGTGGATGCACCCGAGACATGGCCGCAGATCCCCTATGCCGAGGCGGCGCTGAAATACGGCACCGACAAGCCCGACCTGCGCAACCCGATCGAGATGCAGGTGGTCTCCGAGCATTTCGCCGGTTCCGGTTTTGCCATCTTCGCCAAGCTGCTGGAACAGGAGGGCACCGAGATCCGCGCCATCCCGGCGCCGGGCGGCGGCTCGCGCAAGTTCTGTGACCGGATGAACGCCTGGGCGCAGAAAGAGGGTCTGCCGGGCATGGGATACATCTTCTGGCGCGACCAGGGCGAGGGCATGGAGGCCGCCGGCCCCCTCGCCAAGAACATCGGCCCCGAGCGGACCGAGGCGATCCGGGAACAACTGGGCCTTGGCGTCGGCGACGCGGCCTTCTTCCTGGGTGGCAAGCCCGCCAGCTTCCAGCGGATCGCGGGCAAGGCGCGCGATACGTTGGGCCATGAGCTGAAGCTGATCGACGAGAACCGCTTTGCCTTTGCCTGGATCGTGGATTTCCCGATCTACGAAAAGGACGAGGAAACCGGCGAGGTCGACTTCGAGCACAACCCCTTCTCGATGCCGCAGGGCGGGATGGAGGCGCTGCAGGGCGATCCGCTCAAGGTGCTGGGCTTCCAGTACGACCTGGCCTGCAACGGTTACGAGCTGGTGTCCGGTGCGATCCGGAACCACAAGCCCGAGGTCATGCTGAAGGCGTTCGAAATCGCGGGTTACGGCGAGGACGAGGTCAAGAACCGCTTTGGCGCGCTCTACAACGCCTTCCACTACGGCGCCCCGCCGCACGGCGGCTGTGCCGCGGGCATCGACCGGATGGTGATGCTGCTGGCCGAAACGGCGAACATCCGCGAGGTCATCATGTTCCCGATGAACCAGCGCGCCGAAGACCTGATGATGAACGCGCCCTCCGATCCATCGTCGGATCAGCTTATGGAACTGTCCCTGCGCGTCATTCCGCAAGACTGACGCCGCAAAAGGCGCCTTTTTGCCGAGGCGCCGGACACAACATCGTGCGGGGCGATGCAAGCACGCCCCGCTTGCGCTATAGGGGCCTTAACAGCGTTGAGGCCCCAAGATGTTCGACCCCGTTCTTGCCGATATCCGCTTTGGCTGTGGCCGGTCCCCCCGGATCGCCGCCCCCGCCTCCATGCAGGCGCTGCTGGACGGGCTGACCGCCCCAGACGGAATGGCACAAAGCTTTCCGATCATGGCGTTCGACGCCTTTTCCAGGGACATGGTCGTCAACGCCTACACGCTGGGTCGCATCCGCCGCCTGACGCGCGGCACCGAGGCGGAGGGGCTGGCACTTGAACAAATCCAGCGACTCAAACGCAGTGCCCGCAAGTTGCAGTCGGAGTGGCTGGTGGCCCATGTCGCCCGCCGCGTGAACAGCCCGACGCCTTTGCGCGAACGGCTGGAAAGCTTTTGGGCCGACCATTTCACCGCGCGCGGCAAGGCCAACGTGATGATCCAGGCCGGGTCGCCCTACGTCGAATCTGCCATCCGCCCGCATCTCGCCGGCAGGTTCGAGGACATGTTGATCGCGGTGACGACGCATCCCCTGATGCTGCACTACCTCGACCAGCACGCCTCGGCCGGGCCAAACTCTCCGCAGGCACTGAAATACCCCGGGCAAAAGGGCCTGAACGAGAACCTGGCCCGTGAGATTCTGGAACTGCATACGCTGGGCGTGGACGGCCCCTATACGCAGACCGACGTGCGCGAACTGGCAGAACTGCTGACCGGGCTCGCCTTCACTCCCGAAGGCGGCACCGAGTTCCGCCGCCCGCTGGCCGAACCCGGGTCGGAGACCGTGCTGGGCAAAAGCTATGGCGGCGACCATCCCGCCCGGCTGGAGGATATTCACGACGCCCTGCGCGACCTTGCCAGGCATCCGGTGACAGCACGCCATGTCGCGGGCAAGCTGGCCGTGCATTTCGTGGCGGATGCACCCGACGCGGACCTGGTCAGCGCGATGGAAACCGCCTGGCTGAACACCGACGGCGACCTGATGGCGGTCTACCGGGCCATGCTGGATCACCCGGCCGCCTGGGACCCGCGCCCGGCCAATGCCAAGCAGCCGCTGGATTTCATCGCCTCGGCCTGCCGGGCGCTGGACATCCCGCAGGAAATCCTGGGCAAGCGGGTCGGCATCGCGCTGGTCGAACCGATGCGCCTGATGGGGCAGGTCTGGCAGAAACCACCCGGCCCCGACGGGTTGCCCGAGGCCGATGACGCCTGGCTGACACCGCAGGGGTTGGCCGCCCGTCTGCAATGGGGCTTTACCATGCCGCAGGCCCTGCTGGGGGCCCTGCCGGACCCGCGCGATTTCGTTGAAACCGCGCTGGGGTCGCGCGCCCCTGCCGAGGTGCGCTTTGCCGCCGGCGCCGCCGAGACCCGAGCCGACGGGATCGGCGTGGTGTTGGCCTCCCCCGCCTTTCAGAGGATGTGAGCGATGGACAGACGCAATTTCCTGGCCCGCAGTGCCGCCCTTGGCTGTTCTCTGGCCGCCAGCCCGCTGGTCACGCCGGTCAGCTTCGCCGCGACGCCGGGCGATGCCCGGCTGGTGGTCATCATCCTGCGCGGCGGCATGGATGGCCTCGACGTGGTGGCGCCCTATGGCGATCCGGATTTTGCCGCCCTGGGCCGGCCGGGACCGGACATGGACGGGGGCGCCTTCGATCTCGACGGGCAGTTCGCGCTGCACGGGGCCCTGGCCCCGTTGCGCCCGCTCTGGCAGGCGGGTGACCTGGGTTTCGCCCATGCGGTCTCGATCCCCTACCGCGACAAGCGCAGCCACTTCGACGGCCAGGACCTGTTGGAAGCCGGCGTGGCCGCCTCGGACGCGCCCTTGCCCGATGATGGCTGGCTGAACCGTCTCGTCCAGAATCTGCCCGGGGCCAGCGCGGAAACCGCCTATGCCATCGGCAGCGAGCCGCTGCGCATCCTGTCGGGGCCTGCGCCCGTAAACCGCTGGACGCCGGAGGCGGACCTGCGCCTGTCGCCTCAGGCCATTCTGCTGACCCAACGGGTGATGCAGTCCGATCCTGCGATGGCCGCAGCGCTGGAAAGCGCCTTTGCGCTGGCGGGAGGTGACGGTGACGGGTTGGCCTTTTCGGGCACCCCCGGCGACATGATGGCCGCGATGCGGGA
This sequence comes from Mameliella sp. LZ-28, assembly GCF_012274245.1. Classification (NCBI taxonomy): domain Bacteria; kingdom Pseudomonadati; phylum Pseudomonadota; class Alphaproteobacteria; order Rhodobacterales; family Roseobacteraceae; genus Antarctobacter; species Mameliella sp. LZ-28. Next base: position 249,526 of record NZ_JAANYX010000032.1, on the reverse strand, counting down.
CGACATGATGGCGCCGCGCGACCGGCATCGACCGGGCCGTGTGCTGGCGGAATTTGCCGGTGCGCAATTGCGGGATGCGGCGCGGATCGCCTGTTATTCCCTGAACGGCTGGGACACGCACAAGTCGCAGGAGCGCCACCTGGCCCTGTCGCTGGAACAGCTGTCGGACTCGCTTCTTGCCCTGCAAGAGGCCCTGGGACCAGAGGCCTGGGGCAAGACCACGGTGGCTGCGGTGACCGAATTCGGGCGGACCGCGCGCTGGAACGGGACAGAAGGCACGGACCACGGCACCGGTGGGGCAATGGTACTGGCCGGTGGCGCCCTGCGCGGGGGCCGTGTCATCACCGACTGGCCCGGCCTAGGCGACGGAGCGCTTTATGAAGAGCGTGACCTCAGACCCACCCGCGACCTGCGGGCGCATCTGGCCTGGCTGTTGCACGGACAATTCGGCATCGCTCGCAGCACGCTGGAAACCACGGTCTTTCCCGGACTCGACATGGGAAGCGACCCGGGCCTGTTGTTGTAGTGCGGGCGGTCAGATCGCCATGCGATCGGCCACGCGGTCCTGAACCAGGGCAGACACACGGTCCAGACCGGGCTTAACCGGACGGCCAGCCGCACGCGCATCGGCCAGGTCCTCTGCTGCCTGCTGCAACACGCCGTCGCCCGCGCTGCGCGCGACCCCGGCAAGGAACTGCGTCAGGTAGGCCAAGGTCTGTGGGTTGCGCGCGTCGCCCAGCACGTCTGCCGCGTGGGCCATGTCATCGCGGTAGGACAGGGGATCGGGGACCACGGGATCGTCGCAGACAAGACGCGGGCCGGTGGGACGCCGTTCGCTGGGCAGGACCGACAGGATGGCGTTCTGGAAGGCGACAACCGAAGAGATCGGCTTGCCCAGGAAACCGTCGGCACCGGCGGCCAGGGCCACTTCTTCGGCGAAGGTGTCGCCGCTGGTGCCCAACAGGACATCTACGCGCGGACAGGTCGTGCTGAGTTCGGCGATCAGGTCTGCACCCGACCCATCCGGCAGGCCCAGGTCGATGATCACCACGCTGGGCCGATAGACCTGCAGGTGCCGTCGCGCCGACTTCAGGCAGTCCGCACGGCGGATACGCGCCCCGGACCGCAGGCACAACAGGCGCATGGCATCACAAGAGTACCGGCTGTCCTCAACCACGAGGATGGTCAGCCCAAGCAGGGGCCGCGTCGCGGTAGGACGCAGGTGCGGGGAGAGTTGATCATAGTCGTCCATGTCGGGGCTCCTCATCGAGTCGCCTGCCAGATTGGCCCCGACAAGGTGAACAAGCGGTTAAGGGTCGCACCGGCTTGTCCGGCCTGTGTCGTCACGCCATAACCTCTGCCAACGCCAGACATGGAGAGACAAATGATCGGACGCCTGAATCACGTTGCCATCGCCGTGCCCGACCTAGAGGCCGCCGCCGCACAGTACCGCACCGCGCTGGGTGCCAAGGTCGGAGAGCCGCAGGACGAGCCCGACCACGGCGTGACCGTGATCTTCATCGAACTCCCGAACACCAAGATCGAGCTGCTGTATCCACTGGGAGAAAACTCTCCGATCCAGGGGTTCCTGGACAAGAACCCCTCGGGCGGCATCCACCACGTCTGCTACGAGGTCGAGGACATCCTTGCGGCGCGCGACCACCTGAAGGAAACCGGCGCCCGCGTGCTGGGCACCGGAGAGCCAAAGATCGGCGCACATGGCAAGCCCGTGCTCTTTCTGCACCCCAAGGACTTCAACGGCTGCCTCGTGGAACTGGAGCAGGTCTGATGGGGATCACCTCGGCCATCGTCCTCTTTGCCGTGATCTGGTTCATGACGTTCCTCTGCGTCATCCCGATCCGGCTGAAGACCCAGGGAGACCTGGGCGACGTTGTGCCCGGCACCCATGCCGGCAGCCCCGAGGTGCATAACCTCAAGCGCAAGGCCTGGATCACGACCGGCATCGCCTTCGTGCTCTGGGCCGTCATCGCCTCGATCATCGTCTTCGAAGTGATCACGGTGCGCGACATCGACGGTTGGATGTTCGACCGGATGGACGGCAGCTCGCACGTCAACTGATTGGGACCGCGCCCCTAGCGGGCGCGGTTCACCCGGTGGAACACATGGGTAAAGGCCGCCGCCCCCAGCACGGGAACCAGCAGGTTCACGATGGGAACGGTCAGGGGCACCGCCATCACCACACCCGTCACCCAGATCGTCAGCATGTGCCGGCGCCGCAGCTTGCGTGCCTCGATCCGGCCGACACGGCGCATGGCGGCCAGCGTGAAATATTCCCGACCCAGCAGAAACCCGTTCAGCGCCCAGAAGATGAAGGGCGCGAAGGGGATAAAGATCAGGTAGACGATCAGCGCCAGCAGGTTCGCCAGGACCATTGTCCCGAAGAACCCCAGCGCATCCATCAGGCCATCTGAAAAGCTGACCGGGGTTGCGGCGGGCAAACCGGGATAGTGGCGGTCCTCGACCGCCTGCGCGACTTCTTCGAGGAACATCGAGATGATGGCCGAGGCCACCGGCGTCATCAGGAAGACCGACAACAGCAGCATGACCGGCACCGAGGCCCAGCTTGCCGCGTCGTCGAGCCATTGCACCGTGCCGATCCAGGGCAGCGTGACGGCATCTCCGACCATCCAGCCGACCACGTTGAACACCACCACGACGGCGGCGATCAGCGCCCCCAGCGTGATCCCGATCCCGCGCAACAGCACGCCGCGAAAGCGCGGATCAGGCATTTGCGCCATGGCGCGGCTGACGGCATCGAAGATCATTCCGACACCCAGCTGACGATCTGGTCAAGGTCGGGGCGCGGACGTTCCGGCGGCGTGGCGCCTTCGGTTCCGATGTGGATGAACCCGGCGATCTTTTCATCTGCGCCAAGCCCCAGTGCGCCCTCGACAAAGCCGCGATCATGGCTGGCCCAACCCGACAGCCAGTTCGCGCCCCAGCCTGAGGCCAGCGCCGCGTTCAGCAGCGCAAGACAGGCGGCACCCGCCGAATAGGTCTGTTCCAGCGCCGGTATCTTGGGGCTGTCCTTCCGCACCTCGACGACGGCAACGCAGAGCGGGCTGCGCTCCCATGCGTCGCGTGCCTTGGCGATGTCCTCGTCACTCTTGCCCAGCCGGGTGCCGCACTCTGTCACGGCATCCGCCAGACGCCGCATCGCGGGCGCCCGCAACACGATGAACCGCCAGGGCTCCAGCTTGCCGTGATCGGGGGTCCGCGCCGCTGCCGTCAACAGGGGCATCAGCGCGGCATCGTCGGGGCCGGGCGCCTTCAACGTCTTGGCCGGGCGCGACCGGCGGCTCAGCAGAAAGTCCATTGCAGCGGGGTTCGGGATGGGCATGGCGTCTCCTGTCATCGTCCGCCGTTATGTCAGGCCGCAGGCGCCGGGTTTCAACCGGGAATATTGCGCATCACGGCGCAGCCTGTATGCGGGGGGCATGAAACAGCCAGATCTCTCCGACCTTGCGGTGCCGGGCGCCACGCTGACCGTGCGTGTCACGCCCAGGGCATCGCGCAATGCCGTCATCCGAGACGGGGACAGCCTGCGCGTCACGGTCACGACGGTGCCGGAGGGCGGCAAGGCCAATGCGGCGGTGATCAAGCTGCTGGCCAAGGCGCTGGGACTGCCGAAAAGCCGGCTGGAACTGGTGCGCGGCGAGACCGCGCGGGACAAGCTGTTTCGAATCGCCGACTGAGCCGGGATTCAATCCTTGCGCCGATAGACGCCTTCGGGCGTGTTCACCGCCGCCACCAGGTCCTGCATCTGCGAAATTGACAGGGTGATCCGCTGCATCCTGTCGGTGCGCGGGTCGTATTGCTCGACCGTGATGCAATCCTCGAAGCCCGAGATGACCACGTCCTCTTGCAGGGGCGGGCCGCCTTCGTCCACCAGGGTCACGACGGTGGCGTCAAAGTCATGTTCTACGCTGTACATGTCGTCAGCCTAGCCCGCGCGCCCCTTGCCGGAAACCGATTCGGCACGACGCTGACGCCGCCGGTACAGGGCATATAGCGCCGGGGCCACGAGGTGATCGTAGATCAGGCCCAGAATGCGGCTCAGTATCGGCAGGCGCACCAGCCAGGCCAGCCAGCGCAGGCGCGGCATCTCTGCCCAGAGGACGGCAAAGGCGGGCAACCCGCTGTAAAGCGTGCCGTCCTTGACCACATGAAACCTGCGGGCCGCCTGGTCGCGGGACAGTCCGTGATCTTGATGCGTGCCTTCGGAGAGCCCGGCAAAGCCGACATCGACGCCGTCACGTTCCGCCATGCGGCGATAGCCTGCCACCTCGCGCGAACAGATCGGGCAACTGTCGTTGTAGATCACGGTTGGCCTTTCGGTCATGCACTGAAACCTAGATCACCGGCGCAACACTGCCAATTGATCGCGACCGGCTGGAACAGAAGGTCGCGGCAGCTTAGGGTCGCGGTACACTCATCGTTTTCCGGACCCTCCATGACCCGACTGTTGCCGCTCATCGCCCTTGCGTTGCTGTCCGCCTGTGCCGCGCCCCTGCCGGCCCCCGCGCCCAGTGCCCTGGGCGGATCCGAGGCCCAGCAGCGCGCCAACCGCGCCGCGCGGCAATTCGTGCAGGTCGTGCAGACCGTCGAGCCGGTGGCGGAACGCGAATGCCGCGAGCGGACCCGGGGGCTGAACTGCGATTTCCAGATCGTGATCGACGACCGAGCCGAGCTGGCGCCCAATGCCTTCCAGACCGTCGACCGGTTCGGCCGACCGATCCTGGCCTTCAACATCGGCATGATCAACTCGGTCCGGAACGCGGACGAACTGGCCTTTGTCATGGGGCACGAGGCCGCGCATCACATACTCGACCATCTCGCCAAGACCAAGCAGAGCGCCACCATCGGCGCCGTGGTCTTTGCCGGGATTGCCGCCATCAGCGGGGCCGAGGCCGAGGCCGTGCGCAATGCCGAACAACTGGGTGCAGCGGTGGGCGCCCGCACCTATTCCAAGGAGTTCGAGCTGGAAGCGGACCAGCTGGGCACGATCATCACCTATCGCGCCGGCTTCGATCCCTTGCGCGGGGCCGAGTTTTTCGCGCGCATTCCCGATCCCGGCAACAGGTTCCTTGGCAGCCACCCGCCCAATGCCGCCCGCCTCAAGATCGTGGCCGAGACGGAAAAGGCGCTGCGCCAGCGGTGACGCCTCACCCTGCGGCAACCCTGCGTTGACCTGAGTCAAGGCGACCGCGCGCCCGCTCTGCCATGCTTTGCCTCGACGACAGAGGACAGAGGGAACGGATCAATGCAGAGCAGAGCGACACTGAAACGCCATGCGGCGCTGGTCGATGACATGGCGCAGGCCCGCGGGATAGACCTTGAAGAACAGATCATGCGCGGAAAGCTGACGGTCTCTGAACTGGAGGACGCGGTGTTGCGCTGCACGGCCTGCACGTCGCCAGAGACCTGCGCACGCTGGCTGGGCAATCGCGAAGACACCGAGACGCCCGCGTTCTGCCGCAACTCCGGCCTGTTCCGTTCCCTGGAAGCGGGCTGAGAGATGGACGGAACGCGCCCTGCCCCGACCCGCCCCACCGTCTTGGGGGATGAAACCGAGCACTACTGGCTGGTCCAGCGCATGGCCAAGGCCACCGGCGTCGATCTGGTCGGCGCGATGGACGCCGGGCTGCTCACGCAGGAGGACTGGGCGGGACTCGTCACGCGCTGCCGGGGCTGCACTTGGTCCGAGGGTTGCGGTCAATGGCTGAACAAGCCCGTGGACGACACGCGCAGCTTTCCCGGCACCTGTCTGAACCGCAAACGCCTTGCCGCGCTGCAAGACGCGATGGAAGGCACCACGTCCTAGGAGAAGAAAGATGGGACTGACGCTTGGTGACCCCGCCCGGCATTTTTTCATGACACGCAGCGTTGCGCGGGTCATGGGCCTGAGCCTCAGCGATGCGTTGAACGATGGCAGCCTGGCACCGGGCGCCTATGCCTCGATGGTCACCGCCTGTCGGGGATGCGCCTTGGTCGATGCCTGCGAGCAATGGTTGTCTCGCCAGACCTCGCTGACCGGGACACCGCCCCCGGGGTGCTACAACGGCCCCATACTGGCCGAGCTTCAGCGACGCCAGTGACGGTCACCTGCGGGAAAGAGACGCCCGGGCCAGAATGACAACAGGGGGCGTTTCCGCCCCCATTTTTTCTGTCATTGCGACCGCAGGTTCTGGGCCGATTCCTTGATCGCCTCGTATTGGCCCGAAGGCCGGAACCGCCAGAGATAGTCCGGCAGCACCGCCTGAACGGACATCGGCGAGATCCCTAGGTCGGAGAACCCCCGAGCGCCTTCGGCGGTGACGTTGTCCTGGCGCAGGCTGCGGACCTGGTCGGCGGTGATCTGCGCGGGAATCAGGCCCAGCGAGAGGCTTTGCACGAGATCCGAAACCGCCCCGATGACACTTGCGGCAAAAAAAGGAATGTTTGCCACGAGGCGACGGCGGCGGATCACGTCCAGCATCACCTGCATCAGTTCGCGGAAGGTCATCACGTCCGGACCGCCCAGTTCATAGATGCCCGGCTCTGCCTGTCCCAGAACGCCCTTGCCGGCAGCCTGCGCCACGTCGTCCACGTAGACCGGCTGGAATTTCGTTGCGCCGCCGACGATCGGCAGCACAGGACCCATGCGGGTCATCGAGGCGAAGCGGTTGAAAAAGGCGTCCTCGGGGCCGAAAATCACCGACGGGCGCAGGATCACGGCCTGCGGCATGTGCTCAAGGACGGCTTCCTCACCTTTGCCCTTGCTCTTGGCGTAAAGGCTCTTGCCCTTGGGATCGGCACCGATGGCAGAAACATGCACCATCCGCGAAACGCCTTCCTCGGCGGCGATGCGTGCGATGCGCTCCGCGCCTTCGTGCTGAACGGCGTCAAAGTTGTTCTTGCCGCCCTTGTCGAAGGTGCCGACGCAATTCACCACCGCATCGGCCCCCTGCATCACGCTGCGGACGCTGTCGTCATCGCGGATGTTGCAGAACACCGGTTCGACCTGGCCGACGACGCCATAGGGCCGGACAAAGATCGCCTCGTTCGGGCGGCGGCAGGCGACACGGACGCGCCAGCCCTCCCTGGCCATGCGACGGGCGATATAGCGTCCGACGAATCCCGAGCCGCCATAGATGGTGACGAGTTTGGACATTGGGGCGCGCCCTCCTGTAGCCAGCTTTCCCGGCAGGAATACCGGCGCGGCGCCTCGCCCGCAAGGCGCCGCATTGCCGCGTGAAGATTTCTTGAAAATGGCCGTTGACACCCCCTCGCACCACCTTTAAACGCCTGCCTCACGCTCCTGATGCCCAGGTGGCGGAATTGGTAGACGCGCTGGTTTCAGGTACCAGTGACTTCGGTCGTGGAGGTTCGAGTCCTCTCCTGGGCACCATTTTCCAAGACATGAAAAACATCGGCTTACCCGCACCGGGACGCCTAAATATCGTGCCGAGAAATCCGCTCGCGCCCGGCACCTTCGCGACGCTTCAAAGTTCAGGAATTCGATCTGCGCCCCAAGAGTCAGCGCATGCCTTCGGTCAATCGTGACCAAGGACTCGGGGACACCGGCTCAGGCCTTGAGAAAGGCGTTCCGGTCGACGAGAAACTTGTCCGACAGCGGCAGGCTGGCCGCGCCCAGCGCGCGCGCGTCGCGACCGATGCTGCCTTCGCGCAGGTCCGGCACCTCGATTCCCGCAACGCGAATCTCGTTCAGCCGTCGGCGGGTATGATCGACAAGGGAGGTACGGACGGAATCGGGCAGCCAGCCGTCGATCACCACACATTCAAAGTCGATCAGGCAAGAGGCCGAGAGCGTCGCATAGGCCAGCCCCTCGGCGGCCTTTTCCACCCAGGTGGACAGCACGTCGCCCGGCAGGTTCCATTCGGTCGGGTTGTCCCAAATCAGGCGACTGTCGCCCCCTTCGCCGATCACCAGTTGTTCCAAAGTGTAAATCGAGGCCACGTCGACCAGTTGCCGGACCTTCGCGCCCTTGATTCCGATGGGGATAGAGGCGAGGGCGGCTGCGTTGCCGCTGCGCCCGGTAAAGACCGTGTTGTCGATCACCAAACCGCCGCCCACAAAAAAACCGACGAAGAAATACAGGAAGTCGCGCGGCTTGTTCTGATCGCCAAAGACCAGTTCTGCCCCGCAGGCGGCAGACCCGTCGTTGCGCAGGTAGACCGGAAACTCCCAAGTGTCCGCGATTTCGGCTGCGATGTCGCGTTCGCGCCAGGCCTCCATTTCGGAACTGGTCAGGCCCAGCGGGCGCGCCCAGTCCCACAGGCGAAACGGTGTTGCGATTCCCAGGCCCGACACCTTCTTGCGGTTCTCCGGCGTCAGCTGGTCCAGTAGCTGGGCAATGGCCGTGTTGGCGAAAGTCACAACGCTTTCGGGAGTCGGATAGCGATGCGACAGGTGTACCCGGCCTTCGACGTGACCGTGGAAATCCGTCAGGATAAGGTCCAGCGAGCGGCGGCCGACCTTCAACCCCAGGAAATAGGCGCCGCCCTGCGCCAGGCCCATCGGCACAGAAGGCTGGCCGACCTTGCCGCGCACAGGTTCTCCCTTTTCCAGCAGGCCTTCCTTTTCCAGCGCGCGCATGATGACCGAAACGGTCTGCGCCGAAAGCCCAGTGCGCCGGGCGATCTCTGCCTTGGCGAGCGGCCCGAACTGACGGACAAGCGACAGGACAAGGCGTTCGTTATGGGCCCGCACCCCGCTCTGGTTAGAGCCTCGAACCCCATCGGCGGGCATTGCCGCCGCCTCTCCCTCTGCCTTTGTGCCGTCCAATTTCATCGGGTCTGTTCTCGTCTTCTTGGCCAATGGTGGCTGCCTGACAGACTCCATGCCGGACGGCCTTCTGTCAATAATAAATAAAGTGGATTTATTAATGTTGACAGACTCGGTCCGAATCGGCTTTCTAGATGGCATGGGGCCGGCGAACCCTGCCCTCGGGCTCGGTTCACCACGCGAGGGGCCCCGCGATACGTCGAAAGACATTCTGGGAGGATACCATGACAAAGCTTCTGACCGGCACGGCCATTGCCCTGACCGCCGCCGCTCTGGCCAGCGGGGCAAGCGCCGCCAGCCATTCGATCAGCGCCTGCCTGATCACCAAGACCGACACCAACCCCTTCTTCGTCAAGATGAAGGAAGGCGCGACCGCCAAGGCCGAAGAGCTGGGCATCGAGCTGAAATCCTTTGCCGGCAAGATCGACGGCGACCATGAAACCCAGGTTCAGGCGATCGAGACCTGCATCGCCGACGGCGCCAAGGGCATCCTGCTGACCGCATCGGACACCTCGTCCATCGTTCCCGCCGTGCAACAGGCGCGTGACGCCGGCATCCTGGTGATCGCCCTGGATACACCGCTGAGCCCGATCGACGCCGCAGACGCGACCTTTGCCACCGACAACTTCCTGGCCGGTGAACTGATCGGCAAATGGGCCGCCGCCAAACTGGGCGACGATGCAGCCGATGCCAAGATCGGCATGCTGGACCTGGCCGTGTCGCAACCGACCGTGGGCGTTCTGCGTGACCAGGGCTTCCTGACCGGCTTCGGGATCGACGTCATGGACGCGTCCAAGTGGGGCGACGAGACCGACCCGCGCATCGTCGGCAACGACGTGACACAGGGCAACGAGGAAGGCGGTCGCCGCGCGATGGAGAACCTGCTGGCGCAGGATCCCTTCATCAACGTGGTCTACACAATCAACGAACCCGCCGCCGCCGGTGCCTACGAGGCGCTCAAGGCCATCGGGCGTGAAAATGACGTGCTGATCGTTTCTGTGGACGGCGGTTGCCCCGGTGTTCAGAACATCGCGGACGGCGTGATCGGCGCCACCTCGCAGCAGTACCCGCTGATGATGGCCAGCCTGGGCATCGAGGCGATCAAGAAATGGGCCGACGAGGGCGTCAAGCCCGAGCCGACCGAGGGCAAGGACTTCTTCGACACCGGCGTGGCCCTGGTCACCGACGAGCCGGTCGAAGGCGTCGAGTCGATCTCGGTCAAGGAAGGCCTGGACCTCTGCTGGGGCTGATCCCCTCCGCCTGAGACAAGAACAAGGGGGCGCCGCCCGCCCCCTTGCCAATGGACGCGTCGCCACCCGATCGACTAGGCTGGTTGAAAACGCGCATCAGAACGCACCCACATAGACGGGAGGACCCCCATGTCAGAGTCTGCCTCAAAGGGGCAGGACTACGAGTCGTCGTTGTCCGGCGCCAACCAGCAAGTGGCCGAATTCGAAAAGCGCGAGGGGTTTGTCTACAAGCTCCAACACGCATTGCACACGAACCCCGCGCTGGTTCCGCTCATCGTGCTTGTTCTGTCCATCATTGTTTTCGGGCTCTTGCTGGGATCGAAGTTCTTTTCGCCCTTCGCCCTGACCCTCATCCTGCAACAGGTTCAGATCGTCGGCATCGTGGCCGCCGCGCAATCGCTGGTGATCCTGACTGCAGGGATCGACCTCAGTGTAGGCGCCATCATGGTCATGAGCTCTGTCGTCATGGGCCAGTTCACCTTTCGCTACGGCATTCCCCCAGGTATCGCGGTGGTCTGCGGCCTGGCCGTCGGCACCGGCATCGGCGCCATCAACGGGCTGCTGGTCACGCGGATGAAACTGCCGCCCTTCATCGTGACGCTGGGCATGTGGCAGATCGTGCTGGCCGCCAACTTCCTCTACTCGGCCAACGAAACCATCCGCTCGCAGGAAATCGCGGAAAAGGCACCGATCCTGCAGTTCTTCGGCAACGTGATCCAGATCGGCAGTGCCCGCCTGACCTTTGGCGCGATCTTCATGCTGATCCTCTTTGCGGTGCTGACCTATGCGCTGACACAAACCGCCTGGGGCAGGCACGTCTATGCGGTGGGCGATGACAAGGAAGCCGCCGAACTGTCAGGGATGGAGGCGAACAAGGTTCTCGTCTCGGTCTACGCGCTCTCTGGCCTGATCTGCGCCTTTGCCGGATGGGCCCTGATCGGGCGCATCGGCTCGGTCTCGCCGACCTCGGGCCAGCTGGCCAACATCGAAAGCATCACCGCCGTGGTGATCGGGGGCATCTCGCTCTTCGGCGGTCGCGGCTCTGTGCTCGGCTCGCTCTTCGGGGCGCTCATCGTGGGCGTGTTCACCCTTGGCCTGCGTCTGCTGGGGGCTGACGCGCAATGGACTTACCTGCTCATCGGCGTGCTGATCATCGCTGCCGTCTCTGTCGACCAATGGATCCGGAAGGTGTCGGGATAATGACTGTGCAACCTATCGTTCAAGGCCGCGGAATCGTGAAGCGTTACGGCCACGTCACCGCGATCAACCACTCCGATTTCGATCTTTTCCCCGGCGAGGTGCTGGCGGTGATCGGAGACAACGGCGCCGGCAAATCCTCGATCGTCAAGGCGATCTGCGGCGCCGTCCAGGCCGATGAGGGCGAGATCAGGATCGAGGGCAAACCGGTGCACTTTTCCTCGCCCCTGCAGGCGCGGGAAATGGGGATCGAGATCGTCTACCAGCAGCTTGCCCTGTCCCCGGCGCTGTCCATCGCGGACAATATGTTCGCCGGACGAGAGCTGCGCAAACCCGGCATCATGGGCAGCGTCTTTCGCCAGCTCGACAAGAAGGCGATGGAGAAATTCGCCCGGGACAAGCTGACCGAACTGGGCCTCATGACGGTCCAGTCGATCAACCAGGCGGTCGAAACCCTCTCCGGCGGCCAGCGCCAGGGCGTCGCCGTGGCCCGCGCCGCCGCCTTTGCCAGGAAGTTCATCATCATGGACGAGCCGACCGCCGCACTGGGCGTCAAGGAAAGCCGCCGGGTTCTGGAACTGATCCAGGACGTGCGCGCCAAGGGCATCCCGATCATCCTGATCAGCCACAACATGCCGCATGTCTTCGAGGTGGCGGACCGCGTCCACATCCACCGGCTGGGCAAACGGCACGCGGTGGTCGACCCGGCCAAGATCTCGATGTCCGAAGCCGTGGCCATCATGACCGGTGCGATGGAACCGCCCCCCGTCGAGGAACAGCAGCTTGTGCCCAAGGCCGCGGCATAAACCCGGCATTGCCGCCCCCGAAACAGGCAGGGGGCGGCCCCTTTACTGGGACCTGCTTGCAACAGGGCGTTCACGGGTTCACGCTGCCCCCTGTCGGGTCTGGCCAATGTCGGGAAACTGTCGTTAGCGATAACAGGCGTGGCACGGGTCAGTGGCGCGCGAACCGCCGCCCGAAGGACAGGACCGATCCTATGAAAGACGACATCCTCGCACATCTGCGTTACTCGCTTGGCAAGGACGCCGGGCATGCCGCGATCTACGACTGGCGCATGGCGTTGTCGCTGACGCTGCGGGACCGGATGATGGATTCCTGGTTCCAGAGCACCAAGACCAGCTACGACCGCCATGCCAAGCGCGTCTACTACCTGTCGATGGAATTCCTGATCGGCCGCCTGGTCGAGGACGTGGCCGCCAACCTTGGCCTCGTCGAAGAGGCCCGCGCCGCGGTGGCCGAGCTGGGCCAGGATTATGACCTGCTGGTCAAGGACGAACCGGACGCGGCCCTGGGCAATGGCGGTCTGGGCCGGCTGGCCGCCTGCTTTATGGACAGTCTCGCCACGCTTGGCATTCCCGCGATGGGCTATGGCATCCGCTACGAACACGGGCTCTTCGAGCAGGATTTCGTCGAGGGCCAGCAGATCGAAAAACCCGAAACATGGCTGCAACAGCGCCACGCCTGGGAATTCGAACGCCCCGAGGTCAGCTACAAGGTCGGGTTCGGCGGCCATGTCCACCACCACGAGGGCAAGGCGCAGTGGCATCCGCATGAAACCGTGATCGCCACCGCCTTCGACACGCCCATCGTCGGCTGGCAGGGGCGTTGGGGAAACACGCTGCGCCTGTGGTCGGCACGGCCGCAAAAGGAATTCGACCTGGCCAGCTTCAACCGGGGCGACTACCTCGCCGCCAGCCGGTCCGAGGCGCTGGCCCGCACGATCTGCCGCGTCCTCTACCCGGACGACACCACCGAAAGCGGCAAGGAACTGCGCCTGAAGCAGGAGTATTTCTTTACGGCCGCGTCCATCAAGGACCTGCTGCGCCGCTTTTTCACCGATCACGACGATATCCGCCAGCTTCCCGATGCGGCCGCGATCCAGTTGAACGACACGCACCCGGCCATCGCGGGGCCGGAACTGGTGCGCATCCTGGCCGACGAACACGGGTTGGAGATGGCAGAAGCCATCGACCTCGCCCGCCGCTGCCTGGGCTACACCAACCACACCCTCTTGCCCGAGGCGCTGGAACGCTGGCCCGAATGGCTGCTGGGCCGCGTTTTGCCCCGCCACCTGGAAATCATCCGCGCCATAGAGTCCGGCCAGCAGGCGCAATATCCCGGCAGCCCGCGCATCCTGGACCACGGCAACGTCAACATGGGCGAATTGGCCTTCATCATGGCGCACAAGGTCAACGGGGTCTCGGCGCTGCACACCGACCTGGTGAAATCGACCGTCTTTGCCGACCTGCACCGCATCCACCCGACCCGCATCGTGAACCAGACCAACGGCATCACGCCGCGCCGCTGGCTGCATGGCTGCAACCCGGCGCTGAGCGGCCTCATCACCCGGGAAATCGGCGAGGGTTGGGCGGCGGACCTGGAGCAACTGGGCGCTCTGCGGACCCGCACCGGCGATCCGGACTTCCTGCGCGCCTTCATGGCTGCCAAGCGGACCAACAAGGAGCGCCTGTCGAACTGGGTGCAGGATCACTGCGGCATCGCCATCGACCCGGATGCGATGTTCGACGTCCAGATCAAGCGCATACACGAATACAAGCGCCAGTTGATGAACATCCTCGAAACCATCGCGCTCTGGAACGAGATGCACGCCAATCCGCAGGCGGGCTGGACGCCCCGGGTCAAGATCTTCGGCGGCAAGGCGGCGCCTGGTTATCACGTCGCCAAGGAGATCATCCGCCTGATCAACGACGTGGCCGCAGTGGTGAACAACGATCCGGTCACGAAGGATCTGCTGAAAATCGTCTATCCGCCCAACTACAACGTGACGATGGCCGAACTGCTGATCCCGGCGGCGGACCTGTCTGAGCAGATCTCGACCGCCGGCAAGGAAGCCAGCGGCACCGGCAACATGAAATTCGCCCTGAACGGTGCGCTGACCATCGGCACCCTGGACGGCGCCAACGTGGAAATCCGCGAACATGTGGGGGCGGAGAATTTCTTTCTCTTCGGCCTGACCGCCGAAGAGGTGATCGAACGGCGCAGCCACCACGGCTATGCCCGCGCCGCCATCGAACAAAGCCCGCGGATGCAGAAGGTGCTGGCCCAGATCGCCGAGGGGCGCTTCTCGCCGCAGGAATCGGGCCGCTATCACGGGCTTGTCGGCAACCTCTGGGACCACGACCATTTCCTCGTGTCCTGCGATTTCGACAGCTACTTCGACACCCAGCGGCGCGCCGACGAGGCCTTCAAGCACCAGGCGACCTGGGCGGCAATGGCGCTCAGCAATACCGCCAGCGTCGGTTGGTTTTCCTCCGACAGAACGATCAGGGGTTACGCGCGTGACATCTGGAACGTGCATAGCGCCATTGACGGCCAACTGGAGCAAAGCGCATGACAGCCCCTCTCGACCAACGCACCGCCCGAAACATCGTCGAGGGACGCCACGGCGACCCGTTCTCTGTTCTTGGCCAGCACACCCTGCCGGACGGCAGCCAATGCGTGCGGGTCTTTTACCCGAACGTCGACCGGGTCGAGGTGCTGGCGCGCGACAGTGGCATGTTGCTGGCGGTGCTGGAGCCGGTCGAAGGCGCGCCCGGGATGTACGACGGCATCCTGCCGGGGATCGCCGGGCGATATGACTATCGCCTGCGTCTGTCGCGCGGCAACGACAGCTGGGAAGAAGAAGACGCCTATGCCTTCGGCACCGTGCTGGGCGAGATCGACGAATACCTGCTGGGCGAGGGCACGCATGGCCAGCTCTGGCGCGCACTGGGGGCGCATCTGACAAGCTACGCCGGCACCTCGGGCGTACATTTCGCCGTCTGGGCGCCCAATGCCGCGCGCGTTTCGGTGGTGGGCAACTTCAACGAATGGGACGGACGCCGCCACGTCATGCGCCGCCGGGGCCCGACCGGTATCTGGGAGATCTTCGTGCCCGGCGTGGCAGAAGGCGCGCTCTACAAGTTCGAGCTGCTGGACGCCAACGGGATGCTCCTGCCGCTCAAGGCCGATCCGGTGGGCTTTGGCGCCGAATTGCCGCCCAACACTGCCTCTGTCGTCCGCGACCTTGGACAGCATTGGTGGATGGACAATGGCTGGATGGCGACACGCTGGCACAAGCACCGCATCGACCAGCCGATCTCGATCTACGAGGTGCACCTGGAAAGCTGGCGCCGCGTACCCGAAGAGGACGGCCGCCCGCTGACCTACCGCGAACACGCCGAACAACTGGTGCGATACGCGGCAGACATGGGCTTTACCCATATCGAGCTGACGCCGATTTCCGAATATCCCTTCGGCGGTTCATGGGGCTATCAGCCGGTGGGTCTTTACGCGCCCACCTCGCGCTTTGGCACGCCCGAGGATTTCCGGGCGCTGGTCGAGGCCGCGCATGGCGCGGGCCTTGGCCTGATCATCGACTGGGTGCCGGGCCATTTCCCCACCGACAGCCACGGGCTGGCGCGGTTCGACGGTTCGGCGCTCTATGAACATTCCGACCCCAAGGAAGGCTATCACCCGGACTGGAACACGCTGGTCTACAACTATGGCCGCACCGAGGTGGCGAATTTCCTGATCGCCAACGCCCGTTACTGGCTGGAGGAATTCCACATCGACGGGCTGCGCGTCGATGCGGTGGCCTCGATGCTCTATCGCGACTATTCCCGCAAGGACGGCGAATGGATCCCCAACCAGCACGGCGGACGCGAAAACCTGGAAGCCATCGCCTTTCTGCGGCACATGAACGAACAGGTCTATGCCGCACATCCGGACATCATGACCTTGGCCGAGGAATCCACCGCCTTTCCGGGCGTCAGCGCGCCCACCGATACCGGCGGGCTGGGTTTTGGCTTCAAGTGGAACATGGGGTGGATGAACGACACCCTGCGGTACATGGGCGAGGACCCGATCAACCGCAAATACCATCACGACAAGATGACCTTCGGGCTGCACTACGCCTTTTCGGAGAACTTCGTGCTGCCGCTCAGCCATGACGAGGTGGTGCACGGCAAGGGCTCTCTGCTGTCGCGGATGCCGGGCGACGACTGGCAGAAATTCGCGAACCTGCGGGCCTATTTCGGCTTCATGTACGGCCATCCCGGCAAGAAGCTGATGTTCATGGGCGGCGAATTCGGCCAGTGGGAGGAATGGAACCACAACCGCAGCCTTGACTGGCACCTGCTGGAACAGGAGCCGCACAAGGGGATGCAGCGGCTGGTCCGCGATCTCAACACGTTCTACCGGGGCACGCCGGCGCTCTACCAGCTGGACAGCAAGGCAGAGGGCTTTCGCTGGATCGACGGCGGCAACGCGGCGGAATCCATCTTTTCCTGGGTCCGCATGGGCGACGAGGGCGAGGCGCCGGTGCTGGTGGTGTCGAACTTCACGCCGGTGACACGGCATGGCTACCGGATCGGCGTGCCGCTTTCAGGCCACTGGGACGAACGCCTGAACACCGACGCGCCGCTTTACGGCGGCAGCGGCCAGGGCAACCCAGGCGGGGTGACCGCAACGGCAGACTCCGCACATGGCTGCGCCTATTCGATTGAAATCACCGTACCGCCGCTGGCGACGGTATTTTTTCAACTGTCCGGGGGGGAGTGACCGGACGCCAGATAACGGGGGAGGACCACATGGAATACGACAGGTTCAGACTGGCCCAGCAGACGATGGCCTATGTCCTGGCAGGCGGGCGCGGATCGCGCCTGAAGGAGATGACCGACATCCGAGCCAAACCCGCGGTCTATTTCGGCGGCAAGACAAGGATCATCGACTTTGCCCTGTCGAACGCGGTCAATTCCGGAATCCGCCGCATCGGCGTCGCAACCCAGTACAAGGCGCACAGCCTGATCCGCCACCTTCAGCGCGGCTGGTCCTTTTTCCGGGCCGAGCGCAACGAGGGATTGGATATTCTCCCGGCCTCACAGCAACTGAACGAGGAAAACTGGTACAAGGGCACCGCCGACGCGGTCACGCAGAACATCTCGATCATCAAGGGATACGAGCCCAAGTACATCCTGATCCTGGCCGGGGACCACATCTACAAGCAGGATTACTCCTACATGATCGAACAGCATGTGGAATCCGGCGCCAAGGTGACGGTCGGCTGTATCGAGGTGCCCCGCGAAGAGGCCAAGGGCTTTGGCGTCATGGCGGTGGACGAGAACGACAAGATCCTGGAGTTTGTCGAGAAACCCGCCGACCCGCCCACCATGCCGAACGATCCGACACGCTCGCTGGCCTCGATGGGGATCTATGTCTTCGAGACGGATTTCCTGTGCGAGCTGCTGGAGGCGGACGCGCGCGACCCCAACTCCAGCCATGATTTCGGCAAGGACATCATCCCCGGGCTGGTGGCCTCTGGCGATGCCGTCGCCCATCCCTTTGGCCGCTCCTGCGTCATGTCGGGGCTCGAACGCAAACCCTACTGGCGCGATGTCGGCACGCTGGATGCCTACTGGCAGGCCAATATCGACATGACCGATTTCGAGCCCGAGCTGGACATCTACGCCACCGACTGGCCGATCTGGACCTACTCCGAGCTGACGGCCCCGGCCAAGTTCATCCACAACGAGGAAGGCCGGCGCGGTCAGGCCGTGTCCTCGATGGTCTCGGGCGGCTGCATCATCTCGGGCTCGTCGCTCTATCGCTGCCTGTTGTTCACCGGGGTCAAGACGCATTCCTATTCACAGATGGAAGGCGTCGTCGCCCTGCCCTATTCCGAGGTCGGACGGCGGGCGCATATCAAGAACGCGATCATCGACCGTGGCGTGAAAATCCCGCCGGGTTTGGTCGTGGGCGAAGACCCCGAGCTTGACGCCAAGCGATTCCGGCGGACCGAAAACGGCATCTGCCTCATCACCCGCAAGATGATCGAGGAACTGGAGTGATCGCATGAAGGTGCTGATGGTCGCCTCGGAATGTGCGCCTTTCGTCAAGACCGGGGGGCTGGCGGACGTGGCGGGCGCGCTGCCCGGTGCGCTGGCGCCGCTGGGGGTCGAGGTCAAGACCGTCCTGCCCGCTTACCCGGCGCTGTTCCCCTTGCTGGCCAAGGGCAAGGAGGTGGCCAGCTTTGGCGACCTGCCCGGCGGTCCCGGGCGTCTGGTCGAGGTTCAGGCCGAGGGGCTTACCCTGTTGCTGCTGGACGCGCCGCAGCTTTTCGACCGGCCCGGCGCGCCCTACACCGGCGCCGATGGCAAGGACTGGCCCGACAATCACCGCCGCTTCGGTGCGCTGGCGCAGGCGGCGGCACGGATCAGTTTCGACGGGCTTGACGGCTGGGTGCCGGACGTGCTGCACTCGCATGACTGGCAAGCGGGGCTGGCGCCGGTCTACCTGAAACAGGACGGACGCACGCCGCCCAAATCGGTCATCACGATCCACAACATCGCCTTCCAGGGCCGGTTCGGCCCGCATGTCATGGGCGACCTGCAGTTGCGCAGCGACTTGTTCCACCCCGGCGGGCTGGAATATTACGGCGATGTCAGTTTTCTCAAGGCGGGGCTGGTCTATGCCGATCACATCACCACCGTCAGCCCGACCTACGCGCGCGAGATCCTGACACCGCAATTCGGCATGGGGCTGGACGGGGTGTTGGCAGGCCGGGCCTCGGACCTGACCGGCATCCTGAACGGCATCGACCTGGAGGCCTGGAACCCCAAGAGCGACCCGGCCCTGACCGCGACCTACGGACTGAAACGGCTGGGCGCCAAGACCAAGAACCGCGCCACCCTGGCCGAGCGGCTTGGGCTGGACCCCGACCATGACGGCCCGCTTTTTTGCGTCATCAGCCGCCTGACCCTGCAAAAGGGACTGGACGCGCTGGCCGGCGCCCTGCCTGCGCTGGTCGCCGGCGGCGGCCAACTGGCGCTGCTCGGCTCGGGCGAGCCAGAGCTGGAGCAGGCCTTTCGCGACGCCGCCGCGCGCTTCCCCGGAAAGGTTGGGGTCGAGATCGGCTATGACGAGGCGCTGTCGCACCTGATGCAAGGGGGATCGGATGCGATCCTGATCCCCTCGCGGTTCGAACCCTGCGGCCTGACCCAGCTGTACGGGTTGCGCTACGGTACCTTGCCGGTGGTGGCGCGGACCGGCGGGCTGGCCGACACGGTAATCGATGCCAACCACGCGGCGCTGGCGGCGGGCGTGGCCACCGGCTTTGTGTTCGACGATGTCTCTGTCGCCGGGATCGAGGGCGTGATTGCCCGCGCCATCGCCGCCCATGCCAACCGGGACCTGTGGAAACAGATGCAGGCGGCGGCCATGCGTCAGCCCGTTGGCTGGGAAAGCTCGGCCCGCGACTATGTCCGGATGTACGAGACGCTCTGCGCATGACCGAACCCGGGGGCGGCACATATGGGATCGGCGCAGGCCGGCCAAACCGGCTGGGCGCCGTCTTTGACGGAGAAGGCACCAATTTCGCGCTCTTCTCGGATCATGCCCAGCGGGTCGACCTGTGCCTCTTCTCGCCCGATGGCAAAACCGAGCAGCAACGCCATTCGCTGCCCGAACGGCGCGGCGCGGTCTGGCACGGGTATGTCCCGGGGCTGAAGCCCGGAGCGCTTTACGGCTATCGTGTCCACGGTCCCTTTGCCCCCGAGCGCGGCCACCGCTTCAACGCCAACAAGCTGCTGGTCGATCCCTACACCCGCGCCCTGCACGGCGGGTTCAGCACCCATCCCGCGACCTTCGGCTACAGCCCCGGGTCGGCGGATGGCGATCTGTCGTTCAGCTCGTCCGACAGCGCGGCCCATACACCCAAATCCGTGGTCTGGGACCCCGCCGACTATCCCACCGGCGCCAGGGGACTGCGGCGCGGATGGTCCAACACGGTCATTTACGAAACCCACGTCCGGGGCAGCACGATGCGCCACCCGGACGTGCCCGAGGCGCTGCGTGGCACGGTCGAGGGGCTGGCCTCGGACGCGATGCTGGACCATCTGACCCGGTTGGGCATCACCACGGTCGAACTGCTGCCGGTGCAGGCGATCCGGTCGGAAAACGCGCTGACCGGGCGCGGGCTGGTCAATTACTGGGGCTACAACACCGCCGGGTTCTTTGTTCCCGAACCGCGCTACCTTGGACCTGCGGGCGTGGCAGGCTTCCGCCGGATGGTCGACAGGTTCCACGTGGCGGGAATCGAGGTGATCCTTGACGTGGTCTACAACCACTCGGCCGAGGGCGATCACCTTGGTCCCACCTTCTCTTTTCGTGGGCTCGACAATGCCTCCTACTATCGCCTCGTCGAGGGGCAGCCCCGGTTCTATGTCAACGACACCGGCACCGGGAACACGCTGAACACCGACCATCCCTTTGTCCTGCGCCTGATCCTCGACAGCCTGCGCTTCTGGGTGGACTGCATGGGCGTCGACGGGTTCCGCTTTGACCTGGCCACCACCTTGGGGCGCGAACGGCAGGGGTTCGACCGGCACGGCGGCTTCATGGATGCGCTGCGGCAGGACCCGCTGCTGGCCGAGGTCAAGCTGATCGCCGAACCCTGGGATCTGGGACACGGCGGTTATCGACTGGGCCAGTTCCCGCCCGAGTTCGCCGAATGGAACGACCGCTTTCGCGACACGGTACGGCGCTTCTGGCGCGGCGACGGGCATGCGGCGCAGGATCTTGGCTCGGCGCTTCTGGGCACGGCGGACCTGTTCGACACGCGTGGGCGCCGCGCCTGGGCCTCTGTCAACTTTGCCGCCGCCCACGACGGGTTCACGCTGGCCGATGTCACCGCCTATTCGAAACGCCACAACCAGGCCAATGGCGAAGGCAACCGCGACGGCCACCATGCCAACCATTCGGACAACCTGGGCGAGGAAGGCGAGACCAAGGACGCGACGATCCTGTCCGCTCGTCGCCAGCGGGTGCGCAACATGCTGGCCACGGTTCTGCTGTCGCAGGGCACGCCCATGATCCTTGCGGGCGACGAGGGCGGCAATTCGCAAGGCGGCAACAACAACGCCTATTGCCAGGACAATGAAACCAGCTGGCTGGACTGGGCGACGATGGACAAGGACCTGGTCGATTTCACCGCCGCGTTGATCGCCTTCCGCAAGGCGCATGGCGTGCTGCGGCAGGGCCGGTTCCTGCACGGGGTCCAGCGCGCGGACGGCAAGCCGGACGTGGAATGGCGCGGCTTTGACGGCAGCGCGCTCAACTGGCGCGATCCGGGACTGTCCTCGCTCTGCCTGCTGCTGCGCGGCTGTGCCGAAAGCCCGTCGGGCTGCGCCGACACCGAGGAGATCCTGCTGGCCTTCAACCGCGAGGGCAGCGATCAGGTCCTTGAACTGCCCCCGCCCGCAGGCACATGGCGGCGCGAGATCGACAGCTCGGCGCCGCGCCAGAACCCGCAGGACATCACCGAGGCGACCGTCACCGTCGCCGCATTCAGCGTCGCGGGCTTTGTCCGCCACCCGGAGAAGACGACATGACCGGAGCCGACGAGGCCCTGCGCGCCCTGGCCAAGGCCTATGGCGTTCACCTGGGCTTTCACGACCTGCAAGGCCATGAACACGCCGCCGCACCGGAAACGCTGCGCGCGCTCCTGGGGGGGATGGGCGTTGCCGCCGATACGCCCGCCACGGTGGCCGAGGCGCTGGAGCAGTTGCGCGTCCGCCAGGACGAAAGCCCCGTGCCATCCGAGATCCTGGCCCGCGCCGGTGCACCCCTGTCGCAGCCCGTTCCGGCGCCCTGCGACTGGATGCTGCTGGACGAGAGCGGCGCCGAGGTACAGGCGGGACGGGCCGGGGAAAGTATCGACCTCGGGCCGATGGACGTGGGCTATTTCACTCTGCATGTCGCGGCACCGGACCGGCACGCCGAATCGCTGGTGCTGGCGGCCCCGGCCCATGCACCAACCGTTCAGGACCTGACCGGGCGGGCAAAGGGATGGGGGGTCTGCGGCGCGCTTTACGGTCTGCGGTCCGGGCACAATGGCGGGTTGGGCAGCTATGGCGACCTGCCCGCCGCCCTGCGGGCGCTGGCGCAGGCGGGGGCGCAGTTCTTCGGGCTGAACCCGATCCATGCGCTGGGCTGGACGGCGGAGGAGATGACCAGCCCCTATTCGCCCACGCACCGGGGCTTTTTCAGCACCGATCACATCGCACCGCGCGCCGGGCTGGGACCGACACCCCGGGATGAGCTGATCGACTACGCCACCTACCGCCGCCGCCAACGGGGCGCGCTGCACAGCGAGTACCTGCGCTTCGAGGCCGCCCCCGAAGCCGAGCGCCGCGCCTTTCAGCGCTTCCGGGCCGAGGGTGGCGCCCGGCTGGATACCTTTGCCCAGTTCGAGGCGCTGAGCGCGCTGCACGGCGAGGATTTCCGCAACTGGCCCGATGCCTTGCGACGTCCGGGCCCCGACGCCGCGCGGGCCGCCGCAGAGGACGTGGAATTCCACCAGTGGCTGCAATGGCGGGCCGAGATACAGATCGATGCCGCGCAGGCCACCGCGCGCGAGGCGGGAATGGATTTCGGGCTGTACCTGGATCTGGCGGTGGGCGCGCGACCCGGCGGCGCCGAGGTCTGGATGCACCGCGACACCATCGCCCAAGGCGTCACCATCGGCGCCCCGCCCGATCACCTGAACCCCGAGGGCCAGTCGTGGAACCTGGCCGCCCATGCGCCCGCACGCCTACGCGCCGCGCAGTATCGCCCGCTGCGCGCGATGTTGCGCAAGCTGATGGCCAAGGCGGGCATCCTGCGGGTGGATCACGCGCTGGGGCTGTTGCGCAGCTTCTGGATTCCCGGTGACGGCAGCCCTGGCGGCTATGTCTCGCAGCCTTTCGAAAGCCTGCTGGCGGTGATCGCCATCGAGGCGGCGCGGGCGCACTGTCTTGTGGTGGGGGAGGACCTGGGACTGGTGCCTGACGGCTTTCGCGAAACCCTGAACGGCGCCGGGTTGCTGAGCTATGCTGTCTGGCAATACGAAACGGCAGCGGACGGAACACTCTGTGATCCCAAGGACCTGCGCGCCTTCTCGCTGGCCTGTTTCGGCACCCATGACACGCCGACGCTGCGCGGGTTCTGGTATGGGCAGGACATCGACTGGTGGCAGCGCATGGGCTGGCTGAACAGCGGCCAGACCCGCGCCCGCCACGACGAGCGCGCCCGCCAGCGCGCGGGCCTGCGCGACATGTGCCACCTGCCGCCAGAGGCCGGTCCCGACCGGATCGCCGAAGCGGTGCAGGCCCGGCTTTGCACGGCGCCGTCGGCGCTGGTGGCGCTGCAACTGGACGACCTGCTGGGCTGTCTCGAGGCCCAGAACCTGCCCGGCACCGTCACCGAGCATCCCAACTGGCGCCGCCGCCTGCCCGTGGCGGTCGATGGCCTCAAGCCAGCATTGCCCGCCAGCCGCATTCGCGCTTTCATGCCCGTGGACCGCAGCGGGACCGCTTCGAAAGGACCCTTTTCATGACGCCCATCACCCGCCCCCTGACGCCCTTCGACGGCCAGAAACCCGGCACCTCGGGCCTGCGCAAGAAGACTCGGGTCTTCATGCAGGACGGTTATGTCGAGGCCTTTGTCCAATCCATCTTCAACGCCATCGGCGGTGTCTCGGGCAAGACCTTCGTCGTCGGCGGGGACGGGCGTTATTTCAATGCCGAGGCGATCCAGACCATCCTGCGCATGGCCGCCGCGCAGGGCGCGGCGCGCTGCATCGTCGGGCGGGAGGGCCTGTTGTCGACACCCGCCGCCTCGCACCTGATCCGCAAGCGCGGCGCGGACGGCGGGCTGGTCCTGTCGGCCAGTCACAACCCGGGCGGGATCGACGCGGATTTCGGGCTGAAATACAACATCGCCAACGGTGGCCCGGCGCCGGAAAGCGTGACCGCGGCGATCCATGAACAGACGCAGGGCATTTCCGAATACGTCACGCTGGAAACGCCGGACGTGGACCTGGGCCTCCTGGGCGAAACCGCGCTGGGCAAGATGACGGTCGAGATCCTGGATCCGGTGGCCGACTACGCCGCGCTGATGCAGGAGTTGTTCGATTTCGACGCCATCCGGGCGCTGATCGCCGGGGGACTCAGCCTGAAATTCGACGCGATGCATGCGGTGACAGGCCCCTATGCCACTGCGATCCTTGAAGGAATGCTGGGCGCGCCAAAGGGTACCGTGCTGAACGGCGTGCCCTCGGTCGATTTCGGCAAGGGACATCCGGACCCGAACCCGATCTGGGCCAAGCCGCTGGTCGACATGGTGATGCGCGACGACGGGCCGGATTTTGCCGCCGCCTCGGACGGCGACGGCGACCGCAACATGATTCTGGGCAAGGGCATCTATGTCACGCCCTCGGACAGCCTGGCGGTGCTGGCCGCGAACGCCCATCTGGCACCGGGGTACGCGCGCGGGCTGGCAGGCGTGGCGCGGTCGATGCCGACCAGCCGCGCCGCCGACCGGGTCGCAGAGAAGCTGGGCATCGAGAGTTTCGAGACGCCGACGGGCTGGAAGTTCTTCGGCAACCTGCTGGACGCGGGCCGCACCACGCTCTGCGGCGAGGAAAGCGCCGGCACCGGGAGCGACCACGTCCGCGAAAAGGACGGGCTGTGGGCGGTGCTCTTGTGGCTCAACATATTGGCCGCACGCAAGATTTCCGTGGCGGAGATCCTGCAGGACCACTGGCGCAGCTATGGGCGCGACTACTATTCGCGGCACGACTACGAGGCGGTGGACTCTGCCGCCGCCGAAGGGTTGATGGCCGATATGAATGCCCGTCTGGACGATCTGCCGGGGACCGAAGTGGGCAATCCGCCCAAGGTGATCGCCCGCGCCGACCAGTTTGCCTATACCGATCCGGTGGACGGATCGGTCAGCAGGAACCAGGGCTTGCGGATCTTTTTCGCGGACGACAGCCGGGCGGTGATCCGCCTGTCGGGCACCGGAACAGAGGGCGCGACGATCCGCGTCTACCTGGAACGCTATGAACCTGCCGGGGGCGATCTGAACGTCGAGACCCAGGCCGCGCTGCGCGACCTGGCGGCCGCCGTGAATGCCCTGACGGGCCTCTCCGAACGGACCGGGCGCGAGGCACCGGATGTCATGACCTGACCCGCCCAAACCGGGCTTGCACACTCCATGCAAGGCCCTGCGCATGAGATGCGCAGGGCGCGGTGCCGCGGCCGGGTCCGCTGAGAACCCTAGTTCAATTCTGCACGTTCGTTGGGCAGACGTTGACGTAGCGTTCCGTGATATTCACCGTCGATGCCAGCACCCCGGTATAGGTTCCGGACACGGGCCACGACAGTTTCTTTTGATCTCTGTAGACCAGTTCCATCGTACCCTTGTAAGGCAAGTCCAGATTGGCCTCGTAGTAGCTTGGGACAACCAGCACGTTCAAAAGCGGCTCACCGTTCTCATCCACTTCGGTGAAGGAATCGAGACGGCCTGCTGCCTTGAAATCTTCATAGGTCGAGGCCGGGATCTTTTTCGTCATCTCGGCGACCAGGGTTCTTTCGTTATTGTCTTGCCATTCATGGCCCAGCCCGAAGCTCGCTTCGGCAGATACTTCGAATCCGGTTTCGCCTACGGACGGCACGCCAGCCTTGCCCGAGTACTTGAAGCCCAACTTGAGGCCAACCCGCCAATCCCACTTTGAGATATCAACATGCTTTCGCGTTTCTGAAAGCTTTACCGTGGTTTCCTCGTTCCGGCGCACCGGCACACAGACCGGCGTCATGTTCTTCAGTTTGGGTCGCGCGTCTTTGAGTGTGGGATAGGTGTCGACGTTCAAGTTGATCCTTTCCGGTTCGCGGATGAATGCCAAGCCGAAACTGTCGATCTCGGTCCCGGAACGCACCCAGACGCCCACGGGATAGCCAGTGCCCACATTGGCGTCGGCCTTGCCATCCGCGATCCCCGCGGTCACCCCGAGACTTACCTTCCTGTCCATACTGGTCTGGAACACGATCTGCTTAACGCGACGCGGGTTCTGATTTGGATAGACTGTCAGCCCCGTGATCAATTCATTCGGATCGAACAGGATCTGCTGTGTCGCAAAGCCGTTTGTCGAGCCGTAAGACTTTTCTTGTGTTGTATTGAAAACGCCGTCGGCGTCCTGCTTTGACCACCTGACTTTCAAACCCGTCACGTACCCGTGACGCAGCCACAGTTGAATTTCCGAAACGCGGCTACCGTCGCACATCACGTCGAAATGCGGATTTCCGCCGCTGCCGCCCGCGACGGCCTTTTTTTCGAGGAACCATTCATCGCAGGCCTGCGACATGGTTGCTGCAAGACACATGAAACAGGCAAGAAACAGATAGCGGAGATGAAACATCTTGGCGGCTCCTAATCCGGATAATTACCAACAAATTGTGCTTTCCGCGTATGGCCGTTACAACCTTGACACGTAACTATTTCTGTGGACTATCGCCCGTCTGGTGACCTTGGGCATTCAGGACGCCCAACTCTGGCACGACCGCCCTGGCGACATCCCAATTCCTCGTGGTGTTAGAGTGTGCGGATCGTGGTCAGCCTTGACCCTGCCGAATCTGCTTGCGTCCGCCCCCATGCTCGCCTATATGCGCCTCAACAGCGGCGCGCCGAGGTTCAGCCCCGGCGCCCATCGTTCTTTCGCAAACGGGCCGCTGGCCCGTTTTTTTGTGCCCGAAAGGCAAGTGACCAATGACCGACCTGATCGCAAAGACCGGCATGGACAAGCGTCTTGCGGAGATCGTGCAGCCCGTGATCGAGGACATGGGATTCGAGCTGGTCCGCATCCGCCTGATGGGCGGACAGGTGCCGACGCTGCAGATCATGGCCGAACGCCCCCAGGGCGGGATCGAGGTAGATGAATGCGCCGAGATCTCGACCGCCGTCAGCGCCGTGCTGGACGTCGAGGACCCGATCATCGACACCTACACGCTTGAGGTGTCCAGCCCCGGCATCGACCGCCCGCTGACCCGGCTCAAGGATTTCGATACCTACGAGGGGTACGAAGCCCGGCTTGAGACCTCGGAGATGATCGAGGGCCGCAAGCGATTCCGCGGCGTGCTGGCCGGGGTCGAGGACGGCGAGGTCCTGATCAACCTGGACGAGGGCACCATCGGGCTGCAGTTCGACTGGCTGACCGACGCCAAGCTGGTGATGACGGACGAACTGATCCGCCTCATGCTGAAGGCCCGCAAGAAAGCGGATGCCCAGGGCGCGGGCGATACACTGGACGAGACCAAGTTTGACGAGATCGAGACCGAACAGTCTCGGGACGAGGAGCAATAACAATGGCAATCACCTCTGCAAACCAGCTGGAACTCCTGCAGACCGCCGAGGCGGTGGCGCGCGAGAAGATGATCGACCCCGGTCTGGTCGTCGAAGCGATGGAAGAAAGCCTCGCCCGGGCGGCCAAGTCCCGTTACGGCGCCGAGATGGACATCCGCGTGTCGATCGACCGCCGCACCGGCAAGGCGACCTTTACCCGCGTCCGCACCGTCGTCGAGGACGAGGAGCTGGAGAACTACCAGGCAGAGTTGACCGTCGAGCAGGCCAAGCAGTACATGGCCGACCCGCAGGTGGGTGACGTCTATTCCGAAGAGGTGCCGCCGGTGGAACTGGGCCGGATCGCGGCGCAGTCGGCCAAGCAGGTGATCCTGCAGAAGGTCCGCGAAGCCGAGCGCGACCGCCAGTACGACGAATTCAAGGACCGCGCCGGCACCATCATCAACGGTGTCGTCAAGCGCGAGGAATATGGCAACGTCATCGTCGACGTGGGCCGTGGCGAGGCGATCCTGCGCCGGAACGAGAAGATCGGCCGCGAAAGCTATCGCCCCGGCGACCGCATCCGCTGCTACATCAAGGACGTGCGCCGCGAGACGCGCGGGCCGCAGATCTTCCTCAGCCGCACCGACCCGCAGTTCATGGCCGAGCTGTTCAAGATGGAAGTGCCGGAAATCTACGACGGCATCATCGAGATCAAGGCCGTCGCCCGCGATCCCGGCTCGCGCGCCAAGATCGCCGTGATTTCCTATGACAGCGGCATCGACCCGGTCGGCGCCTGCGTCGGCATGCGCGGCAGCCGCGTGCAGGCCGTCGTGAACGAGCTTCAGGGCGAAAAGATCGACATCATCCCGTGGAACGAGGACGTGCCGACCTTCCTCGTCAACGCGCTGCAGCCCGCCGAGGTATCCAAGGTGGTCCTCGACGAAGAGGCCGAGCGCATCGAGGTCGTGGTGCCGGACGAGCAGCTGTCGCTGGCGATCGGCCGTCGCGGTCAGAATGTGCGTCTTGCCTCGCAGCTGACCGCGCTCGACATCGACATCATGACCGAAGAGGAAGAATCGAAGCGCCGCCAGGCCGAGTTCGAGGAACGCACCAAGCTGTTCATGGACACGCTGGACCTGGACGAGTTCTTTGCCCAGCTTCTGGTCTCCGAAGGGTTCACCAACCTCGAAGAGGTGGCCTATGTCGAGATCGACGAGCTGCTGGTGATCGACGGCGTCGACGAGGACACCGCCAACGAGTTGCAGGCCCGTGCCCGCGACGTGCTGGAAGAGCAGGCCCGCAAGGCGCTGGAACACGCCCGCGAGCTGGGTGTGGACGACAGCCTCGTGAACTTCGAGGGGCTGACCCCGCAGATGGTCGAGGCCCTGGCCGAGGACGGCATCAAGACGCTGGAAGACTTCGCCACCTGCGCCGACTGGGAACTGGCCGGCGGCTGGACCACTGTC
The DNA here is from genome assembly GCF_012274245.1 of Mameliella sp. LZ-28. Classification (NCBI taxonomy): domain Bacteria; kingdom Pseudomonadati; phylum Pseudomonadota; class Alphaproteobacteria; order Rhodobacterales; family Roseobacteraceae; genus Antarctobacter; species Mameliella sp. LZ-28. The sequence goes on along the minus strand of NZ_JAANYX010000032.1, from coordinate 220,628 downwards.
GACGGGCAGCGCGTCAAGGACGACGGTTTGCTGGAGAAATTCGAGGTCGATCTCGAAGAGGCGCAGAACATGGTCATGACCGCGCGCGTCCTTCTGGGCTGGGTCGATCCGACCGAGCTGGAAGCCGCGGCCGAGGAAGGTGACGAAGACCTGGCCGACGACGACGGCGAAACCGAAGAGCAGGAGGCGTAAAACCGGCATGACCAGGGGCGGACGGGCCAAGACCCACGACGACGGACCTGAGCGGAAGTGCATCGCCACCGGCGATGTGCAGCCCCGCGACGGGCTGATCCGGTTCGTCCTGGGCCCGGACGGACGGATCGTGCCGGATCTGGCTGGTAAATTGCCGGGACGCGGCCTATATGTATCGGCCAACCGGGCGGCGATCGACAAGGCAGCCGCAAAGGGGCTTTTCTCACGGGCGATGAAACAGCCGGTGAAACTCCCCGACGGGCTGTCCGATCTGATCGAGCAGATGCTGGCGAAGCGGGTCATCGACCTGATCTCGCTGGCGCGGAAGTCGGGACAGGCCATCTCGGGCTACGAGAAGGTCAAGTCCTGGTTGCAGATGGAAGAGGCCTCGGTGCTGATCCAGGCGGAGGACGGCTCGGGTCGGGGCAAGTCGAAACTCTCGACGCCGTATGGCGGTGATTATATCGGCTGGCTCACGGCAGACGAACTGGGCATGGCCTTTGGCCGACAAACTGTGATACATGCCGCGCTTGGCTCTGGCGGACTCGTGCCGCGTATTGTAGAGGAAGCCCAGCGCTTGAAGGGTGTACGCGTCACGTCAGACGCGGATCGCGGTGGCAGGGGCCACCGGAAAGGATGAAGAAGCTTTATGAGCGATAACGACGGCAAAAAGACATTGGGCGTGCGTGGCGGCGGAGCCCGTTCGGGCAGTGTGAAGCAGAGCTTCAGCCACGGACGCACAAAGAACGTCGTGGTGGAGACCAAGCGTAAGCGGGTCGTCGTCCCGAAGCCCGGCGCCGGTAGCGGTGCGGGTGGCGGCAAGGGCGGCCAGGTTGGCGGATCGGGCGGCAAGCGCCCGGCCGGCATCTCGGATGCCGAGATGGAGCGCCGCCTGAAGGCGCTGCAAGCCGCCAAGGCACGCGAGGCAGAGGAAACCGCCAAGCGCGAGGCCGAGGAAAAGGCCCGCGCCGAAGAGCGTGAGCGCCTCCGCGCCGAAAAGGAACAGAAAGAGCGCGAGCAGCGCGAAGCCGAGGAAGCGCTGAAGCGCAAGGCCGAGGAAGAAGAGCGCAAGAAGCGCGAGGCAGAAGACGCGGCCAAGGCCGCCGCTGCTGCCGCCGCCCAGCCTGCGCCCAAGGCCGACGACCAGGCCCGCGCCAAGCCCAAGAAGGAAGAGGCCCCGCGCCGCACCCCCGACCGGGACGACCAGAAGAGCGGTCGCGGCGGACGTGGCCGTGGCGACGGCGGACGCCGTTCCGGCAAGCTGACCCTGAACCAGGCCCTGTCCGGCGGCGAAGGCGGCCGGCAGAAATCCCTGGCCGCGATGAAGCGGAAGCAGGAGCGCGCACGCCAGAAGGCGATGGGCGGCCAGCAGTCCCGCGAGAAGGTGACGCGCGACGTCAAACTGCCCGAGGCGATCACGGTGGCCGAACTGGCCAACCGCATGGCCGAACGCGTGGGCGACGTCGTCAAGGCGCTGATGAACAACGGCATCATGGCGACTCAGAACCAGTCGATCGACGCCGATACCGCGGAACTGATCATCGAGGAATTCGGCCACCGCGTGCAGCGGGTGTCCGATGCCGATGTCGAGGACGTCATCAAGGAGGTCGAGGACAAGGCCGAAGACCTGCAGCCGCGTCCTCCGGTCATCACGATCATGGGCCACGTCGACCACGGCAAGACCTCGCTTCTGGACGCGATCCGCGATGCCAAGGTGACAGCCGGCGAAGCGGGCGGGATCACGCAGCACATCGGCGCCTACCAGGTGAAGACCGAGAGCGGCGCGGTGCTGAGCTTCCTCGACACGCCGGGCCACGCGGCCTTTACCTCGATGCGTTCGCGCGGGGCCCAGGTGACGGATATCGTCGTCCTGGTGGTTGCCGCCGACGACGCGGTGATGCCGCAGACCGTCGAGGCCATCAACCATGCCAAGGCGGCGAAGGTTCCGATGATCGTGGCGATCAACAAGATCGACAAGCCGTCGGCCAACCCGACCAAGGTGCGCACCGACCTGCTGCAGCACGAGGTGATCGTCGAGGAACTGTCCGGTGACGTGCAGGACGTCGAGGTCTCGGCCCATACCGGCCAGGGCCTGGATGAACTTCTGGAAGCCATCGCGCTGCAGGCCGAGATCCTGGAACTGAAGGCGAACCCGAACCGGGCCGCCGAAGGCGCCGTGATCGAGGCTCAGCTGGACGTGGGCCGTGGCCCCGTGGCCACCGTTCTGGTTCAGCGCGGCACCCTGCGCCAGGGCGACGTCTTTGTCGTCGGCGAGCAGTACGGCAAGGTCCGCGCGCTGATCAACGACAAGGGCGAGCGCGTCAAGGAAGCTGGCCCCTCGGTGCCCGTCGAGGTGCTGGGCCTGAACGGCACACCCGAGGCCGGCGACGTTCTGAACGTCACCGAGACCGAGGCGCAGGCGCGTGAAATCGCCGAGTACCGTGCCAACCTGGCCAAGGAAAAGCGGGCTGCGGCCGGTGCCGCCACCACGCTGGACCAGCTGCTGCAGAAGGCCAAGGAAGACGAGAACGTCAGCGAGCTGCCGGTCATCGTCAAGGCCGACGTGCAAGGTTCGTCCGAGGCCATCGTGCAGGCGCTGGAGAAGGTCGGCAACGACGAGGTCCGCGTGCGGGTCATCCACTATGGCGTGGGTGCCATCACGGAGACCGACGTTGGCCTTGCAGAGGCGTCCGGCTGTCCGGTGATCGGCTTTAACGTGCGGGCCAATGCACCGGCGCGGAATGCCGCCAACCAGAAGGGCGTCGAGATCCGCTACTACTCGGTGATCTACGACCTCGTGGACGACGTGAAGGCGGCGGCCTCGGGCCTGCTGTCGAACGAGATCCGCGAGAACTTCATCGGTTACGCGCAGATCAAGGAGGTCTTCAAGGTCTCGAACGTGGGCAAGGTGGCTGGCTGCCTGGTCACCGAGGGCGTTGCCCGCCGGTCCGCCGGTGTGCGCCTGCTGCGCGACGACGTGGTGATCCACGAAGGCACGCTGAAGACGCTCAAGCGCTTCAAGGACGAGGTTGCCGAAGTGCAGTCCGGCCAGGAATGCGGCATGGCCTTCGAGAACTACGACGACATCCGCCCCGGCGACGTGATCGAGATCTTCGAACGCCAGGAGATCGAACGGTCGCTGGACTGATCCGGTCGACAAGGCCAATCGAGAGACACGAAAAGACCCCCGAATCGGGGGTCTTTTTCATTTCAACTGGACGAAAACCGGGGCGGGGTTTCGGTCTGGCCCCGGTGGCAATGTCAGGCGGGGCGGCCGATATAGATGCGCTGGCCGACACGGACCGAGATCCGCCCGTCGGGAAAGGTCTTTTCCAGCAGACCCTGCACCGACACACAACTGCCGATAACGATTGTCTTGAGCATGACACTCCTCCGGTTGTCACAATTTTGCCAAAATTACACCGGGAGCGTTAACAATACCATAAGCCCTTGGTCTATCTTCCACGAGGGAGCGCCCAAATTACCGGCAAGTGCGCTGAAAGCACAGGCAAAGGGCCGATACCCGTCCCGCAAAGCCGGATAACAGGTCAGCAGGGCTTGCCTATAGCCAGTCCCGAAGAATCGGGATCAGGGGCACATCGGCCGGCGGCATCGGGTAGTCGCGCAGCTCTTGCTTGCGCACCCATTTCAGGGCCTGCCCCTCTTGCGACTGCGGAATGCCGCCCCATTTGCGGCAGGCAAAGAGCGGCATCAGCAGGTGGAAATCTTCGTAACCATGAGAGGCAAAGGTCAGCGGTGCCAGGCAGCTCGACCAGGTCTCGATCCCAAGTTCCTCGTGCAATTCACGAATCAGTGCCGCTTCGGGTGTCTCTCCCGGTTCGACCTTGCCGCCCGGAAATTCCCAGAGGCCCGCCATGCTCTTGCCCTCAGGACGCTGGGCAAGAAGGACGCGGCCATCGGCATCGATCAGGGCAACGGCGGAGACGAGGATGATCTTCATGGCGGGTCCTGCACAGGCTGGAGAAGGCGGGAGCGAGGGGCCAGCCCCTCGCGCTCCCCGGAGGTATTTTCAGCCCAAAGAAACCTAGGGCCGTGACGGAAAGGTCAGGACCGGTAATCCGCGTTGATCTGGATGTAACCGTGGGTCAGGTCGCAGGTCCAGACGGTCGCCTGCCCTGCGCCAAGTCCGATATCGACGTTGATGTCGATTTCCTGCCCCTTGAAATAGGTCGCGCCATCCTCTTCGCGATAGCTTTCTGCGACCCAGCCTTCGCTGGCGACAAGGGTCTCGCCGAAGCGGATCGACAGCTTGTCCCGGTCGGCGGCGGCGCCGCTTTTGCCCACGGCCATGACGATGCGGCCCCAGTTCGGATCCTCACCGGCGAGCGCGGTCTTGACCAGCGGCGAATTCGCGATGGCCAGCGCATGGGTGCGGGCATCGGCATCAGAGGCCGCGCCGGAGACATGCACGGTGACGAATTTCGTCGCCCCCTCGCCGTCGCGGACCACCTGGTGCGCCAGGTTCAGCATCACGTTGTAGAGCGCCTGGGTGAAGTCGGCATTCCAGGTCACGTCCACACCCGACGCACCGGTCGCCGCCATCAGCAGCGTGTCCGAGGTCGAGGTGTCGCTGTCCACGGTGATGTTGTTGAAGGTCTTGGCGTTGAGTTCCGACACCAGCGCCTGCAGCTCGGCGCGCGGGATGCGCGCGTCGGTGAAGATGTAGACCAGCATCGTCGCCATGTCGGGCGCGATCATGCCAGACCCCTTGGCGATGCCGGCGATGCGCACCGGTTTGCCATCGACGTCGATTTCCGCCGTCGCCGCCTTGGGGAAGGTGTCGGTGGTCATGATGGCGCGGGCGGCCTCGGCCATGCCGTCGGGCGACAGGGCGCCGTGCAGCTCGTCGAGCTTGGCGGTGATGCGGTCATGCGGCAGGCGCTCGCCGATCACCCCGGTCGAGGAGGTGAAGACGCGGGACGCGGGCAGGCCTGTCTGCGCCGCCACGGCCTGACAGATGGCCGCGACAGAGCCCTCACCGGCCTTGCCGGTGAAGGCGTTGGAATTGCCCGAGTTGACGATGATGGCGGCGCCTTCAGCGCTGTCCGTGCCGATCTTGGACTGGCAGTCCAGCACATTGGCCGAGCGCGTGGCCGACCGGGTAAAGACCCCGGCCACCACGCTGCCCGGATCGAGCAGCGCCAGCATCACGTCGGGGCGGCCCTTGTAGCGCACCCCGGCCTCGGCGATGGCGAACCTTGCGCCCCCGATGACCGGGAGCGCGGGAAAGTCTGCGGGGGCAAGCGGAGACCGGGGAGGCATGTGCTCTTACTCCGCCAGCAGGCCGAGGTTGTTCAGGATCGACGTGTCGATTTCGGTGAAATCGAGCCGCGTCACCTCACCTGCCTCGGCCTGTTCCGCGATATAGGCCTGAACAGCGTCCTGCTTGAGCTTCTGCTCGATCGCGGGGCGGACCTGTTCCAGCGGCGGGGCATCCATCGTCCGGGTCTCGTTCAGGGTGATCACGTGCCAGCCATAGCGCGTCTGCACCGGGGCGGAGACGGCGCCCGGCTCCATCGCGGCGACCGCGTCTTCGAAGGCCTTGAGCATACGGCCCTTGCCGAACCAGCCCAGCGAACCGCCGTTGGGGCCGGTCGGACCGGTGGAATTGGCGCGTGCCAGTTCCGCGAAATCGGCGCCATCGGCCAGTTCCTGGATCAGTTCCTTGGCCTTTTCCTCGGTCTCGACCAGGATGTGCGAGGCGTTGTATTCGACGCCCAGGTCGGCATCGACATAGTCGGCCTTGTAGGCGGCCTCGACCGCCTCTTCGGTCACGGCACCGTCGGCCACGGCCTGCATCGCCTCGGCGGCCAGCAGTTCACGCTTTTCATTGTCCAGCGCCAGCTGGACACGGTGGGTTTCCTCGCCCTTGTCGGACTGTGCCAGCGTCTCGTACTGGATCAGCCGTTCCAGCAGCCCTTGCCAGAGATCGTCGGTTGGCGCCTGCTGGAACCGTTCGGGCAGCGAGGCGCGCGCCATCAGCATGTGGCCAAAGGTGATGTCCGTGCCATTGACGGTGGCGACAACGGTGTCGATCGTGATCTCGGCCGGCTTGTCGGCGTCGGCGTCCTGCGCCAGGGCCGGCAAAGCCAGGGTCAGCGCGACCGCCGCAGCCGAGAGTTTCATGAGGGTTTTCGACATCGGTTCTTCCTCTTGATTCGGTGCCGCGTCCCTGGGCGGCGTTGACACTCTACAGCCGTCCCCTTACATGCCCGAAAGGCTCTGCGAGGCCGGTCTTTTCGTTCCGTCATATGGCTCATGTGCGAGGCGGGCAAGCAGATGCCGCACTTGACGCTGGAAACAGGTACATCAGACCATGCTTGGAAAAATCGCGCGCAAGGTATTCGGCACGCCGAATGACCGTAAGATCAAGGCCACACGCCCGCTGGTGGAAAAGATCAACGCGCTGGAGCCGGAGTTCGAGAAACTCGACGATGCCGGTCTGATCGCCAAGAGCCAGGAGTTCAAGGAGCGCATCGAAAAGGGCGAGAGCCTCGACTCGCTGCTGCCCGAGGCCTTTGCCAACTGCCGCGAAGCCGCCAAGCGGGCCCTTGGCCTGCGTGCCTTCGACGTTCAGCTGATGGGCGGGATTTTCCTGCACCAGGGCAATATCGCCGAGATGAAGACCGGTGAGGGCAAGACACTGGTCGCGACCTTCCCCGCCTACCTGAACGCGCTGACCGGTCGGGGCGTGCATATCGTCACCGTCAACGACTATCTCGCCAAGCGGGACGCCGAGTGGATGAGCAACGTCTACGGCGCGCTTGGCCTGTCGACCGGCGTCGTCTACCCGCGCCAGCCCGACGAGGAAAAGAAGCAGGCCTATGCCTGCGACATCACCTACGCCACCAACAACGAGCTGGGCTTCGACTATCTGCGCGATAACATGAAGTCCGAGCTGGATCAGATGTTCCAGCGCGACCACTACTTTGCCGTCGTCGACGAGGTCGACTCGATCCTGATCGATGAGGCACGGACGCCGCTGATCATCTCGGGGCCCTCCGACGACCGGTCCGAACTGTACCAGGCCATTGACAAGCTGATCCCGGAACTGGCCGAGGATCACTATACCGTCGATGAAAAGACCCGGAACGTCACCTTTACCGACGAGGGCAACGAGTACCTCGAGCAGATGCTGCAGGCGCATGAGCTGCTGGAAGAAGGCCGGAGCCTCTACGACCCGGAGAGCACCACCGTCGTGCACCACGTCAACCAGGCGATCCGGGCGCACAAGCTGTTCACCAAGGACAAGGATTACATCGTCCGCGACGGCGAGGTTGTGCTGATCGACGAGTTCACCGGCCGGATGATGGCCGGGCGGCGCCTGTCGGACGGTCTGCACCAGGCGATCGAGGCCAAGGAAGGCTGTGACATCCAGCCCGAGAACGTGACGCTGGCCAGCGTGACCTTCCAGAACTACTTCCGCCTCTACGAGAAACTGTCCGGCATGACCGGGACGGCCTCCACAGAGGCCGAGGAATTCGGCCAGATCTACGGCCTGGGCGTGGTCGAGGTTCCGACCAACCTGCCCATTGCGCGGATCGACGAGGACGACGCCGTCTATCGCACCGGAACCGAAAAATACGCCGCTATCGTCGAGGAAATCCGCAAGGCGCATGAAAAGGGCCAGCCGGTCCTTGTCGGCACGACTTCGATCGAGAAGTCCGAGATGCTGAGCCAGATGCTGACGCAGGCGGGGCTGAAGCACAACGTCCTGAACGCGCGCCAGCACGAGCAGGAGGCGCAGATCGTCGCCGACGCCGGCAAGCTGGGCGCGATCACGATTGCCACGAACATGGCGGGCCGCGGCACCGACATCAAGCTGGGCGGCAACGTGGAATTCCAGATCATGGAAGCCATCGCCGCCAATCCCGATCGTCACCCCGACGAGATCCGCGCCGAGATCGCGGCGCAGCACGAGGCTGACGAACAGGCGGTCAAGGAGGCGGGCGGCCTGTTCGTCCTGGCCACCGAACGCCACGAATCGCGCCGCATCGACAACCAGTTGCGCGGTCGTTCGGGCCGCCAGGGCGACCCGGGGCGGTCGTCCTTCTTCCTGAGCCTCGAAGACGACCTGATGCGCATCTTCGGTTCGGAACGGCTGGAAAAGGTGCTGTCGGGCCTGGGCATGAAGGAAGGCGAGGCCATCGTTCACCCCTGGGTGAACAAATCTCTGGAACGCGCGCAGGCCAAGGTCGAGGGGCGCAACTTCGACATCCGCAAGCAGCTGTTGAAATTCGACGACGTGATGAACGACCAGCGGAAGGTGATCTTCAGCCAGCGGCGCGAGATCATGGAATCGCAGGACGTCAGCGAGATCACCACCGACATGCGCCACGAGGTGATCGAGGAGTTGGTGGATGCCTATGCGCCGCCCAAGGCCTATGCCGACCAGTGGGACATGCCGGGTCTCTATGCCGCCGTGCTGGAAAAGCTGGGCATGGACCTGCCGATCATCGGCTGGGCCGACGAGGACGGCGTCGACCAGGAAGTGATCCGCGAGCGGCTGGAAGAAGCCAGCGACGAGATGATGGCCGAGAAGACCGAGGCCTTTGGCCCGGACACCATGCGTCAGATCGAAAAGCAGGTTCTCTTGCAGACCATCGACGGCAAGTGGCGCGAACACCTGCTGACGCTGGAACACCTGCGCTCGGTCGTGGGCTTCCGTGGCTATGCGCAGCGTGACCCGCTGAACGAATACAAGAACGAATCCTTCCAGCTGTTCCAGAACATGCTGGACGGCCTGCGCGAGACGGTGACCGAGCAGCTGAGCAGGGTGCGCCCGATGTCCGAAGAGGAGCAACAGGCGATGATCGCCGAGATGCGCCGCCAGCAGGAAGAGATGCAGCGCCAGATGGACCGCGCCGCGGCCGCGGCCGCCCCGGCCCCCTCTGCCGCCGCCCCCGCAGGCGATGCGCCCTCGCCCGAGGCCGTGGCCGCAGGGTTCGACGAGAACGACCCCGAAACCTGGGGCAATCCCGGCCGCAACGACGCCTGCCCCTGCGGGTCGGGCAAGAAGTTCAAGCATTGCCACGGTCGGCTCAGCTGACCCCGCGCGGCGGCCCCTGGCGGGCCGCCCGCCCGATTTAGGCCTCAATGACTCCGCCTGCGTGCCCTATGCGCGCCATGTTTACCTTTCATCCTGCAAGATGAGAACAAAGGACAGGAGTCTTCATCATGGCCCGGCTTACCAGCTATTTTCTCGGCGGCGCGACGCTGGTTTGCGCGCTTGGGACCGGTTACGTGATGCAATACGGTTTTGCCCTGCCCCAGCAGGGCGGCAAGGCACCTGAACCCCGGCTGGAAATTTCCGAGATCAAGCAGACCTCGTCAGCCGTTGTCCTGCCGATGATCCCCGTCGACCGCCCGCCCGAGGCGCAGCTGCCGGAAGCCCCCGTGGTGGTCAAGGCCGCCGCAGAGGTCGACCTGCCCCAGGCCGACCTGCCCGAGGAGGCGCCCGCCGAAACCGGGTTTTCCTGCGACATGACAATGACCGCGACGCCAACGGCAGGTGCGCTTGTCGACGTGGAACTGATTGCCCCCTGCCGCGCCAGCGAACGGGTGACGATCCACCACCAGGGCATGATGTTCACCGAGGTGATCCAGCCGGACGGCTCGCTCTCCGTCACGGTCCCCGCACTTGCCGAACAGGCCGTCTTCATCGCCAGCTTTGCCAGCGGCGAAGGCACGCTGGCCAGCACGGATGTCAGCTCGCTGCCATTCTATGACCGCGTCGTCGTGCAGTGGAAGGGCGAGGCCGGGCTGCAACTGCATGCCCGCGAATTCGATGCGGGCTATTTCACCGATGGCCACATCTGGGCCGCCCATGCCGGCAACCTGACCGCCGCCGCCAAGGGCGAAGGTGGGTTCCTGACCCGCATGGGCCGCGCCGACACGCCCGAGGCGCTGGCCGCCGAGGTCTATTCCTTCCCCGCCGGCACGGCCAAGCGCGGCGGTGAGATCCTGCTGTCGGTCGAGGCCGAGGTGACGGCAGGCAACTGCGAAACCCAGGTCGAGGCACAGACGCTGGAAATCCGTGACGGCGGCGATCTGCGCACCCGCGACCTGACGCTGCAGATGCCCTCTTGCGAGGTTCTGGGCGACTTTCTGGTGTTGAAAAACCTTGTCGAAGACATGACTATCGCCGCCAGATGACAGGCGGGTGACGGGGACTTCATGTCGATCAGTCGTGCGGCGGTATTCGCCGCACTTTTCCTTTTCATGCAGGCCGGTTTCGCCCTGGCGCAGGACATCACGCTGAAATCGCGGGATGGCAGCATCGCCTTGTCGGGCACCCTTCTGGGGTTCGACGGCGAGTTCTACCGGATCGAGACCCGCTTTGGCGAATTGACCGTCGATGGCTCGGGCGTGACCTGCACCGGCGTCGGCTGCCCGTCGCTGATCGACTATGTCGCAGAGGTGACGATTTCCGGCTCCGCCAGTGTCGGTCACGGGTTGATGCCTGCCCTTGTCGAGGGCTTTGCCGCCCGCAGCGGGTTGCAGGCGGAACGCATCGGAACAGCCACCGGGGCGGTCTATGCCCTGCGCAAACCGGGCGGGCGTGTCCTTGGACGGTTTACCTTTCGCGTCACGGACACCGACAGCGGTTTTGCCGACCTGCTGGCGGACGAGGCCGATATCGTCATGGCCCTGCGCGAAATCCGTCCCGAAGAGGCCGCCCGCGCCCGCGCGGCGGGACTGGGGGACCTGACGGCGCCGAACCGCTCTCGCGTGCTGGCGCTGGATGCGGCGGTGCCGATCGTCTCGCCGCGCAATCCGGTCGACCGACTGTCGATCGCGCAACTGGTCGATGTTCTTTCCGGTCGGATCACCAACTGGACCGATCTGGGCGGCCCGGATGCGCCGATCACGCTGCACCTTCGGGGCGAAGGCTCTGGCATGGTGCAGGGCTTGCAGGACCGGCTGTTGCGCCCTGCCCGCCTTGACCTGGTCGATGGCGCCAGACGCCACGACAGCAATACCGCGCTTGTCCGGGCCGTGGCGGTCGATCCTTTCGGGCTGGGGCTGGCCAGTTATGCCGAAACGGGCGTGACCCGGCCGCTGGTTCTGGCCGGGGCCTGCGGCTTTACCCTGCGGGCGGCGCGGCGCAGCATCAAGACCGAGGACTATCCGCTGACCGCGCCGATGTTCCTGTATATCCCGGCGCGGCGCCTGCCCAAGCTGGCCCGCGATTTCCTGGCTTATGCGCATGGGTCATCGGCCCAGATCACGATCCGCGACGCCGGTTACATCGACCAGGCTCCCGAAGAAGTGGCCCTGGACCTGCAGGGAGACCGCCTGGCCAATGCCGTCGCCGTGGCCGAGGGCGAAGAGGGGTTGGCGGCCTTGCAGAACATGGTGACCGCGCTTGGGCCGATGCGGCGGCTGACGACTACCTTCCGTTTCGAGACCGGGTCGACCAAGCTGGACGCGCAGTCCCGCTCGAACGTCCTGGCGCTTGCCCGCGCGCTGGAGGCAGGAGGGTATGATGGACGAGAGCTGGTCTTTGTCGGGTTCTCGGACGGGGTCGGGCCCGCTGCGGCCAATCTGGACATCGCGCGACGCCGGGCCGAGGCCGTGCGCCGCGCGGTCGAGGATGCGGCGGAAACGGCCGACCTGGACCGGGTGCAGATCAGCGCGCGCGCCTTTGGCGAGGCCCTGCCGATGGCCTGCGACGACAGCGCCTGGGGGCGGCAGGTGAACCGGCGGGTCGAGGTCTGGGTTCGGTGATCCCGCGCAGCGTCAGAGCAACCCTTCGCTGCGGAAACTGAGTTCACGCGATTTCCCGATCACCAGGTGATCGTGCAGCGTGATGCCCAAGGCATCGGCGGCCACCTGTATCAGCGCCGTCATGTCGATATCCGCCTGGCTGGGCGTGGGGTCGCCCGACGGGTGATTGTGCACCAGGATCAGCGCCGAGGCGTTGAGTTCGAGCGCCCGTTTCACCACCTCACGCGGATAGACGGGCACATGATCGACCGTGCCGCGCGCCTGCGGCTCATCGGCGATCAGCACGTTCTTTCGGTCGAGAAACAGGATGCGGAACTGTTCGGTGTCACGGTGGGACATGGTGGTCTGGCAATAGTCGATCAGCGCATCCCAGCTGCTGACCACCTGTTTGCGCAGGACCCGCGACCGCGCCAGACGGTGCGCCGCCGCCTCGACGATCTTGAGTTCCGTCACGACGGCCTCTCCGACGCCATTGACCTCTTTCAGGCGATGCAGGGGCGCCGAGACGACACCGTTGAAATCCCCGAAGGTTTCCAGCAGTAGGCGCGCCAACGGCTTGACGTCCCGCCTGGGAATGGCCCGGAACAGGACCAGTTCCATCAGTTCGTAGTCCGGCAGTGCTTCTGCCCCGCCGATCAGGAATCTTTCGCGCAGGCGCGCGCGGTGATCGCGGATGTAGGACGGCAGTTTCTGGGCCCCCGGACCGGGCCGGGCGGGTGCCTCATCATGATCGAAGAGGGCAGCCTGTGAGTCGGAGAAATGCGGGCCTCGGGTCATGCCGGCGATGGTGGCGCACCGAGGTGAACAGTTGGTTAACGGACCTGAACAATCTGCGAACGCAAAGGCGCCACGCAAGGGCTGTTGCGTGGCGCCTGTCGTGGCGGGAAGGCCCTGTGATCTGACCGAACCCTCCGCTGGAGGCTTCGCCGCGCAATGCGCGATGCGTCAGATCACCCCTTCATCGAGTCCCAGAAGTTTTTCACCGAAGTGAAGAAACTGTGTGATTCCGGGTTGTTGTCCTCGGCCAGGGATTCGAACTCGCGCAGGAGCTCCTTCTGTTTCGAGGTCAGGTTCACCGGGGTTTCCACCGCCAACTCGATGAACATGTCGCCCGAGGCGCCGCCGCGTAGGGCTGGCATGCCCTTGCCACGCAGGCGCATCTGGCGGCCGGACTGGCTGCCCGAGGGGATCTTGACGCGCGAGCGGCCGCCGTCGATCGTCGGCACCTCGATGTCGCCGCCCAGCGCCGCAACGGTCATCGCCACCGGCACGCGGCAGTGCAGTTCGGCGCCGTCACGTTCAAAGATCTTGTGCGGCTCGACCTCGATAAAGATGTAGAGATCGCCCGGAGGGCCACCGCGCATCCCGGCCTCGCCTTCGCCCGCAAGGCGAATGCGCGTGCCGGTTTCCACACCCGCGGGGATGTTCACCGACAGGGCACGTTCCTTCTGCACCCGGCCCGCGCCGCCGCAGTTGTTGCAGGGGTTCTTGATGATCTGGCCCAGGCCCGAACAGGTCGGACAGGTCCGTTCCACGGTAAAGAACCCTTGCGTCGCGCGGACCTTGCCCAGGCCCGAACAGGTCGGACAGGTGGTCGGTTCGGCCCCGCCTTCGGCGCCCGATCCGTGGCATTCGTCACACTGGATCGAAGTCGGCACCTTGATGGTCTTCTGCAGCCCGTTATAGGCCTCTTCCAGCGTCACGCGCAGGTTGTAGCGCAGGTCGGCCCCGCGCGCCGCGCGCTGGCGCCCCCCCTGGCGGCCGCCCATGAAATCGCCGAAAAGATCGTCGAAGACGTCGGAAAAGGCGCTGGCGAAATCGGCGTTGCCGCCGCCCATGCCGCCGCCAGGACGCGGGCCGCCGCCCATCCCGCCTTCGAAGGCCGCGTGGCCAAAGCGGTCATAGGCCGCCTTCTTGTCGGCATCCTTCAGGACGTCATAGGCCTCGTTGGCCTCCTTGAACTGCGACTCGGCCTCCGGGTTATCGGCGTTGCGGTCCGGGTGCAGCTCCTTGGCCTTCTTGCGGTAGGCTTTCTTGATCTCGTCTGCCGAGGCACCGCGCTCGAGGCCGAGTACGTCGTAATAGTCTCGTTTGGACATGGTCGTCCTCCTCGTTGCGGAACGTCATGGGGCCGGCCCGGTGTCCGGACCGGCCCCAGATTGGTTCCGAGGGCGCTGGCCTCAGGCCCGCTTGTTGTCGTCGAGATCCTCGAAGTCCGCGTCGACGATGTCGTCGTCGCCCGGACCCGCGGCGTCATCGGCGGCCTCGGGGGCATCGCCGCCCTCATCGGCCTGCGCCTTGTAGATCGCCTCGCCCAGCTTCATCGCGGCTTCGGTGACGTTCTGGATGCCGCCTTTCAGCTTGTCCGCGGTGACGTCGTCCTTTTCGAGATCGTCCTTGAGCGCGGCCACGGCCAGTTCGATCGCCTCGACGGTCGAGGGATCGACCTTGTCGCCATGCTCCTCGATCGACTTCTCGGTCGAATGGATGAGGCTTTCAGCCTGGTTGCGCGCCTCGACCAGTTCCTTGCGGGCCTTGTCGGCGTCGGCGTTCTCTTCCGCTTCCTTGACCATGCGCTCGATGTCGTCATCCGACAGACCGCCAGATGCCTGGATGGTGATCTTCTGCTCCTTGTTGGTGCCCTTGTCCTTGGCACCGACGGAGACGATGCCGTTGGCATCGATGTCGAAGGTCACCTCGATCTGCGGCATCCCACGCGGCGCCGGCGGGATTTCCTCGAGGTTGAACTGGCCCAGCATCTTGTTGTCCGCGGCCATTTCACGCTCCCCCTGGAAGACGCGGATCGTCACGGCCGACTGGTTGTCCTCGGCGGTGGAGAAGATCTGCGACTTCTTGGTCGGGATCGTGGTGTTGCGGTCGATCAGGCGGGTAAAGACACCGCCCAGCGTCTCGATGCCGAGCGACAGCGGGGTCACGTCCAGCAGCACGACGTCCTTGACGTCACCCTGCAGAACGCCGGCCTGGATGGCGGCGCCCATCGCGACGACCTCGTCCGGGTTCACGCCCTTGTGCGGCTCCTTGCCGAAGAACTTGGTCACTTCCTCGAACACCTTGGGCATCCGGGTCTGACCGCCGACCAGAACGACCTCGTCGATCTCGTCCTTGGAGATACCGGCATCCTTGAGCGCGGCCTGGCAAGGCTTGATCGAGTTCTTGATCAGGTCACCGACAAGGCTTTCCAGCTTGGCGCGGGTCAGCTTCATCACCATGTGCAACGGCTGACCGTTGGAACCCATCGAGATGAACGGCTGGTTGATCTCGGTCTGGGTGGCCGAGGACAGTTCGATCTTGGCCTTTTCCGCCGCCTCTTTCAGGCGCTGCAGGGCCATCTTGTCCTTGGTCAGGTCGACCTGGTGCTCTTTCTTGAACTCGTCCGCCAGGTAGTTGACGATCCGCATGTCGAAGTCTTCGCCACCCAGGAAGGTGTCACCGTTGGTCGACTTGACCTCGAACAGGCCGTCGTCGATTTCCAGGATGGTCACGTCGAAGGTACCGCCGCCAAGGTCGTAGACCGCGATGGTTTTCGAATCCTTCTTGTCGAGACCGTAGGCCAGTGCGGCGGCCGTCGGCTCGTTGATGATGCGCAGCACTTCGAGTCCGGCGATCTTGCCGGCGTCCTTGGTGGCCTGACGCTGGGCGTCGTTGAAGTAGGCCGGGACGGTGATGACCGCCTGGGTCACTTCCTCGCCCAGGTAGGACTCGGCGGTTTCCTTCATCTTCTGAAGGGTGAAGGCCGAGATCTGCGAGGGCGAGAACTTTTCGCCACGGATATCGACCCAAGCGTCGCCGTTGCCGCCGTCCACGATCTTGTACGGAACGATGTCCTTGTCTTTGGTCACTTCCGGATCCGTGACGCGGCGGCCGATCAGGCGCTTGACGGCGAAGACGGTGTTTTCCGGGTTGGTCACGGCTTGGCGCTTGGCGGCCTGACCAACAAGGCGTTCGTCGTCGGTGAAGGCGACGATGGAGGGGGTGGTGCGTGCACCTTCGGCGTTTTCGATCACGCGTGCCTGCGAACCATCCATGATGGCCACGCAGGAGTTGGTGGTGCCGAGGTCGATACCGATCACTTTACCCATGTTTCGATCCCTTTCATTCTCAAGGCGATGTCACGAGGCGACGGACCCGTTACGGCATCCAGCCCCGTATGGTGGTCGCTGGGCACGCTGTAAGGGGCGTGCCCGGCGTTCGGAGGACATATAAGGAGGGGTATGAGGGCCTGCAAGCATCCTGATGACAGCATTTCACGGCTTTCTCGCTAACATCGGTTGGCATCTAGCCTGCATTCCTTGACAACCCCCTTATGACTGACGCGATCACGCAAAAAGGCTTTGTCATCCATCCCGGCTTTCTCGACCGCCCGGCGCAGGAGGCCCTGGTGGCCCGGCTGCGCGAGGTTTTGGCGGTGGCGCCACTCTTCACGCCGCGCACGCGCCGCGGGCCGATGTCGGTGCGGATGAGCGCGGCGGGCGCATTTGGCTGGTACAGCGACAGCAGGGGTTATCGCTATGAACGGCGCCACCCGGACGGCATCGACTGGCCGCCGATCCCCGAAGAGGTGCTTGCGATCTGGCGCGGCGTCTCGGGCTGTGCGCGATTGCCAGAATGCTGCCTGATCAACTGGTACGGCGAAGGCGCGCGCATGGGCCTGCACCGGGACGAGGACGAGGCGGATTTCTCCTGCCCGGTGGTTTCCGTCTCATTGGGGGACGACGGGCTGTTCCGCATGGGCAACGTGGACCGCGGTGGCAAGACCTCGTCGATCTGGCTGAAATCCGGGGACGTGGTGGTGATGGGCGGCGACGCGCGGCTGGCTTTCCACGGGGTCGACCGGATCCGCTTTGGTTCATCCACACTGTTGCCGAAGGGCGGGCGGATCAACCTGACCCTGCGGGTGGTGACCTGAGCCTATGCGGCGCGGCCCTAGTCCGACAGTTCGCAACAGCCGGAATAGACGTAGCCATCGGGCCCGGTGACGATCAGCGTCGCGTCCAGCCCGAATTCATTGTCGGACATGCCGTTGTCGCAATAGGCCCCGGCCACGACAAGCGCCAGATCGCGGCTGCCGTCCGTCCCTTGCAGGACGTATTTTTCCAGCGGGTTGTAAGCCCTCTGGAACAGCCCGACGGAAAACCTGTCGCCGGTCTCGTAGGTCATTGGTGTCCGGATCGTGGCGTCCTGCCCGGCAAAGACCTCGACATCCCAGAAGGGTTCCGTGCCGCCGCAGGTCACGCGGCGGACATTGGGCAGATCGCCGTCGGCACGCGGGGACAGATACCGCAGAGAGGCCCATCCGGGCCTTTCTCCGGCATTCACGAGGCCCCAGTTGCCCTCGGCCCGGACCACCTCGATGCCCCGGGCGTCGAAGGCCAGTTCGCCGACCTTGTCGTGCCCGGCCCCCGGCCCGGCACGCAGGTTCAGCACATCATCCGGGGCCACGCCCACGACGTCATGCAGGCGCGGATAGGTGTCCTGGGCCGCGGCGGCGCCACCGAGGACCAGCAGTGCAAGCAGAATCCTCAGCATCGCCGCCCCCTGCCTCAGTTCATGTCCAGCGAACAGCAGCCGGTGTAGACCTGCGTTTCATAGCCGCCGATCACCACCGCACCGGAATAGCCGAACTTGTAGTCGGACATGCCGTCGGTGCAGATCTCATGGGTCATGACCAGGGTCACATGTTCGCCCATCTTGGCGCCCAGCAGGGCAAAGGGATGGTCGCGGCTGGCGGCGGTCGTCAGGCCCGAAGCGCTGAACACCTTGTCGTCGTCGTCGGGGCGGGTGAAGGTCAGCTTGTCGTCCTGCACCACGGTCGCGCTCCAGAACGGTTCGGTGCCGAAACACTTGAACTGGTAGCCGGCGGGCAGCTCGGTGCCCTCGAGACGCTCCATCGATTCCAGCGGAACCCAGCCGGACAGTCCCTCGACGTTGACGCGGCCCCAACCATCGTCTTCCTCGATCACCTCGACCAGCCGCGCGTCATGATCCAGCGCGCCGATCACGGTGCCGTTCTCCGTCGGGCGGGTGCGCATGTTCAGCACGTCGCCGTCATCCAGCCCGGTGACGTTGTAAAGCGCGGGGAAATCCTGCGCCGAAGCTGCCCCTGCGAGGCAGATGAAAATGGCTGCAAATCTATTCATTACTCTCTCGTCCTTATGTCCGCGCCCAGGCCCGGAAGAGCGAGACCGTCAGCGGCGCGCGCTCCACGAGGCCGAGGCGTGTTTGCGGGTGTAGAACTCACCCATGAGACCAATCATTACGAGGATGATACTCAGGTACAAAGCATATTCCCAGTCGGAATTCCGGGGGTTGTAATCCACGAAAGCGTATCCACGCGACTGGTCGATGGTGTGAAACAGGGGATTCCAGTCGAACATCACCAACATGTAGCTGGGCAGCGTATTGGCCACGAACATCTTGCCGCTCGCGATCATGTTGGCTCGCTGGTACACGGTCGAGATGATGCTGACCGGGGTCGGGAACCAGGGTTTCGCCGCCAGGAAGACCAGCCCGATCGCCCCGCCCGAGAACCAGGACAGCAGGATCATCGCCAGGCAACCGATCGGATCGTGGATCTCCTGCATGACCTCGGGGTTGAAGGCCACGTCGTAGACGAAGAGAATCACCATCAGCGACAGGATCTGGATGTAGAGCGTCGAGATCATCGCCGAAACGATGGCGATGGCCGTGTTCATCGGCGCGTGCTGCATCATCGGGCTGGCCGGCCCTTCGGACCCGGCGACGGCACCCAGCGTCTTGGTATGCGTCATGAAGAGAAAGACACCGGTCATGATGTAGACAAGGAAATCGCCGCGCAGCGCCGCGCTGCGCATCCCGAGGATCTGGAACATGAAATAGAACGCCAGGACGAAGATGATCGTCTGCAGCATGTTCATGAAGATCGCGATGAAGGCATTGCCATGCGTCTTGCGCACCGCGCGCACGGAATTGTGGTAGATCAATTCAAGGATGTAGATGATGGAACCCAGCCGGGAGCGGGGTCTTGAAGCCTGAAACATCTTGCCTGCTCCGGGTGCGCCCTTGCCATCGACCGCACACTTGCCGTTTTTGATTGCGGGCAGCATAAGGCCCGCGAGCTTTCAAATCAATAAATCCGCGTGGGTCCCGCGCGGTCTGGAGCCTTGTCATGAACTATTCAGAACTGACCACCGTGATGCGCCGACTGGCCCTGCAGGCAGGCGAAAAGATCATGGAGATCTACAACTCCGACGATTTCGAGGTCATGGTGAAGTCCGACAACAGCCCCGTCACTGTCGCGGACGAAGCCGCCGACGCGTTGATCTCCGAGGGCCTGCGCGCGGCCTTCCCGAACGTGGCGCTGGTGACCGAGGAACAGGCCGACAGCCACGACATTTCGGCCATGACCTTCCTGATCGTCGATCCGCTGGACGGCACCAAGGAATTCATCAAGAGGCGCGGCGATTTCACCGTGAACATTGCGCTGGTCGAGGATGGCGTGCCGACGCGCGGCGTCGTCTATGCCCCCGCCAAGGGCCGCATGTTCTTCACCGACAGCGTCGGCAAATCGGTCGAGGAGACAGGCCCCTTCGACCTGGACACCACCGGGGAAACAACGCCGATCAGCGTCACCGACCCCGACAATTCCAAGCTGATGGTGGTGGCGTCGAAATCGCACCGCGACCAGGCCACCGACGACTACATCGCCAAGTATGACGTCAAGGACATGACCAGCGCAGGCTCCTCGCTGAAATTCTGCCTTGTCGCCACCGGCGAGGCCGATCTCTACCCGCGCCTGGGCCGCACGATGGAATGGGACACTGCCGCCGGTCATGCCGTCCTGCACGGCGCGGGCGGCCGCGTGGTGCGGTTCGACGATCACACTCCGCTGGCCTATGGCAAGGAAGGTTTCGCCAACCCCTTCTTCATCGCCTACGCTCCGGGGGTGGATCTGAAAGAGGCCTGAGCCAAGGTGACCCCGCCGGTCAGCATCGTCATCGTCAGCCGGGACCGCCCGGCGGCCTTGGCGCGCTGCCTGACCGGCGTGGCGCAACTGGACTACGCCCCGTTTGAGGTGATCGTGGTCACCTGCCCTGCCGGGGCAAAAGTGGTGACCAGCCGCCCCGATGCACCTCAGATCAAACTGATCTCCTACGACGCGGCGAATATTTCCGCTGCCCGGAATCTGGGCATCGGCGCCGCGAGCGGTGAAATTGTCGCCTTTGTCGATGATGACGCAGTGCCCGAACCGCTCTGGCTGCGGCACCTGGTGGCGCCCTTTTCGGACCCCCGCGTGGCCTGCGCCGGCGGCTATGTGATCGGGCGCAACGGCATCTCGTTCCAGTGGCAGGCCCGCACGGTCGATGTGACCGGCACCGCCCATGACCTGGATCTGCCCGGCGACGCCCCCGTGGTCCCTACCCCACCCGAAGGCCAGGTCATCAAGACCGAGGGCACCAACATGGCGGTGCGCCGGTCGGTGCTGGCCGAGATGGGCGGCTTTGACCCCACCTTTCGGTTCTACCTGGACGAAACCGACCTGAACCTGCGCCTTGCCGCCCTGGGGCATCTGACCGCGCTGGTGCCACTGGCGCAGGTGCATCACGGCTTTGCGGAAAGCAGCCGCCGCGCCCGCGACCGCAGCCCGCGAGACCTGAGCCAGATCGGCGCCTCGCAGATGGTCTTTCTGCGCAAGCACTGCCCGCAAAAGGCACGCATACCGGCCTGGAGAGCCTTTGTTCGCGCCCAGCGCCAGCGGCTTTTGCGTTTCATGCAGCGCGGGCCGCTGGACCCGGCAGACGTGATGCGGCTGATGCGGGGGCTGCGCAACGGCGGCAAGGCGGGTGAGACCCGCGGCTTTGGCGACACCCCGCCGCTGCCCCCGGCGGATCAGCCCTTCCTGCCCTTTCCCGGCCGCCCGGACGCGCCACGCATCCACCTGTCCGGTCGTCCCTGGCAGGCCAGCCGCCTGCGCTCCGAGGCGGCGAAAGCGGTGGAAAGCGGCGCCATCGTCAGCCTGTTTCTCTTTTCTCCGACAGCCCGGCGCCACCGCGTCCGCTTTGCCCCCGACGGCGTCTGGCTGCAGTCCGGCGGCCTATTCGGGCAAAGCCTGAGAGAGGGGCGCGCGATCCGTCCGTGGCTCTTTTCTTCTCGCCTCTCGTCCGAGATTGTGCGAGTGCAGAAACTGCGAGGTTAATACGCCATCGTGGGTCCGAACGGCCCTTCATGACATATTGGGAACACAACTTTACCAAGGTTTTTGCCCTGCCTTAGGATATTCAGGCCGCAAGGCCAGGCCCCTACCGGCCCGAAGGCAAGGACATATGGAGACTGTAATGAACACGAAAGTCACCAAGGCGATCTTTCCCGTGGCAGGGCTTGGCACCCGTTTCCTCCCGGCCACCAAATCCGTTCCGAAGGAAATCATGACACTGGTGGACCGGCCCCTGGTCCAATACGCCATCGACGAGGCGCGCGCCGCCGGGATCGAGGAATTCATTTTTGTCACCTCGCGCGGCAAAGGCGCGCTCGAGGATTATTTCGACGTCGCCCCGCAGCTGGAAGAAGAGCTGCGTCGCAAGGGCAAGGACGCGCTGCTGGACATACTGCTGTCGACCAACATGGACTCGGGCGAGATCGCCTATATCCGCCAGCACAAGGCGCTTGGCCTGGGCCATGCCATCTGGTGCGCCCGCCGGCTGGTCGGGAACGAGCCCTTTGCCGTCATGCTGCCCGACGACGTGATCGCCGCCGACAAGCCCTGCCTGCAGCAGATGGTCGAGGCCTACCAGGACACCGGCGGCTGCATGGTCGCCGCGATGGAAGTGCCGCGCGACAAGGTCAGCGCCTACGGCGTGCTCGACTGTTCCGAGGATATGGGCCACATGGTCAAGGTGCGGGGCATGGTCGAGAAACCCAAGGCCGAAGACGCGCCGTCGAACCTGGCTGTGATCGGGCGCTACATCCTGTCCCCCGACGTGTTCAAGCACCTGGAAAACCCGGAAACCGGCGCCGGCGGAGAGATCCAGCTGACCGATGCCATCGCCAAGGAAATCGACGCCAGCGGCGTCTACGGTTACCGCTTCAACGGTCAACGCTTCGACTGCGGCTCGAAGGCCGGCTTCCTGCAGGCGACCGTGGCCTTTGGCCTGGCGCGCGACGATCTCAAGGATGACCTGGGCGCCTATCTCGACGAACTGGCGGTGACCCGCAAGGCAGCGGAATAACCCCGTGACGCAGGTACTGGTGACAGGCGGGGCGGGCTATATCGGCAGCCACGCCTGCAAGGCATTGAGAGCGGCGGGTTACACGCCCGTCACCTACGACAACCTCGTGACCGGCTGGAAGGATGCGGTGAAATTCGGCCCCTTCGAAAAGGGCAGCCTGTCCGACCGCGCCCGCCTGGACGAGGTTTTCGCCAAGTGGCAGCCCATCGCCGTCATGCATTTCGCCGCCCTGAGCCAGGTCGGCGAAGCGATGGCCAAGCCCGGCCTTTACTGGCGCAACAACGTCGAAGGCTCGCTGACCCTGATCGAGGCCGCCTGCGCCGCGGGCTGCCTGGATTTCGTCTTTTCCTCGACCTGCGCCACCTACGGCGAGCATGACAATGTCGTTCTGGACGAAAACACCCCGCAAGAGCCGCTGAACGCCTATGGCGCGTCGAAACGCGCGGTGGAAAACATCCTGCGGGATTTCGAGGCGTCGCACGGGCTGAAATCTGTGATCTTCCGCTATTTCAACGTGGCCGGCGCCGACCCCGAAGGCGAGGTGGGCGAGCATCACCGCCCAGAGACACACCTGATCCCGGTCATGCTGGAGGCGGTGGACGGCAAGCGCCCCGGCCTGACCGTGCATGGCACGGACTACGACACGCCGGACGGCACTTGCATCCGCGACTACGTCCACGTCATGGACCTGGTCGAGGCGCATGTGCTGGGCCTGCGCTGGCTGCGCGACGGCAAAGGCAGCCGCATCTTCAACCTTGGCACTGGGCGCGGCTTTTCCGTGCGCGAGGTGATCGAGGCGGCGGGTCAGGTGACGAACCTGCCCGTGCCCTGCACCGACGGCCCACGCCGCGCGGGCGATGCCACAAAACTGGTCTCGGGCTCGACCCGCGCCAGCGAGGACCTGGGATGGGAGCCGTACCGTTCGACCATGCCGCAGATGATCGCCGACGCCTGGCGCTGGCACAAAGATGGCCATTACTCCGCGTGACCGCCTGCTGGACCTGACCCGGCTGGTCAGCCGGGCAGGCCGCCCCATGACCGGCGTAGACCGAGTCGAATTCGCCTATCTCACTCACCTGTTGCAGCATGGCCGCCTCTGGGGTCTGGTGCGCTCATCGCTGGGCTATGTTCTGCTGGATGCCACAGGCTGTGCCGCCCTGCGCGACCGGATCGCGGCGGGCAACTGGGGCGAGGCCGACCGCCTGTCACGGATCAAGCGCGGGCTGGCCCCGATGCGCGCGCGGGCGGAATCGGACCTGCGCCGGATCTGCGTGGCACGCTGCCTGCCCTTGCGCCTGTCCGCCATGCTGCGCCGCCACCTGCCGCGCGGCCTCACCTATGTGAACACCGGCCACACCAACCTGACGGATCGCGTCCTGTCGGCGCTACGGGGCGTCGACGCCCGGGTGACCGTGTTCATCCATGACACCATCCCGCTGGACGTGCCGCAGTACCAGCGCCCCGGCACGGTCGGCCGCTTTCGCCATTTCCTGAACCGCGCCGCGCGGGCCGATCTGCTGGTCTGCAACTCGCGCCAGACAGAGCGTGACTTGGCCCGGCACCTCGCCGCGCAACGCCTGCCGCAGACGGTCTCGGCCCCGCTGGGGCTGGATCTGACGGAGCCGGCGCAGGCACCTGATGGTCCCTGGACCGCGCCCTATTTCGTCACCCTCGGCACCATCGAGCCGCGCAAGAACCACGCCCTGCTGCTGGACCTCTGGGACGACATCCCCGACGCCCACCTGCTGATCTGCGGCAGCCGGGGTTGGGAAAACCACGAGGTTTTTGAACGCCTCGACGCACATCCGCCCCTTGTGCACGAACTACCCGGGCTGGATGACGGGCAGGTGGCCGCGCTGCTGGCAGGCAGCGCCGGGATGCTCTTTCCCAGCTTTGCCGAAGGCTATGGTCTGCCCCCGGTCGAGGCGGCGGCGCTAGGCGTACCGTTGCTGCTGAACAACCTCCCGATCTACAGGGAGGTTCTGGGCGACATTCCCGTTTACGCAGATGTTGCGGACACGTATCTTTGGCGCAAAGAGATAAGCCGGATGGCAGCGGATCATCGGGCAGGACGGACCCGCGCGGAACAGGCACCGCGCTTTGCGCCCCCGACCTGGGAGGCGCATTTCAAAACGGTCTTAACCCTGACCTGATAGCAGCCCAAGACAGGGCGCCTGTCCGGCGCGGTTGAAGAGGCACGCATTTTGAGCGCATTGCAGGCATACCGGCTGAGGCTACAGCGGAAACGCTGGCGTATCCGCGCCTTCCGCAAGCGCCGTGAACTGCGCCCAGTTTCCAATCGTACCGACCAGATCCGGCCCTCGGACATCCTGCTGTTCTCGACCCAGCGGAACGAGGGTATCCGCCTGCCCTATTTCCTGCGCTACTACCGCGAAATGGGGGTGGGTCATTTCTTTTTCGTCGACAACGACTCGACCGATGGATCGGCGGATTACCTTGCCGAACAGCCCGATGTCTCTGTCTGGACCACGCGGGCCAGCTACAAGCGCGCCCGTTTCGGCATGGACTGGCTCAACTGGCTTCTGCTCAAACACGCGCACGGACACTGGGCGCTGACTGTCGACCCGGATGAGTTCTTTCTCTACCCGTTCTGCGACACGCGCCCCTTACGCGCGCTGACCGACTGGCTGGATGCCTCTTCGATCAAGTCGTTCTCGGCCATGTTGCTGGACATGTACCCCAAGGGGCGCATCGACCTGCAGCCCTACCAGTCCGGGCAGGACCCGATGGAAATCGCCAACTGGTTCGATGCCGGCAACTACGCGATCAGCAAGAACCCGAAATTCGGCAATCTCTGGATCCAGGGTGGGCCCCGGGCGCGGATGTTCTTTGCCGACAAACCCGCGCTGGCGCCCGCGCTGAACAAGATCCCGCTGGTGAAATGGGACCGGCGCTATGCCTATGTCTCATCCACCCACAACCTGTTGCCGCGCGGGTTGAACCAGGTCTACGACGAATGGGGCGGGGAAAAGGCCAGTGGCATCCTGCTGCACACCAAATTCCTGTCCACCTTCGGCGCCAAGGCCGAAGAGGAGCTGACACGCGGCCAGCATTACGGCGCCAGCCGCGAGTACATCGCCTATGCCGAAGGGGTGCGGGACAATCCGGACCTCTGGTGCAAGTGGTCGGAACGCTACATCAACTGGCGCCAGCTTGAGATCCTCGGCCTCATGTCCAAGGGCAACTGGGCATGAGCGTCGGTGTCGCCATGCTGGTCCACACCGCCTTTGACCGGGCCGAGCAGGTGGCGCGGCACTGGGCGGCGGGCGGCTGCCCGGTGGTGATCCACGTCGATGCCAAGGTCGACAAACAGGTGTTCGAGGCATTCCGCAAGGCGCTGGCCGATCGGCCCGACGTGCGGTTCTGCAAACGCCACCGCTGTGAATGGGGCACCTGGGGCCTTGTCGCCGCCAGCCAGGACGCCGCCCAGCTGATGCTGGACAGCTTTCCCGAGGTCCGGCACGTCTACCTCTCGTCCGGGTCCTGCCTGCCGCTGCGTCCGGTGGCGGAATTGCAGGCCTACCTGGCCGACCGCCCGCGCACCGATTTCATCGAGAGCGCCACAACCGCGGATGTGCCCTGGACGGTCGGCGGGTTGGACCAAGAGCGTTTTACCCTGCAATTCCCGTTTTCCTGGCGCAACAACCGCTATCTCTTTGACAAGTTCGTCGATCTGCAGCGGGCCACGGGCTATGCCCGCCGCATCCCAGAGGGGCTGGTGCCGCATATGGGCAGCCAGTGGTGGTGCCTGACCCGCCAGACCCTGACCGCCATCCTGCAGGACCCGCAGCGCCCCCGTCATGACCGCTATTTCCGCCGCGTCTGGATTCCGGACGAAAGCTATTTCCAGACGCTGGCACGGCTCTATTCCACCCAGATCGAAAGCCGCTCGCTGACCCTGTCCAAGTTCGATTTCCAGGGCAAGCCGCACATCTTCTACGACGACCACCTGCAGCTATTGCGGCGGTCGGACTGTTTCGTCGCGCGCAAGATCTGGCCCCACGCGGACCGCCTGTACCAAGCGTTCCTGACCCACCCGAACAGCGACCAGCAGCGGCAGGAACCGAACCCGGGCAAAATCGACCGCATCTTTGCCAAGGCGGTCGATCGGCGGACCCGGGGCCGCCCCGGGCTCTACATGCAAAGCCGGTTCCCGAACCGGGGCTGGGAGAACGGCGTGACTGCCGGGAAATACTCGGTCTTCCAGGGATTTTCGGACCTGTTCCAAGGGTTCGAGACCTGGTTGACCAAGGCCACCGGCGCGCAGGTGCACGGCCATCTTTTCGCGCCGGAACGGGCGGAATTCGCCGGCGGGGAAACCGTCATCGCCGGGGCCCTGTCGGACAATGCGAAACTGCGGGATGCCAACCCCAAGGCCTTTCTAACCAACCTGCTGTGGAACACGCGCGGCGAACGCCAGTGTTTTCAGTACGGGCCGCGCGACACCTCCAAGGTCCTCTGGCACATGGCGCGTGACCCTAATGCCCAGATCAGCGTCATCTCGGGCGCCTGGGCGGTGCCGCTGTTCCAGTCCGGCGGCGATTTCGCCGAAATCCGGGCCGAGGCCGCGCGCCTGCAAAGGATCGAGGCAAAGATGCTGGACCAGTTGCGCCAGCCGGACGTCAAGGCCCGCATCCGCACATGGACGATGGCCGATTTCATCGAGGCCCCGATGGAGCCGCTGCAGACGCTGATCGACGAGATCGGGCAAAAGAACAACCGCCGCCTGGCCGAGGCCCCCCGCCTGGTCGAACTCAATGGCTTTGGCCAGTTCCTGCAAGACCTCAAGAACCAGGGGATGCACCCCTATCTCATGGGCGATTTTCCGGTTGATCCGCTGCCCCGCGCGCATCCCGGCAAGGCCCGCAAACCCTATCTCGTCCGGAAATAGTGCCCAATGTCCCAGCGTTTCGACTGTTTCGTGATCTTCGCCGAGATGCGGACAGGGTCGAATTTCCTAGAGGCGAACCTGAATGCCTTTGACGAGCTGACTTGCCACGGAGAGGCCTTCAACCCGCATTTCATCGGCTATCCGAATGCGCAGGACATCCTGGACATCACGCAAGAGGACCGCGACCGCGATCCCCTTGGCCTGGTCGACCGTATCCGCACCGGCAGCGACGGACTGGGCGGCTTTCGCTATTTCCACGATCACGACCCCCGCGTGCTGGAGCCGCTGCTGACCGATCCGCGCGTGGCCAAGATCGTGCTGACGCGCAACCCCGCCGACAGCTACATCTCCAAGAAGATCGCCCAGGCCACCGGCCAATGGAAACTGACCAACGTCAAGAAACGCAAGGATGCCCTGGCGCATTTCGACGCCGAGGAGTTCGAGGCCCACCTGGCCGAGTTGCAGGATTTCCAGGTCAAGCTGCTGAATGTTCTGCAGACCACCGGGCAGACGGCCTTCTATGTCGCCTACGAGGATCTGCAGGACGTCGCCGTCATGAACGGGCTGGCGCAATGGCTGGGGGTGGCGGCGCGACTGGACAGCCTCAACACCGCGCTGAAACGGCAGAACCCGCAACCCACCGCCGAGAAGGTCCAGAACTACGAGGAGATGGCCGACAGCCTGGCCCGGCTCGACCGTTTCAACCTGGCCCGGACCCCCAATTTCGAACCACGGCGCGGGCCGGTCGTCCCCAGCTATGTCGCCGCCGCCGAGACGCCGCTGCTGTACATGCCGATCCGCTCCGGTCCGGAACGCGCGGTCAAGGACTGGCTGGCGACGCTGGACGGTGTCGGCACGGGCAAACTGGTGGAAAAATTCAACCAGGGCTCCTTGCGGGCCTGGAAACGAGACCGCCCGGGCCACCGCAGCTTTACAGTGATCCGGCATCCGCTGGCACGCGCGCATGACGCCTTTTGCTCCAGGATCCTGACCACGGAAAAAGGCGGCTTTCAGGGCATCCGCAAGGTGCTGCGCCGGGCGCATAACTTTCCCATCCCCGAGGGGGAGCCGGGGCTGGACTATGACGTGGACGCCCACCGCGAGGCCTTCACCGCCTGGCTGGCCTGGGTCAAGGCCAACCTCAACGGCCAGACGGCAGTGCGGGTGGACGGCCATTGGGCCACGCAGGCGCAATGCCTGCAGGGCATGGCCGAGTTCACCCTGCCCGACATGATCGTGCGCGAGGACGAGATGCAGGCCTACCTGCCCGCGCTTGCCCTGCAGGTGGGCCACGACAACCCGCCCGACCCGCAGCAATTACCCAACCGCGCGCCCTTTTCCCTGGCCCAGATCTACGATGATCAGATCGAGGCACTGGGCCGCGAGGCTTACCAGCGCGACTATACCATGTTCGGCTTCGACGACTGGGCGTGAAGGGGGCGCTGCCCCCTCGGCCTTCGGCCTCACCCTCGAGGTATTTGGAAAACCAAAGAAGGGGGGGCCTTGCGTCACCGTTCGCGGAACTGCGGCCCTTCGAACGTGCGGGCGGGATCGCCGCGCTGCAACTGATGGTGCAGCCAATGCGCCTGCCCCTCCCGCGCCGCCCGTGCCTCGGCGGCATCCGCATCGGCCAGCGCCTGCAGTCGCTCCAGCGCCAACCGCCGGTTTTGATGCTGCGAGCGTTGATCACGCACTACGACCGCATATGCGCCCCAGCGCGCGCGGATCGCGCTGGAGGTCTTGTTCTGGTGCTGGCCACCGGGACCACCGGCACGGATCGCGGTCATCTCCACCTCGCGCGGGTCGATATGCGCCCCGCGCGCCGTTCTGGGCAGACGAAAGACCTGCACGAACCAGTTCTTGCGCTTGTGACGCGGGCGCAGGGTGCTGGGACAGCGCCAGAGCAATACACCCTCCCAGCGCGCCGCCAGCGCCTGGGCCCCCGGCCCGCTGAGCACGGCAATGGCCGAAACCGGGCCAGTGCGCCCCGCACGTTCGGCCAGGTCCAGCGTGACGCCCTGCGCCTCGGCCTCTTCCGCCAGGCGGGTCAGCACATGACCCACCGCCTGCTGACATTCGCATGGCCCGTTGCCGCTGGAAATTAAGAGGGTCACCATCAGCGGCCTCCCTTGCTGGTCTTGAAGGTGATGAGCGGGGCCAGCGACGCCGCCTCCCGCGCCAGTCCGAAACCTTCGAGATCACGCAGAACCGCGCCCGCGTCCTTGTAGGCGCTGCCCGCCTCCTCGATCAGCAGGTCACGGTCGGCACAGATAACGCGCCCGCCGAACCGGGTCTGGCGCATCGCCTCCAGTTCCGATTTCACCCGGCGGATACGCCCGTGCATGGCGGCACGGTCATAGCGCCGCCCCGCCCCGTGCGAGACAGACCCCAGCGCCTCTGCCGGCCCCTCGGGCACCGCCATGAGGTAACTCAGGCTCTCGCGCGACCCGGCCAGGGGCGCCAACCCGCGATCCGGGGCGGCGGCGCCCTTGCGATGCAGCCAACCGTCGGGTCGCGCCTCGAGGTGGTTGTGCGGCGCATCGCAGATCAGCTCTGCTGAACAGCGCAGGGCCTCTGAGGCCGCCTGCGCCAGCAGCGCGCGGTTGATCCGCGCCCAGGCCTGCGCGGCGCCATGCAGGGAGACATAGCTGTCCGCCGCCTCGCTGCCGGGCAGGAAGCCGGCCTTCCAGCTGTCCTCGATCCCGGTGAAAACCCCGGCACCATGCCCGCGAGAGCCGGTGTGCACCAGCAGGCACAGATCACCTGGCGCAAGGCCCGGCACCGTATCGGCCACCTCCTGGACCACCTGAAGCTCGCAGAAATGGTTGCCGCCGCCGAGGGTGCCCAGCCCCTGGGGCCCCAGCACTTCGGCCTCGGTGCCCGCCAGCGCCGCGCGCGCCTCCTCGGCCGCCATCCCGTCCTCCAGCACCTCCAGCCGCCGCGCGGCCTTGTCCAGCTTCAGCTTGCGGCGCGGCAGGTCGAGCCGGTACAGCGCCATGCCACAGCCGATGTCCGGACCGATCAGTTGCGGATAGATGCGGTCGGCCAGGAAGGCGCCCCCGACCGGGCCATGAAGGCCCGGGTGCAGGTCGGGAAACCCGGCAACGGCGCCCATGCCGGGCCAGCCGGCAACCTCGTTCAGTTGATCGACGGCGCGTCCTTCGATCCAGGCGCCGTCAGAGTAGAATTCGCAGACACGCACAAGTGCCGCGATGGGGGAATTGCCCATAGGTCCGTCTTTCTCAAATCATGAGAGGCGGCCCGGAAAAGGCCGCAAAGGCGGATCGTCCAGGGGGGGATGGGGCGCGCCCGCAGGCGCGGAAAATCAGCGGCCCGAACGATCCAGGGAGGAAGCGGTGACGATAGATCCGGTCATGTGCGGCCCTCCTCTGTTGTCGGGGTGATGAATGCAACTGAGATACCCCGCCGGCGCATCAACGCCAACGGGGGAATTCCTGACCTCGCACCTTTGTCGCGCAAATGCCTCAGGCGGCCTTGGAGGCCTCGGTCTCTGTCAGGATGGTGTAAAGCGTGGTCGGCACCGGGTTGGCGCGCAGCTTGGCGCAAAGCCCCTGGTCCCGCAGGCTGCGCGAAACCAGCGCCAGCGCCTTGAGATGTTCGACCCCGGCCTCTTCGGGGGCGAAGATCGCAAAGACGATGTCCACGGGCTGGCGGTCGACCGCGTCGAAGTCGACGGGTTTTTCCAGCAGGATAAAGGCGCCCGCCACCTCGTCGATGCCGGGAATCCGCGCATGGGGCAGCGCGACCCCGTGGCCGACACCCGTCGGCCCCAGGGCTTCGCGTTCCATCAGCGCCTCGAGGATGCGAGGCGCGTTGACGCCATAAGCGCCCTCCGCGAGGTCCGAGATGTCATGCATCAGTCGCTTTTTGCTGGAGGTCGAGGAAACGACTTTGACAGCAGTCGGCGAGATGAGATCGACAAACTTCATGAGCCCTGCCTGTAACTAGGGTGCGAACACTGCACGGGTCCGGTCTGGTGGCGGGGGACGGACCCTTACGGATCGATCCAGCCGATGTTGCCATCATCCCGGCGATACACGACGTTCACGCCATCCTTCTTTTCGTTGCGAAACACCAGAACAGGCGCTCCGGCCAGTTCCATCTGCATCACGGCCTCCCCAACCGACAGAGACGGGATCTTGGTTTGCATCTCCGCCACGATGATCGGCTGCAGCGTTTCGGGTTCTTCCTCCCCCGAATCCGCTTCGGTGGCGAGGATATACGAGGCTGCCCCGAAATGTTCAACAGGTTCGGACCGGTCCTTGTGATGGTCTTTCAACCGGCGCTTGTAGCGACGGAGCTGTTTGTCCATTTTTTCCGCGCAGGCCTCGAAGGCTGCATAGATTTCCGTCGCATGTCCCTTGGCGGCAGCGTTCAGCCCGCTCGACAGATGAACGATCGCTTCGCAGACATATTCATGGGCCGCCTTTGAGAAAACCACGGTCGCGTCGGTCGGACGCTGGCCGTACTTGTCCAGCACACCGCCCAGCTCGTTCGTGACATGAACCTGGAGCGCATCGCCGATATCGATGTGTTTTCCCGTGATCTGATAGCGCATGATTTGTCCTTTTCTTATGCACCCGTACGCCACACGGAGGACAAGCCCCCGTCGCGGCGTCACAAGGTTCAGGGAAGGTAGTACCGGATCGCGGAATGCACGCGGACAACCTCGGAACCGAGGAGCCCGCCAACACGCAATGCCGTGATCGATAGCACCATACTCATATTTGATGAGGAAACCGGCAGGTCTGTCAATGGAAACCGAATGCGGATCACGCGCGATCCAGCGACAATGTGTCCCCGGAGAGTGTCAAGGGCGCAGGGCCCGATTTTCAACCAAAGCGAAAGTTCTCGCCCAGGTAGACACGCCTGACATTTTCGTTCTGCACCACTTCCTGCGGCGTTCCCGACATCAGGACCTTGCCGTCATGCAGGATATAGGCACGGTCCACGATCTCTAGGGTCTCGCGCACGTTGTGGTCGGTGATCAGCACGCCGATGCCCCGGGTCTTGAGATCCGCGACAAGGTGGCGGATGTCGCCGACGCTGATCGGGTCAACCCCGGCAAAGGGTTCGTCCAGCAGCAGGTACTTGGGATTCGCCGCGAGGCAGCGCGCGATTTCCACCCGCCGCCGTTCACCACCCGACAGGGCCAGAGCGGGGGCGCGGCGCAGGTGTTCGATCGAAAACTCGCCCAGCAGTTCCTCCAGCCGCTCGCGGCGGCGGTGGGCGTTGCGTTCGGCGATGTCCAGCACCGCGCCGATGTTGTCCTCGACGCTCATGCCGCGAAAGATCGACATTTCCTGCGGCAGATAGCCGATGCCCAGCCGCGCGCGGCGGTACATCGGCAGAAAGGTCGCGTCATACCCGTCGATCAGAACCTGCCCGCCCTCGGGATTCACCAGCCCGGCGATGGCATAGAACGACGTCGTCTTGCCCGACCCGTTCGGCCCCAGCAGCGCCGCAACCTCTCCCCGGTCCACCCGCAGGCTGACGTCGCGGATGACGACGCGTTTGCGATAGCTCTTGCGCAGGTGTTCGACGCGAAGACCACTGTCGCCTTCGGTCACGCTCAGGTCCGGGCGGGCCATCTCAGGGCTGCCCCTCGCCGTCGGGGGCCTGCTGCAACACGGTGCGCACCCGGCCCGACAGCTGCGCGGTGCCGTCGCTGAGGTTGACGACCATGCGTTCGGCGGTCAGCGCACTTGGGCCCTGGGTCAGCAGGACGTTGCCGGTCATGACGACCTGCCCGGCCTCGATGTCGTAATCCGCGCGCTGCGCCTCTGCCGCCTCGGAGCCGCTGACCAGGGTCACGCCGCGCGTGGCCTCCATCCGCCGGATCCGCCCGGCCTCGTTCGAGTAGACGACCAGCACCCGAGGTGCCGCAAGCCGCATCTGCCCCTGCGCGATCACCACGTTGCCGGTATAAAGGGCGGTTCCGTCGGCCTGGTTCACCTGCAGCGTGTCGGCCGTCACCTCGACCGGGGCGCGGGTGTCCTGCTGCATTCCGCCAAAGGCCACCTGGGCCCCTTGCGCAGCCGCGCCCAGAGGCGCGAGGAAAAGCATGACGGCAAGCAGGTGACGGATCATTCGGCAGCACTTTCTTCTTTCGGCGGTTGATATACCAGTTTCACGCCGCCGGAAAACACCATTTGCACCGCCCCCTCTTCTCCGCTGGGCGCGATCTTGAGATGGCCGGCCTCGAAACGGCCCACCGGACCCTCGCCGCTGACCGGACCGATGCTTTCTGCCGCGATCTCGTCCAGCCGTGACATCAGCCCCTCTGTGCGCAGAACATAGCCCTGCGAGCTTTCGATGCGCACGCCGCCCTGCAGGTGCGCCAACTGGTTCCTGTCGCGCAGCGTCGCCTCGACGGCGTCCAGCCGCAGTTCGCTGCCGTCGGTCAGGCGCATCCGTGCCTCCAGCTCATCGGCGATGATCTGGCCGTCCCCCTCGGGCCGCACGCTGCGCGCGGTCATGGTCAACACGTCGCCCTTGGTGGTGGTTCCCGCATAGTACGGCGCGCTCACCTGCTCGCGCGCGACATTCCTTTGCAAAGCCTCGACAAAGGGCACGTCCTGCAACGGCTCGGTCGAGCGCGACAGGAAGAACAACGTCGACAGCATGGCCAGTGCCACCAGGGGAAGAAGGATCTTCAGCCAGGCGATCACCCGCGAGTAAAGCCCGTCTCCCCGGCGCATGTTCATCCCCTCTTACGCATGGGCAAAGATATCGGTGTCCGGCCAGCCTTCCAGGTCAAGGATCGCCCGGGTCGGCAGGAAATCGAAACAGGACTGGGCAATCTCCGTGCGCCCTTCGCGGTCCAGCATCTCGTTCAGCGCGTCGCGCAGCCGGTGCAGGTGCAGCACGTCCGATGCGGCATAGTCCTTTTGTGCCTCGGTCAGCTCCGCGGCGCCCCAGTCACTGGATTGCTGCTGCTTCGAGATGTCGACGGACAGCAGTTCCTGGGTCAGGGCCTTGAGGCCGTGGCGGTCAGTATAGGTGCGCACAAGCCGGCTGGCGATCTTGGTGCAATAGACGGGCGCTGCCAGCGCGCCAAAGGCATTGTACATCGCTGCGATGTCGAACCGACCATAGTGAAACAGCTTCAGAACCTGCGGAGCGGTCAGCAGGCGCGCAAGGTTGGGCGCCTCTGTCTGCCCCTTGGCGATCTGAACGAGGTGGGCATTCCCGTCGCCGCCCGACAACTGCACGACACACAACCGGTCGCGGTGCGGGTTCAGTCCCATCGTCTCGCAGTCGATGGCCACGACCGGGCCAAGGTCCAGATCATCCGGCAGATCGCCCTTGTAGAGATGGTTGGTCACAGTGCGCCCTTTCGTCCCGATCCGCTTGCCGGCTCGACATATCCGCGCCCATGCGGGCTTTCAACACTGGCCTCCCTGCCGCGGCTCTCGCCAAATGTGTTGTCGCGCCAAATTTCTCCCGCAAGAGGCGAAAATCCGGCAAGTTTGTGGCAGATCCGGGCGAATCAATGGCGGCGCCAAGGTGTGATTCGGGCAGGATCAAGGCCGAGCCCTCTCGATTTTCTTATATTTGTAACAATCCGTGAGCTTGGCAACTCCCCCTATAATTGTCGAATATATCCGTCGCTCCTAAAGCCGCATCAGAATCCACCGAGCGACGCATTCCGTTACGGCACGTCGCCGCCATTGTTTCCGCCGGGATGAATTTACAGGCACCCGCAAGATTTCCAAGAGACCATTGCCTCAGCGCCCCAGCCCTGTTTCCCTTATTTCCAGAGACTGTTCCCGATCTGGAAACATCTGCCCGCCAAAATCCTCGAAATTGTTTCAAAGCCCTCGATTAACCAACGGGAAACAAAGCTGCCTGGGGACGCTGAAAACACCCCCAAATTTCGCGTCATTATTGAGCGTTCAACCGAAATTTCCCCCGTATTTCAATCGCCTCCACAAGCGCACTTTTCACCTTTTGGTTGCGCCCTCCGGTGCAGATTGACGGAACGGCGGCGTGAAGCCATAAGAAATCTGTCGAACGATTGGGACAAACTTTCGTCGCAATTTAAATAAACTGCACTTGGGGGTTGGTGCTTCCACAATGGGAGTATCTCGGTAGGTCTGCTGCGCCTTTCGCGCATCGCCATTCGAAGACATGGCCAGGGCAATTTGTCCTGACGTCCGGGGGGACACGCATTTGCGTGTCATGGCGGAGCTATGCCTGAAACAGCGATAAACTCGGATCAATTTCCCGTGCTCTCGTCAACGCATGACTCAGGAGGTCATCTTGACACTACAACTGCGCCAGCCGCTGCCAACGGCCAGAATTGAGAAGCTGATCGACGAGGCGCTGCGCGCCGAAACCGGTCCCGCCCTTTACCGCGACGTCTTTAAACGGGGGCTCGACGTGACGCTCGTCCTGCTCGGTGCCCTTCCGATCCTGATGATCGTCGGCATCTTTGCGCTGCTCGTCGCACGCGACGGTCACTCGCCCTTCTACTCGCAGAAACGGATCGGCCGGAATGGACGGATATTCAATATCTGGAAGCTGCGCAGCATGGTGCCCGATGCCGACGCCCGGCTGAGCGACTATCTCGATCAGAACCCCGCCGCGCGCGCGGAATGGGACCGCACGCAGAAACTGCGCCACGATCCGCGCGTCACGACCATCGGGTCGCTGATCCGCAAGACCTCGATCGACGAACTGCCGCAGCTGTTCAACGTGCTGCGCGGGGACATGTCGCTGGTCGGTCCGCGCCCGATGATGCCCTGCCAGCAGGAGATCTATCCCGGCGCCGCCTATTACGCGCTGCGCCCGGGGATCACCGGTTACTGGCAGGTCTCGGTGCGCAACGAAAGCTCCTTTGCCCAGCGCGCCGGTTTCGACACCGCCTACCTGGCGCAATTGTCGCTGGCCAATGACCTGCGGGTGCTGGTCAAGACGGTGCGCGTGGTCGTGCACGGCACCGGCTGCTGAGCACATTCGGCCGGGGCGACGCCCCGGCGCCACACATCAGTATTCCACCGTCGCCTGCATGCACTGGCGCCCGTCCGGGCCGCGCACCCAGAGGTCGTTGCCGTTTCGGCACAGGGTGGCGCGCTCGTCATGCATCAGGGGCGCCGTCGCCCGAAAACTGAAACCGCGCACCGGCGCCTTGTCCTGCGCGAACAGCAAAAGCCCCTGCGCCAGCAGTGGGCCGTGCACCACCAGCCCGCCATAGCCCTCGACCGCCCGCGCGTATTCCACGTCATAGTGGATGCGGTGGCCGTTGAAGGTCAGCGCAGAGTAGCGGAACAGCAGCGTCTCGGAAAAACCCATCTCGCGGCTGGCCTCTTCGCCTGTCGGGGCCTCTGGCGGCACCGGGCGCGGCGCGGACGGGTCCGGGTCTTGGCGATAGACGAGGTCCTGCCGCTCTGTCACGCACAGCTGGCCGCCCTGCCAGATCTCATGCGCCAGCGTGACGAAACCCAGTGGTCCGCTGCGCCCCTCCTTGCGGGTCACGTCCACCACCCGAGAGACCTTTTCCGCCATCTGCCCCGCTCGCAGTGCCGCGTGGAACTGCAACGCGCCGCCCGCCCACATCCGGCGCGGCAGCCCCAGGTCGGGGATCAGGCCGGTGCCGACGCGCGGATGCCCGTCGCGCCCCAGCACGCCGGGCGGCTGCGCGTCCCAGAAATAGATCTGGTGAAAGAAGACCGGCAGGGGCGTGCCCGCGTCGATGGTCACGGGCAGGTCCAGCGCCGCCTGCAGGGCGCGGGCGCGGTCCGGATCCATCACGTCGGTTTGACGGCGCTCGGCGGCTGGGCCAGTCTGCATGGGTCACGCTCCTTGATTTTTGCCGGGTTATTCCAGCCATGCCACCTGCCGTCCAGTCGCTCGATCACCTGGTGCTGACCGTCACCGATCCCGCCGCCACGCGGCAATTCTACGAAACCGTCCTGGGGATGCAGGCAGAGCGGTTCACCCCCGCCGATGGCAGCACCCGATGGGCGCTGAAATTCGGGCGGCAAAAGATCAACCTGCACACCGCCGGGCAGGAGTTCGACCCCAAGGCACGCAGGCCCGGCCCCGGAACGGCAGACCTGTGCTTTCTCAGCGAAACGCCCCTGGCGGAGTGGCAGGCGCATATGGCCGCCCAAGGCGTGACGATCGAGGAGGGACCGCTGCCGCGCACCGGCGCAACCGGCCCGATCCGGTCGATCTATATCCGCGATCCGGACGGCAACCTGATCGAGATTTCCAACCCGGCCTGAGGGCTTCAGCCGCGCATCCGTTCCACCTCGCGGCGCAGTTCCTGCATCTGGTCGCCCAGCAGCTTCAGCGCGCGTTCGTCGGTCAGGCGCCCGTCCTCGTCGAACTGCTTGCGGCTTTGTGCCAGCATGACTTCCGGACCGGTCAGCAGGCGTGGACGAAAAGGGTTGAGGCAAAGCCGCGCCATGTTCTGCGCCCGCTCGCCCCCGGCGCGGCCCGCCGCCGCCGACATCAGCGCCACAGGCTTGTCCCGCCAGGGCGCACCCTCGGTCCGGCTGATCCAGTCCAGCGCGTTCTTGAGCACCCCGGAAAGGCCCTTGTTGTATTCCGGCGTCACCACCAGAACCGCATCCGCACCCGCGATGGCATCTGCGGCGGCCTGCACGGCGGCGGGAATGCCGTCGCCGTTCTGGATGTCCTCGTCGAACAGCGGGAAACGCAGGTCGAGTTCGCTGAACCTGTCGGGGGCAAAGAGACGGGCGGCCTCGAACATCAGTTTGCGGTTACTGCTGTCGGCGCGCAGGGCGCCGCAAAGGCCGACGAGGGTGGGGTCCGGCATTGTGATCTCCTGTCTGTTTCGTCCTGACCTACATGGAAAAAGCGCCGCGGCAAGGCGCGGCGCTTTGATCTGTCGGATAAACCGGGGCACAGCCCCCTGTCAGGATCGCCCGGCCTTAGCCGTTGGGCAGGATCACGATCTCGACCCGGCGGTTCTGGGCCTTGCCCTCGGGCGTCAGGTTCGACGCCACCGGCTGATCCTCACCCCGGCCGATGACCGAGATCCGCGACGAGGGCACACCCTCGGAGATCAGCACATTGGCGACCGAGCGCGCGCGGCGCTGGGACAGGTCCAGGTTATAGGCGGCGTCGCCGTCGCTGTCGGTGTGGCCAATCACCTGGGCGGTGGTGTTCGGGTAGGCCAGCAGCGACTGGCCCACGTCGCGCAGGTCCGACACCAGGGTCGGGCGCAGGTTGGCGCTGTCGGTCGGGAACAGGATGTCCTGCGGCATGGTCACGATCAGCCGGTCGCCGGTGTTGCGGATGGTGACGTTGTCGCCCATCTGCTGACGCAGTTCTGCTTCCTGCTTGTCCAGCTGGTTGCCGATGGCGGCCCCCGCAGCGGCCCCCACCAGGGCGCCCGCGACGGTCGCCCGGTTACGCTCGCCCCTGTCGCCGCCGCCCAGAAGGCGGCCTGCAACCGCACCCACGCCGGCGCCCACGAGGGCACCCTGCTTGGTCTGGCGGTTGGGATCGTTCGGGTTGCCCGTGGTACAGGCCGACAGGCCGATGACAGCCACGGCGGAGATGAGAATCGCGGATTTCGCCCGGATCATGTGTAGCCTCTTTTCAGGTTTGCCCCGCTGGAATGGGGTCTTTCACTGCCGATATGCAATAACATCCGGCAAAACCCCAGCCCTGTCACCGGGAAAATCGGCAAGGCTCCGCGCATGATCCAGAGGCACGCGTGTTTCGCGCGCGAAACATCTTTTCTTTACAGGTCGTTAAGACCTCAAGCCTCCAATCTTGCCGCCTCCCAGGCAAGGATGGCCCGCTTGACCGGCAGCCCCCAATGATAACCGCCCAGACCCCCAGATTTGCGCAGGGCGCGGTGGCAGGGGATCAGGTAGCTGATCGGGTTGCGCCCCACCGCCGTGCCGACCGCGCGCACCGCTTTCGGATGCTCGATGGCCTCGGCGATTTCGGAATAGGTCGTGACATGACCCGAGGGGATCTGCAGCAGCGCCTCCCAGACCTTGATCTGGAACGGCGCGCCGATCAGGTACAAGGGCACCGGCCCGTCCGCCTTGACGCCGAAAGCCGCCAGCGCCCAGGGGCGCAGGCGCATCGGGTCCTCGACGAAGTCTGCCCGCGGCCAGCGCGCCAGCATGTCCTCCATCGCCTCGGCCTCTGTCGTCTCGGCGGAAAAGGCGATACCGCAGATGCCCTTGTCGGTGCCCATGACCAGTGCCGGGCCAAAGGGGCTTTCGAACCAGCCCCAGTAGATTGTCAGCCCCGCGCCCGCGCGCGCGAAATCGCCCGGGCTCATCGCCTCCCACCGCAGGAACAGATCGTGCAGGCGCCCGCCCCCCGACAGCCCGGTGGCATGGGCCGTCTCCAGCGTGGTAAAGCGATCCGCCAGCAGTGCCTTGGCATGGCCCAGCGTCAGGTATTGCTGGTAGCGCTTTGGCGAGACACCGGCCCATTGGCTGAACAACCGCTGGAAATGCGCCGGGCTCATGCCGACCTCGCGCGCGATCTGGTCCAGCGTGGCCTGCGGGCCCAGCCGGTCGACCGCCTCGATGGCGCGTCGCATGACGTTGTAGTGATAGCTCTGGTCGTCGTCCTTGGGCATCGGCTGTCTCCTTGGCCCCGGTTTTACCGCGCCCGCGCAAAACGCACGATCCGAATATTGCGCAAAGGCAATCCGGCAACACCTTGGGCAGCGGCGGCAGCGGCGCGGCCCGAAAAAATTGACTGCGGGGCGGAATTCCTTACTCCGATAGTGATTGACAAAACAATGACGGGGGCGAGGCTCATGCCTTTCAGCATCACCAAAGGTATCGAGTATGACGTTTTTGACGGTGGCCCGGGCAACTTCAACTTTCAGCCCAGCCCCGGGACGGCGACCGATCTTGGCGCCCTGGGGCCGTTCGGCGGCGAAGGCGTCGACGATAGCCAGTTCACGGTCGGCGAGGACATCTCGGGTTCCGGGACCATCTACATCGGCGACATCGAGATCGAGGGCAACCTGTACCCGGTGATGACAGCCGCGGGGGATTACCCCATCGCGGACGGCAGCAACGTGTTCATCCTGGTGCCGGACTACCTGCCGGAACCCTCCGCCTTTCCGGCCTCTTTCGATTTCAACCCGGACGTGGTCGAGGAAACCTACTCCTACTGTTTCGCAGCAGGCACCCGCATCGCCACCGAAGCGGGCGAGACCGAGGTGCAGGACCTGGCCCCCGGTGACCTGGTGCGCACTGCCGACGGACGGCTGGAGCCGGTCCGCTGGGTCGGTCGTCAGACCATCGACCGTCATTTCAACGCCGGTTTCGCGCTGGTCCGGATCAACGCCGGCGCCCTGGGCGATGGCCTGCCGAAACGTGACCTGGTGCTGACCGGCGATCACGCGATGGTGCTGGACGGCAGCCTGGTGAACGCCAGCGCCCTGGTCAACGGTGAGACGATCACCTTTGTTCCCGTTGCCCAGATGGCGGCCCGGACCACCGTCTACCACGTCGAAACCGCCCGCCACGAGGTGCTGCTGGCCGAAGGCGCGGGGTCGGAAAGCTTTTGCGACTATGCCGGGCGCCACAAGCTGGACAACCACGCCGAGTACCTGGCCGCCTGCGGCGCCGAGCACATCATTCCCGAGATGGACATGC
The DNA here is from genome assembly GCF_012274245.1 of Mameliella sp. LZ-28. Classification (NCBI taxonomy): domain Bacteria; kingdom Pseudomonadati; phylum Pseudomonadota; class Alphaproteobacteria; order Rhodobacterales; family Roseobacteraceae; genus Antarctobacter; species Mameliella sp. LZ-28. The sequence goes on along the minus strand of NZ_JAANYX010000032.1, from coordinate 179,913 downwards.
CGCGCATTTCCTCGGCCCGGATGTTGCCCGCCGCCCTGCGCACACGCCTGGGCCTGCGCGACGCGGCCTGAGGCGCCACGGCGGACGCCGGACAGATGACAAGCATCCTGAACGGCCCGGAGTTCTGCAAGAATTCCGGGCCGTTTTCCGTGAAAGGCGGCAGGCGCCCGGTGCGGCAGGACCCCGGGTCTTGCGGCGCAATGGCGTTGCGGGCATAGGGGAACGCATGGCCAAGCAGCTTGATTACCACACGATCCGCGAGATCTTTACCCGGTTCCAGGCCTCGGAACCCGAACCCAAGGGTGAGCTGAACCACGTCAACGCCTATACGCTGGTGGTGGCGGTGGCGTTGTCGGCACAGGCGACAGACGCGGGCGTCAACAAGGCCACGGAAAAGCTGTTCCAGATCGCCGATACGCCGGAAAAGATGCTGGCCCTCGGCGAAGAGGGTGTGACCGAGCACATCAAGACCATCGGCCTGTATCGCAACAAGGCCAAGAACGTCATCAAGATGGCGAAGATCCTGGTCGAGGACTATGGCGGCGAGGTGCCCAACAGCCGCGCCGCGCTGGAAAGCCTGCCGGGCGTCGGCCGCAAGACCGCCAACGTGGTGCTGAACATGTGGTGGCACTACCCGGCGCAGGCGGTGGACACGCATATCTTTCGCGTCGGCAACCGGACGGGCATCTGTCCGGGCAAGGACGTGGTCGCCGTGGAACGTGCGATCGAGGACAACATCCCGGTCGATTTTCAGCAACACGCCCATCACTGGCTGATCCTGCACGGGCGGTACATCTGCGTCGCGCGCAAGCCCAAGTGCAAGGCCTGCCTCATCAACGACCTCTGTCCATTCGAGGAAAAGACGACATGAAGAAATACCAGGTCGTCGGCATCGGCAACGCCGTCGTCGACGTGATCGCCCGCACCGACGACGCCTTTCTGGCCGACATGGGTATCGAGAAGGGCATCATGCAGTTGATCGAGCGTGACCGCGCCGAACAGCTTTACGAGGCGATGGGCAACCGGGTGCAGACGCCGGGCGGATCGGTGGCCAACACGATCGCCGGCCTGGGAAACCTGGATGCGCGCACCGCCTTCATCGGACGCGTCGCGGATGACGATCTTGGCGAATTCTATGCCTCGGCGATGAAGAACGAGGGCATCGGCTTCGTCAACGAGCCAGTCAAGGGCGGCGAACTGCCCTCATCCCGGTCGATGATCTTTGTCTCGCCCGATGGCGAACGCTCGATGAACACCTACCTCGGGATCTCCGCCGAACTGGGCCCCGACGACGTGTCCGAGGACGTGGCGGGCGAGGCCGAGATCCTGTTCCTGGAGGGCTACCTTTTCGACAAGGACAAGGGGAAGGAGGCCTTCCTGAAGGCCGCGCGCGCCTGCAAGGCGGCGGGCGGCAAGCCGGGTATCGCGATTTCCGACCCCTTCTGCGTCGAACGCCACCGCGCGGACTTCCTGAAGCTGATTGAACACGACATGGACTTCGTCATCGGCAACGAGGACGAGATCCGCTCGCTGTACCAGAACGACGACCTCGACGCCGACCTGCGCGCCGTGGGCGCGATCTGTCCGCTGGTGGTCTGCACCCGGTCGGGCGACGGCGTCTCGATCCTGCACGAGGGCACCCGCACCGACGTGAGCGTTGAAAAGATCGTGCCCGTGGACGCAACCGGCGCGGGCGACCAGTTCGCCGCCGGTTTCCTGTTCGGCCTGGCCACCGGCGCGGACATGGAAAAAGCGGCCCGCATGGGCAGCGTTGCCGCGCGCGAGGTCATCAGCCACATGGGGCCGCGCCCGGAAACCAGCCTGCTGGACCTTTTCCGCCAACAGGGCCTGATCTGACCCTTCGGGCGCCTGCCGGGTCGATTACGGCTGGCGCCCGTCTGATTTCATGGTGATTTCACGCGGCATTCACGCAAGTGCCGTTCCGCCGCGCATCCCGGACCGCTAGCCTTTTCCACAGGGGTTGAGTTGTCCGGGACGCGGTGAATGACGCGATACATCCTTTTGCGGGACAGAACCCGAAACTGGCGCAGGCCGCGCGTGCCGCTTGGTGCCGGCATTGCGCCGGAGGATGCCGATGCCCCCGCCGACCCGCAGATCGAGGTGGCCGAGCTGACCCCGGACGACCTGCGCGAGACCGCCGGCGACCGAGACCTGCTGACCATCCAACCCGCCATGCCGACCCGCCTGCTGACCCCCGAACCGATGGACGAACTGCGCGCCTGCGACATGGTCCCCGGCTGGGGTTTGCGGGCCACCGGGGCGGACTGGACCCCGATGTCGGGCGCCGGCGTGCGGGTGGCGCTGTTGGACACGGGGATCGACGCCGGGCATCCCTGCTTTGCCGGGGTCGAGGTGACGGCACGGGATTTCGCCGGAACCGGTATCGCGGATGCCAACGGCCACGGCACCCATGTGGCCGGCACCGTGCTTGGCCGCGATCAGGGCGGCACACGGATCGGCGTGGCGCGCGGGATCACCGACTTGCTGGTGGGCAAGGTGCTGGCCGATAACGGGCGCGGCCGGTCCGAGGATTTCCTGAACGCGCTGCTCTGGACCTTGCAGGAAAAAGCTCAGATCGTCGGCTTTGCCCTGGCCTTCGATACCTCGGCCCAGATCGAAACCCTGGTCGAAGAGGGCTATCCCGCGCCGCTGGCAACCGCGGCGGCGGTCCATGCCTATCGCGGCAACCTGCGCATCTGCGAAATGCTGCTGATGATGATCGGCGGCGGACAGGTGCCGCTGATGCTGGGCGCCGTCGGCAACGACTCTCTGCGGACCATCGCGCCCGAGTTCGAAACCGGCCCCGTCGCCCCGGCGGCGGCGGCGGGTGTGCTGGCGGTGGGTGCCTGCGGACCGGGCGAAGAGGGGTTCTGCCCCGCGCCCTTTACCAACGCCGGCGCGGCGGTGGTTGCGCCGGGCGTGGGCATCATCTCGGCGGGTCCGGGCGAAGGGCTGCGTCCGCTCAACGGCACCTCGATGGCGCTGGCGCATGCGGTGGGGATCGCGGCGCTCTGGGTCGAGAAGATGCGCGCCGAGAAAGAGAGGGTGACGGCGCCGATGCTGGCCACCCGCCTGATCCGCTCTGCCACTTATGAACCGCTGTGTCCCGAGGCCTCTTACATCGACTGCGGCAGGGGGCTGATCCAGGCCCCCGAGGGCTCGCTGGACTGATTGGCGCCACGGCATCGGTAACGTGCTAGACTGTCGCCGAAAGAGGAGGCACAGCCATGATCGCAGGCGCTTTCGCCGTCTTGTGGGTCCGTCAGGACGGACCGGGAAATGACGCATGCCGTTTCGCAGAGGCCGAAGGCGGCTTTCTGATCGACGGGTCGTCAACAGATGCGGACTGGACCGCGTTGCGGTACCGTATTCGGGCGCGCGGCGACGGGACGACGCGCCGTGTCCGGATCGGTGCCCGGTCCCGCATCTTCATCCAGCGCAATGCAGAGGGTGACTGGCTGCTGAACGGGACACCTGCCCCGGAGGTCGCGGGCGCCAAGGATATCCATCTTGGCTTTACCCCCGCCGCGCTGACCCTGCCAATCCGGCGTCTCGTGCTTGGCATCGGGGAGGAAGCCACGGTCGATCTTGCCAGTCTCGACCTGGACCAGCTGCGCCTGACCCCTCTGCGTCTTGTCCTGCGGCGGACGGCGAAGGACAGGTACGAAACCGTCGCACCAGAGAGCGGCGCCACCTCCGCCCTGACAGTGGATGCGCAGGGGATCGTGCGCAGCGTGGAGGGGCGCTGGATCGCGCAGAAGTAACGCGCGGGCCTCAGTGCGCCTCGGCCCAGTTTGCCCCCTGTCCGGCATCCACCACCAGCGGCACGTCCAGTTTCACAACCGGGTCGCAGGCGCCTTCCATGACGCCCTTGGCCACGCCGATCAACTCGTCTACCGCGCCCTTCTCGACCTCAAACAGCAGTTCGTCGTGTACCTGCAACAGCATCCGCGCGGGCAGGCCCGCGATAGCATCCGGCATCCGCACCATCGCGCGCCGGATGATGTCGGCGGCTGTGCCCTGGATCGGCGCGTTGATCGCGGCGCGCTTGGCAAAGCCCGCGCGCGGCCCCTTGGCGCCGATCTCGGGCGTGTGGATCTGGCGTCCGAACAGCGTCTCGACCCGCTTGTGTTCCCTGGCGAATTCCACCGTGTCGTCCATGTAGGTCTTGATGCCGGGGAACCGTTCAAAGTAGCGGTCGATAAACCCCTGCGCCTCGGATCTCGGAATCCGCAGGTTCCGCGCCAGGCCAAAGCCCGAAATGCCGTAGATCACGCCAAAGTTGATCGCCTTGGCCTGCCGGCGAATGTCCGGTGTCATCTCGTCCAGTGGCACGTTGAACATCTCGGACGCGGTCATGGCGTGAATGTCCTTGCCCTCGCGGAAGGCCTGTTTCAGCGCCTCGATCCCGGCCATGTGGGCCAGAATGCGCAGCTCGATCTGGGAATAGTCGAGGCTGACCAGCACCTGCCCCTCGGGCGCGATGAAGGCGGTGCGGATACGCCGCCCTTCCTCTGACCTCACGGGGATGTTCTGCAGGTTCGGATCGTTGGACGCCAGCCGCCCGGTGTTGGCGCCCGCAATGGAATAAGAGGTGTGCACCCGGCCCGTATCGGCGTTGATGTGTTCCTGCAACGCGTCGGTATAGGTCGATTTCAGCTTGCTGACCTGCCGCCAGTCCAGCACCCGGCGGGGAAGTTCATGTTCCGTTGCCAGGTCTTCGAGGATGTCAGCCCCGGTGGAATACTTACCGGTCTTGCCGCGCTTGCCGCCCTCCAGCCCCATCTTGTCGAAGAGGATCTCGCCCAGTTGCGCGGGTGAGCCGACGTTGAACTTCTCGCCCGCCAGTTCGTGAATCTCTTCTTCCAGCTGCGCCATCTTCTGGGCAAAGGCGCTGGACATGTTGCGCAGCACCTCGCGGTCGACCTTGATGCCGGTCATTTCCATCTGCGCCAGCACCGGCACCATCGGCCGTTCCAGCCCCTCGTAGACGCGGGTGACCTTGGCGCGGTGCAACTGCGGCTTGAAGGTCCGGGCGAGGCGCAGGGTGATGTCCGCGTCCTCGGCGGCATAGCGCGTGGCCTTGTCGATCGGCACCTGGTCGAATGTGATCTGGCTCTTGCCGCTGCCGATGATCTCCTTGATCGGGATCGGGGTGTGCGACAGGTAGCGCTCGGCCAGCGCGTCCATGCCATGCGTGTGCAGGCCCGCGTTCATCGCGTAGGACATCAGCATCGTGTCGTCGATGGGCGCGATCTGCACGCCATAGCGCGCCATGACCTTGGCGTCGTATTTCATGTTCTGGCCGATCTTCATCACCGCCGGGTCCTCCAGCATCGGCTTGAGCGCCTCCAGCGCCTGTTCCAGCGGGATCTGCCCCTCTGTCAGCTCCTTCGACTCGAACAGCCCTTCACCGCTTTCGCCGCGATGGGTCAGCGGGATGTAGCAGGCGTGGCCGGGATCGACGCAAAGCGAGATGCCGACAAGGTCGCAGGTCATCTCGTTCAGGCCGGTGGTTTCCGTGTCAAAGGCAACCGTGCCGCGCTCATTCGCGCGATCGATCCATTTTTGCAGCGCCTCCATGTCGGCCACGGTCTCATAGCGCTCGGGGTCGATGGCGGGCCAGTCCGGGTCCTCGTCCCTGGGGTTGGCGCCCTCGGGGGTGGTGTCGGGGATCACCGGCGCCTCGACACCAAGGCCGTCGGCGATACGCTTGGTCAGGGTGCGGAATTCCATCTGGGTGAGAAAGCCCAGCAGCACTTCGGGGTCCGGGTCGCGTACCTCGAGATCATCCAGCGTGAAGGGCAGCTCCATGCCCTCGTCCAGCTGTACCAGCTTCTTTGACAGCTCGATCTGCTCGCGCTTTTCGATCAGGGTTTGGCGCCGCTTGGGTTGCTTGATCTCCTCGGCCCGGTCCAGCAGTTCTTCAAGGCTGCCGTATTCGTTGATCAGCAGGGCCGCCGTCTTGATCCCGATGCCCGGCGCGCCCGGCACATTATCGACGGAATCCCCGGCCAGCGCCTGCACGTCCACGACCCGTTCGGGCGGAACACCGAATTTTTCCATCACGCCTTCGCGGTCGATGAGCTTGTTCTTCATCGGGTCCAGCATTTCGACTCCGTCGCCGACCAGTTGCATCAGGTCCTTGTCCGACGACAGGATCGTGACCCGCCCGCCCGCCTCGCGCGCGCGGCAGGCCAGCGTCGCCATGATGTCGTCGGCCTCGAAACCCTCGATCTCCTTGCAGGCGATGTTGAAGGCCTCGGTCGCCTGCCGGGTCAGCGGGATCTGCGGGCGCAGATCCTCTGGCATGGCCTCGCGGTTGGCCTTGTACTGGTCGTAAAGGTCGTTGCGGAAGGTGTGGCTGCCCTTGTCAAAGATGACGGCCACGTGGGTCGGCGCATCGGGACCGGTGTTCCCCTCGACGTAGCGGTGCAGCATGTTGCAGAACCCGCTGACCGCGCCGATGGGCAACCCGTCACTCTTGCGGGTCAGGGGCGGCAGGGCGTGGAAGGCCCGAAAGATATAGGCCGAACCGTCGATCAGATGCAGGTGGCATCCCTTGCCGAAAGTGCTGGCCATGTCTCGTCTCCCGCTCAGGTCATGTCACGCATGATGTGCCATGAACCGCGGCGGGGTGCCAGCAGCGGATTTCAGCGTCAGCGCGCCGCCACCACAGGATGCGGCACGGCGGCAGCCAGGAAGACCGCCACGAAAAAGACGATGGAGGCGGCGACCACCATGCCATGCCATATCGTGTTGTGGAACCGCAGGCGCGAGGCCATCAGGAAGGGCGTCCCGACGGAATACAGCACACCGCCCACCACCATCAGCACGCAGACCGACAGCGGAAGCGCCGCCAGCATGTCCCAGCCGCCGATCACCACGGCCCAGCCGGTGCCGAGGCACATGATAACCGCCAGCCCGGCGGGCAGGCGCCGCTTGAACAGGATCACCGCCGCCGCCCCGGCCGCCGCGCTCCAGATCGCGGCGAGGAGGCCGGACCCGGTCCCCGAAAGCAGCGCGAAAGGCGTGTAGGTGCCCGCGATTTTCAGGTGGATGGCCGACATGTCCAGACGCCGGAACAGCTCCGTCATGTGCGGGCGCCCGACGTGATTGTACAGCAGGGAGGCGGTCAACATGACGATCAGCGTCCCGCCATAGATCGACACGCCGACAATTCCCGCCGCGTCGCCCCGCCAGACCACCGTCAGGGTGATCAGCACCGGCACCGCCGCCAGGGCCATGACCAGCGCCGCCAGGTGCACGGCCATGTCGCTGGCGAGTTCCGCCCGGCTGTAAGCCCGCTCTTCCCGGTCGGGCAGGGCGATGGGAATGTCCCGGTTTGCCGTCATGGGGTCAGGGTATCCGTACGAAGGTTGAATGCAAACACCCTGGCACGAAAGGGTAAGCAACTCGTGACCCCGGGTGAGGGCTGCCTGGCCCTCACCCGGGGTTCGATCAATGCGCGGGCTTGATGAAGGTTCCGTTGTGCAGGTCCTGCATGGCCTTGCGCAACTCGCCTTGCGTGTTCATCACGATGGGCCCATGCCAGGCCACCGGTTCCTGGATCGGTTTGCCCGCGACCAGCAGGAAACGCACCCCCTCGGGCCCCGCGCTGACCTTGACCTCATCGCCGTTGCCAAAGCGCACCAGCGTGCGGTTGCCCGACATGTCGCGGATGTTCACCTCCTGCCCGCCAAACTCTTTCTCGACGCGCACGCCGACGGGATCGGCGGCATCGGCAAAACGCCCGGCCCCGGCAAAGACATAGGCAAAGGCATTGGCCCGAGTGTCGATGGGCAAAACCTTTGTCACGTTCGGCGGCACCGAGACATCGAGGTACAGCGGATCGGCGGCGATCCCGTCAACCGGCCCACGCTTGCCCCAGAAGGCGCCGGTGACGACCTTCACCCGGGTGCCGTCATCGTCGATGATCTCGGGGATGTCGGCGCCCTGGATGTCCTGGTAACGCGGCGCCGTCATCTTCAGCGAGGACGGCAGGTTCGCCCAGAGCTGAAAGCCATGCATCTGCCCCTTGGCATTCCCGCGCGGCATCTCCTGGTGCAGGATGCCCGACCCGGCGGTCATCCACTGCACCGACCCGGCGCCAAGCACGCCCTCGTTGCCCAGCGAATCGCCATGCGTCACCTCGCCCTCGAGGACATAGGTGATGGTTTCGATCCCCCGGTGCGGGTGCCAGGGAAAGCCTTTCAGGTAATGCGCCGGGTCCTCGTTGCGGAAATCGTCCAGCAACAGGAAGGGATCGCTCTCGGTGGTATCGCCAAAGCCGAAGACGCGGTGGAGGTGCACGCCGGCGCCCTCCAGCGTGGGCTGCGCGGCGGATTGAGAGGTGACAGGTCGGAAAGTCATGGCAAACTCCTCATGGGTTTGCCACAACATAGGGCGCGCAACGCGACGCCCCAATCACCACCCGCGCACAGATCCTGTGACGCGGATCACAGAATGGCTCAGGCCTTGCCCTCGAAATCCTTGTGGACGTATTTCGCGTCGCAATAGGGGCATTCGACAAAGCCGGTCTCGACCGGGATCTGCAACCAGACCCGGGGATGGCCCAGGGCCCCTTCGCCGCCGTCACAGGCGATGCGATAGCTCTCGACAATCTTGGTCTCGGGCGCTTGGGTCGTCATCTGGTTCCCTTTCGCGATGCTCTGGCCTATTTGCCTTATGACCAAAGCGGAGAAGGGGAGCAAGCCGTTGGACAAGGGGCAGAATGACGCCGCAATCCGCATCGAGGGCCTGACCAAGACCTATGCGGGCGGCAAACAGGCGCTGAAGAGCGTCGATCTTGCGGTGCCTGCAGGCTCGGTCTTTGGCCTGCTAGGGCCGAACGGCGCGGGCAAATCGACGCTGATCAACATCCTCGCCGGGCTGGTCATCAAGACCGCGGGCCAGGTGCAGATCTGGGGCTGGGACCAGGACCGCAACCCGCGCCAGAGCCGTGCCGCCATCGGCGTCATGCCGCAGGAACTCAACCTCGACCCGTTCTTTACCCCGCGCGGCGCGCTGGAGGTGCAGGCGGGGCTTTACGGCGTGCCGAAATCGCAGCGCCGCACCGACGAGATCCTGGAAATGGTCGGCCTGAGCGACAAGGCAGAGGCCTATGCACGCACGCTCAGCGGTGGCATGCGCCGTCGCCTGCTGTTGGCCAAGGCACTGGTGCATTCGCCGCAGGTGCTGGTGCTGGACGAACCCACGGCCGGCGTCGACATCGAGCTGCGGCAGATGCTCTGGAACAACGTCCGCAAGCTCAACCGCGAGCGCGGCATGACCATCATCCTGACAACCCACTACCTCGAAGAAGCCGAGGAGATGTGCGATGAAATCGCCATCATCAACCACGGCCAGCTGGTGGCACAGGACAGCACCTCGAACCTGCTGGGGCGGCTTGACGCGCGCACGATGGTGATCCAGCCCGAAGAAACGCCAAAGCAACTGCCGCAGGCCGAGGGGATCGAGGCAGAGACCCGCCCCGATGGCAGCCTCGCCCTCACCTACCGTTCGACCCAGACCCGCGCCGAAGAGGTGCTGGCCGCGGTGCAATCCGCCGGCATTCGCATCCGCGAGCTGAGGACCGAGGAACCGGACCTCGAGGATGTCTTCCTCGCCCTGACCAGCAGCACCGCGGCCTGAACCCGCCCACACCCGGGCTTCTTCTTGGCAAAAATACCCCCGCCCCGCCGGGTCAGGCGAGGCTCCGCCGGGCAGGGGCGTTCACTCCCCACACACCCCGAGCCCGCAGGCCAAAGGCCGCAGGGCGAGACACCCTGTGCGCCCGCAGGGCGCGCCTCTGGATCAGTCCTTGGCCAGCATCCGGCCCAGCGGGCGGCCGGCCAGGATGTGAACGTGCAGATGCGGCACTTCCTGCACGCCGTCCCGGCCCGCGTTGGAAATCACCCGGTAGCCTCCGGCCTCCAGTCCCTCCATCCGGCAGACCTCGCCGATCACCCGGTTGAAGTCCAGGATCTCGGCGTCCGATGCCTCTTGCGCGAAATGGTCGTAGCAGACGTAGGCGCCCTTGGGGATCACCAGCACATGCACCGGCGCCTGCGGGTAGATGTCGCGAAAGGCCAGCGTGTGCTCTGTCTCCAGCACCGTCTTGTTGGGGATCTCGCCGGTCAGGATCTTGGCGAAGATGTTTTTCGGATCGTAGGTATAGGCCATGCCGCGAGTCCTGTTGCTGCTGGGGCTGTGTCTGGTGGATGTCCGGCCCCGGTTTCCGGGGCGCGGACCTTGCCCTTGGCATAGCCGCTGCGGCTGGGAACGCCACCGCTTTCTTGGCACGCGGGCGGCTCAATCCGCGAAAAGTTGATCCAGCGCCACGATCTCCTGCGCGACACTTGCAGGCACCGAAAGGAAGCCGGCCAGGGCCTGGGCATGGGCCTCTCGCGGGTCGATCTCGCGCAGGCGCAGGTGATTGTCGAACTTGGCGTCACGGATGCGGTCGCTTTCGTGCAGCAGGTCGTTGCGCACGGTGGGCAACAGCCGCGCCAGCGTCTCGGGCGGGGTGCGTTCCCCGGCCAGCCCCGAGCGCATGGCATGGCCAGCCAGGTAATCGTCCGAGAAGTGGCACTCGATCTCCAGCATGCGGGTCTGCGCCCGATCGCGACCGAAATCCTCCAGCAGGTCCAGGTTGGCCGGGTCCATGCAGATCACCAGCCGGTCGGTCTCGTAGTAGTCGTACAGCATCCGCATCAGGGCCCGGCGGTGGCGGTGGCGCTTGGACATGGTGGACTGGATGCCGCCGAGGTCCGGCAAGGGGCAGCTGTCTTCGTTGAACAGGTACTCGATGCAGGGAATATTCGTCATCTGCCGGATACGGTCGGTCAGCCGCTTGGCGACGTGCCATTTCTTGCAGATCACGATCAGCAGTTCGCGTTCGCGCCCCAGGCTGCTTTCGGTTTCCCAGAAACGGGGCGCGAACCGACGTCCCGTCCGGCCCCGTTCGGTCAGGAAGCGGTACAGCGACCGCCCCTCGTTCGAGACCTGGAACCGCGCCGTTTCGGCGGCATAGAGCACGCCCAGTCGGCGGCGCAGCTCTGTCGCCTCGGGGCTGATCTTGCGCGCGAACAGGTAGTCCTGGCTCAGCAGGAGGTCATAGTGATCGTTGTAGAAATTCACCGGCATCCCGTAGTCGGTGAACAGCAGGAAGGTCAGGGTGCGGCTCTCGATCTCCTGCTCTGGCACGAGATGGCGCACGAGGGTCTGAAAGAAGGTTTCATCCGGGATCCAGGTGCTGGCGAAAAAGCGCACCACGTCGCGGCGCGTCTTCACGAAATCAAGGATCCATTCGATCGTGCGGCGGCGCAGGCACCACCACTGGCTGCCGATCATGACCTCGATGTCGTCCGGGATCTTTCGCGTCAGGCCCAATCGCTTCTGCGCCTCGAACATCGCGTAGAACCGGCGTTTCTGAGTGCGTTCGTTGAACCAGTGGCGGTAGATCAGGCGCTCTTCCTTCCAGCCGGTCTTGATCCAGTCCGACTGGAAGTAGTCGAAGCTCTCGATGTAGTCGCATTCGCGGCGGTCCAGAAAGGCATGTGCGTATTCGGCGGACTTGATCGCCAAGCAATCGCCCGAGACCATGTAGAAATGCGTCGCGCGCGGAAAGGCGTCCACCGCCGCTTCGACCGCGTTCAGCGTGGCGCGCACCAGGCTCCATTCCCCCCAGCCGCATTTGATCCGCCGGGCGAAGGTCACGTTGGGGTTGTCCTTGAGCGCGGTCTTGATGCGGGCAAAGTCCTGCGCCCCGGCGCGGGCATCGAAATGGATGGAAATGTAATCGCCCACGGCGGTCAGGCTCTGCGCCTGCTTGATGATGGCGTCAGGATCCTTGTGACACAAAAGGATGAAGGCAATTTTCGCCATCCAGAGAACCAATCGCCCCAATTTCGCCCGATTGTTTATGTTGATAGAGGTGAATTTCTGTTGAATAAACCTGCTTTGCGCGGATTTTCCGCAGCCGACCGCCACCGCAGGCGACAAAGGGACAAGACTGATGGGGTTTCCCGGCACCTGGATGACCGAGAGCGAAAGCGTCCTGTACCGCGTCGTGCCCAAGTGCGCCTGCTCGACGATCGGGCAGATCCTCTACTTTTCGGACCACGGCACATTCTTCGACGGTGACATCCACGACGCCAAGCAGGGTCTGCACAAATGGGCGCAGGACCACAGCCAGCCGATCATCAGTGCCAACGTGAAGACGCGCAATTCCTACGCTTTCACCTGCGTGCGGAACCCCTATACCCGCGTCCTGTCCAGCTTTTTCGACAAGATCTGCGGCATCCAGCGCAACGGCAAGCGCTATCGCGGCAACATGGTCCCGCTGTTGATGCAGAAATACGGGGTCGAGGTGGGCGACCCGGAAAACGGGTTCGACTTCGACCAGGTGCGCAGTTTCCGCCGTTTCCTGCTGTTCGCGCGCGACACGATCCGCTGGCGCCGCCCGATGGAACCGGACATTCACTGGTCGGCCATGTCAGGCCATGTCGGCACCTTCATCGTGAACGGCGGGCGCTATGACCGCATCATCTGGACGGAAAAGTTCAACGAGGGGATGCAGGACGTGCTGGACCATATCCGGACGCCCCACACGGTCGACCTGACCGCGATCCCCCGATTCAACGAATCCGAAGGCCACGGCCCGAAACGCGCGCATCCGGTCGAGGACTACTTCGACGATCTGTCGATGCACCTGGTCAAGGAGATCTATGGCCGGGACTTCGACCTGTTCAAATACGATTTCGACAACCCGGGCAACAAGATGCCCATTGGCGAAATCGACCTGGACGAGGTGCACGCCAAGCTGGGCGACTGAGCGCCCGGCCCGGCAGAGCGGTTCAGGTTTCCAACGCCTTGATCATGTCGACGCGGGTGCCGTGGCGGCCGCCCTCGAATTCCGTTTCGAGGAAGGCGTCGACGATCTCAAGCGCCAGCCCTTCACCCACGACGCGGGCGCCCAGCGACAGGATCTGCGCGTCGTTGTGGGCACGGATCATGCGGGCGGAAAACGGATCGGCGCAGACGCCGCAACGGATGCCCGGCACCTTGTTCGCGGCCATCATGATGCCCTGCCCGGTCCCGCACAGGATGATGCCCAGGGCGCAGTCGCCCGAGGCCACCTTGCGCGCCGCGGCGGCACCATGTTCGGGATAGTGGGTGCTTTCGGGCGTTGTCGGGCCGATGTCCACCGCCTCCCAGCCCTTCGCCTCGATGTGCCGGGCGATGGCCTGCCGCAGGTCGATGGCGGCGTGGTCGCTGGAAAGGACGATGCGTTTGGTGTCGGTCATGGCGTCTGTGTTCCGTTTCCGGGGAATATCCTGGGTTCGCGGCTGCCTCTAGCATGGCCCTCGCCCGCTGTCCCGCCGAAAGACGCCGGTCTCAGCCCAGGTCCTCGGATGGAATGATCGGAAAGAATTGACCAGAGGACCAGACCCCGAACCAGCCGTCGTGATGCGCGCCCAGGTCCACCAGCCGGTAAAAGCTCTTGCGGTCGATCAGCGCCTCGAGGTTGGCCCGGACCAGGACGTAGGGCGATGGCTCGCCCGTCTCGGGATCGCGTTCCACCCGGATCGGGTGATCCGGACCGGCGGCGGCATGATCGCCCACATGGGTTTCGAAGGTCAGGACCTGCGACTCGCCCTCACCCTCCGCCTCGAAATCGACGGCCACGAAAGGCGCGTCATCGACGGTGATCCCGACCTTTTCGACCGGAGTGACCAGAAAATAATCATCCCCATCCTTGCGCAGGATCGAGGAAAACAGGCGCACCAGCTCGAATCTGCCGATGGGCGTGCCAAGGTAGAACCAGGTCCCGTCCCGCGCGATACGCATGTCGAGATCGCCGCAAAAGGGCGGATTCCACTTGTGCACGGGCGGCAGGCCCTTGCCTTTTCGGGCCTCTCTGGCCGAGGCGGCAAGGCCGTCGGCAGACGGGGTCACGAGATTTTGTCCGCTCATAGTTTTTGCCATTCCCTTCCCAGTCGATACATACTTACCCAAAGAGATAGTATGCAATGGAGAGATGACATGTCCGATCACGCAGGCGCGGCCGAGGATCTGGTCGCCGAGATCGAGGCGCTCGAAGACAAGCTGGCCGAGGCCAAGCGGTCGATCACGGCGCGCTTCATCGGGCAGGAACGGGTCGTCGACCTGACCCTGTCGTCGCTCCTGTGCGGGGGGCATGCGCTGCTGATCGGCCTGCCGGGCCTTGGCAAGACCCGGCTGGTGGAAACCCTGTCGACGGTCATGGGGCTCAATGGCAACCGCGTGCAGTTCACGCCCGACCTGATGCCCGCCGACATCCTCGGCTCCGAAGTGCTGGAGACCGGCGCCAACGGCGAGCGGACCTTCAAGTTCATCGAAGGCCCGATCTTCTGCCAGCTGCTGATGGCCGACGAGATCAACCGCGCCTCACCCCGGACGCAGTCGGCGCTGTTGCAGGCGATGCAGGAAAAGCAGGTGACGGTCGCCGGGCAGACGCGCTCGCTCGAGGCACCGTTCCACGTTCTCGCCACGCAGAACCCAATCGAACAGGAAGGCACCTATCCACTGCCCGAGGCGCAGCTTGACCGGTTCCTTGTCCAGATCGACGTGGCCTACCCGGATCGCGGAACGGAAAAGGACATCCTGCTGGCGACAACCGGCACCGAAGAGGCACAGTCGCACCAGGTCTTCACCGGCGAGGAGCTGATCGCCGCACAGACACTTCTGCGCCGGATGCCCGTGGGCGATGCGGTGGTCGAAATGATCCTGGACCTCGTGCGCGCCTTCCGCCCCTCTGATCCCTCCTCGCCCGAGCGGGTCAGGGACATCGTCGCCTGGGGCCCCGGCCCGCGTGCCGCGCAGGCGCTGATGCTGACGGTGCGCGCCCGTGCCCTGCTGCAGGGCCGCCTGGCGCCTTCGCCCGAGGATGTGCTGGACATGGCCAAGCCGGTTCTGGTGCACCGCATGGCGCTAACCTTCTCGGCGCGTGCGCGCGGTGAGGACCTTGGCGCGTTGATCGACGAAGTCGCCGCAGGGTTGCGCCGGACCGAGGCCGCGGCGTGACAGCCACCGTTGCCCATCTGCGCACCCGCGCCCAGGAAGAGGCCGGGCGTTTCCCGGCCCTGCTGGCGCGCGCCGAACATCTTGCCGGCACCGTCTTGCTGGGCGACCACGGCCGGCGGCGCGCCGGGCTTGGCGATGATTTCTGGCAATATCGCACGCTTCAACCCGGGGACAGCTATCGGTCCATCGACTGGCGCCGGTCGGCGCGCGGGGACGAGCAATTCGTGCGCGAGCGCGAATGGCAGATCGCGCAAAGCGTGCAGGTCTGGGTCGATCCCGGCGCCTCGATGCGCTTTTCCAGCCACAAGAACCTGCCGACCAAGGCAGATCGCGCACGACTGGTGGCACTGGCCGCCTCTATCCTGCTGATCCGGGGCGGTGAACGCGTCGGCCTGACCGGCTGGCGCCTGCCGCCGCGTCGGGGCGACATGCAGACCCTGCGTCTGGCCGAGATGTTTTCCGAGGACGGCGAGGACGACTACGCCGAACCAGAGGCACGCGGCATGTTGCCGAATGCCAAGGCGCTGTTCGTGTCGGATTTCCTGGGCGACGTCGAACCGGTCGAGGCGGCGCTGACCAAGGCCGCGGACCGCGGCGTGCGCGGTGTCCTGTTGCAGGTGCTGGACCCGACGGAAGAGGCCTTTCCCTTTGACGGCCGCACGATCTTTGAAAGCATGAACCAGACCATGCGGCATGAAACGCTCAAGGCCGGCGACCTGCGCGAGACCTATCTGCAGCGGCTGGCCGAGCGCAAGGCGCGGCTGGACGCGATCTGTCGGCTGACCGGCTGGCAGCACTTTACCCATCACACGGACCAGACCGCGCAATCGGCCCTTCTCTGGGTCTATCGCGCGCTGGACGGGAGCCACGGATGACGCTTTTCGGCCTGATCGGTTTCACGACGCCCTGGCTCTTGCTGGGGCTGCTTGCACTGCCCATCCTCTGGATCATCCTGCGGGCGGTGCCGCCTGCGCCGATCCGGCGGATGTTCCCGGGTGTTGTCCTGCTCCTGGGCCTCAAGGACGAGGAACAGGTAACAGACCGCACCCCCTGGTGGCTGTTGCTGCTGCGGATGCTGGCGGTGGCGGCGGTGATCGTGGGACTGTCCGGGCCGGTGCTGAACCCCGACAATGACACCGAGGCAGCGGGCGACGGGCCCTTGCTGGTGGTGATGGATGCCAGCTGGGCCTCTGCCGCCGACTGGCGCGGGCGGATGATCGCGCTGGACGGCTTGCTGGCCGAGGCGGGGCGCGATGCGCGGCCCGTGGCGGTGATGCGCCTGACCGATCCCGAACAGGTCCAATTCCTCAGCGCCGACGTGCTGCGCACGCGGCTGTCCGGCATCCTGCCCGAACCCTGGCAGCCCAGCGGTGACAACATCGCCCGCGCCATCGAGCTGCTGCCCGAGGACGGCTTCGACACCTACTGGATGTCCGATGCCCTGGCCCGCGAAGGCCGCGAGGATCTGCTGGCCTCGCTGGAAGCGCGTGGCCGCGTGACCGTCTTCGAGGCGCCCCGCACGCTGTATGCGCTGGAACCCGCGCAAATCTCCGAGGGCAACCTGCTGATCACCGCGCGCCGCCTGCGCGAAGGCCCCGAGGCCGAGGTGACGCTGGCCGGGCATGGCAAGGACCCGGCGGGCAATCCGGCGGTGCTGACGCGCAACACGCTGACCTTCGAGGCCGGGATGATGGAAACGATCACCGAGATCGCCCTCCCCGCCGAGTTGCGCGCCCGCATCGAACGGTTCGAGATCGAGGGCGCCCGCAGCGCCGGGGCCGTCACCTTGCCGGACGACAGCCTGCGCCGCCGCGAGGTCGCCCTGATCGCGGGCGCGACCGACCGCGAGGGGCTGGAGCTGCTGTCGCCGCTGCACTACCTGGAAAAGGCGCTGGAGCCGACCGCCGACCTGCTGGACGGCGCCCTGCTGGACATCCTGCCCGCCAACCCGGACGTCATCATCCTGGCCGACGTGGCCACCCTGTCGCCCGCCGAGGAAGAGGCCGTGCTGGAGTGGCTGGAGAAGGGCGGGATGCTGCTGCGCTTTGCCGGGCCAAAGCTTGCGGCCTCGGACATCAGCCGCGACCTTGAAGATCCCCTGATGCCCGTGCGCCTGCGCGCCGGGGGCCGTACCGTGGGCGGCGCGATGAGCTGGGGCGAACCCAAGGCGCTGGCGCCCTTCACCGAGGAAAGCCCGTTTTTCGGCCTCGAGATCCCCGACGATGTGACCGTGAACAGCCAGGTCATGGCGCAGCCAGATCCGACGCTGGCGGCGCGCGTGGTCGCGCAGCTGTCCGATGGCACGCCGCTGGTGACGCGCAAATCCGTGGGACAGGGCCAGGTGGTGCTGTTCCATGTCACCGCCAATGCCGAATGGTCCTCGCTGCCCTTGTCCGGTCTCTTCGTGCAGATGCTGGAACGGCTGGCCGTGTCCTCTGCCGCTGCCCAGCCCGAGATCGAGGACATGGAAGGCACCGTCTGGCAGCCGATCCGCGTGCTGGATGCCTTTGGCCGCCCGCGCGAGGCAAGCACCCTGCCCGGCGTCGATGGCCCGGACCTGGTCGCCGCGCCCCTGGGGCCGGACCTGCGCCCCGGCGTCTACCAGGGCGAGGATCGCAGCCTGGCGCGCAACGTCGTCACCATCGACATGGAGCTGACCCCGATGATCTGGCCCGAACGCATCCCGGTCGAGGGCATCGTTCAGCCGCAGGAGAAACCGCTGGCGGGCTGGCTGCTGGCCGCCGCCATCGCGCTGCTGCTGGCGGATGTGATCGCCTCTCTGGCGCTTTCGGGGCGGCTGCGGGGCGCGGTGTCCGCCGGGATCGTACTGGGCGCGCTGGTGCTGACGCCGCAGCACGGGCAGGCCCAGACGGCAGAAGATCGCGCGGCCATCGCCGCCGCAACGGAAGTCGTTCTGGCCTATGTCCTGACCGGCGACAGCCGCATCGACGACCTGTCAGAGGCCGGGCTGCGCGGATTGTCCGACACGCTGTACTTTCGCACCTCGGTCGAACCGAACCCGCCGGTGGGCGTCGACCTGGAGTCGGACGAACTGGCCTTTTACCCGATGCTCTACTGGCCGATCACCGCCGATCAGCCGACCCCCTCGCGTGAGGCCTATGCCAAGCTGAACACCTACCTGCGCACCGGCGGCATGATCGTCTTTGACACCCGCGACGCGGATATCGCCGGCTTCGGCGCCGCAACTCCGCAGGGCCGCAAGCTGCAGCAACTGGCCGCGCCGCTGGATATCCCGCCACTGGAGCCGGTGCCCGAGGACCATGTCCTGACCCGAACATTCTACCTGCTGCAGGACTTCCCCGGGCGTTACGCCGGCCGCGAGGTCTGGGTCGAGGCCGCGCCGCCGGACGCGGAACTGATCGAGGGCATGCCCTTTCGCGACCTCAACGACAACGTGACCCCGGTGGTCATCGGCGGCAACGACTGGGCCGCCGCCTGGGCGATGGATGGCAACGGCAATCCGCTGGTGCCCATCGGCAGCGGCTTTACCGGGGAACGCCAGCGCGAGATCGCATATCGGTTCGGCGTGAACCTCGTGATGCACGTCCTGACCGGCAACTACAAATCCGACCAGGTCCATGTCCCCGCCCTGCTGGACCGCCTGGGCCAATAAGCGAGAGCAGAGATGAACGGACAGATTGTATTCGACCCGCTGCTCCCCTGGGCGGCGATTGCCATACTGGCGGCGCTGGCGCTGCTGGGCACGGGCCTGGCGCTGTGGCGCGGTCTGTCGGGCTGGGCGCTGCGTTTCCTTGCCGGTGTGATCCTCGTGGGCGCACTGGCGCAACCCTCCTACCAGGTCGAGGACCGCGCGCCACTCTCGGACATCGTGCTGATGCTGGTGGACGAGACCGCCTCCCAGCAGCTGGCAGAGCGTACCGACATCACCACCGAGGCCGCCGCGCGGCTGGAGGCCCAGCTTGACGCGCGCCCCAACACCGAGGTGCGCCGCATTCCCGTCCCGGATGGCGAAGGCGACACCGGCACACTGTTGATGACGGCCCTGTCCAATGCGCTGGCCGAGGAACCGCGCGGGCGCATCGCCGGTATCCTGCTGCTATCGGATGGCCGCCTGCATGACCTTGAACGCGCGCCTGACCTGCCTGCGCCCATGCACCTGCTGATGACCGGCAAGGAAAACGACTGGGACCGGCGCCTGGTCGTGCGCAACGCACCGTCCTTTGCTATCCTGGGCGAGGAGGTCGAACTGACCTTGCGGATCGAGGACAACGGCGCCGCGCCCGGCGACACCCGCACCGATATCCTGATCTCGGTCGACGGCGACGAGGCGGACCGCTTTACCGTGCCCATCGGCGAGGACCTGACCCTGCCAATCACCCTGCCCCACGGCGGGTTGAACGTGATCGAGTTCACAGTGCCCGAGGCGGATGGAGAGCTGACCGACCGCAACAACAAGGCGCTGATCCAGATCAACGGAGTGCGCGACCGGCTGCGCGTGCTGCTGGTTTCGGGCGAACCGCACGCGGGCGGGCGCACCTGGCGCAACCTGCTGAAATCGGACTCCTCCGTCGACCTGGTGCATTTCACCATCCTTCGGCCGCCGGAAAAACAGGACGGTGTGCCGGTCAACGAACTTTCGCTGATCGCCTTCCCGACACGAGAGCTGTTCCTCGACAAGATCGACGATTTCGACCTGATCATCTTCGACCGCTACAAGAGGCGCGGCATCCTGCCCGCCATCTACCTCGACAACGTGCGCAACTACGTCGAAAAGGGCGGCGCCGTGCTGGTCGCCGCGGGGCCGGATTTCGCCTCGGCGGATTCGATCTACCGCTCGCCGCTGGCGGACATCCTGCCGGCGGAACCGACCGCGCGGGTGGTCGACCAGGGCTACAAGCCCGCCGTGACCGACCTTGGCCAGCGTCACCCGGTGACATCGGGCCTGTCCGGCGCGGATGACTGGGGCCGCTGGCTGCGCCAGATCGAGGTGCAGCCGATCAAGGGCGACGTGGTCATGTCCGGCGTGGACGACCGCCCCCTGCTGGTGCTGGACCGCGTGGGCGAGGGGCGCGTGGCGCTGCTGGCCTCGGACCAGGCCTGGCTGTGGAGCCGGGGCTACGAGGGCGGCGGGCCGCAGCTGGACCTGCTGCGGCGGCTGGCGCACTGGATGATGAAGGAACCCGAACTGGAGGAAGAGGCGCTCTGGGCCGAACCTGCCGGGCAAAGCATGCGCATCGTGCGCCGCACCCTTAACGAGTTCGTGGGCGACGTGACCGTGACAACGCCCGATGGCGACGAGGTGCAGGTGCCGCTGGAAGAGGTCAGCCCGGGCCGTTACGAGGCGATCTACGACGGGCCCCAGATCGGTCTTTACCGGCTGGAGGAAAACGCGCTGTCGGCGGTGGTGGGGCTTGGCCCCTCGGCGCCACGCGAGTTTGTCCAGACCATTGCATCCGGCGCGGCGCTGGCGCCGATCATCGACGAGATGCGCGGCGGCGTCATGCGGCTGGAAGAGGGGCTGCCCTCGATCCGCGAGGTGCGTGCCGGGCGGCCTGCCGCAGGACGCGGCTGGATCGGGCTGACCCCGCGCGAGGCCTACGAGACGCTGGATGTCCGCCAGACCCCGCTGGCGCCGGAGTGGCTGGTTCTGCTTCTGGCTGCCGGGCTGATCGTCGGCGCCTGGATGCGCGAAGGGCGGAGCTGAGACCGCTGGCAGGGCGGCGGGGTGACCCCCGCCCTACGGCAGCGAAAAGGGCACGGCTTCGGCAGACCAGCCGTCGACCGAACATTTCGCCCGGATCATGACCCGGATCATGACCCGGGCCGTGCCTTCGGGGAGAACGATGCCGGACTGCGAGCGCGTAAAGGGCTGTTCGTTCACATGCGGATGCAACAACTCCCGGGTCCCCAGGGCCGTGCCGTCCGGCAGTTCCACGCGCCAGCCGTCGGCATAATGATCCCAGCCGGTGTCCGGGTGGGAGAGCGTGACGGAAAACTGCCAACTGTCGCCGCTGCGCCCTGCTTCGACGCGGTCAATCTGCGGCGGGTCGGCAAGCGCGGGGGCGGCGAAGAAAAGGAAAGCAGCGAGGTGTCTCATGCGTTCAGCCTAGCAGCCCTGCACCACGCTGTGGATCACGAAGCGCGGAGGGCGGTCTCGGATCGGGGCCGGGGCCTGGTCATTCCATCTTGTCGCTGTCTGCCAGCAGGACCTCGCGCGAGCCGGAGGCAAACTCGCGCCGCAGGATGACCGCAAGCGTGATCAGCGTGGCCAGGATCAGGGCAGCCGCCCCGATCAGCCAGGCCGCCGAGGCAATCCCGAAATAGACCGAGCGCAGCCCGCGATTGTAGCTGCGCGCGCCGGTGACATTGATTTCCCCCGCCTTGCGGGCGCGTGGATAGGCCGCCGGATGATCGGCCTCGTTCGGGACCGCCGCCATGAGGATCGAGGCATAGCCGAACAGCCGGTGTGACCAGACGAATTTCAGAAAGGCATTGGCGGCAAAGAACATCATCAGCATCAGCTTGATTTCCAGCACCACCACCGGATCGACCGAGGGCGCCAGGTCCTGCGCCACCCCGCGCAGCCGGTCGGCATTGCCGATCAGGGCGAACCCGCCACCGATGGCGATCATGCTTGCCGAGGCGAAAAACGCCGTGCCCTGACGCAGGCTGCCGACGATCTGCGAATCGAAGATGCGCGGATCGCGGGTGACAAAGACCTCCATCCAGGCCCGGCGATAGCCTGCCATCAGGACAGAGGTGGAGGGCCGCCCCCGTGGCGGATGCTCGATGAACCAGGTCGCGCCGGCCCAGGCGAGGACCAGCAGCGCCAGCGCGCCAGCATCCCAGAGGGTGAACCCGGCGCGCAACGTCTCCCAGGTCATCAGAAGGGCTGCGCCACGACGACCCAGAGGATCGCGATGGTGCCGATCACGCTGACCTCGTTGAAGATGCGCAGGTACATGTCGCTTTCGGTGAAGATGCCCCGCTGTGCCCGACGCACCAGCCGCCCGGTCCAGAGGTAATGCGCCGCCAGCAGCACGACCAGCGTGGCCTTGAGGTGCAGCCAGGCGGGCCAGCCCAGCCAGGTCCCGTACCAGACGCCGGTGATGATGGCGATCACGCCCAGGCCAAAGGAAAACCGATAGAGCCGGAACGTCAGGTCGCCCAGCGGTCCGTTTTCGCCCAGCCGCGCGTGCTCACGCTTCCAGTAGATGATCGCGCGCGGCACGGCAAAGATGGAGGTCATCCAGCCCATGACGCAAAGTAGATGAATGATCTTGACCCAACTCATGCACGCACCTGACCCTGTAGCCGGAAAAATGGCAAGATGCCGCGCCGCCGCAACGCGATTCCCGGTGGCGCGCAGGGGTTTTTGGTTATATCTTCTTACCAATTGCCCCGATGCCGCTGTGCCCGAGGAGACCCGAAATGCAGATGCCAGAGCCGAACCCCGCCATCCTGGCCAAGAAGGCGCGGATCGTCGAGCGGTTGCGCAGCGTATTGCCCGCCGACGCGGTGATCGAGGACGAGATGGAGACGCGCGCCTATGAATGCGACGCGCTGACCGCCTACCGCTGTCCGCCGCTGGCCGCTGTGCTCCCTTCCTCGACCGAAGAGGTCGCCGCCGTGCTGAAGATCTGCCACGAGGAAGCCGTGCCCGTGGTGCCGCGGGGGTCGGGCACCTCGCTGGCGGGGGGCGCGTTGCCGACGGCGGATTCGGTGATCCTGGGCGTGGCGCGCATGAACGAGGTGCTGGAGACGGACTACGCCGACCGCATCATCCGCGTGCAGACCGGGCGCACCAACCTGAGCGTGACCGGCGCGGTGGAGGAAGAGGATTTCTTTTACGCCCCCGACCCCTCGTCGCAGTTGGCCTGCGCGATAGCCGGGAATATCGCCATGAACTCGGGCGGGGCGCATTGCCTGAAATACGGCGTGACGACGAACAACCTGCTGGGCGTGACCCTGGTGCAGATGGACGGCACGGTGGTCGAGATCGGCGGGGCGCATCTGGATGCGGGCGGGCTGGACCTGCTGGGGCTGATCTGCGGCAGCGAGGGGCAGCTTGGCGTCGTGACCGAGGCGACGCTGCGCATCCTGCGCAAGCCCGAGGGCGCGCGGCCGGTGCTGATGGGATTCGACTCGAACGAAGTGGCGGGCGAATGCGTCAGTGACATCATCAAGGCGGGCGTCCTGCCCGTGGCGATCGAGTTCATGGACCGCCCCTGCATCCGTGCAACCGAGGATTTCGCCAAGGCGGGTTATCCCGACTGCGAGGCGCTGCTGATCGTCGAGGTCGAGGGCAGCGCGGCAGAGATCGACGAGCAGCTTGGCCTGATCCTGCAGATCGCCCGGCGCCACAACCCGGTGGAATTGCGCGAGGCGCAGAGCGCCGACGAGGCGGCCCGGATCTGGCTGGGCCGGAAATCCGCCTTTGGCGCGATGGGCAACATCAACGACTACATGTGCCTCGACGGCACGATTCCGGTCAATGAACTGCCCTACGTCCTTCGCCGCATCGGCGAGATGTCCAGGGAATTCGGCCTGGACGTCGCCAACGTGTTTCACGCCGGCGACGGCAACATGCACCCGCTGATCCTGTTCAACGCCAATGAGCCGGGGCAGCTGGAGACCTGCGAGGCCTTCGGGGCGGAGATCCTGAAACTGTGTGTCGAGGTCGGCGGCTGCCTGACCGGCGAACATGGCGTGGGCATCGAGAAGCGCGACCTGATGGTGGACCAGTACGATCCGATCGACTTGGAAGCGCAGATGGCGGTCAAGGACGTCTTTGACCCAGCCTGGCTGTTGAACCCGGCCAAGGTGTTTCCGCTGGCCGCGTCGGAAGGTCGGCGGAACGTCGCGCTGGCGGCGGAGTGAGGGAGTGGGGCCAGCCCCACACCCCGGAGTATTTTTACCAAGAAGAAGCCAGGAGCGTGGCGCATGAGACCAGAGAGCGAAGCAGACCTGGCCGAGGTGATCGGAAGCGCCAGCGACCCCTTTCACATTCGCGGCGGCGGAACGCGGGCCGTGGGCGTGACCAGCGCGGCGGCGGTTCTGGAGACGGGTGGCCTGTCGGGTGTCTCGCTTTACGAGCCGGGCGCGCTGACGCTGGTGGCGCGCGCAGGCACGCCGCTGGCCGAGATCGAAGGCGCGCTGGCGGCGGAGGGACAGCGCCTGGCCTTTGAGCCGATGGATCATCGCGGGCTGCTGGGGACGTCCGGCGAGCCGACGATTGGCGGCGTGGTGGCGGCCAATGTCAGCGGTCCACGCCGGGTGCAGACGGGTGCTGCGCGGGATTTCCTGCTGGGTGTGCGGTTCGTCGATGGCGCCGGGCAGGTGGTCAAGAACGGCGGCCGGGTGATGAAGAATGTCACCGGCTATGACCTGGTCAAATTGATGTGCGGCAGCTGGGGCACCCTTGGAGTGCTGACCGAGGTCAGCCTCAAGGTGCTGCCGGTGCCGGAAACCGCCGCCTGCCTTATGATCGACGGGCTGGACGAGGCGGGCGCGCAGGAGGTGATGAGCCGGGCACTGACCTCGCCTTACGAGGTGACGGGCGCGGCCCATGCGCCGGGCGGGCCGGGCGAGCAGCCTTTGACCCTGTTGCGGTTGGAGGGATTTGCCGGGTCGGTCGCCTATCGCACCGGGCGGTTGCAGGAGATGCTCACGGAGTTTTCCGTCCGGGTCGAGACGGACCCGGAGCGGGTTGCCGCGCTCTGGCGCTGGGTGCGGGACGTGGAGATCATGCAGGGCACCGGCGGCGATGTCTGGAAGTTCTCCGTCCGGCCCAGCGAGGCGCCGGGGCTGGTGGCCCGCTTGCGGGCGTCGCATCCGGTCGAACGCGTGCTGTACGACTGGGGTGGCGGGTTGATCTGGGTGGAAAGCGCACCCGGCACCGACCTGCGGCCCAAGGGACTTCAAGGGCATGCGACGCTGATCCGCGCCTCGGAACAGACGCGGCTGGAGCTGCCGGTGTTCCAGCCGGAACCGACCGCCGTGGCGGCGCTGAGCGCGGGCATCCGTGCCCGGTTCGATCCGCGCGGCATGCTGAACCCGGGGATCATGGCCTGATGGCCAATCCGGCCCTGATCCTCTTTGTCATGGGATTTGTCGCGGCGCCCTTGCTGGGCGCGGTGCTGTTTCAACTGCCCAACACCCTGGGCGCGCTGATCGGGCTGGCGCTGGCGGTCTTCATAGCCTCGGCACTGGCGCTGTACCTGCAGGAAAGGTCGGCCCTGGCCTCGCTGGCCGCGCTCTGGACCGGCTGGGTGCTGGCGGTGGTCATGGTGGCGCAGGCCCTGAGGCGACGGCTGCCCGGTGCGGCGAACAGCCGATGGACGAAACGCGGCGCGCTGCTGGCCTGCGCGCTCCCCTGGTTTGGCCTTGCCCTGGCCCAGATGATGGACTGACATGCAGACGAATTTCACCGAAGAGCAACTGAAGGACGCGGGCACCGCGCGCGCCAACCAGATCCTGCGCAGCTGCGTGCATTGCGGGTTCTGCACCGCGACTTGTCCCACCTACCAGGTGCTGGGCGACGAGTTGGACAGCCCGCGTGGCCGCATCTACCTGATCAAGGACATGCTGGAAAACGAGCGCGTCCCGGACGAGAAGACCGTCAAGCACATCGACCGCTGCCTGTCCTGTCTGGCCTGCATGACGACCTGCCCGTCGGGTGTGCATTACATGCACCTGGTCGACCACGCGCGCGATTATATCGAGAAGCACTATGACCGGCCCTGGCACGACAAGGCGCTGCGCTGGCTGCTGGCGCGCATCCTGCCCTACCCGGGCCGGTTCCGGCTGGCGCTGCTGGCGGCGAAGATCGGCAAGCCCCTGCGCGGGATGGTGCCTGACGCGCGGCTGCGCGCCATGCTGGACATGGCGCCCGACAGGATCCCGCCAGTCAGCCGCAACGATGATCCGCAGAGTTTCGCGCCCAAGGCGGAAAGGCGGATGCGCGTGGCGCTGATGACCGGCTGCGCCCAGAAGGCGCTGAACACGGACATCAACGATGCCACAATCCGCCTACTGACCCGGCTGGGCTGCGAGGTGGTAGTGGCGAAAGGTGCCGGCTGTTGCGGGGCGTTGACGCATCACATGGGAAAGACCGGCGAAAGCCACGCGACGGCGGCGAAGAACATCCGCGCCTGGACGGACGAGATGGACGGAGAGGGGCTGGACGCCATCGTCATCAACACCTCTGGCTGCGGCACAACGGTCAAGGACTACGGCCACATGTTCGCGCAGGATGCGCTGGCCGATGACGCGGCGCGGGTGGCGGGGATCGCCCTGGACATCAGCGAACTGCTGACCCGGCTGGAAATCCCCGAGGGTGAGACAAAGGGCCTGCGGGTGGCCTATCACGCCGCCTGTTCCCTGCAGCATGGGCAAAAGGTCAAGACAGCGCCCAAGGACCTGCTGAAACGCGCGGGTTTCGAGGTGGTGGAACCGGCCGACAGCCACCTGTGCTGTGGCAGCGCGGGCACCTACAACCTGATGCAGCCCGAAATCTCGGCCAAGCTGAAAGACCGCAAGGTGCGCACGCTGGAGGCCAAGAAGCCGGAGGTCATCGCCGCCGGGAACATCGGCTGCATGATGCAGATCGGCAGCGGCACCGAGGTGCCCGTGGTGCATACTGTCGAACTGCTGGACTGGGCGACCGGGGGGCCGAAACCGCGATCGTTGACCTGACAAGAACAGTCTGTAATTGCGGCGTCTTTGCCTCAATTTTGCCCAGATGCCGTGCAAATTTATGTCCAAAAGTATAGGACGGTTCAGTGCGGCTCTTTTTGGTTTTCTCTCTCTGGCTGCTGGGCACCTCTGCGGGGGCCCAGGGTCTTTTCAGCATGGAAACGGCCGAGGACGGCCGCGGATGGGAGGCGGTCGGACGGATCGAGATCGCCGGCAGCGCCTTTTGCACAGGTGCGTTGATTGCGCCCCGGCTGGTGCTGACGGCGGCGCATTGCCTTTATGATCCCGATACCGGCAACCGCGTCTCGGTCGAGGATATGCAGTTCCTGGCCGGATGGCGCAACGGGCGCGCGGCGGCCTACCGGCTGGTGCGCAAGGCGGTGCCGCATCCGGATTTCGTCTATGGCGCACAGGCCAGCACGGACCGTGTTCGCCACGACCTTGCGCTGATCGAGTTGCAGCACCCGATCCGCAACACCACGATCACGCCCTTTGCCGTCGGCCCCGGCCCGTCCAAGGGCGAAGAGGTGGGCGTCGTTTCCTATGCCCGCGACCGGTCCGAGGCGCCGTCCTTGCAGGAAACCTGCGAGGTTCTGGCGCGGCAGGACGGGATGCTGGTGCTCTCCTGCGTGGTGGATTTCGGGGCCTCCGGTTCTCCGGTCTTCCGGTTGCAGGACGGGATGGCGCAGATCGTTTCCGTGGTCTCGTCCAAGGCGCAGGCCAACGGCAAACCCGTGGCCCTGGCCAGCGGGCTGGGCGCGCCGCTGGACGCGCTGAAGAGCGCGCTGGCCGCCAACCGCGACCCCGGCGCGGGGCTGGACCGTCTGGCAGCCGGAGACCGGCGAGAAACTGGGGCGCGGTTCGTCCGGCCCTGAGGGTCTTGAAACCGCTCCGAACGCTCCCCAATTTCAATGTCACCGGGACGCCTATGACAGGGTTCCGGTGCTTTCGACGCCTGTCCCATGAGGGAAGGCGCACCACAGACAGGTATCGCTCAAACGGAGGATTCCATGCGACATTTCGATTTTGCCCCGCTCTACCGTGCCACTGTCGGGTTCGACCAGATTGCCGACCTGATGGACCGCGTTCTGGCCAGCGACACCGCGCAGCCGGGCTATCCCCCCTACAACATCGAAAAGACCGCCGATGACGCTTACCGCATCTCGATTGCCGTGGCCGGTTTCGCCGACGAGGACCTGTCGGTCGAGGTGAAGGAACAGGCGCTGGTGGTCTCGGCCCGCAAGGCCGACAACGATGAAGGCAAGTCCTACCTGCATCGCGGCATCGCGACCCGTGCCTTTGAACGCCGGTTCCACCTGGCTGATCACGTCCGGGTCCAGGGTGCGACGCATGAAAACGGCATGCTGCACATCGACCTGAAACGCGAGATTCCCGAGGCCCTGAAACCGCGGCGCATTGCAATCGCCCGGCCGGACGCCCAAATGGTAGAGAAGGACGTCGTTGACGCAGAAGCCGTCAACTGATCCCAAGACCCTCGTGTGAGTAGTGCGCGCCCCGGACAATTCGTCCGGGGCGTTTTTCTGCGGGATCACTGCGCTATTGACAAGCGGGCCGCCATCGCCATGCATTCTTGCATGGATTGGCGCTCTGTCACCTTCGACTGGAACCGCGCACGGGCCTTTCTCGTCACCGCCGAGGAGGGCTCGCTTTCTGCTGCCGCACGGGCGCTGGGGATGACCCAGCCGACGCTGGGCCGGCAGGTGACGGCGCTGGAGGAAGAGCTGGGGCTGGTGCTGTTCGAACGGGTCGGGCGCGGCCTTGTGCTGACCCAGGCAGGCACGCAGCTGATGGGCCACGTCCGCGCGATGGGCGAGGCGGCGGTCGGCGTGTCGCTGGCCGCCTCTGGCCAGGCGCAGGCGGCTTCGGGTCATGTGGCCGTCACCGCGTCAGAGGTCTACTCCAGTTGGCTGATGCCGCGCATCGCGCGGCGGTTGCGCGACGTGGCGCCGGGGATCACGCTGGAGGTTGTCGCCTCGAACGAGATCCGCGACCTGCGCCGCCGCGAGGCCGATATCGCCATCCGCAACGCCCGCCCCGAGGAGCCGGACCTGATCGCCAAGCGGGTGGGCGAGGACGAGGGCACGTTCTACGGTTCCATCGACTACCTGGAGCGGCTGGGCCCGATCACCGATCCCGCCGACCTCGCCCGCGCGGAGTTCATCGGCTTTGCCGACAACACCCAGTTCATGGAAGCGCTGCAGAAACGCGGCATCCCGGTGACACCGGCACAGTTCCCGGTCCTGACCTCTTCGCACACGGTGCATTGGGAAATGGCCCGCATGGGCGTGGGGCTGGGCACCGTCCCCTGCGGGTTGGGCGACGCCGCGCCCGAGATGCGTCGCGTCCTGCCTGACGTGACCTTTCGCTTTCCGATCTGGCTGGTCGCGCACCGCGAGTTGCGGACCAGCCCGCGCGTGCGCATCGTCTGGGACCTACTGGCAGAGGCCCTGCCGGAGTTGCTGTCCCATCCGGAGTGAGGGGGCGTTGCCCCCCGTCCCTTGGGTCCTCCCCCCAGGGGTATTTTTGCCAAGAAGAAACAGGGGCGGGGTGGGTTGCCCCGGCGCTCAGGCCAGCAGGATGTCGGCGGCGCGTTCGCCGATGATGACCGTGGGCGCCATGGTGTTGCCGGTGGTAACGTGTGGCATGATCGAGGCATCGGCGATGCTCAGCCCCTCGACCCCGTAGACAGACAGGTTGGCGTCGACCAAGGACATCTCGTCGGCGCCCATCTTGCAGGTGCAGCTTTCGTGGAAATAGGTGCCGGCGGCATTTTTCGCGAAATCCTGCATCTCGGCGGGTGAAAGCGCGCCGGGCATGACCTCGCGTTTGACAAACTCCCTCATCGCACCGGAATTGCCGATCTCGCGGCAGAACTCGATGCAGCGGACCACCGCCGTGAGATCGTCGGGATGCGACAGGAACTGCGCGTCCTCCCTGGCCTGGGCCATCGGGTCGTTCGACGTGAGGTAGACGCGGCCCCGGCTTTTGGGGCGGACAAGGCCGGGCGACAGGGTCCATGCCCCGGCGGGGGGCATAGGACGGGCCTGTGACCTCGGTGGCGTAGGGCACCACGATCTGGAAGGGCTGCATGTCCGGGCTGTCGAGCGCGCTGTCGCTCTTCCAGAAGAAGGTGGCCCCGGCCAGAGAGTTCCGGGGCGGCAGCGGCTCGTTGTATTCCCAAATGCAGCCCGCCAGCAGGACGTGATCCTGGAAGTTTTGGCCGACGCCGGGCAGGTCGACCGTGACCGGCACGCCGATCCGGTCGAGTTCTGCCTTGGGGCCGATGCCCGAAAGCACCAGCATCTTGGGCGTGTTGATCGCACCCGCAGCAAGGATCACGCGGGGCGCGCGGGCCGATTTCATCTGTACGTCCTGGACGAAGTTCACACCCTTGCAGGTCGTGCCCTCCATGATCAATGTCGTCGCCTCGGTCCCGGTCAGCAGCGTGACATTGCCCTGTTTCAGCACCGGGTAGAGATAGCTTTGCGGGATATTCACCCGCCGGCCCGCGACGGTGGCGCCGCCGGAACCGGAACCGACGACGATGTAGGCATAGCTGTCTCGCAGGTTCTGCGCGTTGTAAAGCTGGGTGATCGCGGCATCGCCGCCCTCTTGCGCCATCGCGCACACCGCGCTCAGCGAGGCCCCGGTGGCAAGGGCCAGTTGCATGAAACGGCGGCGGCCGATCCGGCCACGATAGAGCGTGGCTTCGAGCGCGTTCAAGATGTTACCCGCTGCGACCGGGTTGGACCCCTATGGAACATGTGCTTCCCTCCCGAAGATGCCGGTTTCCGGCGCTCAGATGCATTATCTTGCGTCATTGCCCTTGGGTTTGCGGGAGAGGTGGCAAAAGCCAAGGCTTCTCTGAACCCATATGCGCCAAAATTCTGCACGGAGTTTCGAACTGGAAGACCGGCAGGGAAACCCCGCCCTACGCATGTGAAAACGCCCCGCGGTCTCCCGCAGGGCGTTCGTGTTCCGGAAAGCCGGTGCCCTCAGAGCTTGAACATCCAGAAGAAGGTTTCGCCCGAGCTGTCGTCCACGCCGTCGTTGTCCGTCGAGACCCAGACCGTGCCGTCCGGGAAAATCGCCAGCCCCTCGACCTTGTCCACGATATAGCCGCCGTAGCTGGCGAGATCGGGGATCAGGTCGCGGACTTCTTCCTTGGTCACGACGGGCAAGTCGCCGCCCAGCGCGGCGGGTTGCATGTCGGCCATCGGGATGCGGTAGACCTTTTTCGTGACGGCATTGGCACCGATCTGGTTGTCACGTTCGATGACATACATGAAGTCGCCATGCGCCACGATCTCGGACAGGCCGACCCAGCCCTTGGCCGGCTCGGCCTTGGGGTAGAGCACGGCGCCCCATTCCTGGGTCTCGATGTTGTAGGAGACCAGTTTGACGTGGTTCTTGGGGTCGTCCTTCCATTCACGCTGAACCGCCATCCAGAGCGTGTCGCCGACGCGGGTGATGCCCTCGAAGCCAAAGCGCTTTTCGACGGCGGTCAGCGCGGCGGGGATCATGATCTCGGCCGAGTTGGTCTTGATCAGGCCGTCGGCGGTGACGTGGTAGATCGCGTGCGGGATGCCGCGTTCGGTCCGGCCTTCGGAGGCAACCCAGAAACCGCCATTGCCATCCAGCGTGATACCTTCAAGGTCCAGCTTTTGCGCGGCGTCGCCATTGGCGCGATGCACGCGGATCACGTCAACGATGCGCGCCGGGGTCTGCGTGGTGTCGATCTTGAAGATCGAGGGCTGGAAGCCGTAGAAACTGTCGTTCACGGCCCAGACGATGCCGTCCGCATCCGCCACCATGCCCGAGATCGCGCCCCAGCCGATCAGCTGCTCTGCGCCTTCGGAAGTCAGCGTCGGGTACATCGCGTCGGCGTCCTGGTACTGGAAGATCATGACATGCGCACGCACGCCGCCGTCTTCGACCAGGTCTTCCTCGTTGGCCGAGATCAGCAGGTTGCGGGACGGGATGGCAACATAGCCCTCCGGGCCGATGCCCGAAGGCAGGATCTGTTTCAGAACCGGGTTGGCGAGGTCGGTGACGTCGTAGACACCCACGGCAGAGCCGCGCTCGGAACCGACAAAGACCATCGGCGTGCCGTCGAAAACGGCGGTTTCGATCGACTCGGGCTCGACACCCTTGGCGTCGGACCGCTTGTCCGGGTAGTGGCCGATCTGGATCAGCGCGTGTTCAAAGGACACGCCGGACTCATAGACCACGTCGCCGGTTTTCGAGAAGATGGTCCAGCCACGCGATCCGCCGTCCATGTCGCCTTCGTTGGCGATGGCGAAATGATCGCTGTCGATCCACTTGACGGCGTCGGGCTCACGCTTGCGGCCCTTCTGCGACTTGTCGAAGTCGAGCGAGCCGCGCTCGTCCAGCGTGTCGATCCTGTCCAGATCGACGGCACCGGCGGAGAAATAGTTGATGATGGACCCATCGGCGCCCACGATCACGAGATAGTTGTTTTCCTGCAGCGTGACGATGGTCTCGCCGAGGTCATTGATGTCGACAAACTCGGGCTCGGGGTCTTCGGGGGCAATGTCGGCAAGGCCCGTCATCTCGACCCTGACCAGGTCATCACAGGAGAGTGCACCGCCCTTGATCTCGCCAATCACCAGGAAACCGGCAGGCAGCTGGCCGACGCGGCCATCGCCCAGGTCCTCGTCCCGCTCGTTCTCGATCGCGATGGAGATGCGGGTGCCATCCTTGGACACGGCCACGGAATCCGGCTGGCCGCCGAGGTCGCAGGTGGCGGTAATGTCCCCGGACAGGACGTCGATGATCGCCAGGTGACCCGAGGGATCGGTGAAGCTGGCCGAGGTGTTCACGCCGACGAAGGCCGTGCTGCCCACGACGCCGACGGCGGTCGGCTCACCGTCCAGCGCCACGTTGCCCAGCGGAGCCGGGTTGGCGGGATCGGTGATATCGACGCGGCCGATCACGCCCAGCGGGCTGTCGGTGTAGACCAGCGTCATGCCATCTGCGGTGGCGGCGATGATCTCTGCCGAAGACGTGCGGGCAAGGTCTTCGCCGTCGGCCATGTTCAGGTAGGTGCCGAACGAGGCGATGCGGTTGAAATTCATGTCTGCCGTGGCGGCGCTGGCGGCAAGGGCCAGAACGCTCGTCAGGCAAAGGGCGCGGAAATGCATGGAGTCCCCCTGTTGATTGGTACCGGGGGCATAGGCGCCAAGAGGTAACAGGTGCGTGACGGTTTGGTGACGGAAAGATCATATGTCACCGGAGCAGGGATACCCCCGCGACAGGCACGGGGGCACGGAGGTCCCGGCGCAGGGCCGGGACGGGTTTCACTGTTGCAAGCTTTGCGCCAGGCGCATCAGCGTGATCGCCCCTTGCCGGTAGCCAAAGGCATCCTCGCCACGCGCGCCCTGCGCCAGCGCGATGGCGTCGCCCATGCTCCAGTCACCGATCAGGTCGGATCCGCGGAGGATCTGGCCGAACCCGGCGATGGCAAGCGCCCAGTCCGCCTCTGCCAGGGGCGCGGCATCGGCCATGATCGGCGTCTCGATCAGCTTGCTGGTGTCCTCGCCGGGCGCCTTGTAGCGCAGACGCAAGAAGCCCAATTCGCCCGTATCATCCGCGACAGGCGCCGCATCCCCCGCCGTGTAGCGCAGCGGATCGGTCATGCGTGCCGGCGACCCGACCGGAGTGATCGCATAAAGCGCCGTCACCTGGTGGCCGGCGCCGATCTCGCCCGCGTCCACCTTGTCGTTGTTGAAATCTTCGCGCTTCAGTGCACGGGTCTCGTAGCCGATCAGGCGATACTCGGCGACCAGCGCCGGGTTCCATTCGACCTGGATCTTGACGTCATCGGCGATCGGCACCAGCGCGCCGGTCAGCTGGTCCACCAGCACTTTCTGCGCCTCGGCCAACGTATCGATATAGGAGGCGATGCCGTTGCCAGTCTGCGCCAGCGCCTGCATCGTCGCATCGTCCAGGTTGCCGCGGCCAAAGCCCAGCACCGACAGGTAGGTGCCCTCGTCGCGCTTGTCGGCGATGAAGTCCTTGAGCTCATCGGGGTCGCTGATGCCGACGTTGAAATCGCCATCCGTGGCCAGGATCACCCGGCTGATCGCATCCTCATCGCCATCACGTGCCATCTGCGCGGCGGTGGCATAGGCCTGTTGCAGCCCCGCCTGCCCGGCGGTGCTGCCGCCCGCGTGCAGCGTGTCCAGCGCGGCCAGGATCGTCTCGCGCTCTGTCGCCTTGGTGGGTTCCAGCGCAAGGCCGGCACTGCCCGCGTAGGTGACGATGGCGATGGTGTCATTCTCGCCCAACTGGCCCAGCATCAGGCGAAAGCTCTGCTTGAGCAGCGGCAGCTTGTCGGCACTGTTCATCGAACCGGAGGTGTCCACCAGGAACACCAGGTTCATCGGCGGCCGCGCCTCGGGCAGGATGCCTTGCAAGCCGATGTGGACTATCTGTGTACCTTCGACCCAGGGACTGTCGCTGACACCCACATGGGTCGCAAAGGGCGCATCCCCTTCGGGGGCCGGGTAATCGTAGGAGAAATAGTTGACCATCTCCTCGATCCGCACCGCGTCCTTCGGCGGCAGCTGACCCCGGTTCAGCGCGTTTCGAATGAAGGCCCAAGAGGCCGTATCGACGTCGATCGAGAAGGTCGAGACCGGCGATTCCGCCGTGACCTTGATCGGGTTGTCATCGGCCTCGGGGAAGGCCTCGGTGTTCGGCTCGGGCTGTACGATCACCGGGTCCGGCAGCGGCGCGGGCGCGCTGTGCTTGAGGTTGAGCACCCCGGTTTCCAGGCTGATCCCACCCCCCGCCCCGGGCGAGGCAGGGGCGATGGTCCGGTTTCGCGCGGCGCCTGCGGGTGGCGCCGGAGGTTGCGGCGACGGGTCTGCCATCGGGCGGCCTTGGTTGACCGGACCGGACTGACGCACCGAGGGATCAAACTTTCGGCTGGTCGAGACGACCGGCGCATCTCGGGACAAGACATCCGCGGCTTCCGGAACCTCCTCGACCACAGGGGCCGGATCGGCCACGGGGGCGCTCTCGAGCACGGTCCGCGCACCTTCGCCCGGAATGAAGATATCCGGTTCAGGAGGCTGGCTGTCGCGCAGGACGGGGATCAGGGCCACCATCGCGACGGCGGCAATGGCGGTGGTGGCGGTCAGAAATCCACGGTTCGAAATATTGGCAAGCATCTGTCTGGCTCCTCTGAAAACGCCCCCCTCTCGGGTGGGTTCAGAGGTCTGACGCGCCAGCGCATCGCTTTCTTGGGCGCGGTCGAAGTTTTTCATCGCCAGCGCGATGGCCTCGGCACGCGTGTCGGGGTCGGCCCTGGGCAGGGCCGCGTCGAATGCGCGTTTCAGATCGTCCAGATCGTCGCTCATGCCTCGGCCTCCTGCATCGCCTTCAGTTTCTTCTTGGCCTCCGAGATCCGCCAGCTGACGGTGCCCTCGGAAACCTCGAGGATCTGCGCTGCTTCCTTGTGGGTCACCCCGTCCAGGACCAGCGCAAGGGTTTCGCGCAGATCGACCGCAAGGCCCGACATGGCCTGCATCAGCCAATCCACGCGCTCTGCCGTCTCGGCCATCTCGGCCTGGCGCGCCAGTTCCCAGTCGCCCCAGCCATCGGCGGCCCGGGCGCGTGTGGCAGCGCGTCGGAACCTGTCCCGGGCGGCGTTCACCGTGATGCGATAAAGCCAGGTCGTCAGCTTCGCCTCGCCCCGAAAGCTCTGCAGCTTGGTGGGCAGGGCCGCGCAGAGATCCTGCGCCAGGTCCTCGGCCTCGGTCCGGCTGCCGGTGAGTTTCACCGCGTAGCCATAGACCCGGTCGTAGACCCGTTCGACCAGCAGCGCAAAGGCCTGCCGGTCACCATCTGCCGCCGCTCGGGCAAGGGATTCGTCGCTGACATCCATGCGCATCACATGAGTGAGACGCAGGACGCGGCGCAATCCTTGGATACCTTACCCAAATTTTTTTGGCGTCGCACCCTGCGGGGATCCAGACAAGGGGGCGCTGCCCCCTCGCCTTTCAGGCTCACCCCCGGAGGTATTTGGACCAAGAAGAAACACAGGCGAGTCCTAAGCGCTTCTTCTTGGTCCAAATACCCCAAAACCCGCATGTCAACTGGCGCTACAGGTCGAGCAGCCGGACCACCATTCCGCTCTCGGGATCAGCCAGCGCGTCGATCACGTCGAAATGATGCCTGCCCTCGTCGATCACCAGGCCGCAGTCCCAGACCTGCGACAGTTTCCGTGCCTGGTCGAGAAAGGCGGGCCGTTCGTCTCCCCCCACCCAGACGGTTACCGGCATGGGCGGCGGCGGGGCGTAGATCGGACTTTCGGCGCGGGCTTCGGCGTCGTCGATCTTGAGATCCGCGTTCATCGAGGTCCGCATCAGCGGACGCAGGTCCGAAAGCGGCGAGATCGGCATGACATGCGCCACCCGCGCCAGCAGCTCGGGCGCCAGCACCGCCCCCATGCGCGCCACCAGGTGCCCGCCCGCGGAATGCCCCGTCAGCCGGATCGGCCCCGGAACTTCGGCGGCGGCCACGGCAATCGCCTGTGCCACCTGGCGGGTGATGTCGGAAATCCGCACCCTGGGACAGAGATCGTAGGAGGGCATGGCGACCGCCCAGCCGCGCGTCCGCGCGCCTTCGGCGAGATGCGACCAGCTGGAGCGGTCGAAGCGCAGCCAGTAGCCGCCGTGGACAAAGACCACCAGGCCTTCAGGCGGCCGATCCGGCAGGAAGAGGTCCAGCGCCTGGCGCGGCCCATGCCCGTACATCAGCCCCAGCCGCGCCTTGCCCGCAACCGCCAGCCGCTTGCGATAGGTCTCGGCCTCGGCAGCCCAGCGCGGCGGATAAGCCTCTGCCCCCGGGATGTGAGCGGCGTTGGCATATGCGTCGTCGAGGTCCATGTCTTTCTCCATTTTGGGCCTATACTTCCCGCGCACAGGGTGGTCAGCCTGTGCCAGACCTGAACGGAGGATACTGAGAATGCGCGACGATGCCACCAATCTGAAGAGCCTTCTGTCCGATCCCGGCCTTCTGGAGGCCCGCGCCTATGTGAACGGCAGCTGGATCGAAGGAGATGCCACTTTCGACGTCACCAACCCGGCGCGCGGCGACGTGATCGCCGAGGTCGCCGACCTGAGCCGTGCGCAGGTACGCGAGGCTATCGAGGCCGCTCATGCCGCGCAGAAGGACTGGGCGAAATGGACCGGCAAGGAACGCGCCGCCGTACTGCGCAAGTGGTTCGACCTGCTCATGGAAAACCAGCACGACCTTGGCCTGATCATGACCGCCGAACAGGGCAAGCCCCTGGCCGAGGCCAAGGGAGAGATCGCCTATGGCGCCGGGTTCATCGAGTTTTTTGGCGAAGAGGCCAAGCGCATCTACGGCGAGACCATCCCGGGCCACCAGCGCGACAAGCGCATCACCGTCCTGAAACAGCCCATCGGCGTCGCCGCTTCGATCACGCCGTGGAATTTCCCCAACGCGATGATCACCCGCAAGGCCGCGCCCGCCCTGGCCGCCGGCTGTGCCTTTGTCGGGCGGCCCGCCGCCGAAACGCCGCTGTCGGCCACTGCGCTGGCGGTGCTGGCGGATCGTGCGGGCATCCCGGCGGGCGTGTTCAACATCGTCACCTCTTCGCGGTCGTCCGAGGTGGGCAAGGAGTTCTGCGCGAACCCTCGGGTCCGCAAACTGACCTTTACCGGGTCGACCGAGGTGGGGCGCATCCTGATGAAACAGGCCGCCGACCAGGTTCTGAAATGCTCGATGGAGCTTGGCGGCAACGCGCCCTTCATCGTCTTCGACGATGCCGACCTGGACGCGGCGGTCGAGGGCGCGATCCTCTGCAAGTTCCGCAACAACGGCCAGACCTGCGTCTGCGCCAACCGGATCTACGTTCAGGACGGGGTCTATGACGCCTTTGCCGAGAAGCTGGCGGCAGCGGTTGCCAAACTGAAGGTCGGCGACGGTCTAGAGGAGGGCACCGACCTTGGCCCGCTGATCAACCAGGCCGCCGTCGACAAGGTGCGCGAACATATCGCCGATGTCACCAGCAACGGCGGCACCCTGTTGCAGGGCGGCGAGGTACAGGACGGCACTTTCATCACCCCGGCGATCCTGACCGGCGTCACCCAGGACATGAAGGTCGCGCAGGAGGAAACATTCGGTCCGATGGCACCGCTGTTCCGGTTCAGGGACGAGGACGAGGTGATCGGGATGGCCAATGATACGATCTTTGGCCTCGCCTCCTATTTCTACGCCAAGGATCTCAGCCGCGTTTACAAGGTGGCCGAGGCGCTGGAATACGGCATCGTCGGCGTCAACACGGGCATCATCTCGACCGAGGTCGCGCCCTTTGGCGGGGTCAAGCAATCCGGCTTGGGCCGCGAGGGCAGCCACCACGGGATCGAGGATTACCTTGAGCTGAAATACATCTGCATGAGCGTGTGAGACCCGCGGTCCATATCGCGCTTGCCGCGGTCACGGTACTGGCGCTGGCGGGCGGGGGGCTGATGCTCTTTGCCCCGCAGGTGCCCGCGCTCTGGCAAGAGGGATTTCCCCCGCCGGTCTGGACCGGCGAGGGCACCTTTGCCCTGGTGGACGGCCCCGGCGCCCCCCTGCCCAAGGGTGCACCCCTGCCGGCACCGGCGGCGCAGCTTTTCGCCGACAGCGAAGGCCGGGCCTTGCTGCTGATGCGGGACGGGCAGCTTGTGCACGAGGTCTATGGCCCCGGCATCGGGCCCGAGACCCGCCTGAACTCCTACTCCCTGGTCAAGTCGCTGGTCGGCGCCCTGGTGCTGCGTGCCCATGCCGAAGGCCGGATCGACAGCCTGGATACCCCGCTGGCCGAGTTGATCGGGCCGGAGGCGCCCGCCGTCACCCTGCGAGAGGTTCTGGACATGACCTCTGGCTTGTCGCTGGGGTATGAGCCACCCAAGTTGGACAAGGAGGCGCCGCTGGACGACGCCGATTTCTCGCCCTTCGGACCAGTTGCGCGGCTGCATGCCTTCGGAATCGAGACGCTTTTGCTCCGACTGAGCCCGGACCCGGACCTGCGCGGGAGCTTTCATTACCAGAGCGCCAATACCGCGCTGCTGGGATTGGTGGTCGAAAAGGTCCATGATGCCCCGCTGCCGCAGGTGCTCAGCACCCAGATCTGGCAACCCTCAGGCGCAGCCCCGGCAGAATGGCGCGAAAACCCGAACAGCGGGCGCGTCTCTGCCTATTGCTGTCTTTATGCTACCCCGCGCGACTGGGCGAAGGTTGCACACTACCTGTTGCAGAACGGCACAGGGGCGCACCCGTTCCTGCCCGACACCTTGTGGCGCGACTGGATCCTGCCGGACCTCGCCCCCGCTGTGCGCCATGCCGGGGCCTATGGCGGACACCTGCGCCACGACGTGCTGGACCGTCCCGACGAGGCCCTGCAAGGTCCCTTTTCCTACATGGCCGGACACGGCGGCCAGGTGGTCTATCTCCTGCCGGCCCGGGACACCGTGGTGGTCCGGTTCGGCGCCCGCCCACAGCTGTTGCACACCACCCTCTACGAGTTGTTTCCCGAATGATCGGACCGCGTGATCCAAGGGTCTTTGCCCCCGATTTCCTCTCTCCGTCCGGTGGCCCCTCGGAGGCAGAGCTGAAGACATGGCGCCGGGCCGCGCAATCGGGCAAGGGCACGCCCTGGCTGGACGCCGCCCGCGCCGATGCGCTGGCCCGCTACGCGCTGAAATTCGGCGAAGGCGTGCAGATGATGGAGGCCGTGGCGACCCGGTTCCGCGAACCGGTGCGCGAGGTCGGCTGGGAAATCATCGGCGCCGATGCCGACGGCGAGAACTGGCAGGATCACCGCGACCCGCAGCGCGCCTATGCGCTGATGCGGGCCAAGCTGCGCGCGGCCCGCGATGCCGGCGCGGTTCTGGAATACAAGCTCTGGCTGAAACCCGCCGGAACCTGACCCCCGCCTTCGCTGTTCCCAAGGGGACGGATTCCGGGCACTCTTTGCCCGGACACTCCGGGAGGACAGAGCATGACCGACAGACCCACACCCCCCTTCCGCGCCGATCACGTCGGCAGCCTCCTGCGCCCGCAGGCGGTGGCCGAGGCGCGCGCCAAGGGCATCACCGGCGCCGAACTGAAGGCCATCGAGGACGCCGAGATTCCCGCTCTGATCACCATGCAGGAAGACGTGGGCCTGAAGGCGGTGACCGACGGCGAGGCGAGGCGCGCCTTCTGGCACTATGATTTCATGGGAATGCTGACCAACTACGAGATCGAGGAAGACGAGGGCGAAGGCTTCAGCTTTCAAGGGGTCAAGACACCCGGTGTCTTTCCGGCCGTGACCGGCCCGCTGGATTTCCCCGAGGATCACCCGATGCTGGATCATTTCCGCTTTGTCGCGGAGCACAGCACGGTCTGCCCCAAGATCTCGATCCCCGGGCCGTCCTGCCTGCATTTCCGGCTGGACCCGGCGCGCGTGCGGCACAAACCCTACGAGGATCTCGAGGTGCTCTTTGCCGACATCACCCGCACCTACCAGAAGGCGGTCGCGGCCTTTCACGCCGCCGGTTGCCGTTACCTGCAGATGGACGACATCTTTTTCGCCTATCTCTGCGATCCGAAACACCGGGCCGAAAAGGAACAGGCCGGTCTGGACCCGGACTGGCTGATCGGGAAATACGCCGAAATGATGCGCAACGCGATCGCCGACCGGCCCACGGACATGGTGATCGGGATGCACATGTGCCGGGGCAACTTCCAGTCGACCCACGCCGCCACGGGCGCCTATGACCTCGCCGCCGAGGCGATCTTTTCCACCGGCGTCGACATCTTCTTCATGGAATACGACACCGACCGCGCCGGCGGGCTGGAACCGCTGCGCCTGCTGCCCAAGGGCAAGCAGCGCGTCATGCCCGGGTTCATCACCACCAAGTCCGCCGAGCTGGAAACGGTGGACTGGGTGAAATCCAAGATCGAGGAAGCCTCGAAATACGCCGACATCGACCAGCTGGGGATCGCGCCGCAATGCGGATTTGCCTCGACCGAACATGGTAACGCGATCAACCCCGACGACCAGCGCCGCAAGCTGGAGCTGGTGGTGCGCTGTGCCGAGGAGATCTGGGGAGAGGTCTGACGCCCTTGAGGCAGGCCGCCTGTGTTTCTTTGGGCCACAAATACCTCCGGGGAGCGCGAGGGGCTGGCCCCTCGCATCCCACGGCAACCAGATCGCCGGAGGCCTCTCATCCGGAAACGACATGGCTTTTGTCGCCGAGACACTTGCACATCCTGCCGCAACGCAGCATCCTGTCGACGGGCAGGCGATGGCGTCGCCACTTTTCAGCCCCTCAACCGTCCTGAACGCCGGGACCTTGCTTTGCCAGCGCGGTAGAGGAAGGCCCCGCCGCGCCTCAGGAGGGTTTCATGGAACGTCCCCAACACTATCGTTTTCACCAGGGGCAGAAGTGCCTGCCGTTCGCGCCCGAGGAATACGAGGCCCGGCTTGCCGGTCTGCGCGCCGCACTGGCCGAGGCCGGGCTCGATGCCGCCATCTTCACCTCGATGCACAACATCGCCTACTACTCGAGCTTTCTCTACTGCAGCTTCGGGCGCCCCTACGGCCTTGTCGTGACGCAAACCGAAAGCGTGACGATCAGCGCCGGGATCGACGCCGCCCAGCCTTGGCGGCGCTGCCACGGCGACAACATCACCTATACCGACTGGGAGAGGAACAACTACTGGCGCGCCATCGCCTCGGTCACCGGCACCGGCAAGGCGCTGGGTTATGAAGGCGATCACATGACCCTGGCGCAAAAGGCGCTGATGGACAGCTTCCTTGCCCCCGCCAGCACCAGCGACATCGCCCCCGCCACCATGCGCCAGCGCATGCACAAATCACCGGCCGAGATCGCCCTGATCCGCCACGGTGCCCAGGTGGCCGATGTCGGCGGCTACGCCATCCGGGACGCGATCAGGCCGGGCACAAGAGAGATCGACGTGGCAATGGCTGGCCGCGACGCGATGGAGCTGGAGATCGCCAGACGGTTCCCCGAGGCCGAGTACCGCGATACATGGGTCTGGTTCCAGTCCGGGATCAACACCGACGGGGCGCACAACCCGGTCACGGGTCGGGTGCTGGAACGCGGCGACATCCTCTCGCTCAACACTTTCCCGATGATCTCTGGCTATTACACCGCGCTGGAACGCACGCTTTTCGTGGGCGAGGTCGACACCGCCAGCCTCGAGGTCTGGGAGGCCAATGTCGGCGCGCATGAATACGGCATGAGCCTGCTCAAGCCGGGTGTCTCCTGCGCCGAGGTGACCCGCAAGATCAACGCCTTCTTCGCCGAGCGCGACCTGCTGCAATACCGGACCTTCGGCTACGGCCACTCCTTCGGCGTGCTGTCGCACTACTATGGGCGCGAGGCGGGTCTGGAACTGCGCGAGGACATCGACACGGTGCTGGAACCGGGCATGGTGATCTCGATGGAACCGATGCTGACGATCCCCGAGGGTCAGCCCGGCGCCGGCGGATACCGCGAGCATGACATCCTGGTCGTCACCGAGGGCGGCGCCGAGAACATCACAGGCTACCCCTACGGACCCGGCTTCAACGTGGTGGGCTGAACCGCCCGCCATGCGCCCCCGTCCCGGGCTTGCCCCGGGACCTCACCGGGCCGGAAACCCGCGACAGATCAGGGGAGAGGCGGGGCGTCGCCCCGCCTTACCGCAGGCCGGATCAAAGGCCGGATCACAAACCGAACTGCGCCATCTCGTTGAAATCCATCATGTCCAGCAGCGGGCGGGTCTTGTCCGGGTCGCCGTCAGTCTGGACAAGGATTCGATTGGCGATCAGCGCCATCATCTGCCGGTCCTGGATGGCGAATTTCTGGCGCTGGATCCGCTCTGTCTTCATGCCCATCATCGCGGCATTGGCAATCATGCCCGACATGCTCATGACCATCGGGTTGTCGGCCATCAGCGTGATCTTGATCCGCTCGCCACCGGGATCGGTATAGGTCGCCTCGGCGCCGACGCCGCCGCCCATCATGGCCAGACCCTGGTTCATCTCGGTATTGACCTCGCGGGTCCAGCCATCCGGCGCATCGGGCAGGAAACTGCCCAGGCTGGCGGTCTTCATTTCCAACAGCTTGGCACGCGCCATGTCCAGTTCGTCGAGGGCATATTGAATGTCGCCATCCTCGTAGGCCTTGAGCGCCGATTCCATCAGGTCCGAAACATCGTCGGCCTGCGCGGGCAGGGCAAAGGCGGTCAGCATCAAAACGGCAAAAGTGCGGGTCACGGAAATACTCCCTGTCAATTCCTGGACACACCCTGACGCCCGACGCGCATTCCGGCAAGGTCGGGAATAACCTG
This sequence comes from Mameliella sp. LZ-28, assembly GCF_012274245.1. Taxonomy (NCBI): domain Bacteria; kingdom Pseudomonadati; phylum Pseudomonadota; class Alphaproteobacteria; order Rhodobacterales; family Roseobacteraceae; genus Antarctobacter; species Mameliella sp. LZ-28. The sequence continues at coordinate 136,740 of NZ_JAANYX010000032.1, read as the reverse complement.
CCCGTTGAATGCGCGGCGCTCCGCCCCCATCCTTGTCCACATGATCCTTCAACTTCTCCTGCCCGTTCTGGGCCTCATGCTTGTCACCGTGCTGGTCACCCGCGGGGTCGAGGCGATCCTACCCGAGAGCCTGGGCGCCCTGGCCGCGACAACCGTGATCTCGGCCTTGCTGGTCTGGCTGCTGACCTCGGCGGGATTTGCATTGCTCTACACCATCGAGGACGCGCGGGTCTGGGACCTGCTGGGGCAGGCTCCCAGCGCGTCGCTGGGGTATTTCCTGCGGCTGGGCGCCAGCGCGGTGTTGATCTGGGGGCCCGTCCTGTTGCTTGTCGTCAGCACCGCACCGCGCCGCTGGAAAACGGCGGTCTGGTGACAGCCCGGGTCTTTTCCTGCTCTGACATCGCGTTTGCCCGCATTCACCGTTGATTTTTAACGCCACCCGTATCACCTCAACATCAGGAGGTTGGGTATGTTCGCACTGGCGCGGTTCCTGATCATGGCGGCGGTCGTGCTCACGGTGGTCTACGGGTCGCTGTGGTTCTATCTGCGCGCCCGGCGCCGCGAGTTGCTGGAAACCGACTGGGCCGCCGACCCGGGCGAGACCCGATCGCAAGAGGACTACGTGCGCGACGCGCTGGAGGAATTCGACCGCCGGCGCCATCGGACCCTTGTGCTCCTGGTCTATGCCGTGCCCCTTTGCCTCGTGACCCTGATCGTGTATCTGACGAATTTCCACTGAAAGGCGCCGCGCGCATGAAATATGTGAAATGGACCCTGATCGTTCTGTTCTGGCTGCTGGTGGCGGGTTTCCTGCACTACACGCTGCCCCAGCATGACGTGGCGCGGATCACCGACACCTACGAAAAGCGCGAGAACCCCAGCGACAACCCCTGGTTCTGGTCGCAGGCCAATACCGGCAGCGCGCCGGGCGGGCCGCGCGACGTGTTTTTCATCCAGACGCGGCGGGCCAACAACGACATCATGGTCTACCGCAACGAGGACACCGGCTGGGGCTGGCCGCCCTATTTCAAGTTCGACACCTCGAACCTGCAGGCCGAGGCGGCGGACCTGCGGTCGACCGCCGAGAACCCGACATGGGTGGCGATCCGGCATTACGGCTGGCGCAACGAGTTCATCTCGATCTTTCCCAACGCCGTCTCGATCCGCGAGGTCGAAGGCCCCGACGTGCGCATCATTCCCTGGCTGAACATCATCATCCTGGTGACGCTGGCCGCGCTCTACTGGGCGTTGCGCGTGCGCTGGCTTCGGTTCTGGCGCAACCGGGTGGACCCGGTTCTGGACGCGGCGGGTGACAAGCTCGATGAAGGCGGCGACCGGGTAAAGGGCCTCTTCGGACGGTCAAAATAGGCCTGCCTCAGCGTTTGCCGTAGTAGAGGCCGACAACGTGTTCCGCCTCGGCAAAGAACAGCCAGCGCGAGACCAGCACCCCCGCCACATGGGCTAGAACCGCGACAGCCGCCAGCCAATGCCCGAAGGGCAGCAGAAGCAGGAGCGCGGGCAGGACCGCCATCAACCCCAGCGCAATCAGGCGCAGTTTTTGCGCGTGTTTGCGACCGACAACAAAGACCATCTCGCGCAGCAGGTAGTTGCTGCCGGTGTGCGGCGGCTCGAAGGCCCGGACGCGGCCGATATGGCCCAACCCGGTCGCGCTTTCGATGGTGGTGCCCGAGGCGGCGAGCCTCTGGTCCCCGGCAAGCCACCAGCCCGCCTGCGCCAGAGCCGCCAGCCCGACTAGCACAAGGCCGGTGATCACCCGCCCTGACAGCAGGGCGCCGCCGCCCAGGGCGTAAAGCTGGAACAGAACCGGCGTCGACCAGTGATGCCAGCGCGGCACGGTCCTGAGCTGGGTATAGATCATCGAGGTGGTGAAGACGGTGCCAAGGCACAGAAGCGCCCCCAGCCAGCCCAGCACATGCACTTGCACCCCGAAGAATACCAGCAGCGCCGCATATAGGCCCATGACGATCAGCGCCGCGCAGGCCGTCCATGCCTCACGCGAGAGCCAGCTTGACCGCCATTGCGTGAAGGCCTTGAGCGCCCGTTCCGGGCGACCAAGGTGCAGCGTGGAGGCCATCAGCCCGCCCCCCGCCAGCAGGTAGCCGATTAGGAAGAAGGCGAATCCGATCCAGCCGGTCGGCGCCTCCGGATCGACCCCCAGCCAGAACAGCAGGCCGAGGCCGAGGCCGGAAAAGGTCGTGAAGGCGATGATCGAGGGCGCCGGGTGCATTCAGAGTTTCTCCAGCGTCTTGTCGATCCAGGCGAGAAGGCCGCGCGGTTCCTCGGCCACCGGTTCGAGGAAGGGGGCCAACACGTCGACCTCACCTTGCCAGCTGTCGCGCGGGCGCGGCGGCAGGTACTTGTTGACGGGCCTGGTGCCCTGTTCCGGCATCAGGTCCATTCCACCGCGCTCGGCCACCAGGCGCGAGACGTCGCTTTCCGGGTCGGAGAGATCGCCGAAATGCCGCGCGCCCGCCGGGCAGGTGCGCACGCAGGCGGGGGTGCGGTCCTCCTCGGGGAGGTTTTCATTGTAGATGCGGTCGATGCAGAGCGTGCATTTCTTCATCACGCCCGCGGCAAGGTCCAGTTCGCGGGCGCCATAGGGGCAGGCCCAGGCGCAGAGGCCGCAGCCGATACAGTCGGATTCGTTGACCAGCACGATGCCGTCCTCGCTGCGCTTGTAACTGGCGCCGGTGGGGCAGACCGTGACGCAGGGGGCGTCCTGGCAGTGCAGGCAGGACTTGGGGAAATGCACCAGTTGCGCCGGGGCATTGTCGGGCTGGACCTCGTAGCTGTGCACGCGGTTGAGGAAGGTGCCAGAGGGATCGGCGCCGTAGGGGTCCTGGTCCGAGAGCGGCGCGCCGTAGTTCTCGGTGTTCCAACCCTTGCAGGAGATCACGCAGGCATGACAGCCGACGCAGGTGTCGAGGTCGATGACAAGCCCGAGGTTGCGGGTGGTCTTTTCGGGGAGGCAAGTCATCCGTGTCCCCCGTGATCCAGCGGCGCCGCTGACGCGGCACAGGTTTGTTGCGTGGGGGCTCTGCCCCCAGTCGCGCTGCGCGCGACTCCCCCGAGGTATTTTTGAAACCAAAGAAGCATCAGGTCTTGCTCTGCCAGGTCAGTTGGTCCGGCCCTTGGCCGACAGGAGAGGTGACCGCGTCGAAGGCGGGCCGGCTTTCTTCGTGGGGAGCCTCGGCCTTTTCGAGCCGCACGCGCAGGTCGAACCATGCGGCCTGGCCCGTGACCGGATCGGAGTTGGACCAGCGCAGTCCGTCGCCCTTGGGGGGCAGCAGCTCGTGGATCAGGTGGTTGAGGAGAAAGCCTTTGGTCGCCTCGGGGGCGCCGGGTTTCAGCGCCCAGGCCCCCTTGCGCTTGCCGATGGCGTTCCAGGTCCAGATCGTGTTCGGGTTGAGCGCGGCCATTTCCATCACCGGAACGGTGATTTCCCCGTGCGGCGAGGTGATCCGCGCCCAGTCGCCATCCTGCAGCCTGTGTTCCTGCATCAGCCGGGAGGGCAGGTACATCGGATTGTGCCCGTGCACCTGCCGCAGCCACGCGTTCTGGCTGCCCCAGCTGTGGTACATGGCCATCGGGCGCTGGGTCAGGGCATGGACCGGGTATGTGTCGGGACTGCCCGCGTCGGGCGCGTACCAGAGCGGCAGGGGGGTGAGTTTGCCCTTGATCTGGTCGCGCAGGTGGTCCGGCGGCTGCTGGTCGCCGTGGCCTTCGGCAGCGCGCTGGAAGCGGCGCAGGGGTTCGACGTAGAGCTGGAAGAGGTAGGGCGCGGCTGTATCGCAGAGTCCGGTCGTGACCGCCCAGTCCTGGTAGGCGCGGTTCCAGGGTTTGAAATACTGCGCCTCTTCGGGGATGTGCAGCGTACAGAAGCCGCCGTTGGCAATGTAGCTGTCGATCTGCGCGGCGTTGGGGCTGCCGCGCCCGTGGGTCAGCCCGGTGTCGGACATGCGCCAGCCCGCCAGCGGGCCGACGCCCGGGCGCCGCTCGTGGTTCTGGATGTAATCCGCGTAGTCGGCGTATGTCGGGGCGCCGTCCTCGTCGATCATGCCCGGCAAGCCCAGCCGCGCGCCGAGGTCCAGGAGCACCGATTGAAAGCCGCGCACGTCCCGGTCCGGCTCCACCACCGGCCAGCGGATCGCATCCGCCGCGGCCTCCGGTTCCGAGATCGGGCGGTCGAGCAGCGAGATGCAGTCATGCCTTTCCAGGTAAGTCGTGTCGGGCAGGATCAGGTCGGCATAGGCGACCATCTCGGATGAATATGCATCCGAGTAGATGATGTGCGGGATCTTGTAGTCGCCGTTTTCATCCGTGTCGGTCAGCATCTCCATGACACCGGCGGTGTTCATCGAGGAGTTCCACGCCATGTTCGCCATGTAGAGGAACAGCGTGTCGATCCGGTAGGGATCGCCTGCGTGGGCGTTGGAGATGACCATGTGCATCAGCCCATGCGCCGACAGCGGGTTTTCCCAGGTAAAGGCCTTGTCGATCCTGAGCGGCAAACCGTCCTCCGACAGCGCCAGGTCCTCCGGCCCCTGCGGGTAGCCGAGGTGGGGGCCGTTCAGCGGCTGGCCGGGCCTGGCCCGTGCGTGCGGGCGCGGGTGGGCCTCTGCCGGTTTCGGGTAGGGCGGTTTGAACCGCATCCCGCCGGGGGTTTCCACTGCGCCCAGAAGGATTTGCAGGACGTGCAGGGCGCGGCAGGTCTGGAAGCCGTTGGCATGGGCCGAGATGCCGCGCATGGCGTGGATCGCCACCGGGCGGCCCACCATGCGGTCATGCCTGGCGCCCCGGAAATCCGTCCAGGGCCGGTCGATCACCACCGGATCGTCGAAGGCCGCGCGGGCCAGTTCGGCGGCCAGCGCGCGGATACGCTCGGGGGTCAGGCCGCAGCGCTCGGCCACCGCTTCGGGCGCATATTGCGGATCGAGGTAGTGTTCCGCGATGTGGTGCATGACCGAGGTATGGGTGACCCCCGCGCGCCGGACATGGCCGGTCAGGTCCGGCATGATGCCGGGCGTGTCCCAGGCCACCTGTTTTCCGGTGGCGCGGTCGATCACTTGCGGCTTGCCGTCCGCGTCGCGCAGGAACAGGCCGTGATCGGGCGACTTCGGATCGCACTCCAGCAGGACCGGCGCATTGGTGAACCGCGCCAGGTAGTCGAGGTCGATCCGCCCGGCCTTGAGCAAGCAATGCACCAGTGAGAGGATCAAGAGCCCGTCGGTGCCGGGCGTGATCCCGATCCAGTCGTCGGCGACGGCGTTGTAGCCCGAGCGGATCGGGTTCACCCCGATGACCTTGGCGCCGCGTTCCTTGAGCCGGCCAATCCCCATCTTGATCGGGTTGCTGTCGTGGTCCTCGGCCACGCCGAACAGCAGGAACAGCCTTGCGTGTTCCCAGTCGGGTGCGCCGAACTCCCAAAAGGCGCCGCCCATCGTGTAGATGCCCGCCGTCGCCATGTTGACGGAACAGAAACCGCCATGCGCGGCGAAATTGGGCGTGCCATAGGCCTGCGCCCACCAGCCGGTAAAGCTCTGGCTCTGGTCGCGCCCGGTGAAGAAGGCCAGCTTTTCGGGCGCGGTTTCGCGCAGGGGTTTCAACCAGCCGACCGCGGTGTCCAGCGCCTCGTCCCAGCTGATTTCCTCGAACCGGCCCGAGCCACGCGGGCCGACGCGCTTCAGCGGCGCGCGCAGGCGGGAAGGCGCGTTGTGCTGCATGATCCCGGCGCTACCCTTGGCACAGAGCACACCCTTGTTGACCGGGTGATCGCGGTTGCCTTCGATATAGGCAACCTTGCCGTCCTTCATGTGCACGTTGATGCCGCAGCGGCAGGCGCACATGTAGCAGGTGGTCTTGCGGACTTCGTCCGAGACCCTCGGCGATGTCTCAACCCGAGGCTGTGCCATGTCCCCTCCCTCTGACGCCGTCTGACGGGCGCGCAAGTTGATGCATCATTCGTATATCAATTCTGCCGCTCTGCAAGCATGCGCAACCGGGTTCTATATTTTCTCGCCTAAGCGGATGATTTTCCCGAAATCCGCCGCCTGACAAGGCCTGCATTCCCTCCGAGACGCGTTGATCTTTGCCCTTGCCGCACGCCAAACTCACCAAGGCAAACGGGCGGAGGACAACCGGCATGACATTCCTGGAACGGGCCTTTGACCGGGCGCGGGCGCGGCGGGCGCGTGTCGTCTTTCCCGAGCTCGAGGAACCGCGCGTGGCAGCGGCCTGTGACAGGCTGCGCGCCGAGGGGCTGGCGACCCCCATCGGCCTGATCCCGACGAGTGACGCCATGATCGCCACACTGGTCGAGGCGCGCGGCATGAAGGAAAGCCTGGCGCGCCGGATGCTGGACCGCCCACTGTACCGCGCCGCCGCGATGGTCGCCGCCGGAGAGGCCGAGGCGATGGTGGCTGGCGCCGATGCGCCGACGCGACGGGTGATCGAGGCGGCCTCGATCGCCATCGGCCTGGCCGAGGGCGTCAGCCTGCCGTCTTCCTTCTTTGCCATGCTGATGCCGGACGGGCGTACCCTGATCTTTGCCGATTGCGCGGTGAACCTGTCGCCGGATGCCGAAGGGCTGGCCGCCATCGCACGGGCGTCCGAACGCACCGCACAGGCGCTGCTGGGAGAGGCGCGGGTGGCGCTCTTGTCCTTTTCCACCGGCGCCAGCGGCGCGGGTGACAGCGTGGACAAGGTGCGTGCGGCGGCAGAGATGACGGGTTTCGCGGGGCCGGTGCAGGCGGATGCGGCGCTGAACCCCCGGATCGCAACGAAGAAGGGCATGGGGACAGGGGATGCCAACGTGCTGGTCTTTCCCGATCTCGACTCTGGCAACATCGGGTACAAGCTGGTGCAGGAACTGGCGGGCGCGCAGGCGCTGGGGCCGATCCTGCAGGGCTTTCGCAAACCGGTCTGCGACCTGTCGCGCGGCGCCACGGCAGAGGACATCGTGGCGGCAACGGCGGTGACGCTGGCGCTGGACTGACCCCTCATGCCTGCACCAGGTCCAGCGCGGCCCGGGCGATGACCCGCTCCTCTTCGGCGGGCAGCACCCAGGCGGTGACGGCGGACCCATCGCCATGCAGGCGCGGGGCGTTGCGCGCGTTCTTGTCCGCCTCATAGCAAACCCCCGCCCAGCCCAGACCGTCGAGGATCTCGGCCCGGATCCGTGCGGAATTCTCGCCGATGCCGCCGGTAAAGACGACGGCGTCCAGCCCCTGCATCGCCGCGATCAGGCTGCCCCCGTGGCGCCGCGCCCAGTAGGTGAAATGCGCGATGGCAAAGGCGGCGTCAGGGGCATCGCTTTCCTCCAGCGCGCGCATGTCCGCGATCCCACCCGACAGGCCGGCCAACCCGGCCCGGTTGTTCAGCAGGTCGCGCGCGCCCTCCACCCCGCGTTCCCCGGCCAGCCGCAGGACCGCGTTCGGGTCGATGCTGCCGGACCGCGTGCCCATCGTCAGCCCGTCGGTGGGGGAATAGCCCATCGTCGTTGCCACACTGCGCCCGCGCAGGATCGCACAGGCCGAGGCACCGTTGCCCAGGTGAAAGGCCAGCACATGTTCCGGCAGGACCCCGGCCAGCGCCTCCAGCCGCGTGACGATCCCCGCGTAGCTGAGACCGTGGAACCCGTAGCGCCGGATACCGGCCTCGGCACAGTCGGGCGGCAGCGCATAGCGCTGCGCGACCTCGGGGCAGCTGGCGTGAAAGCCGGTGTCGAAACAGGCCACCTGCGGCAGGTCGGGCGCCTGCGCGGCCAGGGCCTCTATCGCCGCAAGGTTATGCGGGTTGTGCAGGGGCGCCAGCGGTGCGCAACGGTCAATCTCTGCGCGCACCTCGGGAGTCACAAGCAGGGGGTCGGCCAGGTTCGGCCCGCCATGCACGACGCGGTGCCCGGTCACCCGCAAAGAGGTAAGCGCAACGCCCTGCGCCTCCAGCGCGTCCAGCACCACCGACAAAGCGGCGCCGTGATCCGGCGCCGTCACCGGCTGGCGCAGGACCCCCATGCGCAGCACCGCCTGCTGGCCGATCCCGTCCACACCGCCGCGCAGCACCTCGTGCAATGCGGCGTCGAAGACCACGCATTTGATCGAGGAGGACCCGACGTTCAGGACAAGGACGTCCCCGCCCGCCGGGTCCCCCATCATTCCGCCGCTTTGGCCGGGGTCTGCGGGCGCATGTCGGCGGGGTCGATCCCCGCCACCACCACCGGTTTCTTCATCGCGTCGCGGCGGAAGGGCTCGCCCAGTTCCTGGTTGATCATCGCCTCGATCAGCGTGGTCACACCGTTTTCCATCTGGTCGGTGATCGCCTGGTTCAGCGCGGCGGTCAGCTCGTCCATCGTGCGGGCGATGACGCCCTTCAGACCGCAGGCCGAGGCGATGCCGGCATAGCTGACGCCCTCGTCCAGTTCGGTGCCGACGAAATTGTCGTCGTACCACAGGGTCGAGTTCCGCTTTTCCGCGCCCCACTGATAGTTGCGGAACACGACCTGCGTGATCGCGGGCCACTCGCCACGCCCTATGGCCGTCAACTCGGTGACCGAGATGCCAAAGGCGCCATCGCCCGCAAAACCCACCACAGGCACGTCCGGGCAGCCGATCTTGGCGCCGATGATCGAGGGCAGGCCATAGCCGCAGGGGCCGAACAGGCCCGGCGCCAGGTACTTCCGTCCCTCGTCGAAGGACGGGTAAGCGTTGCCGATAGCGCAGTTGTTGCCGATGTCGGACGAGATGATCGCCTCGCGCGGGAGCGCGCTCTGGATCGCGCGCCAGGCCATGCGGGGGCTCATCCAGTCGGGTTTGTCGTCGCGGGCGCGCTGGTTCCAACTGGTGCCCGGATCGTCGTCCTCGTGGGTCATCTCGGTCAGTTGTTGCGCCCAGCGCGATTTCGTCTCGGCGATCCTGGTCCGGCGCGCCTCGCGCCCCTCGTCGCCTGCCGTGTCGGACAGCTTGTCGAGGATGCCGCGCGCCACCTTGGCCGCGTCGCCGATGATGCCCACGCTGACCTTCTTGGTCAGGCCGATGCGGTCGGGGTTGATGTCGACCTGGATCACCTTGGCGTCTTTGGGCCAATAGTCCATTCCATAGCCCGGCAGGGTCGAGAACGGGTTCAGCCGGGTGCCCAGCGCCAGCACCACGTCCGCCTCCTTGATCAGTTCCATCCCTGCCTTGGAGCCATTGTAGCCCAGTGGCCCGGCAAACAGCGGGTGCCCACCCGGGAAAGCGTCATTGTGCTGGTAGCCGACGCAGACCGGCGCCTCCAGCCGCTCGGCCAGCGCCATGCTGGCGGCGATCCCGCCCTCGGACAGGACCACGCCGGCGCCGTTCAGGATCACCGGGTTCTTTGCCTCCGACAGCAACGCGGCGGCGGCGGCGACCGAGTTTTCGCCCCCCGAGGACCGCTCGAAAAGGATCGGCTCGGGGATCTCGATGTCGACGACCTGCGTCCAGTAGTCACGCGGCACGTTGATCTGCGCAGGCGCGCTGGCCAGCTTGGCCTTGGCGATGACGCGGGTCAGCACCTCGGCGATGCGGGACGGGTCCCGGACCTCTTCCTGGTAGGCGACCATGTCCTCGAACAGTTTCATCTGTTCGACTTCCTGGAACCCGCCCTGCCCGATGGTCTTGTTCGCGGCCTGCGGCGTGACCAGCAACAGCGGCGTATGGTTCCAGTAGGCGGTTTTCACGGCGGTGACGAAATTGGTGATGCCCGGCCCGTTCTGGGCGATCATCATGCTCATCTTGCCCGAGGCGCGGGTATAGCCGTCGGCCATGAACCCGCCCGAGCCTTCGTGCGCGCAGTCCCAGAACATGATGCCCGCCCTGGGGAACAGGTCCGAGATCGGCATGAAGGCCGAGCCGATGATCCCGAAGGCATGTTCGATCCCGTGACGCTGAAGCACCTTCACGAAGGCTTCTTCGGTGGTCATTTTCATAGGCCGCGCTCCCAAGGCAAAGGCGCCGGCAGAAGGCGCCGGCGGTTGAGGGGCAATCTACTGGCGGGATGGAGCGCCGGATAGGGCCAGTTAGATGGGCGGGTTAAGGCCAGAACAGCGTTGGCTGTGTGGGGTGATACGAGGTCCGTGATACATGTGCCGGCAACAACCGACTTGCAGGACGAAGCGCCTGACAGGAACTTGCGACAAATGCTATGTGCTTGCACTGATTTCGAAAAACTATAAAATAATACCAAGTACTTACATTGCTGGAGGATAAATGAAATGAGGCAATTCGTCTATCAAATAGCAATGATGTTGATTGGCTCAATCGCGTCCGCCAATGGCTTGAAGATTGACAAGGAATACATGCATTCGGATGATCACTCCTTACGCAAAGACACGGCCTGCATCCAAGCAGTCGAACAGAATATCACGCCAAATTTTAGAGGCTTACGCACCCTGGCCATCCGCTCCAGTCACGTTTTGGATACCAGTAGCGGGACGATAGCCATCTATCCTGAGGTCACCTTTTCTGGGGACTATGGCAACGCGAAGGGCTCAATGTACTGCCTGTTTGGCCCGGACAAACACAGGATCACAGATGTTGCTGTTGTTTTCCTTGGCCTTGGTCTTGGTGGCTTTGAGCCGCGTGGTAGATATCACCCATCGAAAGACCCTTCGAAATGGAAGGTCAGTAGCTTTGCGCATCAGTTGGCCAAATAGCTTCGGTATTTTTGGGCTCGAAACGGACTTCGCGGCACCTTTCCTTACAACCGCGACAGCAACTCCGCTTTCTTCGCGGCAAATTCGTCCTCGCTGAGGATGCCCATGTCGCGCAGGCTGCCCAGCTTTTCCAGCGCGGCAAAGATCTGATCGGAATCGCCGCCCTGCTGAACCGGCGCGGGGGCCGGATCGGGCTGGGAAACAGGCTCTGGCTGGTAGACAGGCTCTGGCTGCATGGGCGAGGGCTCTGGCTGGACAAAGGACGGCGCGGGCGCCGATCCCGCCCCCGAAACCACCGGAAGCTGGTTCAGGTAGACCGTCCCGTACTGGCTGGTGAAGGTCCAGCTGGCATCGCCCGACTGCTGCTGCCCGACGCCGCCGATCAGATGATCGCCCGTGTCATAGACCGTCACCTGCCCGTTCAGGTTCACCGCCAGCCGCCGCGACTGCGGAAAGATCGCGTAGCTGAGGTTGTTCTGCGAGCCCTGCGACGAGGGCTGGCCCAGATCCGACGGCCACCAGGAGCCGAAACTGCCGCCCGAGAATGTCATCGAGGCGCCGCCCTGCTGCTGGCCCTGCCAGCTGCCCTGCGGCTGCGGCGCGGGCTGGAAGAAGGCGCCCTGGTAATAGGCATTGGCGATCTCGCCGCAGAGATTGTTCACCGTGTTCTGCAACCCGGTGTTGAACATGTCACCGACCATCGTCATGCCGCCGGACTGCCATTGGCCCATGCCGCCCAGCTCCGGCACGTTGAACTGCGCCTGCATCCCGCCGCCACGGCTGACCGCATCCATCATCGACAGGACGGCGTCGGGACTTAGCCCATAGGCCTGGCTGAGGCGGGATTGCACGGCCAAGCCGTGATCTGTGAGGGGGGACATGATGTGCTCCGGCCGCATCGGGCTTTGGGAAAGACTCGGGGTGTGAGGTAGCACATGCCGCACCGCAGCACCAGCGGCGGCCCATAGTGTCAAGCGCTCCGGGCCGCGCGGGCATCGCGTTTGCGTGCCACCGCCTCGTGCAACAGCGTCGCGGTCCGACGCCCCCAGGCATCCCAGTTGAGCCGCGCCTCGTACTCGGCCCGCGCCGCGCGGCTGAGCCGGGCATAGCTGTCGGGCGCATCCAGATAGGACAGGATGTTGCGGGCGAAATCCGCGGCCTCTGCCCCCGGCGGCAAGGCATGGCCGGTGATCCCGTCGCGAACCGGCACGCCCCCGACCCGAAGGCAGAGGGCTGGCAGGCCGTGGGCTGCGGCCTCGCAAAAGGCAAACCCGTAGGATTCAAAGGACGGCATGACCATGAAATGCGCCTCTGCCAGCGCGCGGTCAAAGATCGCCTGTTCCTCGGGCACCGCCTTGTTCAGCTGCGGGTGCACGGTAACGAAATGGTTGAAATTGTTCTCTGGCGGGACGCAGCCAATCACGGTCAGTTGCGCGTCCACACCCGCATCCCGCAGCGCCATCATCGTGTCAAAGGCCACCGGCCCACCCTTGGCCCACCAGTCACGCCCGATCACCAGCAGGCGCACGGGCTCTCCCCGGCGCAGGCTGCGCGGGGCGGGCGGCGGCGGGTCGGCTATATTGCCGCCCCAGGGCACCAGGCGGCTGCGGTCCGGCGCGATGCCATAGCGGGTTTCCACTGCCTTCTGCAGCCATTCCGACGGCCACAGCAGAAGGTCGGCCCGCGCCAGCGCCGCGCGTTCCTGCCGTTCGACCCAGTCATCCAGGAAGCGGCCCAGCTTGAAGACCCGTTCATGCGCCTGCCCGACCTCGGATTCGCGGTAGACCGTCTGCGTCGCGTCCGAGGTGAAGGCCGCGACCATGTCCGAAGGCACCCGCACCCCCGCCAGCGCGTGCAGTGCATAGGCCCCGAAGAGCACGTCATAGCCCCCCCGACGCAGCTCCGCCTCGATCGGGCGCGCGATCACATGGCGCAAGGCATAATGTGCGCGCCAGCGCGCGCGCAGGTTCACCCGTTCCGGCATGGCATGGATCAGGCGGCGCAGGGGTTCTGCCCCCGCCCAGGTCTGCGGCAACACCGTGACCTCGCCCGCATGGGTCCGCAACGCATCGAAAATACGCGCATTTCCGCCGGAATACAGGTTCCGGTCCAATGGGGACATATCGCACAGGTAGGCGATGCGGAGGGTGTCGCGGGCCATGAGCTCCTTCCTGGCGCGGGCGTTGACAAGACAATGATAGAAGAAACTGGCGTTTTTACGACCGTTCCGCGCCAATTTGGGTACAGGGCCCGAATTGTGTCGGATTTCACTGTTTTGCTGCATTGCAGCCGCGACTTTGCCCCAGCCCACCGCTAGGTCACAATGAGACCCAGCGCATCCCGCGCCCAAACGCAAAGCGACCATGCCCAACCAGATCGCCTTCCTTGCACTGGCGGCAAGCCCGATCTTCGTGGCCGTGATGATGTCACGGCTGCGCCTCGATCGTGCGATCATCTGGTCGCTGATGCTGTGTTACCTTTTCCTGCCGGAACCGCCCGCGGTCTTCGACTTTCCGATGATGCCGCCCCTGGACAAGCACAATATCCCGGCGCTGATGGCTTTTGCCCTGACCCTGTGGCGCAAGGACACGGGCGGCCCCCTGTTGCCGCGGTCGGGTCTTGGCAAGGTGCTTTTGCTGACCTTCGTCTTCTCGCCCGTGATGACGGTGCTCAACAACGGAGAGCCGGTCTATTTCGGCATCATCGGCCTGCCCGCGCTGGGGCTCAAGGATGCGGCGGCACTGGTGCTGGAACAATTCCTGATGGTGCTGCCCTTCCTTCTGGGCCGCCAGCACCTGGCCTCTGGCGGGGCGATGCGGGAACTCTTGCGCGCGCTGGTCGTGGGCGGTCTGATCTACACGCCGCTGATGCTGCTGGAAATGCGCGTCTCGCCCCAGCTCAACAACTGGGTCTATGGCTATTTCCAACATTTCTTTGCCCAGACCATCCGCTTTGGCGGCTATCGCCCCATCGTGTTCCTCTACCACGGCATCTGGGTCGCCTTCTTCCTGATGACCTCTGTCGTCTCGGCCTGGGCGCTGTGGCGCTGGCACGAGGGCGCGGGAAAGATCAAGGCGCTGGCCGTTGCGGGCTACCTGACCCTGGTCCTGGTCATGGCCAAGTCGCTGGGGGCACTGATCTTCATGGTTCTGCTGGTGCCGCTTGTGGTCCTGCTGGCGCCCCGGACGCAACTGCGCATCGCGCTGCTGATCGGCGCGGTCGCCCTGGCCTACCCGATCCTGAAGGGCGCCGACCTGGTGCCGCAGGAACAGATGCTGGCCCAGGCGGAAAAGATCGACCCGGACCGGGCCGGATCGCTGCGCTTCCGTTTCCAGAACGAGGACACGCTGCTGGAACGCGCCTATATAAAGCCGGTCTTCGGCTGGGGCAGCTGGGGGCGCAATCACATCCTGGATCCATTCAGCGGCGCCATCCTGACCGTGACCGACGGGTTCTGGATCGTCTCGATCGGCACCTATGGCTGGGTCGGGTTCCTGGCGCAATTCGGCCTGTTGCTCTGGCCACTGGTGCTGATCTGGCGCGCGATGTCCAGGCAGCGTGCGGATGCCGTATCCCCCTTTGTCGGGCCGCTCTCGCTGATGCTGGCGATCAACGTGGCCGACATGATCCCCAATGCAACGCTCACGCCGCTGACCTGGCTGATCGCCGGCGCGCTAACCGGCTACGCCGAGCGCCTGCGTGAAGCCACCCCAAGGCGGCACCAGGCCGCCAGCGCCGCCCCCCTGCGGCGCCGCACGGCGATGTAGAAAGGTCCAAGATGCCCCAAAGACCCCGCGTCCTGCTGGTCGCCGACGAATGCAACCCGGAATGGCCCTCTCTGCCCATCGTCGGCTACAAGTACGCGCTGGAAATCGGAAAGCTGGCGGATGTAACCGTGGCCACCCATGTCCGCAACCGCGAGAACATCGAGAAGGACGGGCCGCCCGTGCCCGTGGTCTATATCGACAACGAGTGGATCGCCTCGCCCATGTACCGGCTGGCCAGGCTGATCCGCGGCGGCGAAGAGGTTGGCTGGTCGACCTCGATGATCTTCAACTACCTGCCTTACCTCGCCTTCGAACGGGGCGTCTGGAAACACTTCCGCGATGACCTGAAGGCCGGACGTTTCGACATCGTGCACCGCATCACGCCGATGTCGCCCACCCTGCCCAGCTGGCTGGCGCACAAGGTGCGACAGCCTTTCGTGATCGGGCCCCTGAACGGCAACCTCGACTGGCCGCGCGCCTTCGCCGCCGAACAGACGCGCGAAAAGGAGGGCCTGCGCAAGCTGCGGAATTTCTACAAGTACCTGCCCTACGCGCGCAGCACCTACGACGATGCCGCCGCCGTGCTCTGCGCCTTTTCCCATACCCGTGCCGACCTGCCCCGGGTCGAGGATGCGCGCATCGTCTCTTTCCCCGAGATCGGCTTTGACCCTGCCATCTTTCACGCCAATGGCGCCGCGCCTGCGGGCAGCCGTGGCGACGGGAGGCTGGACTTTCTCTATGCGGGCCGCCTTGTTCCCTACAAGCTGCCCGAACTGCCGATCCGCGCCTTTGCCGCCTCCGAAGCGCTGCGCCGCCATCACTTGCATGTGGTCGGCGACGGGCCGGAACGCGCGAGGATGGAGGCGCTGATTGCCGAGCACGGGCTGCAGGACTGCATCACGATGCATGGCCGCAAGAGCCAGGGAGAGGTGGCCGAGATGATGCGCCAGTCCGACGCCTTCGTCTTTCCCTCGATCCGAGAGCTGGGTGCAGGTGTGGTGATCGAGGCGATGGCCTGCGGCTGCCAGGTGATCGTGGCGAATTACGGCGCCCCCGGCGACCTGGCCGATCATGGCCGGGGCGCCCGAGTCGAAATGGGCAGCTTCGACCGCATGGTCGAGGGATTCCGCCTGGAAATGGAAGCCTGCGCCGAGGTGCCGGGCAACATGGCCGTCACCGCAGCCCGCGCGAAATCCTACGCCGACGGCTATTTCCCCTGGGCGAAGAAGGGCAAAAAGACCATCGACGTCTACTGCGCCCTGCTCGACGGGCGCCCGCTCGACGGGCTGGGCTATTGACCGGATTCGCCACCGAGCGGTTGCGTGTCACGCCCTGGGAGGCGGCGCTCAACGATCCGGCCAGCCGCCCGGCGCTTGAAAAACGCCTCGCCCAGATCCTCACACGGCCCGTCCTGCGGCCTTTGCCGCCTTCGGTTCAACTGGACGAGACAGAAAAGCGGATCGCCAACTGGATCGCCGCGCGCCGTGCCGTGTCGGACGTCTGGTTGGTCGAGACCGACGGGATCCTGATCGGCCTGCTCATGCTGTTTTCCGATCCCGAAGGCGACGAGGACTGCGCGCACCTCGGCTATCTCTTCGCCGAAGAGGCCTGGGGCAAAGGCTATGCAACCGAACTGGTACAGGGCCTCGCGGCACATCTCGACGGAACCGCCCGGATCACGCTTCTCGCCGGCGTCGACCGTTCCAACCCAGCCTCCGCCCGCGTGTTGGAAAAATCCGGCTTTCGGCCCGATCCCGAGACGACCAGCGCCGACACCCTGCGCTTTCGCCGTTCGCCCCCCTGACCTCGTCCGCTCAATCCGGCCCGGAGATCACCTTTGCCGGAACCCCCGCCACGGTTGCCCCGGCGGGCACATCCCGTGTTACCACCGCGTTGGCACCGATCACCGCGTGATCGCCCACGGTCAGAGGCCCGATCAGCTTGGCCCCCGCACCCACGTCGACGTGACCCCCCAGAACCACCGGCCCCGCCAGCGTCACCTGGTGAAAGATCATGCAGTTCACGCCGATCCGCGCCTCCGGGTGCACGATGATCCCCGTCGGATGGGTCAGGCGCAGCCCGCCGCCGATCTCGGTCGTCAGGTGCAGTTCGCTCTGGCACATCAGCGACCAGAACCAGTGGTTGAGCACCCAGTATCGCGCCACCACCCGTCCCAGCGGGCCGCGTCCGCGCCAGGCCTGGTAACGGCGGACCGCGCGGATCATCTTCTTGCCCGGTTCCCAGAACCGCTCGATCCGCTCACGCGACCAGTCCGGCACCTGGGCCGAGATCAGATTTTCCGCCATTCCGGTATCCAACACCCGCTATCCGCCATATTCCTGCCCTGAAATGCGGTATCCTAAGGGGTATGGCAACACTCTGACCGCAGAGTGCGCATAACCCGGAGAATCCGGAAGGACGAAAATGACGCTCCCGCCCCTTGGCCGAGGACACCCGCAGCCATGAGCGCGCCTGCGCATATGCCTCTCCCCTACCGGGGGGACATTGACGGGCTGCGCGCTCTCGCCGTGCTGGCCGTGGTGCTGTATCACTTCGGCCTGCCGCTCTCGGGCGGCTTCGTTGGCGTCGACATCTTCTTTGTCATCTCGGGCTTTCTGATCGGCGGCATCCTCTGGCGCGAATACGATTCCACGGGCCGCATCAGCCTGCCGAATTTCTACATCCGCCGTTTCCGCCGCCTTGCCCCCGCCTTTTTCGCCATGCTGCTGGTCACCACCGCGCTGGGCTGGATCCTGCTGCTGCCGTTCGAGTTCCGCGAATACGGCAAGGCGGTGATCGCCTCCACGGTCTACCTGTCGAATGTCCTGTTCTTCAGGCAGGCGGGCTATTTCGACACCGCGTCAGAGGACAAGCCGCTCCTGCATACGTGGTCGCTCGCGGTCGAGGAACAGTTCTACATCTTCCTGCCGCTGACCATCCTCCTTCTGGCGCGCTGGCGCTGGGGGGTGATCGGCGTGCTGGTGGCCAGCTGGGCTGTGTCGCTGGCCGCCTGCGTGCTGGTCACGCCGGTGTCGCACACGGCCACCTTCTACCTCTTCCCGTTCCGCGCCTGGGAGCTGCTGTCCGGCGTCCTGCTGGCGATCTGGGGGCATGAAACCCGCGCGACTTGGCGTGGGCACCCGGCGCTGTCCTCGGTCGGGCTGGCCATGGTGCTGGCCTCGATCTGCTTCATTCCGGCGGGGCCGCTGTTTCCCGGCGTGCTGGCAATTCCGCCGGTGCTGGGAACCGTGCTGCTTTTGTCGTCAGGCACCGGGGCCTGTGCGGTCAATCGACTGCTGACCCATCCCTGGATGCGGATGATCGGGCTGATTTCCTATTCGCTCTACCTCTGGCACTGGCCGGTCTACACGCTGGCCACGTCGCTGCGGGGGGATATGGGCCTGCCGGAATCGCTGGCGTGGATGGCGCTGTCCTTCGGCCTCGCCTGGCTGTCCTGGCGCTTTGTCGAACAGCCCGTGCGCCATGCCCGCGCGCTGTCCGGGCGCACTGTCTTCGGGGGCGTTGCGCTGGCCTCCACCGCCGCGCTGGCGCTGGGGGCCGTGCTGTTCAAAGGCGACGGGTTGCCTGCCCGGTTCGGGCCAGAGGCACGGGTGCATATCGCCGCCTCGGGCGACTTCCTCCAGGACTGGAGCCGCTGCACCACACCCGATGACGGCCCGCTCGACGGGCTGGAGGTCTGTCCGATCGGGCCAGAGGGCGCGCCACGCCTGCTGGTCTGGGGGGACAGCCATGTACGCGCCATGAAAGAGGGGCTGGACGTCGCCGCGCATGAGGCAGAGGTGCCCGGTATCCTCGTTTGGCGCGCCGGCTGCGCGCCCCTGTTCGGGCTGCGCAAGGTCGAAAGCGCCGCCACCGCCGCGCAGGACATGGCTTGCACCCAGGCCAACACCCAGATCCGCCAGGCCCTGCCCGCCCTCGACAGCCTTGACTCCATCCTGCTCATCGGACGGTGGGCCTATTATGCCACCGGACAGGGCGTCGGCCTGAACGCGCATGACAGGATCGCGCTGCACCCCACGGACCGGCCCGTATCTACCAAGGTGACACAGCCGCAGCTGCTGGCAGAGGCCGCGCGCGACACGGTGGCAGAGCTGCGCCGCCATGTGTCCCGCGTCCATGTCCTGCGCCAGCCGCCGGAAATCCCGCTTTACAACAGCCGTCTCGCGGCGCGTGAGGCCGCCCATGCGGGTCTGCCCCTGGCCGCGCCCGCGCGGACAGAGGCCAGCGTTCCGGCGGCGGCCATCGTCCTGCGGGCCACCCTGTCCGATGCCCCTTGGCTGCCGCTGGCAGAGCAGGGGGTGATTACCTTCCTCGACACCTGGCCGCAGTTCTGCACGGATGGCACCTGTTCCGCCGTGCAAGGCGGGCAGGGCCAGTATTTCGACAACAACCATCTGACCAATTCCGCCGCGATCCGGATCCGCACGGTCCTGCAGCCGGTCTTTCGGCCGCTGATCCCCGAGGTCTCGATGCAAGGGGCCTCGGACGGATGACCTCTCTGTTCGAGACCGACTGGGATGCCATCGTCATCGGCGCGGGCATGGGCGGCGGCACGCTGGGCCGTGCCCTGGCAGAGGCCGGGCAAAAGGTGCTGTTCGTCGAGAAGGGCGCGGAGGGCCTGCGCAGCGAGCGCAACGGCCTGACAGAGGTCTTTGTCCCCGAGGCCCGCGCCGCGCGCGGTCTCTGGCCCGATCCGCTGCATGTCTCGCTGGACGGGGTGGAAACGCAGTTCTTTGCCCCTCTGGGCAGCGGTCCCGGCGGCAGCTCGGTCTTTTACGCAGCCACGCTGGAACGGCCTGAACGGCACGATCTGGACGACCTTCCGGGACAGCCCCATCCCACCGGCGGCTGGCCGGTGGGTTTTGACGAAATGGCCCCCTGGTATGACCGCGCCGCGCGGCAATTCCGGGTGCACGGTACGCCCGACCCGCTGTCGCCCGAGACGCCGATGCCGCTGGACGCCCCGCCGCCCCTGCACGCGGCAGAGGCCGCCTTGACAGACAGCCTGCGCGCCGCGGGACTGCACCCCTACCGCACCCATACCGGCATCGCCCGGGTCGACGGCTGTGAGAACTGCCTGGGCAAAAAGTGCCCGAAGCTGTGCAAGATGGACGGACGCTCTGCCGGGGTGGAACCGGCACTGGCGACAGGGAATGCGCACATGTTGTCCGGCGTCGCGGTCACGCGCCTGATGAGTGATGGCACGAGGATCACCGGCGCCGAGATCCACATCGACGGCGAGACGCGGACGCTCAGCGCCAGGCGCTATATCCTTGCCGCCGGCGCCCTGCATTCGCCCCGGCTGCTGCTGGCTTCGGCCTCTGAGGCCGCGCCAAGGGGCCTTGCCAATTCCTCGGGTCTTGTCGGGTGTAACCTGATGCTGCATGTCGACGAACGCTTTGCGCTCTGGCCGAAACGCGGGGTGCCGGACAGCGGCGCGACCAAGGCGATTTCGTTCCGCGACCTCTATCACCGCGAGGACATGCGGCTGGGCGCGGTCCAGGCGATGGGCATCCGCGCCTCCTATGGCGAGATGGTGCATTTCCTCAACCGGATGTTCGACCTGCGCGGCCAGCCGCGCCTGCGCGCCCTGTCGCGTCCCCTGGCCGCCGTCGCCAAGACCATGCTGGGCCATGCGCATCTCTTTGTCGGGTTAATGGAGGATTTTCCCTACGCCCATAACCGGGTGCTTTTCGATCCGGCGAACCCCGACAAACTGGCTGTGACCTATACCCTGTCGGATGAGTTGCGCAGCCGCCGCCGCGCCTTTCGCAAGGCGCTGCGCAGGGGCTTGCGCGGGCACCGGCACCTGTTCCTGTCGATGACGCCGGAACTGAACTGGGGCCATCCCTGCGGCACCCTGCGCTTCGGGCATGACCCGGCAAGCTCCGTCACCCGCGCCGATGGCCGTGCGCATGACCTGCAAAACCTCTGGGTTGCGGATGCCGGTTTCATGCCCACCTCGATGGGGGTGAACCCCAGCCTGACCATCGCCGCCAACGCGTTGCGCGTGGCCAGCCACATCCTGGAGGATCAGCGATGACCCGGATCACGCCGGCAGACGGGTTTGCCATTGTCACCGGCGCGGGGTCCGGTCTGGGCCGGGCCCTGGCCCGCCAGCTTTGCGACACGGGCTTTACCGTGGTCGGCACCGGGCGCCGGGCCGCGGCGCTGGAGGAAACCGGCGCCACCTGCGCAGGCCGGTTCACAGCGCTGCCGATGGACGTGTCGGATTTTTCGGCGGTTCGGCAGGGCTTTGCCGAGGTCACAGCCCGCCACGGGGCGCTGGCCCTGCTGATCAACAACGCCGCCGTCTACCCCAAGCGCGATGTTTTCGACGAAACACCAGAGCTGTTCTGGCAAAGCTTGGCGATCAATCTTGGCGGGGTCTACGCCTGTTCCTGGGCCGCCTTGCAGGACATGGCGCCGCGCGGGACAGGGCGCATCCTGAACGTTGCCAGCTATGCCGACATCGCGCCCCTGCCCGCCTCGGCGGCCTATTCCGTGTCGAAGGGCGCGCAAAGGGTGCTGACCCGCGCCCTGATCGCCGATCTGTTCGACCGCTTTCCCGGTATCGTCCTCACCGACTGGCTGCCCGGGGCGCTGGCCACCGGCATGGGCATCCCCGATGGGCTACCGCCGGAGACAGCCGCGCAATGGGGGGTGAAATTGGCACTGATGCGGGATGAAGCCTTGAACGGCGCCGTGTTTGAGCGAGACATGGAACTGCTGCCGCCGCGCGGACTCAAGACGAAATTGAAAGACACGCTGATGATGCGACGCCCACGGCCCCGCAGGCTCTGACACCGTAGGGTGGGTGCTTGCACCCACCGCCCCCGGTCATGCCTTGCGGTCGCGGAACCGCAGCAGCATGGCGCGCACCGCCAGACCCGGCAGCACCAGGGCACATTTCGCATAGCGTCCGGCCAGCCGCCCGGGGCTGAGCATCATCCGCCACAGCCATTCCATCGCGATCCGGCGCACCCATTTCGGCGCCCGCTGCTGGGTGCCGGCAAAGAAATCCAGCCCTGCCCCGATCGAGGCAAAGCCCACCTCCGGCGCCACCCGGCGCCCGGTGGCGGCAAAGCTTTCCTGTTTGGGCGCTCCCAGCGCGATGAAACACAGCCGCGCGCCGGACTCAGCGATCCGGTGCAACATCTCCTCGGCCTCCGGGCCCGCCGGGTCGAATCCCATCGGCGGCGCGATCCGGCATACGACCTCGAGGTCGCGCACCTCGCGTTCGAGGTATTCCGCCGCCGCCGCCAACACGGGTTCGGACGACCCGAACAGCGCCACGGTCACCCCTTGCGCCGCCGCGATCTGGGCCAGCGGCAGAATCGCCTCGGAGCCGGGGATCAGCGACACGGGCCGCCCCGCCAGCCGCGACAGCCAGACGATCGGATACCCGTCGGCCACGACGAAATCCTGTGCCGCGTAGATGGTGCGGAAACTGTCCGAACCGCGCAACTTGACGATGTGATCGAGGTTGATCGTGGCCAGCGCAAAACCGGCGCGGCGGGCAAACCGCTCACGCACCCGCGCCTCGAGCACGGCCCATGTCGGCACGTTCACGACAACCGTGTCATCGCCAAATCGGAATTCCATAACGGCACCCTGTTCCCCCGCCCGCAGCAATAGCCTGTTCCCGTGACAGGCGCAGTGACCTTTCCACAATACATTCCCTTTTTTCGACATCACTGGTGCCGCACTGCCGCAATTTCCCGGTGCACGTCGAAATATGGCCATGTTTAGGTGTTTTATCTTCGCACCAACGCAGGCGGGCCAAGGGTGGCACAGTGAAGTCGAGCAGGGCAGAGTCGGGCGCCGGTCAGGGCGCGCAGGCCGGGCAGGTCGTTCTGCTGGGCTGTGGCTTTGTCGCCGATCTCTACATGCGCTCGCTGGCCGCGATGCCGAGCATAACCGTCGCCGGGGTCTGGGACCAGGATGCCGACCGCCTGCGCGCCTTCTGTGATTTCTGGGGATTGCCAGCCCGCGCCAGCCTGGCGGACCTTCTGGACAGGGCGCCCGGGGCGCTGGTCCTGAACCTCACCAATCCCCATGCCCATTTCGACACCTCGCGCGCCTGCCTTCAGGCGGGACGCCATGTCTATTCCGAAAAACCCCTGGCCATGACGCTGGAGCAGGCCAAGGAACTGCACGCGCTGGCCGGGGAAAAAGGGCTGATGCTGGCCTCTGCCCCCTGTTCCGCGCTGGGAGAGGCGGCCCAGACCCTGGGACATGCCCTGCGCACCGGCATCGCTGGCACGCCCCGTGCCATCTACGCCGAACTCGACGACGGGTTCATCCCGCAAGCCGCCTATCGCAAGTGGCTGTCGGACTCCGGCGCCCCCTGGCCCTATGAGGATGAATTCCGCACCGGCTGCACTATGGAACACGCAGGTTATTACCTGACCTGGCTAATCTCCTGGTTCGGGCCGGTGCGCACCGTGGTCGCCGCCTCTGCCGAGACCATCCCTGACAAGGAAGGCACAGGCCCCTTCGCGCCGGACCTCTCGGTGGCGATGCTGTTCTTTGACAAGGGGCCCGTCACGCGGTTGACCTGTTCCATCACTGCGCCGCACGATCACCGCATCCGCATCGTAGGCGACAAGGGCGTGCTGTCCTGCGCCGCCGCCTGGGACAACGCGGCCAAGGTGACATTCGCGCGTCGGCTGACCCTGCGACGGCGGTTGATGGAACATCCCTTTCCCCGCACCCTGCGCCTGCCGCAGCCGACCCATCCCAAGGTCAAGCGATGGGGGGCCGCGGCGATGAACTTCATGCTGGGTCCGGCCGAGGCGCTGGAGGCACTTCATCAGGGGCGCCCCTGCCGCATGTCGAACGATTTTGCCCTGCACCTGACAGAGGTCACGCTGGCGATCCAGAACGCCGGAGAAACAGCCGGCGCCCAGTCCATGACAACCACCTGCACAGCGATGGAGCCGATGCCTTGGGCCAGATGACGATTGCCATCACCGGGGCGGGCGGTTTTCTGGGCCGCGCCTGCGTGGCCGAGGCCCGGCGCCGGGGCCTGCCCGTCCTGGCCTGCTATCGCAGAAACCTGCCCGGGGATTGGGCCGGGAACGCGGGGATCACACCACTGCAACTGGACCTGACCGCCCCCGATGCCGCAGACCACCTGCGCGCAGCCCTGCCCGAGGACTGCGCCATCATCCACGCGGCGGCCCATCTGGGCGATAATCCGGCGGCAGTCGCCCGCGACACGCTGAGCGCCACCCGCACCCTGCGCGACGCATGGCGCGACAGTAACGCACGGCTGGTGCTGATCTCATCCCTTGCCGTTTATGATACCGACAGCCTGTCGCCCGGTGATGCGCTGGACGAATCCAGCCCGCTGATCCCCCTGCCCGATACGCCGGAACAGGCCCGCGACGCCTATGCCGGCTCCAAGCGCCTGCAAGAGGCACTGTTCCTTGACGATCTTCAGGACGGCTGGATCCTGCGGCCCGGCGCGCTTTGGGGACCGGGGCGGACCTGGCACGCGCTGCAGGGGTTCCGGGCCTCCAAGCTCTTTGTCACCATCGGGTCGCATGGCGAGCTGCCTTTGGCCCATGTTGATCTCTGCGCGCAAATCGCCATCGAGGCCGCGCGCACGTCCACCCCCGGCCCCGGCATCGTCAATGTCTTTGACGACGACCGGCCCACCCGGGCGCGGTTCCTGCGCGCGCACAGGCGCTGTTTCGGCTGGCCACGCCTGAACGTGACGGTTCCCTACGGGGCCTGGCTGGCACTGGTGCGCCTGTTGAAACCAATCTCAGGCAACCTGCCCGGCCTCTTTCGCGAGAACATCCTGCGAGCACGGCTCATGCCGCTCCGCTATCCCAACACGCGGATGCGCAGCGCCTTTCCGGGCGAAGACGCCGACACCTTCGAGGGCCTGATGACCCGCGCGGCGGAGGATCGTGGATGAGCCTGCCGAAACTGGCCTACCTGACCGGTGAATACCCCCGCGCGTCCGATACCTTCATCCAGCGCGAGGTCGCCGCCCTGCGCGCCCTAGGCCATGAGGTCGAGACCTGTTCGATCCGCACCACCGGGGCCGAACACCTCGTCGGCCCGGAACAGCGCGCGGAACACGCCCGGACCTACAAGGTGCTGGACGCGGCAAAGAACCCGCTGACCCTGTTGCGCGCCCATCTGCGCTGGATGCGCCAACCGGGCCGTTACCTGGGCGCACTGAAACTGGCCTGGCGGACGGCGCCCAAGGGGGTGAAAGGCCGGCTCTACAACCTGATCTATTTCCTCGAGGCAGGGGTGCTGGCCGCGCACCTGACCGATCAGGGTGTCGACCACCTGCACAACCATATCGCCAAGGCCTCCTGCACGGTGGCCATGCTCGCCTCGGAAATGTCGGGCATTCCCTACAGTTTCACCATCCACGGGCCGGACATCTTCTTCGAGCCGTACCACTGGCGCATCGACGAAAAGGCGGCCCGCGCCACCTTTGTCGCCTGCATCTCGGAATACTGCCGGTCACAGCTGATGTGCTTTGCCGACCAGGCGCATTGGGACCGCTTTCACATTGTGCATTGCGGTGTCGATCCCGACCGGTATTCCCCTGCACCCCACGCGGGCGAGGGCACGCATCTGCTGTTCGTCGGCCGACTGGCCGGGGTCAAGGGCGTTCCGATCCTGGTCGAGGCGCTGCGCCGGCTTGCCCCCGACACGCCCGGACTGCGTGTGACGATCATCGGAGACGGCCCCGACCGCGCCGCGCTGGAAGCGCAGGCGCAGGGGCTGCCCGTCACTTTCACCGGCTACCAGTCGCAATCCGAGGTCTCGGAAGCACTGTCGACGGCGGATCTCTTTGTCCTGCCCAGTTTCGCCGAAGGCGTGCCCGTGGTCCTGATGGAGGCGATGGCCTCTCACGTTCCGGTCATCACCACCCGCATCGCCGGGGTGCCGGAATTGGTGTCGCAGGGCACCTCTGGCCTGCTGGTGGCACCCGGTGACGTCGAGGGCCTGCGGGACGCCATCAAGGCCCTGACCCAGGACCCCCTGCGGCGCCGGCGGATGGGTCTGGAAGGCCGCGCCAAGGTCGAGACCGAATTCAACATCACGCGCGAGGCGGGCTGGCTGTCGACGCTGTTCAGCGGCTATGCCACCGGAACGCCGCCACGGGGGAAACGTCCGTGACCCCCGTCGATGTCGTCCTGATCGGCCGGAACGAGGGCGCGCGGCTGGTCGCTGCGCTGGCCTCTGTCCAGGGGCAGGCGCGCGAGATCGTCTATGTCGATTCCGGCTCTACCGACGACAGCCTTGCCGAGGCGCGCGCCGCCGGCGCAAAGGTCGTCGAACTGGACATGTCCACGCCCTTTACCGCCGCCCGCGCCCGGAACGCCGGGTTCGACGCGCTGACCGCGCCGCGCATTGTCATGTTCATCGACGGCGATTGCACCTTGCACCCCGGGTTTCTCGACGCCGCGCGTACGCATCTCGAGACGTGCCCGCAGCTTGGCCTCGTCACTGGCTGGCGGTCGGAAATCCATCCGGACGCTTCGATCTACAACGCGATCTGCGACTGGGAATGGCACCGCCCCGCCGGGCCGATCCAGGCCTGTGGCGGCGACATGATGGTGCGTGCAGAGGCCTGGGCGGGCGTGGGCGGCATGAACCCCTCGGTGATCGCGGCGGAGGACGACGAGTTCTGCACCCGGTTGCGCAAGGCCGGCTGGAAGCTGGAACGCCTGCCGCTGGAGATGACGCGCCACGACGCCGCCATGCTGAACTTTGGCCAGTGGTGGCGCCGTGCGGTCCGCACGGGCCACGGGTTTGCCCAGGTGGGCCATCTGCACCCGGAGTATTTCCGGACCGAACGCCGCCGCGTCCTGACCTTTGCCCTGGTCCTGCCGCTGCTCTTCCTGGCCGGGTTTTTCACCACGTCCTGGATCAGCGCACTTGTCCTGTTGCTCTATGGCTACAGCCATGTCCGCTCGATCCGCGGACTGCGCGCCGACGGACTGCCGCCCGGACAGGCGCACCGGCTGGCCCTGTTGCTGACCCTGTCGAAATTCCCGAACCTGATCGGCATGGCGCGGTTTCACGCGCGGCGGCTCTCTGGCGTTGAAATGCGGATTATTGAATACAAATGAGGATTTAACCCATGTCCACCCCCATCCGCGTCGGCCTGATCGGGGCCGGATACATCGCAGACTGGCACGCCGACGCCCTGCGCGCGACCCCGGGCGTCGAGGTCACGGCGGTCTGCGACATGCGCGAAAGCGCCGCTCGCGCGCTGGCCGAGCCGCTTGGCGCGAGGGTGTTCACAACTGTCACCGAGCTGATCGATTCGATGGCCTGCGACGCCGTCCACATCTTGACGCCGCCAAATATACATAAGGATATCGCGACTCAGTGCCTCACCGGCGGGCTGCACGTGCTTGTGGAAAAACCTGTGGCTGAATCCGGCGACGAGACCGATTCCATCCACAGGACAGCGGTGGAGGCGAACCGCAAATTCCACCCCGGGCACAACTTTCTTGGCCTGCCATCCTATGTCCGCATGAAAGAGGCACTGGCGGCGGGCGACTATGGCCGTGTCTCTTCGGCAGAGATCACCTGGGCACTGCCGCTGGCGCCGCTGCGGTCGGGTCCGTTCAACCTGTGGCTCTTGCGGCAGCCGAAAAACCTGCTGCTGGAACTGGGGCCGCACCTGGTGGCCTTTGCGCAGGATCTCTTTGGTGACATGGAAATCCTGCACGCCCATGCGACCCATCCCGTGAAGCTGCCGGGAGAGGACCCGCGCCCGCAGGGATTTCGCATCCTGGCCCGCGCCGGACAGATCGAGATCACCTTTACGCTGGCGATGGTGGAAACCATCGACGACCGTTCCGTCACCCTGCGCGGCTCATCCGCCCGGGCGCGGCTGGACTTTGCGCAGGACGTGCTGGTGGTGGAGCGGGAAAACGCCGCCGACCTGGTGGCCAACCCGCTGAAGAAACAGTTGGAACTGTCCCGCCAACACCGGCGCAAAGGGCTGTCGAACGCCTGGACACAGCTCCGGTCGCTGAACACCCGCAATCCCTATGGCCTGTCCTTTCGGGGCATGAACGCCGCGATCTATGGCGCGCTGGCCGAGGGCAAGCCGCAGGATGCACGCTTTTCCGGCGAAAGCGCGGTCAAGGTCATGCGCACCATCGACGCGATGATCGCGAAACTACCGCCCGAGGTCCTGACGACCGCCGCGCCCGCCGTGCAGACCCGGCACCCGAAACCGACGGCGATGGTCATCGGCGGCACCGGGTTCATCGGCCGCGCCCTGACCCGGCGCCTTGTGGCGGATGGCCGCGACGTGCGGGTGCTGTCGCGCGGGACATCCGGCCCCTTCCCCGACCTGCCCGACCAGGTCGAAACCGTCTCGGCCTCGCTGCACGATCTCGACGCGCTGACCGAGGCAATGCAGGGGATCGAGGTCGTCTTCAACCTCGCCAAGTCGCTGGACGACACTTGGGCCGACTGCCTGAAAAACGATGTCGGCGTGGCGCTGCGCATCGCGATGGCCAGCGAAAAGGCCGGTGTCAAACGGCTGATCTACACCGGGACCATCGCCAGCTACGACATGTCCGACCCGAACGTGCAGATCACCGAGGACACGGGCTTTGCCGAGGACATGACAGATCGCAACCTGTATGCCCGGTCCAAGGCGGAATGCGAACGCAAGTTGATGGAGCTGCACCGGGAACGGGGTCTGCCGCTGGTCATCGCGCGGCCCGGAATCGTCGTTGGCCACGGCGGACCGCTGCAACATTGGGGCATCGGGCGCTGGCACGGGGCGGGCGCGGTGCGCATCTGGGGTCACGGGCGCAACATCCTGCCCTTTGTCCTGATCGACGATGTGGCCGACGGGCTGGTGCGAATGATCGACGCGCCCGTCGAAGGGCAGAGTTTTAACCTGATCGGAGAGCCGATGCTCTCGGCCCGAGGCTATTTCAACGCCATCCACGAAGCGCTGGGCGCAAAGATCCGCGTGGTGCCGGGCAACCTGAACGCCTTTTACGCGGCGGACGCAGTGAAATACGGACTCAAGAAATACGCGCTGCGCCGGCACGGGGTGATCCGCCCTTCTCTGGCCGACTGGAAAAGCCGGGCGCATTTCTCACCCTTCGTGAACACGCGGCCAAAGGACGTGCTGGGCTGGCAGCCCGAGACCGACAAGGCCCGTTTCGTCGAAAAGGCGATCACGCGGGCCAACCTCTTTGGCTTTTGACCCCGCTGGATTGGCTGTGCTGGTCAACAATCCCGGCGTTTCCACCTTATTCTGGCCAGATTTGGCTGGTTTAACGAAAATCGACCGGGTGTCCTTGTGGCGATCCCGAACACGGAAAACTGAATCGCGCCCTGCAGTTTGGCGGGGCACAAGGGTATCATGGGCCGCACGGGCGACACGCGCGGCCCGGAAGGCTGCGGAGCAAGGGGCATGAACATGATGGACAGCCCGAAATTCCGGCGCAAACGCACATCCGCCACGGGATCGGCACGTCCCGTGTCCGAACCGCCTGACACCGTGCGCCCGCTGGACGAGACTGCGCGCGAGGCCGCCCGCAAACGCGAAGCGGCCGCAGAACAGGCCCGGTCAGAGGCAGAGACCCGCCGCATTGCCGAGGCCGCAGACAAGGCGAATGCCCGCGAAAAGGCGCAGGAAAAACTCCGCCGCCGCGCAGAACTCGAAGAACTTGCGCGCGCCGAGGCGCTGCGCCGCGTCATGGCCGCCCGCGCCCGGCGCGAAGCCGAGGCCCACAAAGCTGCCGAACGCGCAGAGGCCGAGGCCGCATTGCAGGCCGAGAAGCAAGCCGAAGAACGCCGCATCGAGGCCGAGCGCGCGGACGAGGAACGCGCCGCAGAGGCCCGGCGGAAAGCCGCGGAAGAAAAGGCCGAGGCCGCGCGCCTTGCCGAAGAGGAAAAACGAGCCGAACAGGTGCGCCTGGCCGAGGCCAGGACCGCCGAAGACGCCGCGCGCCGCGCTGAGGAAGAGCGCCTTGCACGGGAGCGCGCCGAAGCAACCGAGGCCGTACCCCCGCTGGCACTGACGGGCATGGTCCCGGTGACGGAGCAGCCGGCCAGCGCGCCCGCCTCCGCCCGGGCGCCACAAGAACCGGACCCGGTAGACAGTGCCTGGGCCGGACTGTGGGAAATGACCGTCGACAAGGGGCATCTGGACCGGAACCGCATCATTACCGCCAGCCGCGATGATCCCGCCCATGCGGCCTTTGACGTGCTGCGCACCCGGCTTTTGCAGGCCCTGCACGAGAACGGCTGGCGCCGCGTCGCGATCACCTCTCCGGGCAAGGAATGCGGCAAGACCTTCACCGCCGCCAACCTGGCCATCAGCCTGTCACGACAGGAAAACTGCCGGACCTTGCTACTGGACCTCGACATGCGCCGGCCCAGCCTGCACAGGATCCTGGGCGTCTCTGACCCCGGCTCTCTGGGTGACATGCTGCGCGGCATGACCGCGCCGGGCGATCACCTGCTGCGGATGGGGCGCAACCCGGTCAACGCCGGGCGCAACATCGCCTTCGGTCTCAACGGCCGGCCCGAAGCCTATGCCTCGGAACTGCTGCAGGACCCGCGGGCCGAGAGCTGCCTGCAGCGGATCGAAGACGAATTCGATCCCGACGTCGTGTTGATCGACCTGCCCCCGGCCCTGTCCTACGACGACGTGATCGCGGCGCGGCCCCTGTTCGATGGTGTTCTGCTGGTGATCGGCGGCGGTATGACGACGGAAAAGGAAATCGCCGAGGTCGAACGGCGCCTGGGCGATGGCACCCCGATCCTGGGGATGATCCTCAACAAGGCCGAAGGCACCGAACTCGACCGTTACAGTTATTGAGGCCGGGCGCCCCCGTGCCCGGCCCACTAGTGCGCTTTCCAGCTGCAAGGAAAGCGCACCCGTACCTCTGATATGTGTCGCGACTAGCCCCGGATCGCCCGTGGCAGGAACCGTTCGGTGAACTCTGCCAGCACCGGCGACCGATCCCAGAGCAGTTTCAGGCCCAGGCCGAGGATCGCGAAGATCGCCAGCAGTTTGCCAAGCAGTTTCAACCCGCCGCTGCGCCGGTCCTGCCGGGTCGTCACCACCGGGATCGCGACCACCGGCTGAATGCCCAGCGCCCGCTCCATCTGGGCCGCGCTGCGGATCACCGGGTTCATCGTCTCGATCAGGAAGGCCAGGCCAAGCGCCGCCATCAGGCTGGCCACACCGCCCATCATGGCCAGCTTCTTGCGGCTGCGCGACACCGGGTATTCCGGGACAAGCGCCGTTTCCAGGACCTCGAAACGGTCCGTGGCCTTGCGATCCTCCAGCAATTGCCCCAGCTCGGCCTCGGCCTTGCGCCGGGTGATCACGCCGTATTGTTCCTGCAGGCGGGTCATCTCGCGGTCCAACCGGTTCAGCTCGCGCTCGACCTCGGGCGCGCCCTCGATCTGGGCCTCGATCTGGGTGATCCGCGCCGCGATCAGGGCCTTCTGCTCCTGCAGGGCGGCGATCTGGCGTTCACGCACCTCGTCCCGGGTCCGGTCGCTGGAGGTCTGCAACGTCAGGATCTGCTGATCCAGTTCCAGGTCCGTGTCCCGCAGGCTGCCCAACTGCGAACGCAGGTCGACAACACCCGTGGGCAGTTGCTCGGCATTCAGGCGCTTGAACTCGGCGATCTCCGCTTCCAGCACGTCGATCTCGGCGCCCACGCGCGTCTCTTCGGCGACGAAGAAATCCAGCGTGTCGCGGGCGCGGCTTGCGCTTCGGTCGCGCGACTGGTCGATCACCGACTGCATCAGCTCGTTCGCCACGTCCGCCGCCTTTTGCGCGTCATCCATCTGGACGGAAATCATCAGCCCCGAGGGCGCGTTGCCACCGGGCGCAAAACTTTGCGCCTGGCCGAGAAGCTGTTGAATACGCACCGAATCCCGCAGTCGACCAACGCGTTCGCTCATGGTCATGGTGGGGTCGGCACTGAAAAGGGCGTGTTTTTCCATGGTCCGCACCAGGTTGTCCCGTGCCATCAGGCGCTGTTCGATCAGGCGGACCCGACGAGCGGCGTCATTGGTCGCGGCCAAAGCCCCGGCCAGCTGATCGGGCACCTGGGCATCCTCGATCTGGACAACCGCCGTCGCCTCGAACACCTTGGTCTGCCCCATCGCGTAATACAACGAGGCAAGGCAGCCCAGGAACGTGACCACCAGGATCAACAGGGCGCGACGTTTGAGGGCGGCAAAAACTTCGCCGATGGACTGGAACTGACTCATTTCAACACTCCCGCAAAACCGCCCCCGGTGCGGAGACGACACGGACCGGGCGCGCCCCGAACGTGCCATCTTCAGGTCCCAATCTAGCAAATCTGCCCAAATTTCGCCACGACTTGGCTAAGGAAAAGCCGGAAACAATGCGTGTCGCGTCTGCGAACCAGCGCCATGTTTCCGCCTTATTTCCAGCTCGGCACAGGTAAACAACGGGCAATTGCGGCAACTTTGTGTCCTGGGTTCAGGAGATGCCCGCCGGGACGGCGCTCAGAGACAGGATCAAACCGTTCCCGACCACCTGGCGCAGGGGCAGATCCCACCGCGATTCGGGCGGAATTGAGGCAACTTCGGGATGATCGGTAAACCGGGCGCAGCCCTGCCCCAGGTCAACCCGAAGCCCGTGAAAGCCAAAGACCTTCCCCGACAGCGGGTAATGTGCCTTGTAGGCGGCCTCCTTGGCGGAAAACAGGCGCTTGGCACGGGCAGCCCGGGCCCCTGCGGGCAAAAGCCCAAGCTCTTCGGGCAGGCAGATCTCGGGGATCAGGTCCTCGGCCAGCGGGTCATCCCCTTCGAGGTCGATGCCAAGGCTTCGATAGTCTGCATCCCGCGCGACCACGCCCAGACAAACCCCCTCGGCATGGCTGATACTGCCGACCAGCCCCTTGGGCCAAACCGGCGCGCGGTCGGCGCCCATCGGGATCGCCGCATCTGCCAAACCCAGCTGCGCCATCGCGCGGCGGGCGGCAAGGCGACCGGCGGCAAACTCTGCGCGCCGCTCCGGGCGGGCGCGGGCGATGGCCGCCGCCTCTGCCGGATAAAGTTCCCCCTCTCCGGGGACCGCCACACCCCAGCCCACACCCCGCAAAGAGCCGATCTGGCGAACCAGGTCTTCCAGATGGGCTGCCGGCACGGTTTTCAGGCCCGGCGCCGGGCGCGCATCTCACGCCGCCGCGCCATCGCCTCGCTTCGGGATTGCGCCCGGTCGGGGTTGGCAGCGGGTGCCGGGTCAGGTTTGGGCGCAACAGGCGCCGCAGGCGCGCGCACCACACCGTCGGCCAACCCGGCCACCCGCGCGGCCAGGTCCGCCAGAACCGGAAAGCGGAAGATGTCGGTGATCGACAGTTTCGCCGCCCCCAGTTCCTCGCGGATCGCCCGATGCGCCTGCACTGCCAGCAATGAATGCCCGCCGAGGTCAAAGAAATTGTCCCGGCCAGAGGCCACAACCCCCAGCGTGCGCTGCCAGATCGCGGCAATCGCCGCCTCGATCTGGGAGGCATCGCCTCCGGTCGCGGGGACCACCGGGGCAACCGGCGCGGGCGCTGGTTTCGCCGCGACGGCCTGCGGCTTGGGCAGCGCCTTGCGGTCGACCTTTTTGTTGGGGGTCAGCGGAAAGGCATCGAGATGCACGAAGCGCCCCGGCACCATGATGGCGGGCAGGTCGCGCGCCATCGCGGCCTTGAGCGCCGCCTCGTCCTTGGCCGCGCCGGTGTAGTACCCCACCAGCCGCACATCGCCCGGCACATCCTCGCGCGCAAGGACCGCGCCCTGCGTGATCCCGGCGATGGCCTCGAGGCAGGCCTCGATCTCGCCCAGCTCGATCCGGTGGCCGCGCAGTTTGACCTGGTGATCCACCCGACCGACAAAGTCGATCCGCCCATTCGCACGCCGCCGCACCAGATCACCGGTGCGGTACATGCGCCCGCCGTGAAACGGGTTCTCGACAAACCGCTCTGCCGTCAGGTCGGCACGGTTCCAATAGCCGCGCGTCACACCCTCTCCACCGATCCACAGCTCGCCTTCCTGCCCGACGCCCACCGGGGCGCGGTCTTCGTCGAGGACGTAAAGCTGCTGATTGGCCAGTGGTAGGCCGATGTTGACCACAGTCTCCCCCGGTTCGGCGCGCGTGCAGGAGGACCAGATCGTCGTTTCCGTTGGCCCGTACATATTTGTAACCGTCGCCTGCGTGATCTCAGCAAACTCCTGCACAAGAGCACCGGGCAGAGGCTCTCCGCCGAGGTATACATGTTGTACACTCTTGAGGGCAAAGCGCGCCTCGTCGTTCATCGCGATCATCCGGGCCATCGAAGGCGTGCATTGCAGATGCGTCACCCCGTGCCGCACGATCTGCGCGGCGATCGAGAAATCGTCCGACGCCAGGTCCGTCGCACCGCCGGACTTCGCAACGACCTGCGCCAGCGGCTTCAGCCCTTCCAGCACCGTCTCACGGTCGATGCCATAATCGATCAGGCAGGCGATTTCCGTGACGCCGATGGCCTGCACTTCCTCGGTGCGCTTCAAGGCGTCCTCGACCGTGCCAAACAGCCCGCTGTTGTTGAAATACCGCTCAAAGGCAAAGTCCAGGATCGCGTCCAGTTCCTCGGGCTCCAACCCGTCCAGTTGCAGGTCAAAGGCGTTCGACACGCCCTCGGGCCGCTTGAAGGCCGGGAAGGCCCAGGCGTATTGCTTGATGAGACCGGCGGCGGAGCGCAGGTAATCCTTCATCGGTTCGCGCGCGATCTCGCGGGCATGGTCGCGGCTGTCACTGAGAAAGCTGTGCAGCATCAGCGTGACCTTGAAGTCCGCCGGATCGTGCCCCGCCGCGCGCAGCGCCGCGTGGTACAGCTTGATCTTTTCACCGACCTCTTCGACCGACTGGCCCAGAAGATGCGTCAGCACGTTGCAGCCCGCCGCCCCGGCCTCTTGCCAGGTTTTCGGATTGCCGGCGGTCGTCACCCAGACCGGCAGTTCCTCCGACACCGGGCGCGGCTGGGTCACGACCTCGTGGATCGAACCATCCTTGCGCGGAAACCCCACCGCCTCGCCGCGCCACAGCTTTCGCACGGTCTCAAGGTCGCGCATCATGGCGGGCTTGTTTTCGGGCGGGGTATTCTCGGGGCGCAGCACAAAATCGTCGGGCTGCCAGCCAGAGGCAATCGCCATCCCCGCGCGCCCGTTGGTGAGGTTGTCGATCACCGCCCATTCCTCGGCGATCCGCGCGGGATGGTGCAGGGGCGCCACGACCGATCCGGCGCGCACGCCGATGTTTCTGGTCACACCGGCAACGGCGGCGCCGGTCACGGATGGGTTCGGGTAGGGGCCACCGAAGGCGTGGAAATGCCGTTCCGGCGTCCAGACGGCGACAAAGCCGTTCTCATCGGCAAACTTCGCGCCGTCGAGCAGGAGCGCATATTTGTCCCGCCCGGCGCCATCGTCGTTGCCCCAGTAGTACAGCGAGAACTCCATGCCCTTGCCACGCGGCATCGGTCCCTTGGAAATCAGCGCCCGGTCCTCGTCGCCCGTCAGCACAACGGTCAGGCCGCGCGCGGTGGTCCAGAACAGCTCCAGCACGGATATGTCGAAGGACAGCGAAGTGACAGCAAGCCAAATCCCGTGGTCGTGCGGGATATGGGCGTCCATCCCTGTATAAAAATTGTATACATTGCGATGCTCGACCATCACCCCCTTGGGCTTGCCCGTCGATCCGCTGGTGTAGATCAGGTAGGCAAGGTCCTCTGGCCCGCTGGTGTCCGGCAGGTCCTCGACCGGCTGCGAGAGCAGGCGCGGCTCGGCGTCCAGTACCAGAAGCTGCGCATCATGACGCGGCAGGCTGGGGTCCACCGCGGCCTGCGTGACGATCACCTGCGCGCCGCTGTCCTCAACGAAATGTTGCAGGCGGTCCGCGGGATAGGACGGGTCCATCGGCAGGTAGGCGCCACCGGCCTTGAGGATCGCCAGCGCGCCCACCATCAGGTCGATCGAGCGGCGGCAGCACAGGCCGACAACCTGACCCGGCACCACGCCCATCTCGCGCAGCAGGTGCGCGGCCCGGTTGGCGCGGGCGTTCAGATCGGCATAGGTGAGTTTCTGGTCCTCGAAGATCAGCGCGATGGCATCGGGCGTTTTCGCGGCCTGAGCCTCGAAGGCGCGGTGCATGGTCAGGTTGCGGTCATGGTCGGTTGCCGTGGCGTTCCATTGGTTCAGCACCAGGTCGCGTTCCGCACCGGGCAGGCCCACGCCGGAGAATTCCAGCCGCGCCGCCAGCAGGTCCGCCTGTGCGGGCGGCAGACGCCCGGAATCATAGGACAGCACCGGCGCCTCGCCCAGGATCACGGTCATCACCGTACCCGGCACATGGCCCGCGCCATCGACCGCAAGGCCGATCTGCGGCACATCGGGCCAGCTGAGGTCCGGCGCGCGGGCGGGCAGGTCCGTCGCCCAAGGGGTGGGTTTGGACACCGATCCCGCGCGCAATGGTGCCCAGGGAGCGACCAGACCGCTGGCGGCCAATGCCTCAAGCGCACCATCGGCCCATGCCAGGTCCACGGTCTCGCGCCCGCAAAGCACCTGCGCCCAGCGCATGACCTGCGCCACTGCCGCGTCCGGGGCCAAGGTCAGGGCGCGGGTTTCCAGTCCGCTTTCGCCCTCGGTCAGCCCGCCCAGCTCTGCCGGTTGCAGGTCGGCCAGCACCCGGCGCATCATCCCGTCAACGCGCACAACTGGCGTCATGTCGACCGCTGGCACGGTATCCAGCACCTCACCGACACCGGCGATCTCTGCCACATCGACCGGCCTGCCGCAGATGCGCGTCAGCCCGGAGAGCACCAGCGCATGTTCCCCGCAGGCCACGGTCAGCCGTTCGTCCGAGACGTCCAGCACCGTGCCCGGCGCGCCGTGCCCCTCTGTCAGCCGCACGTGGCCCACCAGCCAGAGCGCCCCGCGCGCCCGGATCTTGGCCGCGCAGAGCGGGTTCCCGTAGGGGCCGTGATCCAGCGCCCGCACTAGCCGTTCCAGCTCGACCGCCGGGCGGGTGAAATCCAGCACGCCGTAGCCCTCGGGCCGGTCCGCCAGGGCGTGATAGCTGCGCTGTGCCAGGTCCTGCGGCACGCGGGTCAGCGCGCCGCTTTCAAGCTGGTCCAGCAGCGCCGGGAAAGACTCCATCGCCGCTTCGTAGGCCTTGGTGTTCAGGGTCAGCGCCGTATCGCCGGGCCGGATGTCGAATTCCGCCTGCACCAGGATGTCGCCCTCGTCCACGCCGCCCTCGATCAGGTGCCAGGTGACACCGTGGCGGGTCTCGCCCTCGATCAACGCCCAGACCGGCGCGTTCAGCCCGGCATGGCGCGGCAGGGGGCCATCGTGGAAATTGACCGCGCCCCGGGCGGGCAGGGCCAGAACATCATCGGGAATGATCGAGAGATTGGCGATGGAGAGCAGCCAGTCGAACCCAGCGCCCAGCCGTGCCGCGAGACCCGCGCCCGGCGCCTCGACCCGCAGGCCACGCCCTTCGGCCCAGCCCCGCACGTCCGCGTTGTCCGTCACGACCGCCGCGATGGTGTTGCCCCGGTCCAGCGCCATTTCGGCACATTGCACCAGGAGCGATTCATTGCCCCAAAGAACGCAGGTCATAGCCATCTCGGTCACTCCGCTTGTGCTTTGGCCGCAACCCCGACCGGGGGCCGCACGGCCTCGCGCCGTTCCGGCAGGGGCCGGACCAGTGCCTTGGTGTCATGCAGGATCAGGTCGCGCAGGAAATGCGCCGGATCGGCGGGCGGTTTGCCTTGCACCAGCACCCGCAACCGCCAGAAAGCGCCGCCCAGCGCGTGCATCAGCGTCGCCAGCGCCGCATAGCCACGCCCGTGGTTCTTGGAGAAATAGTGCCAGCGGCTGTCCAGCCAGAAGCCGGGGATACGCTGCCATTTCTTCATGCCGGTCGAGACAGAACCGATATGCGCCACCTCGCTGTCGCGCACGTAATGCGTTTCATACCCGGCGCGGGCGGCGCGCAGGCACAGGTCGGTTTCCTCGAAATACAGGAAAAACGTCTCGTCAAAGAGGCCGATCTCGTCCAGCACGCCTTGGCGCATCATGATCGACGCCCCGGCCAGCCAGTCCACGCGCCGCGTGGCCCCAGGCACACCGATGGGCACGGATTTCTGCCGCAAGGCACGGGACACCGGGCCAAAGCGCATCGCGCCTTCCAGTTCCGACCAGATCGACGGAAAACGGAAGGCGGTCACATGCGGCGCGCCGTCCTCGCCGTGGATATAGCTGCCCGCGAAACCGGCCTCGGGATGGGCTTCGAGATGGTCGTAGAGGCGGCGGATCGCGTCCGGCGCCGGAAAGGCGTCGGAGTTCAGCAGATAGACGTAATCCGGCGTGCTGCCGTCTCGCATCCCGGCACGGATGCCCAGGTTGTTGCCCGCACCGAAACCGCCGTTCACACCCGATTGCAGCAGCCGGACCGGCGCACCCTGCGCCCAGTCCTCTGCCGCCAACGCCTGTTCGATCCGTTCGAACGATCCGTCGCCGGAGTCGTTGTCCACGACGACCAGTTCCGCATCCATCCCCTGCATGGCCTGCAGGGCCGCACGGACAGAGCGCAGGGTCATCTCTGCCGTGCGATAGTTCAGCGATACCACCAGGACCCGTGCCATGCCGTTCACTCCGCCGCGTGGCCGGGAAAGGCCACCACTTCGCCGTGACCAATGCTCTCCGCCTCGGCGCTCTCGATCGCCTCGCGCATCAGCCCGGCCAGCACCCGCACGTTGGGTTCCAGCACCATGCTGTCATGGTCGCCCGGCACCTCGTGCACCTCGACCCCCGGCACCATCAGGCCCCAGTCGTTGTCAGGCGTCACATAGGTGCGTTCGCTGTTGACCAGCGCCCCGCCCGAAACCGTCCACTTGCCCGACAGCGGCGGACGGTACAGCACCACGCGTCCATCCCAGGGCCGGACCTGGTAGGCCGCGATGGCCCGGTAGAAGGCCGCCTCGATCTCGGCGTTGTGGAAGGCGTGTTCGGCGCCGGTGTCCTGCGTCTGGCGACGCTTGGCAAACTCCCAGGCGATGCGGTTCCTGGCCCAGATGAACGGATAGAGCGGACCCTTTTCCCTGGCCTGCTGCCACTGGATCATCATCCGATCCCGGCGCGACAGGGGGCGCCGCTGCGGCAAGGGCGTGTCCAGCATCACAACCAGCGACACCTCTTCGCCAGCGACCTCCAGCTGGCGGGCGACTTCATAGGCGCTGATCCCCCCGCCCGAGAACCCGCCAACCATGTAGGGGCCGTGCGGCTGGACCTGCCGCATCTCGGCGATGTAGTCGCGCGCGGCTTCCTCGATGCTGTCATGCGGCGCCGCGCCACCATAGAGCCCGCGCGCCTGCACGCCATAGAACGGCCGGTCGCTGCCCAAGAGATGCGCGAGGTGGCGCAGGTTCAGCACGTTGCCGAACATGCCCGCGATCAGGAAGAAGGGCTGCCGTGCGCCGCCGTCGCCGTCATGCATGGGCACAAGATGGGTGAACCGGCGCTGCGGCGCCTTCGGCGCGGCCTCGGCGTCGCCTTCGACCGGGCCGATCTGCGCCTCGATCAGTGCGGCACAGGCGCGGATCGTCGGCGCCTCGAACAGGATGGAAATCGGGAAATCGACGCGGAAGGCCTTTTTGACCATCGCGAAAAGGCGCACGGCGATCAGGGAATGCCCGCCCAGATCAAAGAAACTGTCCTCGACGCCCACGTCGGTGACGCCCAGCAGATCCTCCCAGAAGCCGGCCAGCCGGGTCTCGATCTCGCCCTCGGGGGCAACGTAATCGCTTTCCAGCTGCGGGCGTTCGAAGGTCTGGCCAGAGGTCGCCTCGGCGACCGAGGCCGCCGTCTGCGCGGTCAGCGCATCCAGATCCATCGACGAGACCACGACCTGCTTTGCCCCCAGCGCCAGCGCCCGGTGGAAGGCCTCGACCCCCTCGGCGGGCAGGATGCCCTGGCTCAGGTTGTGCGCCAGCCGTTCCTCGGCGGGAGATAGGGGCTGCGTGGCGTCGCCGTCCTCGACCTCCAGTTCCGCCGCGGTCAGGCGCGGCGCGCTTTTCAGCATGTCGGCACTGGCCAGCTTGCGGATGGTAAAGCCCGAGATTTCCACCAGCACCGCGCCTGTGGGATCACACAGCGTGACGTCAAAGCTGGCCGTTTCGCCATCGGCCCGGTTGTCGGCCGCGTTGCGCACCCAGCTGACCACCCGTGTCCCCAGCGGCGCATGGACCCGTACCCGCCCATAGCGCACCGGCACCCAAAGGTGCGTCGGCTGATAGCCCGCGATCAGTTCCATCGCCCAACCGGTGGCAATGTCCATCAGCGCCGGATGCAGCGGCATGTCGGGCGCCGCGGCATCCGCGGGCAGGGACAGATCGGCGATTCCCTCCCCCTTGCCCAGCGCGCGGGCATCGAGAACCTTCCAGCTTGGACCGAAGGCCAGATGCACCTCCTGCGCCGAGGTCAGCTTGGCGCCATTGCCATCGACGCGCGCCGGGCAGCGCACCCGGATCGCGCCCAGGTCCAGCGGGGCGGGCCGGGCCAGGGGCATCAGCGACAGCGCGCCCTGCGCGGTCAGCGCAAAACCCTGCCGCCCATTCAGAGCGGCATCCGCCAGCACGTCAAAGCCATAGCCATCGTCGGCGCGCGTCAGGCGCAGGCGCATGTCACGCGCGCCCCCGGGGGCCACCCGCAAGGGCCGCAAAAAGGTCAGATCGCGGATTTCGAACCTGCCGCTTTCGCCATGCGCCTGAAGCGCCTGCGCTGCCATCGACAGGTAGCCGGTGCCGGGCAGCAGGGCGTCTCCCGCCCGCGTCCTGTGCTGGTCGATGAACCAATCCGTCTCCGCGTACTGCGCGGTGAACAACCGGTTGCCGTGGCTGTCGAAAGTCGCCTCGGCCAACATATCCTGCGTGACGGGCGTGACGGGCGGTTTCGGCAGGTCGCCGGTCCGGGCCGCGACTGCCTCTGCCGCCATGCCGACCTCGTTCCAGATGCCCCAGTTGATCGCCACCACCCGCGTCTTGCCGCTGCGTGCACGGGCAAAGGCATTGAGGAACTCGTTGGCCGCGACATAGTCCACTTGTCCGGCGGGTGCCGTGACGGTCGAAGACGACGAAAACAGCACCATCCAGTCCAGGCTGCCGTCCGGAAAGACCTCTCCCAGCACCTCCGTGCCGTGGATCTTCGGCGTGAACACGTCCTCGACGCTGGAGGGCGACTTGGCCAGCAAAGGCGCGTCGTCGATCACGCCCGCACCGTGGATGACCCCGGTGATCGCGCCAAAGCACTCCTCGACCGCGCGCCGGGCCGCCTGAACCTGGCCCAGGTTGCAGACATCCGCAGCCACCACCATGACCTCGGCGCCCGCCTCTTCCAGTGCGGTGACGGCGCGGATGCGCCGGGCCACCCGGTCCTGCGGCGCATGGCGGCGCAGGTAATCGTCCCACTCCGCCCGGTCGGGCAGGGGCTTGCGCGCCATCAGCGCCAGTTTCGCCCCGCGCGATGCAAAATCCCGCGCCAGGGTCAGGCCGATCCCGCCAAATCCGCCGGTGATCAGGTAGGTGCCGCCCGCCTTCACCTCGGGCGCCTCACCCAGCGCGACGGGTTTCATCGCGCATTCGAACCGGCGATCCCCGCGCAGCGCCGCAATCCGGTCGCCCGGCTCGCTCACCAACTCCTCCAGCACGCGGGCCGTCAGCGCCTCCATCGCGCTCTCATGCGCCGCCTGGGCCCTGGCCCGGCCCCAGAAAGGCGCCTCGACTAGGGCGGGCAAAGTCACGTCCAGCGTGGCAACACTCATGCCAGGCAATTCGCGCGGGATCACCCGCGCAGGGCCGGCAATGGTCGCCTTTTCTGGGTAGGGCAGCGCCTCATCCCGCAGTTGCGCGGCCCCATTGGTCACGATGGTGACTTGCCGGGGGCGCGGCAGGCCCTCGCCCTCGATCGCCTGCGCCAGGAACATCAGCGCGTAAAAGCCCTGTTCCTGAACCCTATGAAAAAAGCTCGACCCGGGGCGGTGGGTCTCGCCCTCTGTCAGCAGCCAGAAATGCCCGATGCGCGTCGGCACCACGCCGCGCGCCGCCAGGTCCTGCACCAGCAGGTCATAGCCCTCGCGCCCACGCTCGGGCGCCAGCACATAGCCCTCGCCCACACGGGCAAAGGCATCACCGGGGCGCACCTCGACAACGGTATTCCCCGCCATGCGCAGCCGGTCCGCCAACCGCGCGGCCACTCCGGCCTCGTCCATGAACATCAGCCAGACCTGCGGCGCGGCATCGGACAGTCCATCGACCACGTCCACCTCGACCGGGGCAGAGCGTGGCCGCCAGACCGGCTGCCATCCCCATTCCCCGATCTCGTCATTGCGCATCAAATAACTGGGCGCCTTCTCCGCCACCTCCCCCGGCTCGATGAAATACCGGCTGCGCTGGAAAGCATAGCTGGGCAGGACCACGCGATTGCGCCGCGCCTCGCCCCAGACCTGGGTCCAGTCGATCCCGACGCCCAGCGCCGCCAGCCGTCCCAGCACCTCGAACATGTGCTTGTCGTCGGCAATCGCCTCGTCCGGGTGCCGCAGAGAGGACAGGACCCGGTTGCCCCCCACCTGCTGCCGCGCCAGCGAGGTCAGCGCCTTGCCCGGCCCGACCTCAAGGAAAACCCGGTTGTCCGCGTCCAGCGTGCCGATGCAATCGGCAAACAGCACCGTACCGCGCAGATGCGCGACCCAATACTCCGGATCGGTGGCCTGCTCCGCCGTCATCAGCGCGCCGGTCCGGTTCGAGGTCAGCGGCAACTCGGGCGCGCGCAACTCGATCCCCCGGAGGTAGGCGCCGAACTCCGCAAGGATCGGCTCCAGCATCCGGCTGTGCGCCGCGATGTCGATGCCGATGCGGGTGCATTGCACCTCGCGCCGCTCCAGCTCCGCCTGCAATGCGTCCAGCGCCGCCTGCGGCCCCGAGGCCACCGAGAGCTCCGGCCCGTTCACCGCGCCAAGATCCAGCTCCTCGCCCAGCAGGGGCCGCAACGCCTCGGCGGGCAACCCGACGGACAACATGCCCCCCGCAGGCACCGTATCGAACAGCCGCCCGCGCAGGTGCACCAGCCCGATGCAATCCTCGAAGCCCATGACACCCGCGACACAAGCCGCCGTGTTTTCCCCCATTGAGTGACCAGTCAGCGCGCCGGGCGTCACGCCCCAGCT
Source organism: Mameliella sp. LZ-28 (assembly GCF_012274245.1). NCBI lineage: Bacteria > Pseudomonadati > Pseudomonadota > Alphaproteobacteria > Rhodobacterales > Roseobacteraceae > Antarctobacter > Mameliella sp. LZ-28. The sequence continues at coordinate 94,001 of NZ_JAANYX010000032.1, read as the reverse complement.
CATCCACAACTGCGCCAGCGCATATTCGGTGATCATGATCAGCGGCAGTTGCAGCGAGGGCCGCAACAGGGCCCGGTCCGCCTCGGCCTCTGCCCCGCGCGCGGGCAGCCACAGATCACGCACCCCTGGCTTCTTCTTGGCGGAAATACCCCCATCGACATCTCCGCCAGAAATTCGCTCGAGGTGATCCAGCCCCCGGTCCATCCACTCGGCAAAGACCGGCTCCGTCTCGTAGAGATCGCGCGCCATGCCCGCGTATTGCGCGCCGCCTCCGGGGAACATGAAGACGACCTCGGGCCGGTCCAGCGCGTCATGGGTAAAGACCCGGCGCGCATCACCGCCCTCCAGCAGGCGCGCCGCCTCCTCGTGGCTTTCGGCCACCACCACGCGGCGCTTCTCGAACGCGCGACGCCCTTCCTTCAGGGTAAAGGCCACATCGGCCAGATCCTGTTCGGGATGGGCGCGCAGATGCGCGGCCAGCCGCGCGGCATTCTCGTCCAGCGCCGTTTTGCTCCGCCCCGAGATAGTCAGGATCTGGAACGGCCAGTCGCTTTCGTCGCTCGGCGCGCGCTCCGGCGCCTCCTGCAGCACCACATGCGCGTTGGTGCCGCCCACGCCCAGCGAGTTCACGCCCGCCCGGCGCGGATGCCCCGCGCGCGGCCAGTCGGTCAGCCGGTCGTTCACGCGGAACGGCGAGTGTTCGAAATCAATGGCAGGGTTCGGCGCCTCGAAGCCCAGCGAGGGCGGCATCTGCCGATTGTGCAGCGCCAGCGCGGCCTTGATGAGGCTCGCCACGCCGGCAGCCGTGTCCAGGTGGCCGATGTTGGTCTTGACCGACCCGATGCGGCAGTGGCCCACGGCAGTCGACGTTTCGGAAAAGGCCTCGGTCAGGGCGGCGACCTCGATGGGATCGCCCAGGTAGGTGCCGGTGCCGTGGCATTCGACATAGTCCACGGTATCGGCGCTGATCCCGGCAAAGGCCTGCGCCTCGGCCACGGCGCTCGCCTGTCCCTCGACACTGGGGGCCAGGTATCCGGCCTTTTGCGCGCCGTCGTTGTTGACGGCCGACCCCTTGATGACCGCGTAGATGTGATCGCCATCTGCCACCGCATCCGCCAGCCGCCGCAGCACCACGACGCCCGCACCGGAGCCAAAGACCGTGCCCTTGGCACGATGGTCGAAGGCGTGGCACTGCCCGTCGGGCGAGAGGATCTCGTTTTCCTTGTAGAGATAGCCGCGCCCCTGCGGCAGCTCGATGGTCACGCCGCCCGCGATGGCCATGTCGCATTCGTCGTTGAGCAGCGCCTGCACCGCGTAATGCGTCGCCACCAGCGAGGTGCTGCAGGCAGTCTGCAGGTTGATCGACGGCCCGTGCAGGTCCAGCACGTGGCTGAGGCGCGTGGTCATGAAATCCTTGTCGTTCCCGGTATGGCGCAACAGGAACATGCCGGTGTTGTCCACCAGGTCCGGGTTCGAACAAACGTTGAAATAGAAATACGACCCCATCCCGCAGCCGGCAAAGACACCCACCTGGCCGTCAAAGCTGTCCGGCACATGGCCCGCGTTTTCCAGCGCCTCCCAGGCGGTCTCCAGGAACTGGCGATGCTGGGGGTCCATGATCGCCGCCTCCTTTGGACTGAATCCAAAGAACTCGGCGTCGAAATGGGCAAAGTCCTGCAGCGGGGCGGCAAAGGGGACGTAGTCGCGGTGCCGCATCAGCCCGGGGTCTTCACCCGCCTCGCGCAACTCGTCCTCGGACAGGCGCCGGATCGAGGAGACGCCGTCACGCAGGTTGCGCCAGTATTCGGAAATATCGGCGGCCCCCGGCAGGTGGGCTGCCATGCCGACGATGGCGATATCGGTCTCACCGTACTGCTGCGCCGTCTCACCCGTCATGCCGGACCTCGAAAAAACATGCGCCGCCACCCGGTGTCACAGGTGACGGGGAATTGCGGCGATTTTTAGGAAAACGCACCCATGTCCGCCCGATTCCGGGCCGGACTGGCGGATAGCCTGAACTGGGTCTGGACAATGAACCAATCCTTTCGAAATTGTCGCCTTTCGGGACACCGGCCTTATCCACCCTGCTGTGACAGGTGCAGAATCGGACCCCAGTTCAACCAAATGGCGAGCCCTGCCAGAAACAGCCCGGCACAGGCAAAAACGACGTCGTGCAGCGCGTCCCAGGCGCCCATGCGGCGCGCCAGCCAGACCACCACCGGATAGGCCAGCGTAAAGGCCGCCGCCTGCCCGACAAGCGCCCCGATCAGCCCAGCCGCCTGCAGCCCGATCAGGATACAGCCCACCATCAGCACCGCACGGGCCAGCGCCAGGTAGAAGTACCGGCGCGAGTCCCCCGCCGCGAGCGCCGCCTGATCGTAGGTCATGACGATCAGCATCGGGATCTGCGCACAGGCCAGGACCACCGCCACCGCCCCCGCGGCGGCGTAACGCGCATCATACAACGTTTGTACCAGCCAAACGCCCATCAGGGCAAAGATTCCGACAAAGCCGATCAAGCCGATGGACACGGCAAAGCGCATCTTGCGCAGTTTCAGGAAGTTCTCGCGGCTTTCCGTCGGTGGGGTTTCCCGGTAGACCGGGATCAGGATCTTGTGAGTCAGAAGATTTCCCAGCATCAGCGGGAAGGAGGCCCAGAAGAACCCGATGTTGTAGACACCGAAGGCATCCAGCGCGATGAACTTGCCGATCAGCATCTTGTCGGCCTGGGTAAAGAAAAAGCCGCAGACCGTGGCCAGGAACACCCATTTCCCGAAGGAAATCAGCTCGCGCGCAGCCGTGCCTTCCCAGCGCAGGCGGTTGGCCGGGCCGGGCAGGTAGCGCCAGTTCAGCACCACCTCGATCAGGGCGCCGATCACGCCCGAGATCACCAGGGCCCAGACCGAGCCCCACCACCAGGCCAGGGCCACGGCAACGGCAACGCCCGCCAGTTGCGTGGCCATGTCCAGGACAGTGACCCGGCCCATCAAAAGGTGTCGGTTCGCGGTGATCATCCGCGTTGGCCTGAACCCGGTGATCAGCAGGGTCAGCGCCGAAACGGGCAGGACGTATGTCAGCAAGGGCTGGTCATAGACCCAGGCCATCGGCCAGGCCAATCCGCAGGCCACAAGCCACAGGCCGATGCCCCGTGCCACCTGTATCGTCCAGGCGGTATCCAGAAAGTCCTGATCGTCACCGCGTTTCGACTGCATGATCGCCGGCGTCACGCCGACGTCCGAAAACTGGCCCAGCCCCATGAGAAAGACCATGACCAGCGCCATCAGGCCAAAGGCCTCGGGGAACAGCAACCGGGTCAGGATCAGGTTCGATCCCAGCCGCACCACCTGGCCAAAGCCAAAACTGCCCAGCGTGAACAGCGACGACCGCATCGCCCGCGCGGTGACGGACCCGCTTCGGAAGGCGTCCATCGCGCTCATCGTCCACGGCTCCAGTCCTGCCTGGCACGCGGAGTCAACCTTACCGCCAGCGCGACGCCCGCGTAGACCGCGAAGCCCAGCGGATCGCGCAGCGCGAGACCCAGCTTTTCCGACAGGGGAAAGCCTGGCTTGTCCTCGTTCCGGGTCAAGCCCGGGTAAAGCGCGGCAATCTCGTCCACGCCGGCGTTCTGCCGCCTGCGCACCTTGACCAGGTTGCGCCAACCCTCGGCGATGGGCCAGCGATAGGGGGCCGGCACGCCCTGGCGTTCACCCGGGCGGAATTGCAGCCGGACATAGATGTCGTCCGAGATGATTTCGGGGAAGGCGCCCCAGCGGGCCCGGCCCGCCGCATTCACCGCGAAGAGGCCGCAACCCGGGACCACGTCCCGCATGAAGGGGACACGCCGCCAGATCCGCGCATAGGCCCGGCTGATCGCGCCCTCTGCGGCGATTTCGACCCGGCCGCTGGCATAACGCGGGGCATCCACGTCCAGCGCCCTGACCAACTGGGTCAACAGGTCCGGCGTGACGGTCACATCCGCGTCCAGGTAGATCCGGATCGCCCCGCTGGCCGCCGCGTCCCCGGCATTCAGCGCACCGGGCTTGCCGCCCGCCGGACGTTCGATCACCTCCAGATTCCAGCCCCGCGCCGCCATGCGCGCGGCGAATGCCCGGGCGAGTCCGGCCGTGTCGTCGCGGCAGCCATTGGCCACGACGATAACCTCGACCCCGTGATCGCCGGGCCCGTCAGAGGCCAGCAATGCTTCGAGGCAGCCGCCGATCAGCGCTGCCTCGTTGCTTGCCGGAAGAATGATCGAAACGCCCGCGTTCCGCCTCTGCATGGTTGTATCCATATCCCGCACTCACACCCGTACCACTGGGGCCACACATGAAAAAAATACACCTCGCCTTGCTCTGGAAACTGCTGCGGAACTGTGGCCAAAGCATGGAATCGATTAGGTTTGATAACGACGAACGCCCCACAAGAGGCGCGGCTGCCATCCATAGGATTATCAGGTGACGCAAGGCTTGCGTATAGGGTACATCGTCCCGCAATTCCCGGGACAGACGCACATCTTTTTCTGGCGCGAAATCCGCGCGCTGGAGGCGATGGGCCATGAGGTTCATGTATTCTCGACCCGCAAGCCGCCACGCCGCCTGATTTCGCACGACTGGTCCGACCGGGCGATCGCGCGCACCACCTACCTGGGCCATGTCGACCCCCTGCCCGCCGCCGTGGCGCTGGCCAAGCTGAGCACAAGGGGCCTGCCCCTGTGGATGCTGCGCGAGGGACCGGGATTCGCCCGGGACGCGCTGATCACGATGGCCGCCGCCGAACGGCTGCGGCGCGAGGCGGCGGCGCGCGGGCTGGATCACATCCATGCCCATTCCTGCGGGCGTGTCGCCCTGATCGCCTGTTTCGCGCACCTGATGGGCGGGCCTCGCTATTCACTGACCCTGCACGGGCCGCTGTCGGATTACGGCCCCGGCCAGCGGGTGAAATGGCGGCACGCCAGCTTTGCCACCATCATCACCCGCAAGATCCTGGCCGAGATCGAAGAGACCCTGGCCGGATCGCTGCCGGAGCGCCGGATCATCCGTCCGATGGGTGTGGACACCGAGAAACTGCAGCGCCGCACGCCCTACCAGCCACCCGAACACGGCCGCCCGATCCGCATATTCGCCTGCGGGCGCCTGAACGTGGTCAAGGGGCACCAGGACCTGATGGCCGCCACTCGCCAGCTACTGGATCAGGGCGTCGACGTGCGTGTCGAGATCGCCGGAGAGGATGACGACGGCGGCACCGGCTACCGGATTGAGCTGGAAGAGACGCTGAAGCGGCTGCGCCTGCAGGATCACGTCAAGCTTTTGGGGGCCATCGACGCGGGCGAGGTCAAGGACAAGCTGGAAGAGTCGCACCTGTTCGTCCTGGCCAGTTGGCACGAACCCCTGGGCGTCGCCTACATGGAGGCCATGTCGATGGGTGTTCCGACCATCGGCACCGACGCGGGCGGGGTGCCCGAACTGATCACCGACGGCTCCACCGGCTACCTGGTGGAGCCGAAGAACCCCGGGATGCTGGCCCGCACGATCCGCAGCCTGGTCGGCGATCCGGACGCGCTGATGCGCCTGTCAGAGGCCGGTCGCCTGCACATCGTCGAGAATTTCCGCGCGTCGCTAGGTGCCGAGGTTCTGGTCGAAGAGATCGAGCGCCTGCGGACCCCGGCCACGGGCCCCGAGGCGTAAGGCGGGTTTCATCCACCCGCCCGATTGCCCGGTTCAGGCCACAAGACGCTTGCGCAGCCTCTCCGGCACCTGCCGCCGCGACGAGATCCGCGCGCAGGCCATTTCCGGGATCACCCTCTCTGTCCCGTAGCGCGCCATGTAATCGGCAAAGTTGTCAAAGCTTCGCCGCCCCGCGTAATCGACATAGCTCTCGGCAGGCGCCCCCTCTGCCAGCAGGACCTCGTGCGCCTCGGTCTCGACATGGTAGACGGTGTACCGCTCTCCCATCCGAGACAGGGGCACCTGCGCGATACCCGCGCCATCCACCAGCGCCCCGGCGTTCACCAGCATTCCATCCAGATAAAGCGCGTGATCCGCGGTCAACAGCAAGTCGCGCAACGGCAGGCCGTCGCCCAGCGCACCGGCCCGGATGCGCACCGGCATCAGACGCTCGGCCGGTCCGAAACCGGTCGAAACGGTGGTCCTGCCGACCCAGCGCACCGGCACATCGCGCCCGTCCAGGGTTCGCAACAGGTCACCCGGTGCCAGGTCCTCGACCGCGCGCGCGCCATCGGGGGTCGCCATCCCGGTCCCGGCCAGGAAACAGGTGATGCCGGCGTCCTGCGTGGCAAAGGTGGTGCCGCTGATATTCGGCGCCGCATAGTCCTGGTTCACGTCCGTGTGGACCCAGAAAGCAGGGTCGTCGATATCGGCGATGTCCGTACCGGCAAACAGCGCGTTCTCGTCATCCCCACTGTCGGCGGTGATATTGTCGATCACCGGGCTGGGATCGTCATTGGCAATGGCGATGTCGATATTCGTCCGGCTCAGCCCGGTTTCGGCAAAGTTCACGTCCCAGGCGCCACGGTTGGAAATCGCGGCAATCGCCTGACCGTTGGAAGAGGCGATGATATTGTCCGCCCCCGTGATCGACCACAGGTCGCCCGCCGCCGGGGTAACGGATCCGCCGGATGGATCCTCCAGCAGCGCAGTCGCCCCCTGGGCCCCTCCTACCCCTTCGGCGATCGTGACCCGGTCCAGCGGCGCCAGCCCGGCCGGGCCGACGGTAAAGGTGATCGTCGAATCCGATCCCGCCTCCGGCGCGTGCAGCACGATGACCTCACCTGCCGGGATCGGATGGACCGCGATGAAGGAAATCAGCTCGTGCGGATTGCTCGTTCCGTCGCCGTTCGGTCCCGTGAAATTTCCCGTGAAATGAATGGCCCCCGTCGAAACCGCCATGTGATCTACCCCTTAACCTGTGCCGGATTGTCGAAATGTCGTCGGGCCGAGTGTGCCCCTTCAAAGTCGTAATGACAATCGCGGCGCGGGCGATGGCTTTCAGCGGAGCAGGTCTGCCAGCGGGATCACGGTGTCGGGGACGGCGTCAAAGACCACCTCTTCGATCCCTGCCATGCGAACGGGGCCGCTGTCGGCACGCGCAAGAACAGTGCCGTTTTCCCGTGTGAACTCATAGCCTGCACGCTCTCCACTCAAGATCACGCGATCCTGCCCCGGCCCCCCGTTCAGCACGTCCGCGCCCCCGCCAGAGACCAGAACATCGTCCCCCGGCCCGCCGGTCAGATAGTCTTCCTGCGCGGTGCCCTGGATACGGCCCTCGGCGCCCAGCAGCCTGACACCGTTCAGAAAAGCAGCCTTGTCCCGCGCTTCCCAGCCGTTGGGGCCAGAGGCGTTGTAGGCCATCAGCATGTCCCAGCGCGGGTTCTCGTCCTCGAGATACCGCAGGGCGCCCCAGCTGCCCCACATGGACGAGGGCGCCACGTCAACGAACGCGTTGAACAGCACGCCGCCGGCATCGACCCATCCGGCCAGGAGGATCTCGTACAGGCGTGCCATTTCGGGTGTATAGCTGAACACCTCGAAGAAGGCGGTCAGCCTTTCGTCATTGACCCGCGCGCCATGTCCCACCAGGTGCGTGCCGCCCTCATACATGATCAGCCGCAGGTCATGCTTGCGGGCCACCCTGGCGTGATAGGGAAAGATCTCCTCGACCAGCTGCCGCAACGACCCTTTCTCCAGCGCCTCGGCCACGGGGGCGATGGCGGCCTCGAACTGGCGGTCCTTGACGAATTCCCGCAGGGCGACCCGCTGCAGGCCCTCGGCCGCGCCCGCATCCTGGGCAAGATCGGCGGCCGCATCCAGCCAGCCGTCCATGCGCTGCGCCATTTCCTCGCCGCCCATCTCGTAGCCGAAATAGCCGGTCACCGCGTAGGCGTCGAAACTGTCGACCGGCATGTGCCCCAGCCGCAGAAAGGCCAGGGGCGCTTGCAGGATCTCCTGTTCCAGCCCGGGCCAGCCGGTATGCGTCGCCACCACCCGCACCAGGCGATCAGTTTTTTCGCCGAAAACCTCGGTCCAGATGTCCATGACCTGCGCTGCCCGCAGCCCGTAGAATTGCGCCCATCCTTGGTCCGTCGCGCCCCAGAGCGCCTCTGCCTGGCCGCGCGCCCAGGCCGCCTGCGGGAAACCGGGGTTCCAGACCTCGTTGGACAGTTCGACATAAGCCCTCAGGCGGGGATCAAGGTCACGTTCGACGATCTCGGCAAAGCGGCGGACGTAATCGTCATCGGCCAGGTGGGGCATGTTGAACCAGGCATCCGCACCCACAAGATTGGCCAGCCGCACCATGACCTCGACCGGCACGCCCCATTCCGACCAGCTGGCCGTTGCCATCGTCGGCCGCGTGTCCCATCCCGTCACCGGAGAGCCGTTGGTGATCATCCAGTCCATGAAGCGCAACACGCGCACGTCCTCGATCCGGGCCAGGAAATCCGGGTTGAACAACGCCCCGGCGCGGTACAGCGCCTCGTGCTCTTCGCGCAGGATGACGATGTTGCGGATCGGGTCGGCGGGGTCGATCGCGGTGATCGACAGCGCCACCAGCCCCTCGCCCGGTTCATAACTGAAGGTCATGCGGCCCGGCTCGTTCCGAACGCGCCGGGCCCGGCCGACCAGCTTGAACTCGGCCTTGCCGTCATAGGTCAGGACATAGTCACCGCGCAGGGACGCCGCGTCCCTGGGCTGGTTCGTCAGGATCACGGTTTCGATGGCGTCGACCCCTTCGGGCATCCGCAAGGGCCAGTCGTCCTCGTCCAGGTGACCGCCGGCGCGCAACTCCTCGGTGCTGACGGCGCCCCATCGGTCACCGATGTTGCCGACCCAGCCGCGCGAGGATTTCATCAGGTCGAGAAAGGGATGCTGGGTCGACCAGTCGGAAATGCCGTTCAGGCCAATCCCCAGCGCCGGGGCACCCTGGGGCCTGACACCACGCGGCGGCAGCGAAATTGGCTGGCGTTCGGGCAGGTCCGGAGCGCGGGCCTCCTCTGTCGGCGGATCGCCGGGCGCGGGGGCCGTGGCCTCGCGCTGCGGCACCTGTTGCCAGATCGCCTCTGCCAGTTGGGCATAGTTGGCCACCACGTCCGGATGCAGCGTCGCGGGGGGCAAGAATCCCTCCGGCGGCGGCGCGTCGTAGATCCAGGCATAGGTGACCATCGCCGCCAGCATGTAGAGCGTCGGCGTCCCGTGCGGCGCGTTATCGGTATAAAGCGCCTCTGCCGGCAGCCCCTCCAGCAGGCCGCCCCGCTGAAAGAACCCGGCCAGGATCGAGGCCACCGGGATCACCTCGACCTGCGTGTCGGGACGGGTGACGGACATCACGTTCAGCAGGTCGCGATACCACTGGTGGTATTCGCCCGCGTTGAAATCGTGATACCGGCGCAACTGCCGGTTCGAGGGCGGGAAGTTGCGTGAGAAACTGGCCATGTCCGACCAGCCCTCGTAGACAAACAGCCGCGTGCCCGGGCTGTTGACCTCGACCCAGTCAAAGATCCGCTGCAAGGCGCCCAGCGGGCTTTCCCCTTCCGGATTGTCGCCGTCATAGGGCACGTCGGGCAACTGGTACTGGATGAAGTTCGCGGGCGTCGCGATTACCGCGTCGTAGCGCCCGTCGCGGAACGGCCCCTGCCCCGGCGACCAGGCGCCCTGCACCCCCGGAAAGGACCAGTTCGCCGTTGGCGGCAGACTGTCGGCAAAGTTCCTGAGAAACCCCCATTGCCCGTCCAGAGCCAGCGATCGGCCATCCGCCCTCGCCATCTGGTTCATCCAGTGGGGAACGTTGGTATGGTCCGATGTCTCGCTCTGGTGATGGACCAGCGAGTTGCCAAAGACGTAGACGCGCGCCGAGTCCCGGCCCTGCGCCAATGCGGCCCCTGCATACAGCACCAGCAGTGCCGCCAGAATTCTTATCATGGCTCTGCCCCGATTATCTTGCCTCGGGGCAAGTATGCCTGATGTGTGCCACAAGGCAAACGCAGCATTGCAGGCGAACGGGGCGCCCAAGGGCGCCCCGTGGTTTCAGGCGGGAACGCGTGGCATCACTCTGCCGCGGCGTCCTCGTAGGTGCAGACCGTGCACAGTTCGTCCGCGCAATATCCGGGGATGCAGGCCGGACCCACGTAGTCCCCGGGCGCGTCACCGACACAGAGATATTCCGCCGTGAAGGTCGCCCCGTCACAGGTTCCGGATTCCAGGCATGTCTCGCCGGTCCCGGTCGAGAATTGCCACAACGCGCGGCTGGAATATTCCCCGCTGGGATCGCAGGTCGCGGTGTAGTTCTGCGTCACCGATTTCGACAGCGCCGAGGTGAAGGCGAACGAGGCCGCGTAGGACTGCGAGATCGAGGCCGAGGCCTTGACCCCGGTGCCCAGGATGGTCAGCCCCGCTTCCATCGATTCCGTGACCGTGATCCCCCATTGCTGGGTCGTGGTCCAGCTGTTGGTCTTGGTTGTCCCGACCGAAATTTCATGGCTGATCGGGCAGTTCTTGCCATCGCAGGAAATCACCTTTTCCCAGCGCCCCACGGTGTTCACCGACAAGGGCTTTTGCGCCTGGTAGTAGCAGCGCTTGCCGGTGTGGATCGGGTCGACCCCGAAAAAGTTGTTCTCGCAGGGGAAGGCATTTCCGGTGTGGTGGACGAACCGGATGTCATAGCGATCCTCGGCCCCGTAACGGACCATGACGACGTCACCCACGTTCATCTGGCATTCGCGGTCCTCGGTGGCGCATTCGATCACGTCGCCGTAGCCCAGGGTATAGGCATCACCCATCTGGCAGACCTTGTCGCTGCCCTTGACCGGATCGAACCCGAAATAATCATTGGTGCAGGCGATCTTCTGGCTGTTTGATCCGCCGATCAGCGTGTAGGCCCACTTGCCCCCGGTGCCGTAGCGGACCCAGCGGTATTCGCCGTTCGGATTGCTGAAATCCTTTCCTTCGTCCGCAACCTTGGCAAAGGTTTCATCCGGCGGCACACCAAACAGGTTCTCGCGAATGTAGGCGCATTCCTTGTCTGTCCCGCGCGACGGGTCGCCCCAGAAGTTCTTGCAGGGAACCTTTTCCAGACCCTTGGTGATGAAAAAGGTGAAATCCTCGCTGATGCCGTAACGAGTGATGACCAGGTCGCTGGTCCCGGGTTCGCAGTCCTTGCCCTCCTTGGCGCAATTCACCCATTGCTGGGACTGAACGCTGGCGTATTGCGTCACGCCATCGCTGTAGATCGGTTGCGCCGCGGCTGGCGACGACAGGCATAGCGCTGACAACAATAGAAAAATTCTGTTCATAACGAGGGCCTCCAAACCCGGGGAATCAACTTTTGAGGGTACAGTGTTGAAGAAAATCCCCCTCAGGTGAATTCTTGACTTCTATTTTAAATAGCGAAACTTATAGACGAATCGTCTTTAGGTTGTTTTGCAGAGTGTCGAATTTTCCCGTCGAAACCGGGTTTTCATTTGGAATTTGCTCCGTATATTGGCCGTCATGATCACGACCCGCCATAACGCCCCTCAGACCCGCCTTTCGGCGGTCTTTGCGCTTGGCGCCGGTCTACTGCTAACTCGCCTCTGAGCGTGGCCCCCTCGGCGCGCGTGCTCAGAGGAGATGTGTGACGCGCCGGGACCTGCACGCACACGAGTTGGGACCTTTCCGATGACAGACACATCAGGCCAGAACCGGGGCCGTCATCCTTCCGCTTTCGCGGACCCGGCGCGCGTGCCCGCAGGTCACCCCTCAAGACAGTCCGGACCGCCCCGGCGGCCCGCCCGCATAGCTGAGGAAAGACCATGAGCACCGAAAAAGACCGCGTCGTCATCTTCGACACCACCCTTCGCGACGGCGAACAATCGCCCGGCGCCACCATGACCCATGACGAAAAGCTCGAGATCGCAGAGCTGCTCGATGACATGGGCGTCGACATCATCGAGGCCGGTTTTCCGATCGCCTCCGAAGGCGACTTTCGCGCCGTTTCCGAAATCGCCCAACGGTCCAAACAGGCCGTGATCTGCGGCCTTGCCCGCGCGCAGCTGCCCGACATCGACCGCTGCTGGGAGGCCGTCAAGAAATCCGCACGGCCGCGCATCCACACCTTCATCGGCACCTCGCCGCTGCACCGCGCCATTCCGAACCTCACGATGGACGAGATGGCCGAGCGCATCCACGAGACCGTGACCCACGCCCGCAACCTCTGCGACAACGTGCAATGGTCGCCGATGGATGCGACCCGGACGGAATGGGATTACCTCTGCCGCGTGGTCGAGATCGCCATCAAGGCGGGCGCCACCACGATCAACATTCCCGACACGGTGGGCTATACCGCCCCGGTCGAAAGCGCCGACCTGATCCGCAAGCTGATCGAAACCGTGCCCGGCGGTGACGAGGTGGTCTTTGCCACCCATTGCCACAACGACCTTGGCATGGCGACGGCGAACGCCCTTGCCGCCGTCGCGGGTGGCGCACGCCAGATCGAATGCACCATCAACGGCCTTGGCGAAAGAGCGGGCAACACGGCCCTCGAAGAGGTGGTCATGGCGCTCAAGGTGCGGGGCGACATCATGCCCTACTACACCGAGATCGACACAAAGAAGATCATGCATATCTCGCGCCGCGTCTCGACGGTGTCGGGCTTCCCGGTACAGTTCAACAAGGCCATCGTCGGCAAGAACGCCTTTGCCCACGAAAGCGGCATCCACCAGGACGGGATGCTGAAGAACGCCGAGACCTTCGAGATCATGCGGCCCGAGGATGTGGGCATCGCGGGCACCTCCTTGCCGCTGGGCAAGCATTCGGGCCGCGCCGCGCTGCGGGCCAAGCTCAAGGACCTTGGTGTCGAGGTCGGGGACAACCAGCTCAAGGACATCTTCGTGCGGTTCAAGGATCTTGCCGACCGCAAGAAAGAGGTCTTTGACGACGACATTCTGGCGCTTGTCACCGCAACCACCGACGGCGATTCGAACCGCCTTGAACTGGTGAACCTGCGGGTGGTCTGCGGCACCGGCGGTCCGGCCGAGGCGCAGCTTGAAATGGAAGTCGATGGCCAGGACCAGAGCGCGACCTGCCACGGCGACGGCCCCGTGGATGCCTGTTTCAAGGCCGTGCGCGAACTGCACCCCAACAAGGCGCGGCTGCAGCTCTACCAGGTGCACGCCGTGACCGAGGGCACCGACGCCCAGGCCACCGTTTCCGTGCGGCTTGAAGAGGACGGCATCATCGCCACCGGCCAGTCGGCGGACACCGATACGGTCGTCGCCTCCGTGCGTGCCTATATCCAGGCGCTGAACCGGCTCATGGTGCGCCGCTCCAAGATGGGACCGGGCGCCGACACGCGCGAAATCTCCTACAAGGAAATGGGCTGACCCGGGTCCCCTGCTCCGTCGGCGTCCCATTCGCCGGCGGAGCCCCCCCCCAAATGAGCGAGTTGACGAGTCCGTGAGCGCGTAAACCCAGGTTAAAGATTTACTGCATTTTAACCTTTTTGATGTTCTGTTAACCGAGTTTATTCGTTTGCTGGAGGCCCCGATGGCCCCGACGCCCCCGAAGTCCGACATCGACGACCTGAATCCCAAGGGTTTCTTCGCGGATATCGTCGGGGCCTTGTCCGGCACCCTTCAGGAAGTCGTGGGCATGGATGAGGCTTCGGCCTTTGTCGCGCGTGTCGGCGACGACATGGGCCGCAGCATTGCCGACCGCTACCGTGATGATGACGGCGCTCTGCCTGGTGAACCGGTCGAAATCGGTCGCATCCTGTGTGATCTCAAGCAAAAGATCGGCGGGCATTTCGAACTGGTCGAGGCAGGGCCGGACAAACTGGTATTCACCGCCTCCAGTTGCCCCTTTGGCAAGCGGGTCGAGGGCAGGCCCTCGTTGTGCATGATGACCACCAACGTTTTTGGCCGCATCGCTGCCGAAGCGAATGGCTATGCCTCGGTCGAGATCGACGAGGCACTGTCGATGGGACATTCCCGTTGCCATGTCACGGTCCACCTGGTCCGGAGCGAGGATGGCGACATCTACGAGTTTTTCGCATGAAGGGTCTTTTGCGCGCAAACAGCCAGGACCGGGGTCAGGGCTTCACCCTGTCCCGGAGCCGGGCAGCGGGATGACCGTGACCGACGCCGTGCTGGACGCGGCCCTGGGTGCTATCGGCCAGGCAATCGAGCGCGCCCCCCGCGCGATGATGCTGCTGGATGACCAGTGGACCGTCCTTCTGGCCAACCGCCACGCGCGCGACCTTCCCGGGCTGCAGGTCGGCCTGCAACTGGCCAGCCTGGCCCGCGAAGATGCCGACACCATGACAAAGGGGCTGAAACAGGCGATTTCCACCTCGCGCGGGATTCCGCTGCGTCTGACCTTTACCGAGGAACCGATGACATTCCAGGCCTGGCGGATCGATCCCCTGCCCGGCATGGAAAATCCCTTGGTAATGCTGAAATCCGACCCATCCAACCTTTTTGCCGCACGGCTCACTTCGCTGGAACGCCAGCAGGACAGCACGCGCCGCCGGTTGAGTCAGACGGAAGAGGAACGCGACAGGCTGCGCCATACGGCGCGGCGGCTGTCCAGCCTTGCCATGACCGATCCGCTGACCGGCCTGATGAACGCCCGCAGTTTCCGTGAAGAAGGACAGCGGCTGCTTGCCAGTCCTCAGGGCACTGTCGGGCTGATCTACATCGACCTCAACGGATTCAAGCCGATCAACGACCAGTACGGCCATTGCGCCGGCGATGAGGTCCTGAGCCGGGTCGCCCGACGGCTGCGCGAAACCCTGCGCAACGACGCCAGCGCCGCCCGGCTGGGCGGCGATGAATTCGGCATCTGGCGCCCGGACACCAGCCAGCGGGCGATGCTGACCTGTGTCAACGACCTGCGCGCGGCATTGGCCCGGCCGATGACATTGGAACGGCCGGGCGGTACGGATATCGTCCTGCCCGGCATCGACGCCGCCTTTGGCCGGGCCACGGCCCCGCATGACGGCAGCGACGTGGACATGCTGCTGAAAAGGGCGGATGCGCGGATGTACGCAGACAAGTCCCGCCACCGGGGGGCTTGCCTGCGCCTGTCCGGCTGAGCCGATGTCACTCGCCCAGCGCGATGCCCTCGCGGCGCGGATCAGCGCCACCCTGCAGACCCTCCGCCCCGATGGCGATGGCATGCAGGCCGGAATTCAAATCACGCACATCGGTGTTGAACCCCATCTCTGCCAGGGCGGTCGCCATGTCGGCAATCGGCGTTCCGGCCTCCAAGTCGAAGGTGCCGAAACGGTTGACGCCATGCGGCATGGCCACCGCCTGCTGCACGTCCATGCCCCAGTCCACATGCGCGATGATCGCCTGCGCGACATAGCCGATGATCCGCGACCCGCCGGGTGATCCGATCACCAGCACCGGCTTGCCCTCTTCGCGCACGATGGTGGGCGACATCGACGACCGCGGCCGCTTGCCCGGCGCCACTGCGTTGGCGATGGGCACCCCGTCCTGGTGCGAGCGGAACGAGAAATCCGTCAGCTCGTTGTTCAGCAGGAAGCCGTTGGTCATCAGGCGCGAGCCAAAGCCGTTCTCGATGGTTGTCGTCATCGACAGTGCGTTGCCGTACTGATCGACGATCGAGATATGCGAGGTCGAGGGGAACTCGATACTCTCGTCATCGGCCCAGAGCATCGCGTGATCCCAGGCCGGCATCCCCGGCGCCACTTCCGGAAGGGCATCGTCGCCTTCCAACAGGCGCGCGCGTTCGCCCAGGTAAGCCGGATCGACCAGCCCGTCGGTCGGCATCGGGACAAAATCGCTGTCCGCCATGTAGCGGCCCCGGTCGGCAAAGGCGAGACGCGAGGCATCGCCAATCTTGCGCCAGGTCTGCGGATCATCCGCGGCACCTGGATCGGAGGCATCCAGCATCCCCAGGATCTGCCCCACGGTCAGCGCACCGGACGAGGGCGGGCCCATACCGCAGACTTCCAGCCCCCGGAACGGCGCACAGACCGCCGGGCGTTCCTTGACCTCGTAGGCGGCGAGGTCGGCCAGGCTCATGACGCCGGGGTTGGGCTCGAACCCGCGCACCGTGTCGACGATGTCCTGCGCGATTTCACCCTGGTAGATCACCTGCGCGCCTTCACTGGCCATGCGGCGCATGACATTGGCATAGTCCGGGTTTTTCAGCACGGTCCCGGCCACGGGCGGCATGCCGTCCGGCAGGAAGTAGTTGGCGGAAGGCTCGTAGCGGGTCAGCGCGGGGACATTGGCCAGCACCAGCTGGCTGAGACGGGGCGAGACCTCGAACCCCTCGTCCGCCAGCCGCGTGGCCGCATCGAACAGCCCGGCCCAGTCGGACTTGCCCCATTTCTCATGTGCGGCCTGCATCAGCGCGGGCGTGCCCGGCACGCCGACAGAACGGCCCCCGATCACCGCGTCCCAGAATCCCATCGGCTCGCCATCCGCCGTCTGGAACAGGGTGGGCGTGGCTGCGAAAGGTGCGGTTTCCCGCCCGTCCAGCGTGGTGATCTCGCCCGTTTCGCCGTCGTGCCAGACCAGAAAGGCCCCGCCGCCGATGCCCGAGCTTTGCGGCTCGACCAGCCCCAGCACCGTCTGCACGGCGATCATGGCATCCGCCGCCGTGCCGCCGGCGCGCAGCACCTCGGCCCCGGCCTGCACGGCATGCGGGTTGGCCGCCGCCACCATCCATGTCTGCGCCTTGACCGGTTGACCGGCCTCCTTGGCCTCCAGCGCTGCGGCGACCTCTGGCGACAAGGCGGCAAAGCCGCCGCCATCCACCGTGGCCGCCTCGGGGGCGACGGTATCCGTGCTTTGCTGTGCCAGCCCCGCACCCGCCGTCAGAATCAACAGCGTGGCTATCTGCGCAATCCTCATCATACACACTCCCTGGTTGCGTCTACTAACCGGCAGTCAATCAGCAGAAACGAGTCGGGGATAGGCCTGATGTGCGGGTGAGCGATCTTAGGCCTTCTTGACGTACTTCGTCAGGATCACGATCCGCTGTCCTTCGACCCGGCCCGAGATATGGTCTGCGTTGTCCGGCTCCAGCGAGATCTTGCGCACCGCCGTCCCCTGCTTGGCGGTGAACCCGGCCCCCTTGACCGGCAGCGCCTTGATCAGCGTCACCGTGTCCCCGTCCGACAGGACCGCACCGTTGCAGTCGCGGTGAACGACACTCTCGGCAGGCGCGGCCTCGGCCTGCGCCCAGTCCAGCACATCGGGTTCAAGGTAGGCGATGTCCAGCAGGTCCCGCGCCCAGGCCGCGTTCAGCCGGTTCAGCAGCCGCCAGGCCAGGACCTGTTCGGCGGGTTCCGTGCTCCAGATCGCCTCGTTCAGGCATTGCCAGTGCGGGCCGTCCTCGGGCCCGTTTTCCACACCCGCGCGGCAGGTCGCGCAAAGGGCCACCTCATCGGGTCGCGGGGCCACCGCAAGGGGCGTGGCCTCCTCGGCCTTGCAAAGCGCGCATTGGGTCATGGCGGGGGCCTTTCCGATTGGTATCCGCCCCCGCCTGATGCGCGGCGGGCCACCCCAAGTCCATGCGGCGGATGGGCGCCCTACAGCATCGCGGGCACGACCTGGTCCGGCGGACGGTGACCATCGTCGAAGGTCTTGATGTTGATGATGACCTTTTCGCCCATCTCGATCCGCCCCTCTTCGGTGGCCGATCCCATATGCGGCAGCATCATCACGTTGGGCATGTTGCGCAGCTCGGGGTTGCCCTGGATACCATGTTCGTAGACGTCCAGCCCCGCACCGGCCAGTTGCCCGGTCTTGAGCATCCGGGTCAGCGCGTTCTCGTCGATGACCTCCCCGCGCGAGGTGTTCACGATCACCGCGCTGGGTTTCATCAGTTGCAGGCGCCGGGCGTTCAGCAAGTGGTAGGTGCTGGGCGTCGACGGACAGTTCACGCTGATCATGTCCATCCGCGCCACCATCTGGTCGAGGCTTTCCCAATAGGTGGCCTCCAGCGCCTCTTCGGTCTCGGGGCGCAGGCGGTGGCGGTTGTGGTAATGCACCTGCATCCCGAAGGCCGCGGCGCGCCGCGCGACCGCCTGGCCGATGCGGCCCATGCCAAGGATGCCCAGGCGGCGCCCGCCCAGGCGCTGGCCCAGCAAAGCGGTGGGCGCCCAGCCAGCCCAGTCGCCGCCCTGCATGACGGTCAGACCCTCCTGGATGCGCCGGGTCACACCCAGCATCAGCGCCATGACCATGTCGGCGGTGTCCTCTGTCACCACACCCGGCGTGTTCGACACGAGGATGCCGCGCGAGCGCGCGGTGGAAACGTCGATGTGATCGAATCCCGCGCCGAAATTGGCGATCAGCTTCAGCCGTTCGCCCGCCTGTCCGATCAGCCCGGCGTCGATCCGGTCGGTCAGCGTGGGCACCAGCACGTCGGCCTCCTGCACCGCGTCGATCAGTTCGCCACGGGTCATCGGCGTGTCATCGGCACGCAGTTTCGCGTTGAACAACTCGGTGAGCCGTGTCTCGACCACTTCGGGCAAGCGTCGCGTCACGACAACACTCAGACGTTTTGATGGCATTCAGCCTCTCCCCAAACTTCCCCTGCGGGTCCCACGGGCGGTAGACTGCGACAGGAAAGGACGGGGCACAAGAACCCCGCCGGAAAAACTGAGCAGGACCTGAAAACCATGTTCAAACAAGCGATCGCCGCGGCGGTGGCGCTGCTGATTCTGGCCGGTCCCGGCACGGCGGGGCAAGACCGGGGGCCGGTGACGAACCTGCCGCTGCCGCGTTTCGTCTCGCTCAAGGCGTCCGAGGGCAATGTCCGTCGGGGGCCTTCGCTGACGCACCGGATCGACTGGGTCTACAAGCGGCGCGGAATGCCGCTGGAAATCACCGCCGAACACGGCCACTGGCGCCGGGTCCGCGACCGGGACGGCGCCGGCGGCTGGGTGCATTACTCTCTGCTGTCGGGCGCCCGCACGGTGATCGTGGAACAGGACATGCTGAGCCTCTACCGCCGTCCCGACCCGGACAGCGTGGTGGTGGCCCGGCTGGAACTGGGGGTGATCGCGCGGCTGGGCGATTGCGGGCCGGACTGGTGCCGTCTGACCGCCGACGGCTATCGCGGCTGGGTCGACAAGACCGCGCTTTGGGGCGTGGGACTGGAAGAAATCCGCGAGTGAGCGCGCCAGGGCAACGGGCGTAGCCTAGCGGCCCGAGGTCCCGGGCCAAGCCCGGGACGGGGTCACGCGGACCGTCTCAGGCCGCCTCGTGCAACAGGATCGCCGCCTCGGAGGCCGAGAGGTTGCGCCGCGCATAGGCGCCATAGCCCTGCGGGTTCGAGGCCACGCCCGGCAGGGTCTGCAACAGGCGCTTGCGGTCCTCGGCATCCAACGAGGTGAGCGCCGTGTTCGCCGGGTGAAAGCTCTCGGTCTCGACCCCATCGGCAAAGAGCACCTCGTGCCGGGGCAAGAGAAGGTGGACATAGGTCACCTCCTTGACGGTGCTGTCCTGCACCACACCCTTGCCATCGACCAAGTCCCGCGCCGTTACCAGAACCTCGGGCGTGTTGAACAACGCCTGCGCGGGCGCACCTCGCACCACCATGCGGTGATCCGGAGAGACCAGGATATCGCTGTTGGGCTGGCCCAGCCCCAGCGCGCCGGCCCGCACCCGGATCGGGCGCAGCGCAGGCATGGCAAAGAGACGGGCACCGGACATCCGGCGGCTGCCGATCCAGCAGATCGGCTGGGCACCGCTGTCCTTGGTCTGCACCAGGTCGCCCTCGCACAGCAGACCGACCGGCACCGGCCCGCGCGGCGTCAGGATGCGTGTCCTGGGCGTGAAACAGATCACGCCGCCCGGGTCCGACCGGGCGGCCAGTGTCTGCGCTGAGCGGACATGGTGCACCACCCAGAGATCGACACCGGCGGGCGGCAGTTCATCCAGACACATCAGCAAGGGCGGCACATGTGGCCCCACCGGGATCAGCGTCACGGTATAGCCCTTGCGCCCGTCCGTCACGACAAAGGTCGAGTCGCCACCGGGCGCATCTTGCCCGGCCTCGCGCAGGTCGGCCCCCCGGGAACGTTCCGCCGCCAGGGCAGCGCCCACCAGCCGACGCACCATGCGCGCCGCGCGTGGCCTGATGTCTTCGCCCGGGTCCGCCCTCTCGCCCAGCGGAAGGAGGGACGCCGGACCGTCCACCCGGACCGGCTCTCCGGACCAGGACCATGCGGCCCCGACCTGCAATGCCGGTTCGGGCGCATCCCGCACCCCGTCGATTTCCGTCTGCGCCCAGGAGATGACGAACGTGCCGCGATAGCCCGTTCCCATGCCTGCTCTGCCTCTTGTCATTTTTTCGGAAAGTGTAATCGACGGGCGGGGTTGCGCAAAGCCATGCACAGTGTGAGCATCTCTACCCGGCCCGCCTTGGCGCCGCGCCTGTGGCCGACAAGCAACAAGTGCCAGGCGCCAAACAACCGCGACGTGCATAAAGAAACGCCACCCCGGGACAGGGCGGCGTTTCAGGATCAGTCGAAAGGATCAGCCAGCGTAGCCAGCGCGCCCGATGCTCTCATATCCGGTGAAACCGGCGGCCTCTGCGTCGGCAGGGGCATAGATGTTGCGCAGATCGGCCATGCGGGCCTGCGCCATGCCGCCTGCGATGCGCGACAGGTCCAGCGCGCGGAACTCGTTCCACTCGGTCAGGATCACCAGCAGGTCGGCGCCTTCGGCGGCGGCATAGGGGTCATCCATCCAGCTGACGCCGGGCAGCAGCTGTTCGCCTTCGCGCTTGCCCTGCGGATCGACCACCCGGACCTTGGCGCCGCCGCCCACAAGGGCAGGCACGATGGTCAGCGAGGGCGCATCGCGCATGTCGTCGGTGTTGGGCTTGAAGGTCACGCCCAGCACAGCGACCGTCTTGCCGTTGAACCGGCCATCGCAAAGGTCGCTCAGCTTGTCGAGCATGCGGCGCTTGACGTCCTCGTTGACCTTGATGACCGTCTCGACGATCGAGATGGGCGAGGCGTGTTCCTGCCCGATGCGGGCCAGTGCCTTGGTATCCTTGGGGAAACAGCTACCGCCGTAACCCGGACCGGCGTGCAGGAACTTGTTGCCGATGCGGCCGTCCATGCCCATGCCCTTGGACACCGATTTCACGTCAGCGCCGACCTTTTCGCACAGTGCCGCGATCTCGTTGATGAAGGTGATCTTGGTCGCGAGGAAGGCATTGGCCGCGTATTTGATCATCTCCGCCGATTCCAGGTCGGTGGTGACGATGGGGAAATCACGCAGGTAGAGCGGGCGGTAGATCTCGGCCATCACGGCGGCGGCGCGGTCGGTTTCCACGCCCACGACCACGCGGTCGGGCTTCATGAAATCGTCGATCGCGGCGCCTTCACGCAGGAACTCGGGGTTCGAGGCGACGTCGAAAT
Organism: Mameliella sp. LZ-28; assembly: GCF_012274245.1. Lineage (NCBI taxonomy): Bacteria > Pseudomonadati > Pseudomonadota > Alphaproteobacteria > Rhodobacterales > Roseobacteraceae > Antarctobacter > Mameliella sp. LZ-28. Next base: position 72,596 of record NZ_JAANYX010000032.1, on the reverse strand, counting down.
CAAGCGCCGGGTTGGCGGCGGCGACCGTTTCCTTGACCTTGCGGTTGGTGCCCACGGGCACGGTCGACTTGGTCACGATCACCACGTAGTCCTTGGCAGCCTTCGCGATTTCCTCGGCCGCGGCCATGACGTAGGTCAGATCGGCGTGGCCATCGCCCCGGCGCGTCGGGGTGCCCACGGCGATAAAAACCGCGTCAGCGCGATCAATTGCGCTGGCCAGGTCCAGGGTAAAGCTGAGCCGCCCGGCCTCGACGTTCTTGTGCATCAGCACGTCCAGCCCCGGCTCGTAAATCGGGACCTCTCCGCGCTCCAGCATCTCGATCTTGCGGGGGTCCTTGTCGACACAAACAACTTCGTGACCGAAATCCGAAAAGCAAACTCCGGAGACGAGGCCGACGTAGCCCGTTCCGATCATGGCAATCTTCATTTTGGCGATCCCTAGCCTGGTATCCAATGCCGCCGTCATGCGGGCGAGTCCGGGGAAATGTCAACGCGGACCCCTTGCAGAGCGGCAAACTGTTGCGCGATTGGACAAGCTTTCGCAGAGCCGCTAAGGCAGGCGGCAGAATGTTACCCGAGCAGAGCCGCATGACAGACAGCCCCTCCGCGGTCGCCCGCACCGTCCTTGCCACCGAAAGCGCGGCGCTGGCGCGCCTGGGCGATGAACTGCCGGACAGTTTCGATGCCGTCGTCGCGCGGCTGTTGCAGGTGCAGGGGCGCGTGATCGTCTCTGGCATGGGCAAGTCCGGTCATGTCGCCAACAAGATCGCCGCCACCTTCGCCTCGACCGGGACGCCCGCGCAGGGCGTCCATCCGGGTGAGGCCAGCCACGGCGACCTTGGCATGATCACGCCCGCCGACGCGGTGATCCTGATTTCCAATTCCGGCGAGACAAAGGAACTGGCCGACATGATCGCCCATTGCGCGCGCTTCTCGGTGCCGCTGGTGGCCATGACGAAGGGGGCGGACAGCACCCTGGCCCGCGCCGCCGATCACGTCCTGCTGATGCCCGACGCGCCCGAGGCCTGCGCCATTGGCATGGCGCCCACCACGTCCACGACGATGGCGATGGCCCTTGGCGATGCGCTTGCGGTGGCGATGATGCAGCACCGCGGCTTCGACCGGGCCAGCTTTGCCGCCTTTCACCCGGGCGGCACGCTGGGGGCGCAACTGCTGCGGGTCTCCGCCGTGATGCACCGGGGCGAAGAGCTGCCCGTCGTTGGCGCCGATACGCCGATGTCCGAAACGCTGCTGGTCATGAGCCAGAAGGGATTCGGCGTCGCGGCCCTGGTCGAGAACGGGCGCCTGACCGGCATCATCACCGACGGCGACCTGCGCCGCAACATGGAGGGGCTGATGGAGCGCCGTGCTGGCGAGGTCGCCACGCGTGGACCGCTGGTCACCGCCCCCGACACGCTCCTGATCGAGGCATTGGGCATCATGAACACGACGAAACGCACCGTGCTTCTGGTCACCGAGGGCGAAACCCTGGTCGGCCTCCTGCACATCCATGACGCGCTGCGGGCAGGTGTGGCATGAGCGCGGTCATCTTCATCCCCGCCCGCTATGCCTCGACCCGCTACCCCGGCAAACCGTTGGTCGAGCTAAAGGGCGCGACGGGCGAAGCAAAATCGCTGATCCGGCGCAGCTGGGAAGCGGCGCAGTCGGTCAAAGGCGCCGATGCGGTCTATGTCCTGACCGATGACGCCCGCATCGCCGAGGCCGCGCGCGGGTTCGGCGCCGAGGTGCTGATGACCTCGGAAAGCGCCCGCAACGGCACCGAACGCTGCGCCGAAGGGGTGGCGCAACTGTCTCAGACCCCCGACTGCGTGGTGAACCTGCAGGGCGATGCACCGCTCACCCCGCCGTGGTTCGTCGAGGCACTGATCGACCGCATGCAGGACCCTGCCGTGCAGATGGCAACGCCGATCCTGCGCTGCGATGCCGAGACACTGGCCAACTTTGTCACCGACCGCCAGAATGGCCGCGTCGGCGGCACAACCGCCGTGACGCGCGCCGATGGCACCGCGCTCTACTTCTCGAAAGAAGTACTGCCCTTCGTGGCCTCGCTGGAGCGCCCGCCCGAGGTCTGGCACCATGTCGGCGTCTACGCCTATCGGCCCGCGGCGCTGAACGCCTATATGGGCTGGGACGAGGGCCCGCTGGAAAAGGCAGAGGGTCTGGAACAGCTGCGCTTCCTCGAAAACGGCGTGCCAGTAACCTGCGTGCCGGTCGAGGCGCGGGGCCGGGTGTTCTGGGAACTCAACAACCCCGTGGACGTGGCCCGGATCGAGGGCGTCCTTGAAAAGGAAGGCATCGCATGACGGATGTGTCCATCGGCACCTACACGGTGTCCAACGCCGCCCCCTTCACCGTGATCGCGGGCCCCTGCCAGATCGAGAGCCTGGACCACGCCCGGATGCTGGCGGAGTGCATCGCCAAGGCAGCAGAAGCGGCGGGCGTGAACTGGATCTTCAAGGCCAGCTACGACAAGGCCAACCGTTCGTCCCTGTCCGGCAAGCGCGGGATCGGCATGGAGGAGGGCCTGCGCGTCCTGTCCACCATCCGCAAGGAATTCGGCGTGCCAGTGCTGACCGACGTGCACGGACCGGAGCAATGTTCGGTCGTGGCCTCGGCGGTGGACGTGCTGCAGATCCCCGCCTTCCTGTCGCGCCAGACCGACCTGCTGCTGGCCGCCGGCGAAACCGGCGCCGCGATCAACGTCAAGAAGGGCCAGTTCCTTGCCCCCTGGGACATGGAGAACGTCGCGGCCAAGATCGCCTCGACCGGGAACGAGAAGATCCTGCTCTGCGAGCGCGGCGCCAGCTTTGGCTACAACATGCTGGTCTCGGACATGCGGTCGCTGCCGATCATGGCCGAAACCGGCTACCCCGTGGTCTTCGACGCCACCCATTCCGTGCAGTTGCCGGGCGGGCAAGGCACCTCTTCGGGCGGACAACGCCAGTTCGTCGAACCCCTCGCCCGCGCCGCCGTCGCCGTGGGTTGCGCGGCCGTCTTCATCGAAACGCATGAAGACCCCGACAGTGCCCCCAGCGACGGCCCGAACATGGTCCCGGTCGACGACCTCGCCCGGCTTCTCAAGGGGCTCGCGGCCGTGGATGCCTTGACCAAGGGGGCCTGACGTCCCGGCCGCGCAAAGGCGTAAGGGTCGGATTGGGTATTTGAGACCAAGAAGAAACACCGGATCATGCTTCTTCTTGGCAAAAATACCCCTGCGACGGTCCGGTCCGGGCGGTCGCTTAGGCAGAGAGCGTCTCGCCCAGTTTCGCCAGGTAGCTCTCCACCAGCGCCGAGGCAGTCTCGCGTGTACTCGCCTCGGCATAGCAGCGGAATTCGGGCGCGTTGCCGGAGGGGCGCAGGTGGACCACGTCACCGGTGGCAAAACTGACACGCAACCCGTCTGTTTCGTCCACCTCCGCAATGTCACCTGTGTCCGCAAAGAAAGCGGCGCGCGCGGCGGCATCGCCTGAAAGCGACGCGATAAAGGCCTTCGAGATTTCCGATTCGATCCCCTGGATACGGTCGGCCGCGGTGAAGCGCGGCGGCAAGGCGTCCAGCAGGGCGGACAGCGGTTTGTCCGCGGCGCGGGCGGCGCAGAGGGGCGCGAGGATCGGCAGCAGGCAGTCGCGGGTCATCAGCGGCGCCAGCTTGCCCGCCGGGGCATCGGCGTCGAAGCCCAGGAGGAAGCCGCCGTTGGCCTCGTAGCCCGCGACACGGGCGGCGGGGTCCTCTGCCAAGGCCTCTTCCATCGCGGCGATGACGAAGGGCGAGCCGATCTTCGTGCGGTGGATGGCGTCGAAGGCAAAGCCGCCCTCCGCCTCGATCATCGTGTTCGACGAGACCGGCGTGCAGATCACCCGGGCGCCCAGCGCGCGGGCGGTCACGGCCCCCAGCACGTCACCGGGCACCACCTGTTGCGAGTCATCCACCAGCATCGGCCGGTCGGCATCGCCATCGGTGGAGATGAGGACATCCAGACGATGATCTGCGAACCAGCCAGCGAAGAGTTTCCTGGTCTCCGGGTCAAGCGCCTCGGTGTCGACGGGGATGAACGTGTCCGAGCGCGCGATGGGGAGCGCGGTGGCGCCCAGCGCCTCGACCACCTCGACCATGATGTCGCGGGCGACCGAACTGTGCTGGTAGACGCCGACGCGCAGGCCCGCCAGCGCCTCGCGGCCAAAGGCCTGCGTGTAGCGGGCGACATAGGCGGCACCAGCATCGGCGGTGGACAGGGCACCGGGAGCGCCGGATAGGGCTCCTCCCAGCGCCGCGTTGATACGGACCTCGTCCTCCTTCGAGATTTCTCCGGTGGGGACGTAGAACTTCAGCCCGTTGCGGTCGGCGGGGATGTGGCTGCCGGTGACCATGACGGCGCCGGCCCCTGCCTCCAGCGAGGACAGCGCCAGCGCGGGCGTCGGCACCACGCCGCAGTCGACCGCATCGACGCCTGCATCGCGCACGGCGGCGATGACCCATTCCGCGATCTGCGGCGAGGAGGAGCGCAGGTCACGACCGACGTGCACGGCGTCCCCGTAGGGGCAGGCGCAGAGAAAGGCAGTAACGTAATCGCGCACCAGCTCCTCTGTCAGCTCCACCACCAGGCCGCGCAGGCCGCTTGTGCCGAATTTGGGGGCCATCTTCACTATCCTTGCCTTGTCAAATGCCTGTGCACGCCGGGGCGCGCGGCTGTTTTCCCGTCTCGGGACGCGGATGGCAAGGGCGGGTTTCGCAGCGGCGGCGACCGGCCTATCCTGTCACCATGAAACGCCTCTTTTTCCTGCTGGTCCTGATCTGCGCAGCCCCCCTTGCCGCCGCCCCCTACGCCGAACATCAGGCCCGCCGGCCCGAGCTGTTCGATCCGGAAACCGGCTATCGCATCGGCCGCCAGCGGGCGCCGACGCCGGATGACATTCCCGCGCCCGCCGTGCTGGTCACGCCTCAGGAGGCGCGGGCATTGCTGGCGGAGGGTGCGCTGGCGCTGGATGTCTTTGCCGCGCAGCAGTCGCGCTTTGACGAGCTGGAAGGGACCTGGCTGGTATCGGAACAGCGGCTGTCGCTGCCCGGCGCGGTCTGGCTGCCAGAGGTCGGGCGCGGGCGGCTGTCCGACATCATGCAGCGCTACCTGGAGGACAACCTCACACGGATGACGGCGGGCGACCGGGCGCGGGCGCTGGTGGTTTTTTGCGTGGCGGATTGCTGGATGAGCTGGAACGCGGCGCAGCGGATCGCGGCGATGGGGTACACCCGCGTCTACTGGTTCCGGCTGGGAACCGATGGCTGGCTGGATATCGGCGATGCCCTGGCGCCGGTGGACCCGGTGCCTGTGGATGTCGACTGAGGGCGGCAATGGGGTTGGAAAACCCATCCTACACCGTCCGATCAGTTGCCGCGCGGCAGTTCCTCACGCTCGATCCCGGGAAAGAGATGCGCGACCGACCGCTGGTATTCCTGCGGCTGCGCGCCCATCCCGGCAAAGCGGTCTGGCAGGCGCGTTTCCATCAACTCCACCATGTCCAGGCCCGCGCGGGCACCTTCCCGCAGGGTGCGGTCCAGCCAAGAGAGGTAGTCGCGGGTCTGGGTGATCGTGTCCCCGGTCGGGTCCGCCGGGCCATGACCGGGAATGACCAGCGCGGGCTTTGCCGCCTGCAGCGCGTCCAGCGCCTGTTGCCAGCGCGGCAGGTCGGCGCTGGGTGTCGTGGGCGCGCGGTTGAAAAAGACAAGATCCCCGGCCACCAGCGTGCCGCTGCGGCGATCCATCAGGGCCAGATCCGCACTGGTGTGCCCGCCCAGCGGCAGGGCCAGGAAATCGCGCCCGTCCAGCGTCAGATCGCCACCCGCGATCACGTCGCTGGGCGGCACCACTTCGGTCCCGCGCATCCAGTCCCCCAGAAGCCGGTACATGTTGTCCGCAAAGGCGTCGCCCTCGTCCAGGGCCGCCTGCCGGGTGCCGCCCAGCGCATGAATTGGCCTGTCGGCAAAGACCTGGTTGCCAAAGAAATGGTCCGGGTGGTGATGGGTGTTCACCACGGTGGAAATACCGCGAATATCCAGGCTGCGCGCCAGCGTGTTCAGCGCCTCGCCATAGCGGCGGGATGACCCGGTATCGACAAGGATCAGCCCGCTATCGCCCTTCATCAGGGTGATGTTGACGATGGCACCGCCGTTTTCCATCGAGAAGTAATCGGTCGCCCCTTCGACCATCCATATTCCATCGGCCAGCGGCTTGGCGGTCAGGTCATAGCTGAGACGGGACTGGGCAAAGGCACGCGGGGCCAGCGGCAGGCTTGCCAGCAGGCCAAGGGCGGAACGGCGGGTCAGCATCAGTTCAGTTCGCCCTCGCTCAGGACACCGCGAATGCGGTTGCCGTTGTTGTCGCGGCCCATGACCTTGACCGAGGCGGGCAACGCACCAGCGTCGAAATAGAAGGTAAAGGCAGGGTCCTCGTTCACCGGCTCGTGCAGTTCCAGCCGCGCCAGCGGGGTGCCGTCCTCGTCCTGCAGGGACAGGTCCTCGATGATGAAAACGGGGATGCCATCGGCCAGCCCGGTGTCCATCGGGTGATCCACCACCAGCCGGGCGCGCCCCGAGGCGGACCAGAGCCGCCCGTGCACCTCTCCCAGCTTTTCCTCCCAGTCGTCGCTGGCATAGGCATGGGCGGGCGCGGTGCAGCCGCCCCCCGCCGCGTCGATGTAGGTCGACCCGATGTGCCAGCTGCCGGAATGAGTCTCGACGCTGGCGCGGATGGCCGTGGCCTGGTCGATCTTGAACCGCAGGGCCAGCTTGGCTTCGGCCTGTTCGGGGTAATAGGTCAGGATGTGGGGGATGGGGCCATAGTCAGCGCTGACCACGATACGTTTCACGTCGGTGATCGCCGTGGCATCGACCAGAAGGGGGACGTTCAGGCTGTCCTCGGCAGAGGCCGGCGCGCGCAGCACCACCCGGTCGTCGAAACGGATGTCGGCGGGATCGCCCAACAGCCCTTTCTGGTGGTAGTTCCACATACCCGATCCCATCGGATCCTGCAGCACGGTCTGCGGATCGTCCAAAGCGGCGGCAGCACCGCCCGCAACGGCGATCAGCGCGGCAAGCGCGATTCGGATGAGCATGGCGGACCCTCCCTGTCGTACCATGACACAAAGGCTAGCATGACGGGCGCGGGCGGATCACTGCGCCTAAGGTCGTAGATGGATCACCATTGCGTCAGGCGCGCCCCATTGGACCAAGGTCGCATAGGGGCGCGCCCGGGCCGGGCCTAGGGTCTCGCCCATGCGCGCGATCCTCTGCATCCTGGCCTGTCTCTGCCTGCTCACCGGCACCGCCCGGGCAGAGATGCTGAGCCGCGAGGCGCTGGCGGAACGGGTCATACCGCCCTTCCTGCTGGGCGCGCCCGTCAACGACAAGGGTGTCTGGACGCTGGAAAATGCGGGCGGGCAGACCGCCGGTTACATCTTCGAGACCGAGCCCCTGGCCCCCCTGCCCGGCTTTTCCGGGGCGGCGATCAACGTCCTTGTGATGCTGGACCTCGAAGGCCGGTTCGTCGACGTGCAGCTGATCGACCATAACGAGCCGATTTTCGTCTCTGGCCTCGGTCAGGCTGCCTTTGAACAGTTCTTTACCCAGTACCGGGGGCATTCGATCTCTGCCCCGTTGGTCGTCGGCACCCCCTACGGCGAAACGCAGGGCAGCAGCGCGCTGGTCTACCTCGACGGGGTGACAAAGGCGACGGCCAGCGTGCGGATCGCACATGAATCCATCCTGGCCGCCACCCTGCAGGTGGCGCGGGAAAAGATGCAGGGCGTGTCCAGCGGCCCGCCCGCCTACCCCGATCCCGCGGTGGACGAGGCCCTGACATGGGACGACCTGGTGGCGCAGGGGCTGGCGACCCGCCACCGCGTGAGCAATGCCGAGGTGAACGCGGCCTTTGCCGGAACACTCTGGGAGGATGACGATCCAGAGGCGCAGGACGACCCCGAGGGCGCCTACCTGGACCTCTGGATCGTGGATATCGGCCCGCCCTCGATCGCACGGGCGGTTCTGGACGCGGAGTCTCTGGCCGAATTGCAGGCCTTCCTGACGATCTCGGACCATGCGGAACCGATCCTGCTGGTCGAAACCGGGCGGCACGGGCTGATCACCGAAGAATTCGTGCGCAACACCGCGCCCGACCTCGTCAGCGCGGAACAGTTCGGCCTGCCGGTGGCCCTGCGCGACAGCGACCTGTTGTTTTCCCTGCGCGCCGACCTGCCGGACACCCTGCAAGAGGGCACCGCGATGATCCTGCGCACCGACCGGCGGCTGGGCTTTGATCCGACAGAACCCTGGACCCTGCATGTCGAGGCAGTGCGCGCACACGGGTCCTTCATGCCGCAGGTGGGCAGCGTGACGCTGTCCTCGACCCAGTCGACAGACGCCCGCTTTTTTGCCCGCGCCGAGGCGCCCCGGTCGCTGCCCCCCTGGCGGGCGGCACTGCGAGAGCGGCAGGCGGACCTGATCGCCCTGGCGCTGGGGCTGGCGGTGCTAATGCCGGTGCTGTTCTGGCGTCAGTCGGCTTTGGCGGGGCTGGCCGGGTTCACGCCGGTCCGGCTGGGCATCCTTGCGGTCATGACCGGCTTTGTCGGCTGGTGGGGACAGGGACAACTGTCCATCGTGACGGTGATCGGGGTGATCCGCACCGCCTGGGAGGGCGGCAGTTATGCCTTCCTGCTCTACGATCCCTTTTCGCTGCTGGTCTGGGCGGCGGCGATCCTGGGCTTTGTCCTCTGGGGGCGCGCGCTGTTCTGTGGCTGGCTCTGTCCCTTTGGCGCGATGCAGGAATTTGCCCATCACCTTGGCCGCTTGCTACGCCTCCCCGAGGTGACGGTGTCCGCACGCTGGGACAGCCAGCTGAAACGGGTGAAATACCTGGTGCTGGCCGGGCTGGTGGCGCTGATCTTCGTGGCGCCGGACGCACTGGACACGGCGGCAGAGGTGGAACCCTTCAAGACCGCCGTGACCACCTATTTCATCCGCGAATGGTACTATGTCGCCTATGCGGTGGGGCTACTGGTGCTGTCGGCGGTTCTGTTCAAGGGGTTCTGCCGCTATCTTTGTCCGCTGGGCGCGCTGATGGCGCTGGGCGGGCTGCTGCGGGGGCGCGACTGGATCGCACGCCGCGCGGAATGCGGCAGCCCCTGCCAGCTGTGTTCCGTCCGATGCAAGTACCAGGCGATCCCCAGGTCGGGCCAGATCGACTATGCCGAATGCTTTGGCTGCCTCGATTGCGTGAAGATCCACGACGATGCAGCGCAATGTGTGCCACTGGTGCTGAAGGCGCGCGAAAGAAAGAGGGCGGCATGAAACGGCGGCGTTTTCTAACCATCAGCGCGGCGATGGCGCTTGTTCCCCGGGGGGTGGCCGCCGAAGAGCGCCGCTGGACCGGGCAGGCGCTGGGCGCCGAGGTGTCGATCACGCTGTTTGGCCCGGTTGCGCAGACCGAGGCCGCGCTGACCACCTGCACCGCCCTGCTGCAAGAGATCGAGGCGGAGTTCAGCCTGTACGATCCCGCATCGTCCCTGTCGCGGCTGAACCGCGACGGCGAGCTGCCCTGGCCCTCGCCAAAGATGCATTTTCTCATGGGACTGGTGGGAGAGTTGCACCGGATGACGCGGGGCCGGTTCGACCCGACGGTGCAACCGCTCTGGCAGGCGCTGGCCGGTGGCGGTGACGTCACGGCGGCGCGGCGTGCCATCGGCTGGCAACGCGTTCGCGCCTCGGTGGACCGGATCGCACTGGCGCCGGGCCAGGCCCTGACCCTGAACGGGATCGCGCAGGGCTTTGCCACCGACCTGGTGTCCGGGGTGCTGGAAGTGCATGGCTTTGAACGCGCCCTGGTGCAGGTCGGAGAGATGCGTGGGCTGGGCGGGCCGTGGAGGGTCGGCATTTCCGATCCGGACGCGGGCCTCGTCACGACACGCGACCTGAGGAACCGCGCCATTGCAACCTCCAGCCCCTCGGCGCTGATGCTGGGCGACATGGGCCATATCCTGGACCCGCTGGGAGAGGCCGCGCCGCACTGGTCGACGGTGAGCGTCGAGGCAGGCTCTGCCGCGCTGGCTGACGGGCTGTCCACGGCGCTGGTCTTTGCCGACCTGGACGAAGTGCGACGGGTCAAGGCAGAGACGCCCGGGGAAATCCGCGTGCTGCTGGTCGATGCCGAGGGCAACCTGCGGACAGTGTAGAGGGGGCTCTGCCCCCGTCTCCCTTCGGTCGCCTCCCCCGGAGGTATTTTTGGCCCAAAGAAACATCTGGCATGAAAAAACCCCCGGCCAGGGACCGGGGGTTCGAAGCTCTTGCAGCTGGATCAGCTGGCCGCGGCAACCGCGCGCTTGGTCATCACGCCAACCAGGTGGGCACGATAGGCCCCCGTGCCGTGCAGGTCCGAGATCATGCCATCGGCGGGCACCGACAGGCCGGCCACCGCGTCGGGCGAGAAGTTGGACGACAGCGCCTGTTCCGCCTCAGTCCAGCGGAAGACGCCGTTTTCCGACGCCCCCGTGACCGCGACGCGCACGCCGTCGGCGTATTTGGCCACGTAGACAGCCGTCAGCGCAAAACGCGAGGCGGGCTGTTCGAACTTGGCGTAGCCCGCCGCCTCCGGCACCGGGAAACGGACCGAGGTGATGATCTCGCCTTCTTCGAGAGCGGTGGTGAACATGCCCTGGAAATAGTCGTCTGCCGCGATCTCGCGGGTGTTGGTCACGATGGTCGCGCCCGACCCCAGAGCCGCCGCCGGGTAGCAGGCGGACGGGTCGTTGTTGGCCAGCGACCCGCCGATGGTGCCGCGGTTGCGGACCGCGGGATCGCCGATACCACCGGCCAGCTTGGCCAGCCCCGGGTAATGCGCCGCCGCCTCGGCCGCGACGGTGGCATGGGTGGTGCCGCCGCCGATGGTCAGGTCGCCGTTGTCCTCGCGGCAGACGCCCTTCATCTCTTCGATGCCGGACAGGCTGACCAGCACGGACGGCATCGCCAGGCGCTGTTTCAGGGTCGGGATCAGGGTCTGGCCGCCACCGAGGGCCTGCGCCTCGTCCTGGCCCAGGGCCGAAACCGCATCGGCCACGCTGGTGGGCCGTACCATGTCGAATGAATACATCTCATATCCTCCTGTTGATCTCCCCCGGCCCTGCATCCAGGGCCGGGGGCGGGGATTATCCGTTCATCGCCGCCCAGACGCGCGAGGGCGACACGGGCATGTCGATGTGCTCGACCTTGTGACCGCCGGACTGCAGCGCGTCGATCACCGCGTTGACGACCGTCGGCGGCGAGCCGATGGCCCCGGCCTCGCCGCAGCCCTTCACACCCAACGGGTTGTGCGTGCAAGGCGTCTGGCAGGAGTGGTCCACCGTGTAGTTCGCCATGTGCGGCAGGTCGTCGGCGCGCGGCATCGCGTAGTCCATGTAGGACGCGCTCAGCAGCTGGCCGTTCTCGTCGTAGGCGCAGTTTTCCAGCAGCGCCTGGCCGATGCCCTGGGCGATGCCGCCATGCACCTGGCCTTCGACGATCATCGGGTTGATGACATTGCCGAAGTCATCCGCCGACACGAACTTCTCGATGGTCACTTCGCCGGTCTCGGGGTCAAGCTCGACCTCGCAGGCATAGGCGCCCGCCGGGTAGGTGAAGTTCGAGGGATCGTAGAAGGCGGTTTCCTCCAACCCCGGTTCGATGTCCTCGAGCGGGTAGTTGTGCGGCACGTAGGCGGCGAGCGTCACATCCCCCCAGGCCACGGACTTGTCCGTGCCCGCGACCGAGAACTGGCCGTCCTTCAGCTCGATGTCCGTTTCCGCGGCTTCGAGCAGGTGGGCGGCGATCTTCTTGGCCTTGTTGATGATCTTCTCCGTGGCGCGGACCATTGCCGAGCCGCAGACCGCGATGGAACGGGACCCGTAGGTGCCCATGCCGAAGGGGATCTTGCTGGTGTCGCCATGCACGATGTCGATCATCGATTCGTCGATGCCCAGCATTTCCGCGACCACCTGCGGGAAGGCGGTTTCATGGCCCTGGCCGTGGCTGTGTGCACCGACCATGACGCTGATCGAACCGGTGGCATTCACCCGCACGGTCGCCGCGTCATACAGACCCGCACGCGCGCCCAGCTGGCCCACGAGGTTCGACGGCGCGATGCCGCAGGCCTCGATGAAGCAGTTGACGCCCAGGCCGCGCAACTTGCCTTTGGCCTCCGATGCCTTGCGGCGCTCGGGGAAGCCGGGGATGTCCATCAGCTCTTCCATCTTGGCCATCGTGGCCTCGTAGTCCCCGGTGTCATAGGCCACCGCAACGGGGGTCTCGTAGGGGAACTGGGTGATGAAGTTCTGGCGGCGCAGAGCGATGGGATCGACGCCCAGCTCACGCGCGGCCTTGTCGATGACACGCTCCAGCTGGAAGGTCGCCTCGGGGCGACCGGCGCCGCGGTAGGCATCGACCGGAACCGTGGTGGTGAAGACCGCCTTGACGTTCACCTGAACCGCGGGCGTCTTGTAGTTGCCGGCCATCAGCGTCCCGTGCAGCCAGGTCGGCACGGAGGACGAGAAGGTCGACAGGTAGGCGCCCATGTTGGCGTAGGTGTCGGTGCGCACGGCGGTAAAGTTGTTGTCCGCATCCAGCGCCAGCTCGATCTTGGTGACGTGGTCGCGGCCATGCGCGTCCGACATGAAAGCCTCGGAGCGCGACGAGGTCCACTTCACCGGGCGGTTCACCTGCCGCGCCGCGAAGGTGCAGAAGGCCTCTTCGGCGTAGTGGAAGATCTTGGTGCCGAAGCCGCCGCCCACGTCGGGCGCCACGACGCGCAGCTTGTGTTCCGGGATGCCAAGGACGAAGGCGCCCATCAGCAGGCGGATCACATGCGGGTTCTGCGAGGTGGTGTAGAGCGTGGATTCATCGTTGGCGCGGGAATAGTCGCCCACGGCCACGCGCGGCTCCATCGGGTTGGCCACCAGGCGGTTGTTGACCAGCTCCAGCGTGGTCACATGCGCCGCCTCGGCAAAGGCCTTGTCGGTGGTTTCCGTGTCGGTGCCGAACTGCCAGTCATAGCAGAGGTTGTCCGACAGATCGTCGTGCACCTTGGCGGCGCCATCGGCCAGCGCGGCCTTCATGTCGACGACGGCGGGCAGTTCCTCGATGTCCAGCTCGATGGCCTCGGCGGCGGTGCGCGCCTCTTCGAGGCTCTCGGCCACAACGGCGGCGATCGGGTCGCCGACGTGACGGACCTTGCCCTGGGCCAGGACCGGGTGGGCCGGTTCCTTCATCGGGTCGCCGTTCTTGTCGGTCACCTGCCAGCCGCAGGGCAGACCGCCGATGCCTTCGAAATCGGCGCCGGTAAAGATGCGCACGACGCCGGGCATCTTCGATGCCTCTTCGGTATCGACCTTGTTGATCTTGCCATGCGCCATGTCGGAACGCAGGAAGTAGACATAGGCCTGTCCGTGCAGGTTGATGTCGTCGGTGTAATTGCCGGCGCCGGTCAGAAAGCGGACGTCTTCGCGCCGTTTCTGGCTTGCTCCAATGCCATGATCCTTGGGCATGTGGATTCCTCCCTAAAGTCGATGGGCCGATGACCCACCTTGCGGAAATCGGTTGCGCGGCAGGTCATCCTGCCACGGGGTCAATTCACTCGGCGGCGATGCCCGAGACATCCTGCCCGGACGCTGCCAGGATCGCCTTGACGATGTTGTGGTAGCCGGTGCAGCGGCAGATGTTGCCTTCGAGATAGTCGCGCACCTCGGCCTCGGTCGGCTTGGCATTCTGCTTGAGCAGCGAGGCCGCCGCCATGACCATGCCCGGGGTGCAGAATCCGCACTGCAGGCCGTGATGGTCCTGGAAGGCCTGCTGGATCACGTTCAGCGAGCCGTCCGCGTTGGCCTGGCCCTCGATGGTCGAAACCTCGGCGCCGTCGGCTTCGCCGGCGAACATGGTGCAGGCCTTCACGAGGTTGCCGTTGACGTGGATGTTGCACGCGCCGCACTGCGAGGTGTCACAGCCCACATGGGTGCCGGTCAGCCGCAGTTCGTCGCGCAGGAATTCGGTCATCAGCGTGTTGCCCTTGACCGACTTGGTGACGGATTTCCCGTTCACCGTCATCGTTACTTCTGCCATCGCTATCCTCCCTGGATAAAATGTCTTGTCTGGGTATCTCGATGTCGCCGGGTCAGCCCTTCACGAGCCGCTTGAACCAGCCTTTCTTGTGGGTTTCGTCGCCATCCGCGCCGGGTTCGGCGGCGTCAGGGTCGGTCGGGCCTTCGACCGCGTCCTGGAAGTTCTGAAAGAACTGGTCGGCCATCTTCTTGGCGAATCCGTCGATGATCCGGCTGCCCAGCTGCGCCAGCTTGCCACCGACCTTGGCCTCGACCTCGTAGCTGAGCAGGGTGCCGCCGTCGGCGGTCTCTGCCAGGTCGACCTTGGCGCCGCCTTTGGCGAACCCCGCGGCGCCGCCCTTGCCTTCGCCGTTCAGCGTGACCGAGTTCGGCTTGTCCATGTCGGCCAGCGTGACCTGGCCCTTGAAGGTCGCCTTCACCGGGCCGACCTTCTGCACCACCGTCGCCTCGAAACCCTCTTCGGCCGATCCGGTCATCTCGGTGCAGCCGGGCACGCAGGCCTTCAGCACCTCTGGATCGAGGATCGCCTGCCACACCACGTCGCGCGGGGCCGCGATCTCGCGGCTGTCACTCATCTGCATCTCTCAACCCTCTTCCTTCTGACGGGCGCCCAGGGGCAGCCCCGTTCCTGTGCTCGCTATGGATCACTCAACGCTCAGGTGGCGTGAAACTCAACCCGTAGCTTTCGAAAATCGCCGCGATACGCCCATCGTCGAGCGCCGCATAGATCGCATCGTCCACCGCGTAACCCAGCGGACGATAACGGAAATTAACCCCCAGCCCGATGGTCCACTTGCCCACCGCGAAGCCGGGCAAGGGCGGCTGGTGCACGGCCAGGTCATCCGTCAGGCCGTATTCCAGCTGGGCCATCGGGCCCATCGCCGCCTTCACCTCGCCCGCCGCCAGCGCCGCCATCGCCTGCGCGGTGGTCGGGAATCGCCGAATATTGGCGTTCAACTGCCCGCCCGCCAGCGAGGTCAGGTAGAAATCGGCAATCGAGTCGTTTTCTACCGCCACGGTATCAAAGCGGAAATAGGCCGGAACAGGTTTTTCCTCGGGATAGGCCGCCTTGTCATAGGCAATGGCGATCCCCTCCGTCTGGTACTGGCCGGTAAAGGCAACCTGTTCGACCCGGCAGGTAAAGGCGCTGTCATAGGGCACGCGCAACATCACGTTGGACACGGCGCCGCCCACCACGGGCCCCTTCCAGAGATAGTTACGCAGGTCGGCATCCAGGTTTTCACCCGCCGACACGAACTTGAAGCGCGGCGCGACACCGAGATCCTCGGCGATCAGGCGCCCGATCTCGATGTCGACACCGCGCGGCTTGCCGTTTTCTTCGAAGGAATAAGGCGGGTAATCCTCGTAGACGGCAAATTCGATCCAGCCGCGCTCCATGATCTGGTCGATGTCCTGACCGACGATGTCGCGGCTGGCGTTCTGGGGTTTCGGTTGCGGCACCCAGTCCTCGCAGCGCGCCTCGACGGCGCCCGCGATGCCGGCCCAGAGGCCGGCCACCAGGCACAGTTTCAGCAGGGGGCGCGCTGCAGTCATGTCAGTGCGCCGCCGACAGGCCGATGGTCAGCGCCTCGGCAGCCAGCCGATAGCCATCGGTCGTGCCGTCGATCAGCGCCGAGGCCCGGTAGGCCGCGCTGTCGGCAACGGGCGCGCCGCTCAGCGTCTCGATCCCGGCGGCGATCTCGTCCAGCTTGGCCTTCATCCCGTCCGGGTCGGCACCCGAGGCATCCTCGGACCAGGCCGCCAGCTGGTCGCGCAGGCCCTTCAGCTCGGGCGTCAGCTCTGCCATCTGTTCATCGTCGGGCCGCGCCTCGATGTAGGTGCGGATTGCCCAGGCCGCCTTCTGGCCCAGAAGTTCGCCAAAGGCCGGCATCTTGGTGGTGCCGTTCTGGGTATAGCCGTGGATGAACCGTTCCATGTACCATTCGTCGCCGTATTCCTCGGCTTCGAGAAAGCGCAGGTCGGGCGCCAACCCGCCCGAGATCACCTCGAGCCCGTGGCAGCGCGCGCAGTTCTGGTTGTAGCCGGATGCGCCGATCTCGACGGCGGTCCAGTAAACGTCGTCTCCCTGGTCGCGGTAGGGGTTTTCGGTCAGCCATTCCTCGCCCACTTCGGGCAGGGCATCGGTGTTGACGGGCTGGGGGGCAACGTCCCCATGCGACAGCGCCATCGTGGCGCCGAACATCAAGGCCAGGCTCAGTGCAGTGGTCTTGCGGGTCATGTGCGTGTTTCCTCCTCGGTGCGATTGCCCTTTTCTTAGGGGGCCGTCTCGCACCGAAGCTATTGGACCTAAGTCCCAAGCCGCGCGGAACCTCGACCAAGGTCCTATTCCGCTGGAAAATACGCTGCCTACTCTCTTGGCAAAGGGAGGATTTCACGATGTTGCTGCGCCTGGCTCTGGCCTTGTGCCTTGGCACGTCGGCTGCTGTTGCCGACGTGTCCGTTACGATTCACTACCTCCGGCAAGAGGTCGAACAGCCCCCCGTCCTGTCCAACCTCGATCCGATTCCCGAGGACCTCGGCCTGAAGGGGGCCGAGCTGGGCCTTGCCGACAATGCCACGACCGGCCGGTTCATGGGCCAGATCTGGGCGCTGGAGGTGACGGAGGTGCCCATCGGCGGCGATCTGGCCGCAGCGGCGCGCGCCGCTCTGGCGACCACCGACCTGATCGTGCTCGACGCCCCCGCCGATGCGGCGCTGGCCATGGCGGACCTGCCCGAGGCGGCGGGTGCGCTGATCTTCAACAGCGCCGCCCCCGATGACCGCCTGCGCGGCGCGGACTGCCGGGCAAACCTCCTGCACACCCTGCCCAGCAATGCCATGCGCACCGATGCCCTGGCGCAGTTCCTGCTGAACCGCCGTTGGGACGACCTGGCCATGATCACCGGCACCCACCCGGATGACATCGCCTTCGCCGACTCCCTGCGCGCCAGCCTGGCCAAGTTCGGAATGCGCCTGACCGCGGAAAAGACCTGGGCCTTCGACGCCGACATGCGCCGCAATGCCAGCCAGGAGGTGCCGCTCTTCACCCAGGAGCTCAAGGCGCATGACGTCCTGCTGATCGCCGACGAGATCCATGATTTCGGCCGCTACATCGCCTACAACACCTGGATACCCCGCCCCGTTGCCGGCTCGGAGGGGCTGGTGCCCGTGGCCTGGGCTCAGGTCGTGGAACAATGGGGTGCGGCACAGTTGCAATCGCGGTTCACCGACCTGGCCGCGCGCCCGATGCAATCGCGCGACTACGCCGCCTGGGCCGCCGTGCGCGCCGTGGGCGAGGCCGTCACCCGCACCGGTGCCGCCGACACCGCGACCCTGCGCGCTTACCTGCTGGGCCCCGACTTCGAACTGGCCGGCTTCAAGGGCCGCCCGCTGTCGTTCCGCGACTGGAACGGCCAGCTGCGCCAGCCGATTCCGCTGGTCACGCAACGCGCCGTGGTGGCACAGGCCCCGCTTGAGGGTTTCCTGCACCAGGTCAACGAACTCGACACGCTGGGCCGCGACGCCCCCGAATCCGATTGCACGGCATTCGGCAATTGAGGACCGACATGATGTTTCTTCTTGGCAAAAATACCCACAAGACCCTCACCGCTTGCCTTGCCGCCTGCCTGCTGGGCGCGCCTGTCACCGCCGAGGAAATCTGGGTCACCAACGAAAAGGACGACACCATCAGCGTGATCGACGTCGCCACGCTCGAGGTGGTGCGCACCATTCCCACCGGCGACCGCCCGCGCGGCATCACCTTCAGCCACGATCACAAGGTGGTCTATATCTGCGCCTCGGACAGCGACACGGTGCAGGTCATGGACCCCGATACCGGAGAGATCCTGTTCGACCTGCCCTCGGGCGAGGACCCGGAGCAATTCGTCCTGCACCCGGACAACCGGCACCTTTACATCGCCAACGAGGATGACGCGATCACCACCGTCGTCGACGTGGTCAGCCGCACCGTCGTGGCCCAGATCGACGTGGGGATCGAGCCAGAGGGCATGGCCGTCTCGCCCGATGGCAAGCTGGCAATCACCACGTCGGAAACCACCAACATGGCGCACTGGATCGACACCGAGACCCGCGAACTGGTCGCCAATACGCTGGTTGATTCGCGCCCCCGCCATGCCGAGTTCGCCGCCGGGGGGACGCAGCTCTGGGTGTCTGCCGAGATCGGCGGCACGGTCAGCGTCTTCGATGTCGAGACCAAGGCAGAGCTGGCCAAGATCGACTTTGCCGTCAAGGGCGTGCACCCCGACCGCGTGCAGCCCGTGGGATTCGAGTTCGACGGCGAGGAAAAGACCGCCTTTGTCGCCTTGGGGCCGTCCAACCACGTCGCCGTGGTCAACGCCGAGACCTTCGAGGTCGAGCAATACATCCTGGTCGGGCGCCGTGTCTGGCACATGGCCTTCAACAGCGACAAGTCGCTGCTGTTCACCACCAACGGAGTCTCCGGCGACGTGACGGTGATCGACGTGGCCAAGCGCGAGGCGATCAAGACCATCAAGGTGGGCCGTTTCCCCTGGGGCGCGGCGCTGCGGCCCTGATCGCAGAATGTGAGCGGGTGATGGCCACGCCGCTCCGACACGCTAGGTCAAATCACATCACGGCGGAGCAGACCGCCGCGATCCCTTGAAAGGAGGATGCGATGCGCATCACCATCCTGGCGATCTGCACCGTGATCGCCACCCCCGCCTGGGCCGAGGAAGACCTGGGCACCCTCAACCCGCCCGAGATGGGCATGGACCGGGTGATCGACAACATCCGGCGCGGACAGGCCGACATGACCACCTGCGCCTCGGGCTATCACTTCACCAAGAAGGGCGATCACGCCGACGCGCGAGAGATCTTTCGCCTGTGCGCCGAAAAGGGCGGCTACACGGCGGCGATGACATGGATGGGCCAGTTGCAGAACAACGGCCTGGGCGGCGACTATGATCCCGATGCCGCCGCCGAATGGGACCGGCGCGCCGCCGAGGCGGGCGATCCTGTGGGCCAGTTCAACTACGGGCTGGCGCTGATCCGGGGGCATGGTGTCGCCCGGGACGAGGCCGCGGGCCGCGCGATGGTGGACCGCGCCGCCAAGGCGGGCCTGCCGGTGGCCCGGCGGCTGCAGGGCGCGGGCTATGACCTGGATGAGGTCACGCCCGACGCCGACAACTGGAAATACGCCCCGCTCTTCTGAACCTGCCGGAACCGGCGGACAGATCTGCCTTTCGGGAAAGGACCGACGCAGAGCAAGGGTCTGCGTCGGCCATCCCGCAAAGCTCCGAATAAAGGGAGGACCCTTGCCGCATCGGGCAACGATCCCTTGGGGAGTCCGGGCGCCTTGCCGGGAATCCGAAAGGCAACAAGCCGTGGTCCCACATGGTCGGGGAAGGCCTGATGTCTTGTCCTTGATCATGATCAATCCGCGCACACACAGGAATACGACCAAAGCAGCGGATGGCTTTTGCCCGTGATCGGCAGAGGATCGCGCCAGGACCAGGGAATCGCGCACATCACTGGAGACCAGACATGAAGACCGCCCTCATTCTCGCCGCCGCGCTCATCGCCGGTCCGGCCTGCGCAGACACATTCGACGAGATCAAGATTTCCGCCGGAAAGGCCCTGTTCGACAGTGAATGCCGCCGTTGCCACGCGGTCGATGCCGACCATGCCTCTTACGGGCCGCCGCTGGAAAATGTCATCGGCCGCGCGGCGGGCAGCTATCCCGACTACGATTATTCCATCGCGCTCGAAGCCTCTGGCATCGTCTGGACGCCCGCCGCCCTGCGTGCCTGGATGGAAGACAACGATGGCTTCATGCCCGGCACCAAGATGCGCCACGTCGGGATCGAGGACCGCACCGTGCAGGAATTCATCCTGTCCTACCTGGGCAGCATCACCACCCAGGACAACGGCGCGATTTCCGACTGATCGCCCGGCTGGCCGCAACGCAAAGGGCAGCCCCCGAGGCTGCCCCCCCCCCAAAAATCGGACAGTGACGTAAGCTACGACCTAACTGTCCTAGGGTACGATCATCGGATTCTCCGCGACTACAATACCTGAAGAACAATCTTTTTCACCTTGCTTGCAGGTGATCTCAAGGAGTCTGATGCGAATGTCGTCACCACAGGCTCTTGATGGAAATTGCTCGCCTGTTTCAAACTGACTAATGCCAGGCTCCAGATTGCGCAAGGTCCAGCTCCAGTTTCTCCGAAACACCGGATTCGCCAGTGAATATTGTGTTTTCTTTCCTGTGAAAACGCTGGAACGAACTTCAGCTTCGCCAGCTGCATTGAAGAAATCCATCCGCACAGTGATTTCGTCAATTGGCTTAGAAAATTCATTCTTAATTTCAAAGATGGCTTTGCATCTCTTTTCTCTGGTTTCGAAGCCAAAAATATCCTTCGCCTGCACACGCTCGGAACTGACAAAACTCAATGTGACCCCCTCCTCCTTGCAAGCCGAAAGCGCGAGGGCGCCAGTCAAGAGCAAGGCAATTGCGCAATACTTCATTTATTCCTCAAGTTCTGTTGAACTACCAATAGAACTCCAAGGTTCTTGGCTTTTGCAACCGAGATCAAGAAGTCAAATGCAGTCATCGTGCAGGTCCCAAACGCCAAAGTTGATGAGCCTACTGGAGCCGTTCAGCAATCCATAGCTTGATCAGCGATTCCCGCGTCACACCCAGGTGCCGAGCCTGCTTGTCCAAGCCCTCCACAACCCACGCCGGGAAATGCACGTTCACGCGCTTGGGCTGATCGTTTCGGCGGCGCGCCTGGGACCAGTCGATTGCATCGTTCACGTCCTCACCGGCGTCAAATTTCTTGTCGAACTCAGTTGCCTTAATAGTAGCTGATCTCTTCTTTCCGAGCGCGGCGCACCGAGATGATCCGCACCGCAACACCTTGCGGCGTCCAGACGGCCGTCCAATGTTTGCCTTCGATCTTCCCAATCGAGATGAAGCGCGGTTCATCCCCGGTCTTGGCGGGCGCTTCAGGCATCCATCGGTCGTCCCACAGAGCCTGTGCCTGTTCGAAGTCGATGCCATTCTTCGACAGATTCGAGCCACTTTTGGCGGGGTCATACCCAAAATTCATGTGTAAATTTTGTATAGTAATTATCCTTCTTCAAGCATGGTTCTACGTGATCACCGCCGCCAGCCCGGCCCTTACATGGCAGGCGCGCGATAGTGCGCAGCCGCCCCTGGTGCGGCTTCCTGCAGGAGATCCAGGAGGACGCAGCGACTCCGGCCCAACGGCAAATAGCGGAGCGGCTCGGTGACAGGGCCTGTTGGCCACAGGGAGCCTTGGCCTAGGTGGAGCGTCACGATCTGAACCTTGGCCTGACAACCCCCGCAGTTCGGGAAGAAACCCGGTCAGAACGGGAAAGCGATCTTACCGACCGATCTGGTCGGGAACGGGATCGAGCGTTCAGTCACGGTCTCTGCCCTTTCTGCTGTCCTGGACCGGCGCCGCACCACCCGGATCGAGTCACGCGCGCGTCATGCTTCACCCGGCTTGTCAACCGCGCGACAGTCTTACGACCATTGTGCAATACCTCGCCGCGCGGCTTCCCTGAATACTGTCTGCAGCGCCCGGGAGAGGGGCGCGTGTATCCACGTCGCCTGGGCGATGAAGGGAGGAAATCTCATGAACCGATTCATTCTGGCAGCCGCTGCCAGCATTCTGCTGACCGGCACAGCTGCCACGGCACAAGTGACCGAGGCCGATCTGGCCGACGACCAGACCATCACGACGCAGGTCGTGACCAACGGCATGGGCCGCCACCTGCAGCGGTACAGCCCGCTGGACACGCTGAACAAGGACAACATCAAGTACCTCCAGGCAGCGTGGGCCTTCAGCTTTGGTGGCGAAAAGCAGCGCGGACAGGAAGCCCAGCCGATCATCTACGACGGTGTGATGTATATCACCGGCTCCTATTCGCGGCTCTATGCCATCGACCTCAAGACCGGCAAGGAACTGTGGCAGTACGACGCCCGCCTGCCCGAGGGCATCCTGCCCTGCTGCGACGTGGTCAACCGTGGCGCCGCGATCTATGGCGACATGATCATCTTCGGCACGCTGGACGCGCGCATCGTGGCCCTGAACAAGGACACCGGTGATGTCGTCTGGCGCGACAAGATCGCGGATTACAAGGCCGGCTATTCCTACACCGCCGCACCGCTGATCGTCGACGGGCTGGTCATCACCGGCAACTCGGGCGGTGAATTCGGCATCGTCGGCACCGTGCAGGCCCGCAACGTCGAGAACGGCGACCTGGTCTGGGAACGCCCGGTGATCGAAGGCCACATGGGCATGCTGAACGGCGAACCCTCGACCATGACCGGCGAGCTTAACGCGACCTGGCCGGGCGACATGTGGAAGACCGGCGGCGGCGCCACCTGGCTGGGCGGCTCCTACGACGAGCGCACCGACACGCTGATCTTTGGCGCGGGCAACCCGGCGCCCTGGAACAGCTGGCTGCGCGACGCGGGTCAGGACAACACCGGCAAGGGTGACAACCTCTACGCCGCCAGCCGCATCGGCATCGACCCCAAGACCGGCGAGATCAAGTGGCACTTCCAGACCACCCCGCGCGAAGGCTGGGACTATGACGGCGTGAACGAAGTGGTCGCCTACAACGACCGCGACGGCAACATGCGCCTGGCCACCGCCGACCGGAACGGCTTTTTCTACGTTCTCGACGCCGAAGACGGCGGGTTCATCTCGGCGACGCCTTTCGTCAAGGACATCACCTGGGCCAGCGGCATCGACGAGAACGGCCGCCCGATCTTCAACGAGGAGAACCGTCCCGGCGATCCCACCGCGGCCGCCGACGGCAAGAAAGGTGAAGTGATCTTTGCCTCGCCTTCTTTCCTGGGCGGCAAGAACTGGATGCCGATGGCCTTCAGCCAGAAGACCGGCAACTTCTACGTGCCCTCGAACGAATGGGGCATGGACATCTGGAACGAGCCGATCACCTACAAGAAGGGCGCGGCTTACCTGGGTGCCGGGTTCACCATCAAGCCGAACTACGAGGATCACATCGGCTCGCTCAAGGCGATTGACCCCGACACCGGCGACCTGGTCTGGGAATACAAGAACGACGCCCCGCTCTGGGGTGGCGTGATGACCACCGGCGGCGGCCTTGTCTTCACCGGCACGCCCGAGGGCAAGTTCATCGCGCTGGACGACGAGACCGGCGAGGTTCTCTGGGACTTCCAGACCGGCTCGGGCATCGTGGGTCAGCCCGTAACCTGGGAGATGGACGGCGAGCAGTATGTCTCGATCGTCTCCGGCTGGGGCGGCGCTGTTCCGCTCTGGGGTGGCGAGGTTGCCAAGAAGGTGAACTACCTCAACCAGGGTGGCACCGTCTGGACCTTCAAGCTGCCCAAGGAACTGGCCAGCCTGCAGTAAGCCGGCACACGACATCTGGAAAAGGGCGTCCCGCGGGGCGCCTTTTTTTGTTGCGTGAGTCGTGGCAGGTGGCGCGGCGCAGGTCCCGCGCCTGTCGGCGGTCAGAACAGGGAGTTCTTGCGCTTTTCGACCCAGCACTTGGACGTCCCCGAGGTGATGACGTCGCCCGTGCAACAGAACAGGCAATAGCCGAACCCGCAAATCCAGAAGCAGCCCCACACGTCGATGGAGATGAGGTCGCCCAGGAAAGCGGCTATCGGTTCGGGGGGTTTTGCGCTGAGCGCCATCGTGTTGTGCGCAAGCGCAAACACCTCCAGCACGTCGGAGGGAACGGGATCGCCCTTGCGGTCGCAGCCTTCGGCCTCGAGATTGATGACCTGGCCATCGCGGATGTTGGCAAAGACCGTATCATCGCCGCAAGGCCCCTCCATCCTGCCGACCGGGACCCTGTGACGGCCCGTGGACAGCTTTTCGACGTCGAGAAACGCGTTCGAGGCAAGGGCCTCGAAGTCCGGCTTGTAAACTTCGAACTCAATCTCCTGCCGAAAGGTCATCAGGGGCGATGCCGTGCCGGTCGAGGGTCCGCTGGGCCGCGTCAGCGAACACGACAGCCCATCCGCCGGAGACGAACAACAGGTGACGCAATACCCAAGAAGACAGATCTTGATACAGCCGGACACACCGATCGGCGGCGGCATGCCGACGTTCAGATTGGCAAGGAATGTCTGCACCGGCTGGGGCTCTTGCTCGGTCGGGGCGAGTTTGTCCATTGCCAGCCGGAACAGCGCGGCTTCCTCTTCGGTCGCCGTCCCTTTCGCGTCTTCGCAGGCCTCCGTCTCGATCTCGACGACCCGGCCGTCGTCGATGATCGCAAAGGCCGCACGGCCACAGCAACCGTCCTTGAACTTGCCGATTTCGATCCTGTGCCGTCCGGTAGACAGCTTTTCGGTATCAAGGAACTGGACGGAACTCGATACCTCGAATTCCGGGTGATGGACCTGGATTTCAACCTCCTTGGCAAAGGTTTGCACGGGTATCCTGGTAAGTGTCGGGTCTTCGACAGCCATAACGATTTCTTTCTTTTTCAAAGGAACGGATCAAGAATGCTGAATTCGTAACTGCCCTATCTTACCATAATCAAAGATCAACCCTGAGATGTTTCTTGATCCGGCGAAATCCTTGTGGCTGTGCCTCTCGAAACCCGGGCCAGCAGCAATGGGGGCGCAGCGCCCTCTCTGGACTTCGCCCGCCTGACCGGTCTAGCCTTCGGCCCATTCGCTTTGTCCATATTCGAAAGGCAGTTTGAAATGCGGTGCCATGAAGTTGACTACGAGATTTTCGGCGATGACATGCAGATCGTCGAAGTGGAACTCGACCCGGCAGAGGTCGTGATCGCCGAGGCAGGGGCCATGAACTACATGGATGACGGGATCGGCTTTGAAACTCGCCTGGGCGATGGCGGGCGCCCGTCCGCCGGGTTCATGGATTCGCTTTTGAACGTCGGCAAACGCGTGCTGACCGGCGAATCCATCTTCATGACCCATTTCACCAACAACGGTCAGGGCAAGAAGCGCGTCGCCTTTGCCGCGCCCTACCCGGGCAAGATCATCCCGGTGAACATGGCCGAGATGGGCGGCGAACTGATCTGTCAGAAGGACGCCTTTCTCTGCGCGGCCTTCGGCACGACGACCGACATCGCCTTTCAGCGTCGGCTGGGGGCCGGGTTCTTTGGCGGCGAAGGGTTCATCCTGCAGCGTCTGAACGGTGACGGCATGGCCTTCATCCATGTGGGCGGCACCGTCATCCGGCGCGAGCTGCAGGCCGGTGAGGTTCTGCGCGTCGATACCGGCTGTCTGGCCGCGATGACCAGCGGCGTCCACTATGACATCGAACGGGCCGGGAACCTCAAGAGCATGGTCTTCGGCGGCGAGGGGATCTTCCTGGCCACCCTGCGCGGACCGGGCACCGTGTACCTGCAAAGCCTGCCCTTCTCGCGGCTGGCGGACCGCGTGCTGCGCGCCGCGGGTCCCGGCGGCAGCAAGGGCGAAGGCTCGGTGCTGGGCGGGTTGGGGGACATGTTCGGCGACAGGTGAACCACGGTCGGGGTCCCGTCACCGAATACAGCGGGACGGTTCAGCCGTGGATGCCCCACCAGCGCAGGGTCTGCACGAAATGGAGGTCGATCGCCTGCATCGCCGCCGCTTCGTCCCCGGCCTCGATCGCAGAAACGATGGCCAGGTGCTCTTCCATCGCCGAGGCAACACGGTCGGCGAGAAAGGGGCGCGTGTTCTGGATGATGGCGATGCGGGTGCGGTTCTCTTCGTAGCAGCGCCGCAGCAGAGGATTGTCGAGCTCTTCGGCAAGGGCGTCGTGCAGGCTGAGATCCACGTCGATGACGTCGACCGCCTCTGCGGCGCCGATCCCGGCCCGCGCCCGCGACAGAAGCGCCTCATGCGCCGCGCGCAGATCGGACCAGTCGCGCCCCTGGTCGCGCGCCAGCAGGCGGCGCGCGCCTTCCTTGTCCAGCGTCGCGCGCATGTCCATGCAGTTCCGCGTGGACTCGAGGTCCGCCGACATCACCTGGATGCCGCGTTTGGGCAGGATCTCGATCAGTCCCTGCGCCTCGGCCCGCTTGACCGCCTCGCGAATCGAAGAGATCGGAAACCCCAGAACGCTCACCAGTTGCTGCATCGAATGAAAGCTGCTCGACGGCAGTTCTCCGTCTCTCAGGGCATCGACAAGGGCGCCAAAGGCACGTCTGCTCTGCGCTTCACCGCCTGCCTCTGTCATGTTTTCCTCCGCTTTCCTGTATATTTGCCGCCACTTTCAAAAATTTGCAAACAGACCCTTCTGAAAGCATTTATGGCATCACAGAAGATATTTTAACTAACATGTCAGTTATTGCAACATCAGACGATCTTTGCGCCGCGGTGCGCCGCAGGGTCGAGGGAGGACCAGACAATGACCGCCGAGAACACCGAAGTTGACGAGACAGAGGCGCCCGGATTCCGGATGCCACACATCTACGTCATTCTGTTCGTCTTCACGGCCATTGCCGCCGCATTGACCCATGTCATTCCGGCAGGTCTCTATGACCGGGTGACGCTTGCGAACGGCCGCAGCGCCATCGACCCGACCAGCTACCGCGAGGTTCCGGCCACGCCCGTGGGACTGGAACAGTTCATGCTGGCCGTCCCGAACGGCCTGGTGGATGCGGCGACCGTCGTCTTCTTTACCTTCATCATCGGCGGTACGTTCATGGTGGTGCGCCGGACCGGCTTGATCGACGTGGCGGTGGACAAGCTGGCCCGGCGTTTTTCCTCGCGCAGCCTGTTGATGTTTCCCGTGCTGATGACTGTCTTTGCCGTCGTGGCCTCGTTGATCGGGACGCAGGAGCTGGCCTTGGTCTACGTGCCCGTGATCCTGCCCCTGATGATCGCGCTGGGGTACGATTCGGTCACCGCCGCGGCCACCGCTCTGTTGGCGACGACCGCCGGGTTTACCGCCGGCGTGCTGAACCCGATCAACACCGGGCTGGGCCAGACGATCGCCGAACTGCCGCTGTATTCGGGTGCCGGTCTGCGCGCCACGCTCTTTGTCGTTCTGCTGGTCGTGGCCGTTCTGCACACGATCCGCTATGCCCGCCGTGTCCGCGCCAACCCCGACGACAGCCTGATGGCCGGGGATTCCCGTGAAGAGGCAAAGCGCGGGTCCTACCGCCACGATTTCTCGGCAGAGCCGATGCGGTTTTCCCGGCGCCAGGCCTGGGCCGGGCTGGTCACGCTGGGCTTTTTCGCGATCCTCGTCTGGGGCGTGCTGACCCGCGGCTGGTTCATGCTGGAAATGGCGGGGTTGTTTGTCCTGATGGGCGTGGCCGTGGGGCTTGTCGCCGGGCTGAACACCACACGCATCTGCGATGCCTTCAACGAGGGTTTCCGCGACGTGCTGATGGGCGCGATCATCGTCGGACTGGCCCGGGCGGTCGCGGTGATGTTCGAGCAGGGGCAGGTCATGGACACTCTGGTGCACGGCCTTGGCGGACTGGTCGGCAGCTTTCCCGACACGCTTTCGGCGGTGGGCATGTTCCTGTCGCAGCTCGGCTTCAACTTCGTCATTCCGTCGGGCAGCGGCCAGGCGCTTGTGACCATGCCGATCATGGCACCGCTTTCGGACCTGATCGGGGTGACACGGCAGAACGCGGTGCTGGCCTACCAGCTGGGTGACGGACTCTCAAACATCTTCTACCCGACCTCCGGTTACTTCATGGCGACCCTGGCGCTGGCCGGTGTGGGCTGGGATCGCTGGATCCGGTTCTTCCTGCCGCTCTTCGTGACCTGGATCGGCATCGCCATCGCCTTCCTGGTCTTCGCCCAGGCGACCAACTGGACCGGCTGATCCGGACCGACAGACCAGAGAACGGCGTGACCCCGGTCACGCCGTTCTCATGATGGCCGGCGCCGATCGCGAAAGCGCGCAATCACGCCTCCGGTCGGTTACGCCATTTCAAGATCGTCTTCGACATCCGGATCTTCTACGAGGGGGACCTCTTCGAAGTCTTCCGGCAGACTCAAAGCCGCCATCAGCTCCTCGCCGCTTTCAAGGTCCAGAGCTCCAGCCTCGATGGCGGCATCATAAGCCTCCAGCACCTCGTCGGCATCCGCGAAGCCGCCTTCGGGGGCCTCGATCCGGAACAACTCGACGGGATAGCCTTCCTCGTGCAGTGTATAGAACCTGATGTCCACGATATCGGTGATATCGTAGCCTTCGATTTCGTTTTCGAAATAGGCCAGATAGTTTTCGAACGTGGGCTCCTGGTCTTCGGGCAGCGCCGGGTTGCCTTCGAAAGGTTCGCCAAAAATGGCAACGCCATCCGGCAAGCCGGTTTCCTCGTTTGTCCCGGTGCCGAAATACACCTTTTCAAATGTCGGCTCCTCGGGATCCTCCGGTTCCTCAGGCTCTTCCGGGTCGTCTGACACGGCTTTGATCGACCCCTCGTCCGTGGTCGTCGAGGTCGCACGGATGCCGACGACATCAATGTCGTCGATGCTTTCGGCATCCAGTTCAAGCGTGAGCGTGTCGCCTGCGGAAAGGTAGGTTTCCTTATCTGCCGCATCGGGGCCGAGGCCAGGATCACTGAGCGCCTGGGCCATGTCCCACTGGATATCCCCGTCTTCAAGCCGCGCACCGTTCATGTTGAGCGGTCCGTCGAGAGAGGCGCTCTCTCCGGAATAGTCGTCGTCGCCGAAGTAGATCGCATTCACATCCATCGCGCCTTCGAGAACCGTGATGTCCGCCATGATGGTTCCGTTATCCTCGAACAGACTTACGGTGTAGGAAAGGCCGTCAAGTTCGTACGTGAAAACCTTAAGGTAGTCGGGCATAAGATCGTCCCCCAATCGCAGCCTGTTAAGGCAAGATTTTTCTTGATTTTCGAAATAACCAATGGACCCACGATGGGCCGGAATCGTGACAACGACAAAATTCTGCCATTTTTCAGCCACTTTTTGTTAGATTCATACGGAAACAATACGTTTCCGGGATAGAGAACTCTTTCCATCGCAAAGGTCGCTCTCGCCTTCGCGGCCAGGACTCCCGTCCATCTGCATGTGCTCAGCGCAGGTTGATTCCGAACGTAGCGCATTGCCCCACGCCTTCGGCGCCTGTTCGGCCCCTCCTAAGACCTTAGCACAGGTGCCGTGGCTCTGGCGCTTTGCTAGGATCATAAGGTATACCAAGAGACCGGCGTTCAATGGGGAGGAGAACGTTGCCCGATACGGATCATCAACGGCATTTCGCCTCGGCGTTGATCGTGGACGATCATCCGCTGTTTTGCGACGCGCTTGCCATGACGCTCAAGACCGTGGCCGGGATCGAGGAGATCGAGACCGCCAGCCTGCTGGAAGATGCGCTGGACGCCCTGAGCGAAGGCGCGGAACCGGATGTCATCGTGCTGGACCTCAACCTGCCGGACGTGAACGGGCTGGACGGGCTGATCCGGCTCAAGACCGCGGCCGGGGCGATCCCGGTGGTCGTCGTCTCTTCGATGGCGGACAACCGCATGGTGACGTCGGTGATGCGCGCGGGCGCCAAGGGATTCGTCCCCAAGCACAGCCAGCGCGGCGTCTTCCGCCAGGCCTTCGACGCGCTGGCCCGCGACGAGGTTTTTGTCCCCGAGGGTTTCGTCGACGTGGGCGATGCCGGCCAGCCGGCGGATTCCGGTGACGACGCGGTGTCGCGCCTATCGACGCTGACCAACCAGCAGGCGCGCATCCTGCAACTGATCTGCGAAGGCAAGCTGAACAAGCAGATCGCCTATGACCTGTCCATCGCGGAAACCACCGTTAAGGCACATGTCACCGCCATCATGCGAAAGCTGGGTGTCCAGAGCCGCACCCAGGCCGTGCTGATCGCGGGCGAGGCCAGCTTTTCGAACCTCTTGCCAAGACAGCCGGACACTCCGTAGTCTGTCCCGAATAAAGACAGAACACCTGGGGAGGAGAACCGATGGACGGAGGAGCCTCTCCGTCCGAGGGGGGTGTCGATAACGACGCCATTCTGCGGACAGCCCGCGCCGATTGCGACGCACCCGACCTGATCGACCAGCTTGCCGACGGGCTGGGCAACGGCCCCTTTGCCGTCGTGATGATCTTTTGCAGCCCCGCAACCCCCTTTCAGACGCTGGTAACGGGCCTGCAGTCCCGACTGGGCGATGCCCCGGTCATGGCCTGCACCACCGCCGGAGAGATCGCGATGGGCGCCGGCTACGTCGAGGAACAGGTGGTGGCGATGGCCCTGCCGCAGCGCTGTTTCGAGGCCGAGGTCCTGCTGTACGAGGATCTGGAAAACCTGCCCAGCCACGAGATGACCCAGCGCACCATCCGCGCCCGCGCCGAGCTGGGCGCCCGCGCGCCCGAGATGACCGAGGAATTCGCCTTTCTCATGGTCGACGGGCTGTCGATGCAGGAGGACCGGCTGGCCTCGTCCCTGACCGCCGGGCTGGGGCCGACCCAGCTGTTCGGGGGGTCCGCCGGGGACGGGGTGCGGTTCGAACATACCTTCGTCGCCCTGAATGGCGTCTGCCACGAAAAGGCCGCTGTCATGGCGCTGGTGCGCAGCACCTGCCGGCTACGGGTGTTCAGCGTCAACCATTTCACCCCCACCGACCTGCGCATGGTGGTGACCCGCGCGGATCCCTCGCGCCGTTTGGTGCATGAAATCAACGCCGAACCCGCAGCACTGGAGCTTGGGCGCCTGCTGGGCAAGGACCCGCACCAGATCGACACCTTCACCTTTGCCGACAGCCCGATGGTGGTCCGCCTGGGTGGCAGCCACCACGTCCGCGCCATCAAGCGCGTGACAGAGGACGGCGCGCTGGAATTCTTTTCCGCCATCGACGAGGGGCTGGTGCTGACCCTTGCCGATGCGGCCCATATCGTCGACCACCTGGACCAGCAGCTGAGCGAACTGTCACGGACCGAACAGCCGGAGGCGATCCTTGCCTGCGATTGCGTCCTGCGCCGGATCGAGGCCGAAAAACGCCAGTTGAAACGGCCCCTTGACGATGTGTTGTCGCGGCACAGGGTCACCGGGTTTTCCACCTACGGCGAGCAGGTCAACGGGATGCATGTCAACCAGACCATGACCGGGGTCGCGATCTATGCACCGGAGGCTCCATGCAGGGAGACCTGACGCATTATCTGATCAATCCCAACGATCCACTTGAACGCCAGAACGAAAAGCTGCTCCGGATCAGCGAGGCGCTGATGCGCCGCGTCGAACAGGACACCGACCAGTCCGGCGCCGCCTATGCCCAGTTCGAACGCGCCGCCATGCTGGAGGACCAGGTGCGCCAGCGCACCCGCGACCTGGAATACACGCTTGACCTGCTGAACCAGTCCAATGCCGCCCTCGCCCGCGCCAAGCACGAGGCCGAACACGCCCGCAAGAACCTGGCCAACGCGATCGAGGCGGTGCAGGAGGGCTTTGCCCTGTTCGACAGCGCCGACAAGCTGGTGATGTGGAACAGCCGGTTCAGCCTGCCGCTGCACGACGTTCAGCCGCGCCTGGCCGAGGGGCTGCCCTTTGCCGACTACGTCGAGGCGGTCAGCGAAAGCCGGTTCCTGCAACTGCCCGACATCGTCAGCCCCGCGCAATGGGCCGAACAGCGGCTGAAGCGCCACAAGGACCGGCACGCGATCTTCAACGTGCGCCTGATCTGGGATCGCTGGCTGCAGGTCAGCGAACACCGCACGCCGGACGGCGGCACCGTCGTCCTGCAGACCGACGTAACCGACATCATGCGGCTGGAACGGCAGGAACGCGGCAAGCTGCTGGACAGCCAGGCGCGGATGCTGCGGGCGACGCTGGACCACCTCAACCAGGGGGTCTGCATCTTTGACCGCGATGCGCGGCTGGTGGGCTGGAACGACAAGATCGGCGAGATGCTGTCCCTGCCCATCGCCACGCTGCGGCTGGGCGTGGATTTCGACCGGCTGATCGAACAGCTTGAAACCCGTTTCGACGCCGACGTGATGACCGCCGAGGAACTGCGCGCCTGGGCCCACCAGGACCGCGGGCGCCTGCCCCTGCGGTTCGAGATCCGTGCCGAAAGCAGCATCACGCTGGACGTCTTCGGTCAGGAAATGCCCGACCGGGGCTTCGTGATCTCATTCACCGATGTTTCCGTCGAACGCCAGGCGGCGCGGGCACTCGAAGAGGCCAACGAACTGCTGGAACGGCGGGTGATGGAACGCACGCTGGAACTGGAAGATGCGCTGGTCACGGCGGAACGGGCCAACGCCTCCAAGTCGCGTTTCGTCGCGGCGGCCAGCCACGATTTGCTGCAACCGCTGTCGGCGGCCAAACTCTATATCTCGGGGATCGCCGAGGGTGGCGGCGATGACACCACCCAGCAACACGCCACCAAGGCGCTGAGCGCGATGGACAGCGTCGAAAAGATCATCGACGCCCTGCTGGACATCTCGAAACTGGATTCCGGCGCCGCCAGCCTCGACATCACCGCCGTCTCCGTGAACCAGCTCCTGCAGAGGCTGCACGATGAATTCGCCCCGCTCGCCGCGCTCAAGGGGCTGGACCTGCGCGTGGTTCCGGCCTCTGGCAGCGTGGCCAGCGACCCCGGCTTCCTGCGCCGCATCCTGCAGAACCTGATCGCCAACGCGGTGCGCTATACCGAAACGGGTCGTGTGCTTGTTGGCGCGCGGCGGCAGGGCAACACCATCCGTTTCGAGGTCTGGGACACCGGGCCCGGGATTGCCGAAGACGACCAGGAACGAATTTTTCGCGAGTTCGAGCGTCTGGACAGCAAGAGCAGCGTGAACGAGGGGCTGGGCCTGGGTCTGGCCATCGTGGAACGCGCCTGCGCGCAGTTGCGCCACCCGCTTGGCGTGAGTTCGGAACTGGGACGCGGCACACGGTTCTTCTTCAGCGCGCAGCGGGTGAACGGCCCGAACGAGATGCCCACACCGCGCAAAAGCCCCGCGGCGCGGCAACGCCTGCGCGACAGCGGGCTGATCGTGCTGCTGGTGGAAAACGACGAAGAGCTGCGCCGCGCGCTGGGCCTCTTGATCGAACGCTGGGGCGGCAGCGTGCTGGACGCCGGAAGTGTCGAGGAGGCGCGCGCGCTGCTGCACGACATCGGCATTCTGCCTGACGCGCTCCTGGCGGATTACCACCTTGGCGAGGGGCAGGACGGGCTGGCGCTGGTCCGGCAGCTGCGGGCGCGCGATCCGGCCCTGCCCGCGCGCCTGATGTCGGCCAACCGGTCGACCGAGCTGCGCCAGATGTGCGACGCAGCGCAGACGGTGCTGATGACCAAGCCGATCAACACCGAGGATCTCGAGGATTTCCTGTACTCCGCGACCATGCGGGGCACGCTGACCCCGCCCTGACCCGGCAGGATCACCGCAAGACGATCAGCGCAGCGCCACCGCCTGCCCTTCGCCCAGACCGGCAAGGGCGTCGCTGACGATCAGCCGTCCGGCCGCGCCGGGAATGCGCGCGATGGTCTCACGCGGGCCGGTCCTGAGGATCTCGACCGTGACCTCCTGCAGGGTGGCGCCCTCTTCATCGACAAGGAAGACCGTGTCGCCATTGGTCAGCGCGCCGGTCGGAATCTCGAAGGTGTCGTCGCTTGCGTCCAGCATTGCCTCGACCTCAACCGCCTCGTTCAGAAACAGGTCGGGGGCGCAGGTCTCATCGACCTCGATGGTGGCCTTGACGAACTGGTTTTCCAGGTCCGCCTCGGTGTCGAAGCGGGTGATCGTCCCGGCGCAGACCTGGCCGTTCACGCGGGTGATGCGCACACCGGAGCCGTCGGAGATCCCGGTCGGACCGCTTTCGGACAGGCGGCTGATGAGGATGAAGACATCCACCGATTTCTCGCTGGGGGCATAGATCTGCGCGGCGCGTTCCCCGGCCGAGACACAGTCCCCCACGTTGGTTTCGAACCCCACCAGCACCCCGTCGATGGGTGCCGTCAGCACCAGCTGTTCGTGGTTGAGCTGCGCGGTTTGCAGGTCCAGCTGCCCGATCTCATGCGCGATCTCGGCGCGGCGCTTGGCGGCGCGGGCGGTGGCGATGGCCTCTTGCGCGCGGTCGGCGGCGAACTGCGCCTCCATGAAGCGGCGCTCGACCCCTTCCATCGTGGTCTCGTTGATCAGGCCCCGGCCCAGCATGGTGCTGTTGCGCTCGTACTCGGCGGTGGTCAGGTCCAGCTCCTGCTGGCGGCGCTTGTCGTCGGCAATGGCGGACTGGATGTCCAGCTCGCGTTCCTCGATCGTGGCGGCCAGTTCGGCAACCCGCGACTCGGCGGTGCGCAGCGCAAGCATCGACCGCTTGTCATCCAGCCGCACCAGCACTTGCCCGGCGGTGGCGACGCGCGCGCGCTTGGCCTTGTCCGAGACCTCGACCACGCAGCCGCCTGCCTCGTAGGAAAGGCCCAGCATGTCGCTGGCCTGCACCGTGCCAAAGAAGGTATCGGTGGTAACCGGCTGTTCCGATGTCAGCCGCATCGTGTCGACCTGGATCGGCGTGGCGTCCTGGGCAAACCCGGCCACCGGCATCATCAGCGCCAGCGCCCCGGCGCCTGCAAATGCACGCCAGGACCGCTTGAACTGGATGTCTGTTATCATCCTGAAACCTCTTTTCCCTGTTGAACGCCGCGGTCCGTCTTTTGTCCTGCGAACGGCGGCCCGGATCCGCGAAAACCATAGCGCATCCGGCGCGATTGTCGCGGTTTCGGCACGGAATACCAGCGCCTTGTCACGGCAAAGTGTCAATCCGTGCCGATTTGGCGGACTAGGTCGGTCACGCTGCCGTCGCGGTATTCGCTGATGGCAACCACCCGTCCCCCGGCCCGGGGCGGCACCGGCTGGCGCGCGGCAGTGGCGGCCTCACGGGCCAAGTCCTCTATCGGGCGCAAGCGCAGGCCGGCGCTGTGCAGCCGTTCCGCCAGCTCTGTCCGCGCCGGGTTCACCGCCAGCCCCGCCTCTGTCACCACAACGTCGATCGTCTGGCCCGGCGTGGTCAGCGTACCGACCTGCGGTACGATCTTGGCAAAACCGGCGGCTGTCAGGCGCGTGGTCACGATGGACAACTGCGCGCCCGCCGCCGTGTCCGCGTGACCGCCAGACCCGCCGATCAGGACACCACCCGCCCGGGTGGTCACGTTGACGTTGAACTCCAGATCGACCTCTGCCGCACCCAGCACCACCGCGTCGACCCGGTCGACCACCGCGCCGCCGATATGCGGTGCGGCATAGGTGGCCGCCGACATCGCCTGGTGCCGGGGATCGTCCCGGTAAGATCGCACGGCCTCGAGGTCAAAGCACTGCACGTCCAGCAACCCGCGAAAAAGCCCCGCGCGCAGCATCTCGACGTGAAACCCGGTGATCCCGCCGGAACAAAAACTGCCCGTGACACCCGCGCTCGCCATCTGGCGGCCCACCGCAGCAGCGGTCGCCAGAGAGGCGCCCCCGGCGCCGGTCTGGAAGGAAAACCCGTCGTTCAACAGACCGCTGGCGGCGATGGTGCGGGCTGCGCTGTCAGCAATGGCCAGGCTGACCGGGTCCTCTGCCGGGCGCGTGGTGCCCGAGGCGATGCCCGACGGATCACCGATGCGCGGCACCTGCACGACGTGATCCACCTGCCCCTGCGGGATGTCGATAGCGGGCGCCGGGTAAGGCACCAGCGTATCGGTGATGGCCACTGTGCGGCGGGCGACCGCGACATCCGTCATCGGGTATCCCAACGTGCCGCAGGCGGTGGTGCCCATGCTGCCCGAGACATTGCCCATCTCGTCCGCGACCGGTGCGGCGACAAAGGCCGCGTCTATCACGATGTCCCCCGCATCCAGCGCCCGCGCCCGACCACCATGCGTCATCAGGACCGCCGGTTGGAGCAGCACCCCGGTCGAGATCGCCTCTCCCACCGGGCCTGAGATAAAGGCCGCCGAGATGCGGGAGACGGTGCCGTTCCGGATATGCTCGACCAGCGGCGCGTGAACCGGAAAGAGGGAACTGGCCGCCACATGCAGGTCCTTCAGCCCCCGGCGGGCCAGCGCCGCCATCACCATGTTCAGCACCGCATCGCCATTGCGCAGATGATGATGGAACGACACCGTGGCCCCGTCGCGCAGATCACAGGCGGAAATCGCCGCATCGAGATCCGCCAGCAGCTTGGTCATGCGCGGACCACGCGTGACACCCGCGGGCCTGTAGGGGCGCAGCGCGCCATAGCCGGGAAGATCGGGCGGCAGGTCGGTCATCTTCTCTCTCTTCAACTTGGGCGCTTTACCGTCAGCCCCAGGGGGCTACTCTGGGACAGGCCACACCGACCTGCAACAGGAGCCCGGACATGACACCACAGCGCGTTCCCGAAACCGTCTTTCACACTCGCCAGCGCAACGAGGCCCTGGGCGGCGACAACCCCTATGAATGGAAGGACGTCACCAGCGCCGAACTGTTCGACCGTCAACGCGTGGTGCTGTTTGCGCTGCCCGGGGCCTTTACGCCCGCCTGTTCCGAAACCCACCTGCCGGGCTACGAACGCCACTACGACGCGTTCCGCGCCCGGGGGATCGACCGCGTGATCTGCCTGTCGGTCAACGACGCCTTTGTCATGCATCAATGGGCGCGGGCGCAGGGGATCGAAAAGGTCATGATGCTGCCAGACGGCAACGGCGATTTCACCCGGCTGATGGGCATGCTGGTCGACCGGTCGGCACAAGGCATGGGCCTGCGCAGCTGGCGCTACGCGATGCTTGTCGAAGACGGCGAGATCACCGCGCTGTTTGCCGAACCGG
Source organism: Mameliella sp. LZ-28 (assembly GCF_012274245.1). NCBI lineage: Bacteria > Pseudomonadati > Pseudomonadota > Alphaproteobacteria > Rhodobacterales > Roseobacteraceae > Antarctobacter > Mameliella sp. LZ-28. The sequence goes on along the minus strand of NZ_JAANYX010000032.1, from coordinate 35,718 downwards.
GGATGAAAGATAATCCGCCCGGCGTTCCCGTGAAGGTTTCCGGGGCCGAAACAATGCTGGCCCATCTCGAAGGCGGGTGAGAGCACCAATTCGAGGCCTACCCCAGAGGATAGGAATTTCTCCTTATACGGTATTGAATGTGTCGGTTGCGTCACAACGCGCCGCGAGGCGCGTCACGCCGGTTTTGCTTTTTTTGGCGAAAAGCCAAGCCTTGATAAACAGTTAACGCGCGTCCTTCGAGAGCGGGAAAAACCGCCCCGGCGCAATCAGGCAACACTGGCAACCAAGAGCAGAGAACAACATGTCTACAAGGACCACGGACTCCGATCCGGAGGACCAATTCGCTTGGTCGTCCAGGTCTTCGAATTGGAACTCCGAAGGTATCCGCACAAAGCTGCAGGTCATATTCGACGACGGGCGCAGCCTAGAATAATTCTTCCACGAGGGCACCCCATATCTCCAGGTGATGCAGGACGGCGGCGACGTCATGCCCTGGACTTCCGTCACCAAGAGTTTCAGCGAAACCGGCCAGCAGCTGAGCCGCGTGGTCAAACTGGACAACGGGCTGGAGGTCAAGATCCTGTTGTCCGACGGGGCGCCGGTGTCCAAGGTGATCACCGACCGCATGGACGGCAACCCCTGGAACAGCATCACCCTGTCGCTGGACGGCAACCGCAAGATCCTGCAGCGCGTGATCGACTACGACGACGGAAAGCTGCAGATCGAGAACCGGGCCGATGGCCTGCCGGTGTCGCGGGTCATGTCCGATGCCGAGGACGTCGAGCGTTGGGATACGATCGAATACGGCTTTGACGCCGAGGGGCGCGTGACCAGCCGGACGACGATCTTCGACGACGAAAGCGAATTGCTCGTCAGCGTCATCCACGGCACCGAGAACGCCGACAACCTCGCCGGGACCGAGGGCGAAGACGATATTCGCGGCTTTGCTGGCGAGGATACGATCGACGGAGGGCTTGGCCGGGATTTCATGCGTGGCGGGGCCGATGCCGACACCTTCGTCTTCGACAGCATCGACGACAGCGGCGCCACGAAGGGCACCAGCGACCGAATCCTGGATTTCGAACAGGGCGTGGACACGATCAACCTGTCGGACATGGTCCCCGAGACCTTCTCCTTTATCGGGACCGCCAATTTCACCGGGGCCAACCAGGTACGGGTGCAGGAGATCGCAGGCGGGCTGAGCATCGTCGAGATCAATGTCGACGCCGACCTGGCCGCCGACAGTGCGATCCGCCTGCCGGACGTGAGCGGATTGACGAGCGACGATTTCATCCTCTGACCGCAACGGAAACGAAACACCGGCCCCGCCCCCGGCCAGGATCGTGTCATTGCCGCCCAGCCCGCCCAGCGCATTGGGCCCGTTCCCGCCGGTCGGCAGGTCGGGCCCGCAGTCCCCGGGGGAGGCGTGACGGCGGGCGAGGCATAGTCGGAGTTCTCCGCGACATGCGGCACGACGCCGTTGGCCCACGCCCAGTCGGCAAAGGCCTGCGGATCCAGAGTGCTGTCCCATGACCGTTCGACGGCAAGAAAGTCGTGGTCCGGCACCCAATGCGTTCCGTTGGCCAGGACATCCCCCAGGCGCCACCGAACTGGGTTTCCATCAACAGGGGGGTCGATGGCGCCGAAATGGGCAAGCGTCGCGGCGGCGACCGGTTGGCCGCTGTTCCAGTCGATGTAGGGCCCGGAATTCACCGCGACATAGGCGTTGGGCAAGACCGCCCGAACCGCAACCACGATGGCGGTAACAAACGCCATCACGCGCTCCGCGGCATCCGCCATGTCGTAGCCCAGATCCTGTGACGCCGCCTCGTAATAGCGGCCCACATCGTCCAGAAAGACCCCGCTGTATCCCAACCCGCCTTGTGCCGCGGGCGATACCATCCGGACCGCCTCGTCCATGACCCGCTGTTGCCAGGCCGGATCGTTGCAATCGACTATGTACCTTGGGTGATCGTGAAGGTCGAACCGTCCTCGTTCTCGATTTCGGAGGTCGTGTAGTCGCGGTTGTTCTTCAGCCAGGGTGGTGGCGATGCGCCGTCAAGAACGGGGCCCACGTCGCGGTTGTCCGGGTCATCGTAGCCCACCCAGCTGTCGTTCCAGTAGGTCCGGTAGTGGTTCGTCACCGCGACGTTCAGATAAGCGATCACCCTGCGCCCCTGTGCTTGCAGCACGTCCACCTCTGCGGGCAGCGGCGTCAGCGCATAGTCGGACTCGCTGCCGGCCTCGATGATGACCAGGTCGCCGGTGCGGGATTGCAAGCTGGCAAACGTCGGGGTGCCAAGGTCAAGAGTGAACTCTGAAATCAGGGGCATCGCACCAACGGTCACTCGGAAATCAATCGGAACCAGAGTGTGTGGAATCGCGTCCGCCGATCAAGCGGTTTCCGGCTGTGGCCTAGGTCCCGGGGGTCTGCGTGCTGCGCGGCATCAGGTGGCTGCGTGCTTCCTCGTCCCATGTGCCCGGCGGCTTGCCCAGTTCCTTGCCCACGTCATAGCCGCGACGCAGGCCCGGGCGGGTTTTCATCAGGTCATACCAACGGCGCACGTTGGGGAACTCGTGCAGGTCGATCTCCTGCTTGCGGTAGGTCACGACCCAGGGCCAGGTCGCGAAATCGGCAATCGAACAGGCGCCGCAGATGTAGTCGCGCCCCTCCAGCCGGCGATCCAGCACACCGTAAAGCCGCAGCACCTCGGTCGTGTAGCGTTCCAGGCCGTAGGGGTTCGGTTCCGGGGCGTAGAACTTGAAATGGCCCGCCTGACCGAACATCGGCCCGACCCCGGCGGCCTGCCACATCAGCCATTCCAGTACCTCGGTCCGCCCGCGCAGGTCACGGGGCAGGAACTGGCCGGTCTTCTCGGCCAGGTAGATCAGGATCGCGGCCCCCTCGAAGACCGATATCGGCGGCCCGCCGCCTTCGGGCGCATGGTCCACGATGGCGGGCATCCGGTTGTTCGGGCTGATCTTCAGGAACTCCGGGTCGAACTGTTCGCCGCGCAGGATGTTGACCGGCACCACGCGATAGTCGAGCCCCATCTCCTCGAGCGCGATGGAGATTTTCCACCCGTTGGGCGTGGGCCAGAAATGGGCATCGATCATGGGCTGTCCTGCCGGTTGACTGTCCTGTCCCAACCGCTACCCAATAACGCGCAACCCGGCAAGACGACCGTCCGGCCCGGAAATTGCCAATGGGGACCGCGCGCCCCGCCAACCGGAGACGCTGATGAAACTCTATTTCGCCCCCGACACCCGCGCCGTGCGCACCGCCTGGCTGATGTACGAACTGGGGCTGGATTTCGAATTGCACCGCTTCGAGAAACTGGGCGATCCGGCCATGCGCGCGCCCGAGTTCCTGGAAATCAGCCCGAACGGCCGCATTCCCGTGCTGGAGGACGGCGACGTGCGGATCTTTGAATCGCCTGCCATTGCAGAGTACCTGGTGGCGCGCCACGGACAGGGCAAACTGGTGCCGCCGGTCGAGTCCCCGGCCTTTCCGCAATACCTGCAATGGCTGCACTATGGCGAGGGCATGATCATGGGGCCGATGAACAACTACGTCGTGGAAACCATCATCCTCAAGCCCGAGCGCCGGTCCGAGGAACATGCCAAGCGCGCGCTGAAGCTGATGACTCGCATGGTGCAGACCGTGGATGCCCATATGGCGGATCGCGACTACCTTGCCGGGGATTTCACCGCCGCCGACACGATCACCGGCCATGCCTGCATCATGTGCGAGAAATTCGGCGTCGATGTCTCGGGGATGCCCAATCTCAAGGCCTATGTCGACCGGCTGCAGGCACGGCCCGCGGCGCAAAAGGCCTTTGCCCTCTAGTCTCTCGCGCCCTCGCTGCATCAGGCGGGGGCAAATGCCGACCAAGGTCTGGCACCTCCGGTGGTCCGGAGCTATGCCTCTGGCCAAGACTGCTGACTTTCAGGTGGGATCACGATGACAAAGCGTTTTGCAATGATGCTGATGGCCCTGGCCATGCTGGCGATCGGCGGCTGCACCACCGTCAGCCCGGAATTCGGGCAAAGGGACATCGACGCGCTGGCGGCGGAAATCCGGGGCCTCGGCCCGAATGTCGACCCGCGTGAGGCCGACCGCGCGGCGCGGATCGCCTACACCTATTCCCGCCAGCTGACGCAAGAGTACGGCATCACCGACCCGCCGCTGATCCATAACGCCAAGGTCCACAGCGGCGAACGCGAACGGGGCCTGTGCAACCACTGGGCCGAGGACATGCACCGCCGCCTCAGCCAGGAGAATTTCCGGACACTCTCGGTCCTGCGCGCGATCTCTCCACGCTCGCCCTTCCGGATCATCCACCACACGGCAGTTGTCAGCCCGCGCGGCGGCACGATCTATGACGGCGTGGTGCTGGACCCCTGGCGCAACGGCGGTGCGCTGCACTGGCAAAAGACCCGTGCCGACGACCGCTATGACTGGCGCCCGCGCCCTGAGGTCCTGAAGGAAATGCTGGCGGCGAAACGTGCGCGCGAGGCGGCGCGGACGCGCTGATCGACTACTGGCCCGACCCGCGCTGCATGTTGCTCAGCTTGACCCGGGCACGCGCCGCAAAGGCGCCGTTGGGGTATTGGCCAAGATAGGCGCGCAGACCCCGTTCACCTCGTGCCATGTTCCAGGTTGCAGCCTCCTGCGCCGAGACAGGATTGCTCGCCCGTCGGGGTCGTGGGGCGCTTGGCGCCGGTGACTGCGCCGCCTCTTTTGCCAAGCGCGCAACCTGTGCCGCATCCAGGTAGCCGGTCGGATCGGTGCCGCTCTGCCGTTGCCAGGCGGTGATCGCACCGCGTGTGCCGGGGCCAAATATCCCGTCGATACCGCCTGTTCGGTGCCCCAGCCGGGTCAGGCTGCGCTGAATCTCGCGGCGCGCGGTCGCATCCAACGCCAGGGACGCCTCTGCCTCTGCCGGGCTGATCGCAGGTGCGCCGTCACGCATTTGCAGAGCCGCCTCGGCGTGAAGGCCTTGCGGATAGCTGTCCAGGTAAGCCTGGAACGCCCCGCTCTCGATGGCGCGCTGCCAGGCCGTCTCGTCCAACAGGGCGATCCGGTCCCGGGCGGCGGCCTGTTCCGCCTCACTCGGGGGGCGCACCTCGGTATGGGTGAGTACCGCCAGTCCATCGCTTGCGTGACCGGACAGCGCCAGCCCGTACCAGTCGGTGGACTTCTCAAGCGGCAAGGCCGGTTGCGCCATTTCACGGGCGGCGAACTCTGCCACCTTGGCGGCGGGACCACGGATGACGGTCACGCCCTCGGGGATCTCCAGCGCCTCAAGGGCGGTCGCCTCGCCGGCCTCGCCAAGCACAAGGAAGGCCCGGCGCGGGCTCTGGGCCAGGACCTCCAGCACCGCCGCCAGCGACAGGCCCGCAGCCTTGGACGTCTCCCGGCCCGCCGGGCGCAGGACTGGGCCGCCGTCGACGGAGGCGAACTGGCCCGACAGCACTACGATCAGCGGCGTCTCGCCCTCGTCGATGGCGGCCATGAAACCGTCCAGCGCCTGCTGCATCGCCACGGCCCCGCCATTGGCCAGCTGTTCGACCTCTTGCCCGCGCAAGCGCAGCGCCCTGGCCACGGCCTGCACCGCGTCGGGGCCGAAGGCCGTCACCGTCTCGCCATAGCGCGCGTTTCCAATCACCAGCGCATCGCCGGTGGTGAACTCGGCCCAGGCCGGCGCCGCCGCCAGAAATCCCGCCAGTGCCAGTCCCGCTGTTCTCATCACCTCTGTCCCCTTGCCGTTGCCCCGAGTCGGGCCGCACACGCCGACCCTGCCCCGAGCCTAGCGAAGCGATTCCGATCCGTCGACGCCCCGGCGGGCGGCGTCACAGGAGCGAGGACAGGCCCGTCCAGATCAGCCGGATCGAGATCAGGATCAGCACCACGTCCAACACCCGGCGAAATCCGTGATCGCTGAGCCGGTCCAGGATCAGGCGCCCCCCCAGCGTGCCCAGGAACCCGGCCAGGATCATCGCTGCCAGGAATCCCAGCCAGGGACCGAAGGCAAACCCCAGCAGGCCGAAGGCCAGCACCTTGGCCAGATGCTGCGCCGTCATGAAGGCGGCGTGGCTGGCGACATGTGCCTGCCGCGGCAGGTTCAGCGACTTGGTGAAATTGGCAACAAAGACCCCGGTGGCGCCAAAGAACATGGTCAGGAAACTGGAAATCAGCCCGGTCACGACCGGCAGGCGCGACAACCATGCGGGCGGCTTGCTGAGCACCGACCAGATCACGAAACCGCCGACACCGATCAGGATGGCCCCCGGCGGCAGGTTGACCACCAGCGACCCGCCCAGCGCCACACCGATCACCGTGCCGACCAGGAAGGTCAGCACCGGCGGCCAATGCACATGGCGAAAGAGTACCGCCAGCCGCAGCGCGTTTGACCCCACCTGGATCACCCCGTGCACCGGGATCAGCGCCGCCGGGGGCATGACGCTGGCCATGACCGCCAACAGCAGGGCGCCCCCGCCGATGCCCAGCGCGACGGTGATGAAGGAAGAGACAAAGCTGACCGCGACCAGAATCCAGAAGGTCGCCGGCTCCAGCCCGGCGTAGAAAAGCTCTGTCACTGGCCGCCCCGGGCCTCTGGGTTGATCATGTGGATCGGCGCGCCCTCGGCATAGGCGTTGATCTGGTCGTAGATGTCGGCGAACTGCATATCCAGCTCATCCTCGGTGACGTAGCCGATATGCGGCGTCGCGATGACCGAAGGGTGATTGACCAGCGGATCCTTGGCATCGGTCAGCGGTTCCGTGTCAAAGACATCCAGCGCCAGCCGCCCGGGGCGTCCCGCCTCCAGCGCCTTGTCCAGCGCACCCGGCGCAACAAGGCCGGACCGCGAGGTGTTGATGAAGCTGGCCGAGGGCTTCATGCCCAGCAGGTCCTCGGCGGTGATGATCCCGCGCGTCGCCGGTTTCAGGCGGACATGCAGGCTGACAAAATCGCTGTCGGCGAAAAAGCGGGCGCGGTCGGGGGCCAGTTCCGCGCCATCGGCCCGGGCGCGGGCGCGCCCCTCGTCCGACCCCCACCACCAGACTTTCATCCCGAAGGCCTGAGCATAGACAGCGACCTGTTTCGCGATCCGACCATAGCCATAGAGGCCCAGCCGCCGCCCGGCGAGCGTCTGACCAACCCCCATCTGCCAGTGACCCGCGCGCAGGCTGGCCATCTGCTGCGGGATCTGTCGGGCCGAGGCCAGCATCAACGCAAACGTCAGCTCTGACGCCGCCACCGAGGGCGTGTCTGAATGCATGTTGGAACAAAGCAGGACGCCGTTTGCTGTACAGGCCGGTACATCGACATGCGGATAGACGCTGCGCTGCGAGATCAGCTTCAGCCCCGGCAGCCGATCCAGCAACGCGGCGGTGACCGGGGTACGCTCTCGGAACAGGACCAGCGCCTCGGCTTCTTGCAAGCGGCGGGCCAGGGTGTCGATGTCTTCGGTATGGTCGGTCCAGACGGTGACCTCATGGCCCTGCAGCCGGGCATAGCTGGGCAAGGTACGCAAGGTGTCGAACCAATCGTCGAGGATATGGACCTTCATCGGCTTGCCACACCTTGATCGGCGTCAGCGGCATGCTGTGTCGGGTCAATCGGGGCGGTGCGGGTGCCAACCCGGAAGGTCTGGGACAACATGGAAACCTCCAATTATGTATGCGACGGTATACCGACTGACTCGCTCCGCCAAGTCATTTGATCCCGTGCGAGCGCCTGATCACCGGAGAGACCACCTGGTCGCTCACGGGAAAGTCCAGGACCGTCGGTCGGGGATCGGCGGCGAACGCCTTAACCAGGCCCGGCAGATCGGCCAGGTCCGTGACGCGCGTGCCCGCCGCGCCAAAGCCACGCGCGATGGCGGCCAGATCGGTCCGGCCAAAGACCGCCCCCGCATCCGACAGGCCGTCGGCCCGCAGCTTGTGGATTTCCGAGCCATAGGCCCCGTCGTTCAGGACCACCGTCAGGATCGGCAGACGATGGCGAACGTAGGTTTCCAGCTCTTGCACATGCATCAACAAGCTGCCGTCTCCATCGAACAGGACAACAGGCACCTCCTTGCAGGCCGCCGCGACCCCCATCGCGAAACTGGTGCCGTTGCCGATGGCCCCGTATTCGCGGATCGTCAGGAACTGGTCGTGGGGCCGGTTCATCTGCGCGAAGAAATAGGAACAGTGCCCCGATGAATTGACCATTTGCCAGCCTTGCGGCAGGGCCGAGTCCAGCGCAGCCACCACGTCACGAGGATCGTGCTGACCGGGGGCGATGTCGAAACGCGCGCTGTCGGCGGGTTCGGACGCGATGCGCCGGGCAAGATCCCCTCCCCTCCGGCGGGGCTGGCGAGGCGGCACGGCCGCCATCAGCGCCTCGGCCCCAAGGCGCGCGTCGGCGCGCAGGTGCAGGTCGGCGGCCAGGCGCCCCTGGCTCTGGCTGACCGGGTCGACGTCCACCTGCAGGACGCGCGCCCGGGGCCACAGCTTGCCCGCATCGGCATTGTGCCGCGCCAGGGAACAGCCCAGCGCGATGATCAGGTCGGCCTCGCCCATCACCTCGCGCGCGATTGCCGGGGAAAAGCCCCCAGCCACGCCGAGGCAGCAGGGATCCCCATGCAACAGTCCTCGGGCCGGAAGGGTCGTGGCCGTGGGCGCGTCCAGGTGCCGGGCCAATGCATGGATGGCCTCACCCGCCCCGGACTCAACCGCACCCATGCCAGCCATGACGATGACCCTCTCGGCATTGGCCACGGCGGGCGCGATGCGGGCAAGATCATCCGGGTTGGGCGGGATCGGGCCTGCCGCAGGGATCACGCTGGCCGAGGGGGCGGGCAGGTCGTCGGGACCGTCCCAGGGCAACTCCTGCAAATCGAACGGCAGCCCCACGACAACCGGGCGCCTTTCGCGCCGCGCCTGGGCAAAGGCATCGCGGATCACGACGGGCATCCGCGCCGGCCAATGCGCCGCGACATAGGCCGCGCCACAGGCGGTGACAAAGGGCGCCTGGTCGATGGCCTGGTTGTACCAGCCCGCCTTCAAGGGCGCCTCTCCGGCAAGGACCACCAGGGGCAGATGCGCCCGCACGGCGGCCGGCAGCGCCGTCATCAGCTGCGTGACACCCGGCCCGCAGGTCACGGTAGCCAGACCAACGCCCCCGGTCTTGCGCGCATGGGCCATTGCCGCGGCCACGGCGCAATGTTCGTGCCGGACGTAGATGAACCCGCAGCCTTCTTCGGCCAGGCGCGTCGCCAACGCCATGTTGGCATCCCCCAGAAGGGCAAAACAGGTGCCGGGGTTCTCTTGCGCGATGGTGCGGGCCAGGATGTCGTAGGTATGGATCATGCGCCACACCAGACCGTTTCCGGGACCAGCACCTCTCCGCGTGCGATCAACCGGGCGGTGCGCGTCACCCCGGCAGAGCGGAAGTTGAAGCCGCCGTCCCGGTCATACCGCACACGCACATCCATCACGCCCATCGGGTGTTCGATCCGCACGGTCACGGGGCTGTCCGCAAAGGGGCGGGTCAGACCCTCGGCCACGGTGCCGGGCGCCAACGCGCAGGCGGCCAGACATTGTGAGCCGGTCACCGCCAGCGTCGGGTGGGTCGTCCAGGGCATGAAGTAGCGGGCGCAGAAATGCCCCTCGCCCTGCGGGGCGGCCAAGAGGCCGATCTTGGGGGTCACGGATTTGGACACGTCGCCAAAGCCCATGCGCCGGCCTGCTTCCAGCCGGACCGCCTCCATGCGCGCAAACAGGTCCGACATGGCGTCCAGTTCGTCCAGGGTCTCGTGGCCTGTGATACCGAAATCGGCGGCGCGGGCGATCATCATCGGCATCGCCACATCAACAAGGCTGACCTCGACCCCGTCGATTTCTTCCCGAGCCTTGCCCGTGGGGAACAAGGCACCGGTCCGCGAACCCACCACGTCGAGAAAGTTCAGGGCCACAGGGGCCGCGGTGCCCGGCACGCCGTCGATGGCGGTGTCTCCGTCATAGCTGACCACGCCGCCGGGGGTCTGGACCTCTGCCTCGACCAGGGCGCCGGTGTTGACGGCACGGATGCGCACCCGCGTTACACCGTCCTGCGCCGGAATCATGCCCATCTCGATCGCGGCCGGGCCGACACCCACCAGGATGTTGCCGCAGGTGGGCGCGTAGTCCACCAGTTCCTCCTCTACCGCGACCTGGGCAAAGAAATAGTCCACGTCGGCCTTGGGATCGTCGGAGGGCGACAGCATTGCGACCTTGGTCGTCACCGCGTTGCCGCCACCGATGCCGTCGATGTTGCGCGGGTTGCCCGCCCCGACGACAGAGACAAGGACACGGGACAACCGGTCACGATCCTGCGGCAGGTCGGCGGCATTGAAATAGGGCCCGCGCGAAGTGCCGCCGCGAAGGAAAAGGTAGGGAATGGCGGTCTGAGTCATGTCGCGGCGTCCTCGATCAGGCGGGTCAGGGTGTGGGTGAAGGCGGCAGTGCCCAGCGCTCCGCCAAGGTCGGCGGTGCGCGTCTCTGGCGCGGCCAGCGCAGTTTCCAGCGCATCGCGGATCAGGGCAGCCGCGCGGGGCTGACCCAGGTGATCCAGCAGCATGGCCGCCGATCCGATCAATGCACCGGGATTGGCGCGGTCCTGTCCGGCAATGTCGGGGGCCGATCCGTGCTGCGCCTGCGCCACCGCATGGGTGGCGCCGTGGTTCAGCGAGGCGCCCAGCCCCAGGCCGCCCGCCAGTTCGGCGGCAAGATCGCTCAGGATGTCGCCGTACATGTTCGTCGCCAGCACAACGTCGAACCGCGCCGGGTCACGCACGAAATGCGCGGCGGCGGCATCGATCAGGATCTCCTCGACCTCGACCTCGGGATGATCGGCGGCAACGGCACGGGCCTCTTCCAGGAACAGCCCATCCGAAACCCGCAACACGTTGGCCTTGTGGATGACGGCAACCCTGCCCCCACGCCGGGCGGCAAGCTCAAACGCGGAGCGCGCGATCCGGCGAGAGTTCTCTCGGGTGATGCGCCGGATCGCCAGCGCAACGTCCGGTGTGGGCATGAACTCGCCCGGCCCCATGTGCATGTTGCGATCGGCGTAGAAGCCTTCGAGGTTCTCACGCACCACCACCATGTCGACCTTGGCCGTCACGGGGCGCGGCACCGCCGGATGCGACCGCGCGGGCCGGATGTTGGCATAAAGCTCCAGCGCGCGGCGCAGAACGCCTGAGGGGTTGCGCCCGCCCTCGGCCACCGGCGGATAGGCATTGTGCGACACCGGGCCAAGGATGACGCCGTCGGCGGCACCGGCCCTGTCGATCACGGCCTCGGGGATGGTCGTCCCCTCATGGGCCAGTGCGGCAAAGCCGATCTCCGCTTCCGGCAGCTCCACCGCCACGCCGGCCCGGGCGCAGGCCGCCCGGACGACAGCCTGCGTCGATGCCACGATCTCGGGGCCGATGCCGTCACCCGGAAGACACAGCAGGGTCAACGTCATGTCAGCGGCCACGGCAGATTTACGTAGCTCTGCAGCAGGCCCGGCGGGAAGTCCCGGTTCAGCATCCCGGCGAGGAAGCAGATGAAGGCGATGCCCGCCGCCGTCAGCCCAAGGCTCCAGACCCAGTTCAGCCCGGCGCGCACCCGGAAGAAGGCCACCATGAACAGCGCCAGCGCCAGCACGAAGCCCAGCAGCGAGGTCAGCAGCAGCAGCGCCCCGAACCAGGCCAGCGTCCCCCAGAGCGAGTGCGGTGCCTCCGCATCCTCGCCCGAGGCCTCGCGGTCGGCAAAGATCTCGTCTCCTTCGCCGGCCATCATCATCCGCACCAGCAGCGCAACCAGCGCCAGAAGGCCGACGCTTGCCACCGCCAGCGGAAAGATTTTGTCCGAGATCATGTTGATGGAATAGGCGTTGATCCAGGCCGTCCCGACATAGGCCAGAAGCGCCAGCAGGAAGATCAGCGGCGCGCGCTTGGACCCGGTGGCCACGTCACCCTCGGACCGGATCTGCTTGGACTGTCGGATGCCAAAGTAGACGGACACCACGGTCAGCAGCGCGATCACGATCACGATGGGCGTTGCGACATAGCCCAGCCCCTCGGCCCAGCCCTGCTTGAACTTGAACCCGGCGATCTGGTTGGCGTTGGCCGAGAAATTCTCGGCCTGCGTCGAGAGGACGAAGCCGATCAGGAAGGCCGGGCGCGACCAGTCGAACCGGCGCAGGAAGATGCCCAGCAGGCCGATGGCAAAGAGAGCCACCAGGTCGCCCAGCGACTGCCGCGACTGAAAGGCCGCAAAGGCGATCATCATGAAGAGGAACGGCGCCAGCAGGGTAAAGCGGATCGTGGTCAGCCGCGCGATGGGGCCGGACAGGCCGATGCACAGGCCCGCGCCCAGCACGTTGGCCAGCGCCAGCGACCAGACCACCGTATAGGTGATGTCCAGGTTGTTCTGCACCAGTTGCGGCCCGGCCTCGTAGCCGAGGAGCGCGAGGCCACCGATGAAGACGGCCATCGAGCCGGAGCCGGGAATGCCGAAGATCAGCGTCGGCACCAGGCCGCCGCCTTCCTTGGCGTTGTTCGAGCTTTCCGGCCCGATCACGCCGCGGATGTCGCCCGAGCCGAACTGCGACCGATCCTTGGCGGTCTGCACCGTGTGCCCGTAGGCGATCCAGTCGACGACGGACCCGCCGAGGCCGGGAATGACCCCCACGATCACCCCGATCGAGGAACAGCGGACCGACAGCCAGACGTTGGCCCACCAGTCACGCAGACCCTGCGCCCAGCCGGACCCCAGCTGCGCGCCACGCGCAATGGACTGGTTCTGCCGCAGCAGGCTGATGATCTCGGGGATCGCAAAGATGCCCAGGCCCACGATCACCAGCTTGATGCCGTCAGCGAGGTATTGATAGCTTTCGAAGGTGGTCGAGCCGGTGGCCGCGAACATCCAGGATTCGGGAACCATCCGCAGCGAACCGCCGTGCCCGGCCTCGCCGATGGTGCCGACCAGCAGCCCAAGGCAGGCCGCCGCCACGCCCTTGAGCGCGATACGCCCGGCGAGGATCGCCACCATCGCCAGCCCCAAAAGCGTCACCGCCAGCATTTCCGGAAGTGCAAAGGCAAGCACCAGGGGCCGGGCAATCAGGATGAAGAAGGTCAGGATCGTCGCGCCCAGCAATCCGCCGAACAGCGACGAGATGAAGGCCGCGGCCAGCGCCCGCGCGGCCTCGCCCTTGCGGGCCAGCGGGAAGCCGTCCAACACTGTCGCCTGACTGGCCGAGGAACCGGGTATCCCCATCAGGACAGAGGCGAAGGTATCCGAGGTTGGCACAACCGCGACCAAGCCAACCATCAGCGCCAGACCCGAGACCGGGTCCATGCCGAAAATGAAGGGCAGCACCAGGCTGAGGCCGGCAATCCCGCCGAGGCCCGGGAAGACCCCGACGGACAGTCCCAGCAGGACACCGAACGTTAGGTAAAGCAGCTGCTGAGGCTGAAGGATGAGCGCAAAAGCCTCTCCCAGCGCCGGAAGCGCCGTGGCCAGAAGGTCCATCTTGTTCTCCGTTGAGGTCGGGACGCGCAGGCCCAGAGGGGCGCGCCTCTGTCAATTCAAAAGGGGCGGCGGCCGCGGATAGAAGGGCGGCCGCCGTCCGGTCGGTTACTTCAGCGAGACGCCGTAGTCTTCCTGCAGCCAGTCGACGACAAAAGCCTTGGCTTCTGCCGGCACCTGCGTGCCCAGCGTGAGCGTGTTCTTGGCGCCCTTGCCGGTCATCTGCGGGTAGACGCCCAGACGTGCCTCGGAAATTTCGGCGAAATCGTCACGCGCCAGCACCTTGTTCAGCGCCTCGGTATAGGCGTCCACGGCCCAGTCCGGCGAGCCCTTGGGCAGGAAGATCATCTTCTGCGCCGGGAAACCCGCGATCATGAAGGCCTTCCAGGCGTCCCATGCCTCGCCCGAGGTGTTGCAGCCCTCGGTCGCCTCGCAGACTTCCTTGAAGGTCGGGATGTCGGGGAAGGTCGGGTCACGCACGATGTCGCCATTTTCGTCCAGCGCACCCCAGGTCATCCACGGCACCGCGCTGCCGTTTTCCACCAGCGGCGTGACGTTGGCCAGGTAGGCCGAAGAGGTCTGGTAGTCGACGTTGGCTTCGCCGCGCTCGAACATCAGGCGACCGTCGCCGCGTCCCTTGATGCCAAAGACCGGTTCGACGTTCATGCCCAGCATCTTCCATGCCAGCAGCGGCACCAGGTCAAGACGCGTGGCGCCCTGGCTGCCCCAGATGAAATCCTCGCCCGCCAGGCCGGAGGCGTCCAGCCCGTCCAGTTTCTCGGCCATCGCGGGGGGCAGGTAGGCGACACCGCCGGTGCCCGAGGCCAGCACGACGTTCCAGTCGCTGTATTCATAGCGCACGCGCGGATCGCCCAGCAGGTAGGGGAACTGGGTCGACCCCGAGGTGCCGAAGATCACGGTGCCTTCGGTGTCTTCCCAGGTCTGCGCCTGGAACCAGTTGGCGCCCTTGGTCGACCCCGCGCCCGGCATGTATTTCACCACGACGGTCGGATTTCCCGGCAGCGCCTCGGAGAGCAGCGGAGCGTAGAAGTTGGCCCATTTGGCCGAACCACCGGATTCCGAGAACGGGATCACGTAGTCCACGGTCTTGCCCGACAGGTCGAGATCCTGCGCGGCGCCCAGGGTTGCAGTCACGGCAAAGCCGGCCGCGACGATGGCGGTCTTGATCGTCATATTGGTATCCTCCCATGTCGGCGCCCTTGGCCGGGCGCCCTTTCCATCCAGCGATGATTCGTCGCTTGATGATGAATATTTATGCTGCGAAGCTTGCGTGAAGCTGACGGACCGGGAAAAATGCGGATCGCGATTGTCGACGACAACGAGGCACTGGCCAAGGGAATCGCCTGGCGGCTGCAGGATCGGGGCCATGCCACCGACCTTCTGCATGATGGAAATGCCGCCGCCGATTTCCTGCGCGACGACGCCAATGACATCGTGATCCTCGACATCAACCTGCCCGGGATCAATGGGTTAGAAATCCTGAGAGAGATGCGAAACCGGGGCGATCATCGCCCTGTCCTGTTGCTGACCGCGCGTGACACCACGGCGGAACGGGTGCAGGGACTGGACGCGGGCGCCGACGACTACCTTGTCAAACCTTTCGAGATGGAAGAGCTGGAGGCGCGGGTGCGTGCCCTTTCACGCCGCCTGGGACAGACCGCCCAGACCGAACTGTCGATCGGCACCCTGCGCTTCATTCTGGAAACACGGCAGGTCGAGATCGACGGAACGCCGCTGCCCCTCCCCCGGCGCGAGGTTTCGGTGCTCGAGGCGCTGCTGCGCGCGCGTGGTGCGGTGGTGTCCAAGTCGGACCTGCTGGAACATGTCTATGGCACCGGGGCGGACGTCGGTGAATCCTCGGTCGAGGCGCATGTCTCGCGGCTGCGCAAGAAACTGGTCCCGGCGGCGCTGGACATCCGGGTCAGCCGTGGCCTTGGCTACAGCCTGCAGGAACGGGCGTGAGGCGGTCGCTCCGGCTTCGCCTGCTGCTCATCATCCTGACGCCGCTGGTGGTGCTGGGGATCGTCGTCGGCACCTGGCGGGTCGAGGCGGCCCGGCGCACGGCGGCAGAGTTCTTTGACCGCAACCTGATGTTCACCGCCCTTGCCGTGTCGCGGGACGTGGCGCTGCTGGACGGTGACGCGATCTCTCCGGACACCGAGAAACTGCTGGGCGAAACCGCCGGCGGCCCGGTGCGCTACCACGTCTATGCCCCGGACGGGGTGCTGGTGGTGGGCTATGCCGTGCCGCCGATCCCCGTCACCCGACGCCTGCCGCAGGACGTGGCCTTTCTGTACACCGACGCGCTTTACAAGGGCACGCCGGTGCGGGTTCTGCGGCTCAAGACAGAGGCGACCATCGGCGCGATTTCCGGCACCTTCACCACGACGGTCTGGCAAAGCATGGAGGCCCGCAACCGCTTTGCGCTGCAACTGGCACTACGGGCGGCAACGGTCATCGCTTCGCTCATCCTTGCGGTGGCCCTGCTGGTCTGGTTCGGGGTCCGGCACGGGCTGAAACCGCTGACCGATCTCGAAGAGGCGATCTCGCGCCGCTCACCAGAAGACCTCAGCCCGATCCGCCGCGCCGTTCCGGTCGAGACGCAAGGCCTGGTCGGGCGGCTCAACACCCTGTTCACCCAGTTCGGCGCCACGATGGAGGCGCAGTCGAATTTCATCTCGGACGCCGCGCATCAGCTGCGCAACCCGATTGCCGGGCTACAGGCGCTGTCGGCGGCGATCCTCACCGCGCCGACGCTGGAGGCGGCGCATGAACGGGCCGCCGACATGGCCAAGGCAGCGGATGGCGCGGGGCAACTGGCCAACCGCCTGCTGACGCTGGAACGCGCCCGCGCCGAAAGCGGGACCAGCGGGTTCGAACGGCTGGACCTGCAAGAGATCGCCTCGACCACCGCCGCAGATTTTGCCCCCCGTGCCCGGGCGCGGGGGCTGCGGTTCGACACCGATCTGCCGCCGGGTCCGGTGCCGATGCTGGGGGACCGGGTGATGCTGGGCGAGGCGCTGGCCAACCTGCTGGACAATACGCTGGTTCACGGCGGCGAGGGGTTGTCGCGCGTCACCCTGACGCTGCGCGCGGACCCGGACATAACCCTGTCGGTGCGGGACGATGGACGCGGCGTGACCGCCAGGGACGTGCCCAAGATCCTGTCGCGGTTCGGCCAGGCCCGCTCTGGCCCCGGCAGCGGCCTTGGCCTGTCGATAGCCGAGGCGGTCGCCCTGCGGCATGGCGGGACTCTGACCGTGGAACCCTCGGATGAAGGGTTCGGCGTCGTCCTCACCCTGCCCCGGCTGGCCTGAGATGCGGCCCGTTCAGCGACCCGCCGCGTAGGCCTGCATCAACCGTGGCGTGGCCGCCGCCTTCAGCAGGCCCTCGGGGCTGCGGCTGGTCGCTGTCAGGCGCCCGATGGACCACGGCGCAGCCTCCGCCAGCAGGTGCCCCCGCGCGCGCAGCGCGTCCAGCGTGGCCTGCGGAAAGTTCGGTTCAATCATCAGGACACCGGGTTTGCAGCCGCGCGGATAAAAGCTCGCTTGCAGATGCTGGCTGTGGAACAGCGGGCCGTCGATCGCTTCCTGCAGGTTCATCTGTTGATGGACAAGGCGCAGCAGGAAGATCAGCTGCCACTGGTCCTGCTGGTCGCCGCCCGGCGTGCCAAAGGCCAGCCGCGTGCCGTCGGGCCGCAGGGCCATCGAGGGGGTCAGGGTGGTGCGCGGGCGGCGCCCCGGTGCCAGCGAGGTCGGCAGCCCCTCTTCCAGCCAGAACATCTGCGCCCGGCTGTTCAGCGGCACGCCCAGCCCCGGCACCACCGGGTTCGACTGCAACCACCCGCCCGACGGCGTGGCCGAGACCATATTGCCCCAGCGGTCGATGACGTCGATATGCACGGTGTCACCTTCGTCCGGGCCCTTGGGCGCCTCCGGCGTGGGGGCCAGGTGCGAGAAGGTCGGCTCTCCACCGCCAATCCCGGCATCGGTCGCACGCATCCTTGCCGCACGAGCCATGAAGGCCTCTGCCTGCGCCTCCAGCCCGTCGATCATCCCCGGACGCTGCTCAAGGCTGGCCATACTGCCGATCAGGCCGGCACGGGCGCGGGCATAATCGGCGGACAGAAGCGTTTGCAGCGGCACGGCGCTATGGTCGGGATCGCCGTAATAGGCCTCGCGGTCAGCCATTGACAGTTTCAGCACCTCGGTGATGCGATGCACGGCGGCGTCGGAATACGGGTCTTCCTTGCCGAACTCCAGCGCGTCGAGCAGGCGCAGGGATTGCAGCAGAGAAGGCCCCTGCGACCAGGGCCCGGCCTTCCAGACCTGCCAGCCGTGGTAGTCGACCGAGACGGCCTGTTCCGTCGTGGCGCGCCAGCCCGCCATGTCCTGCCCGGTCAGGACACCCTTGCGCGCAACGCCGGTGCCGTCGATCACGCAGGCGTCCCGCAGGTAGTCGTCGATGGCCTCGGCAACAAAGCCTTCGTAAAAGGCGTTGCGCGCCGCTTCGATCTGGGCCTCGCGGCCCTCGGCCGTTTCGGCCTCGTCCAGCAGGCGCCGCCAGAACGCGGCAAGCTCCGGGTTGCGAAACAAGCTGCCCGGCGCAGGCGCTTCCCCGTTCGGTAGCCAGGTCGCGGCGGAGGTAGGCCAGTGGTCGCGGAACAGATCGGCGTTCTGGGCGATCATGGCGGACACGCTGGCCAGCAGCGGGTGCCCCTCTTCGGCATAGAAGATCGCCGGTTCCAGCACCTCTCGCAGGGTCATCGTGCCGTGGTCGCGCAGCATGACCATCCAGGCGTCGAAGGCCCCCGGGATCACCGTCGCCAGGAGGCCCGAACCGGGGATCAGCTCCAGCCCCTCGGCGCGGTAATGGTCCAGCGTCGCCCCGGCGGGCGCCGTGCCCTGCCCACAGATCACCTGCGGCGCCTCGGCCCCGGCGGGCCAGACCAGCGCGGGCATGTCGCCCAGGGGGCCGTTCAGGTGCGGCTCGACCACGTTGAGGGCAAAGCCCATCGCCACCCCGGCGTCAAAGGCGTTTCCGCCCGCCTCCAGCATACGCATCCCGACCGCCGTGGCGATCCAGTGGGTCGAGGCGCAGACACCAAAGGTGCCCTGCAATTCGGGGCGGGTGGTAAAACTCATGGACGGTCCTTTCGGGGTTTCATCAGGAACCGGGCGGCCAGAGGCGCCCCGGTGATCACGAGGAAGACGCGCGTCAGATGATGCACGATGACAAAGCCGAGGTCAGCCCCCGCTACGATGGCCAGCACCGTCATCTCTGCCTGCCCGCCCGGGGCAAAGGCAAGGAACCCCTCGACCGGCGGCGCAAGACCCAGCAAGACTACGATTTCCGAAAAGATCGCCGCCAGCACGGCAAGGATCAGAACGAACAGCACACCCGCCAGAACCACCCGGCGCAACTCGCCCAGGGTGATGCCGACATAGCCCACGCCGATCCCGACCCCGATGAAGAACTGCGCCGCCAGGATCGCCTCGGCCGGGGGGCGCGCATGGATGAAACCGGACAGGCTGAGCACGGCGGTGACGATCATCGGCCCCAGGATCGAGGCCCCGAACAGGCCGATCCGTTCGCCCCCCTTCCAGCCGATCAACGCGGCGGCGGCCATCAGGGCCAGCTCGTGCAGCGGGATCTCGGCGGCGGGCGCACCAATGTCGTTGGTCAGCGCAGAGCCGAAACCGAAGGTCAGGATCATCGGCGCGACGGTGACGATGATCATCACGCGCGTCGCATGGATCAGTGACAGGGCCCGGGGATCGCCCCCTGCCTCGGTGCCAAAGATGATCATGTCCTGCAGGCCCCCGGGCATGGCCGCGTACCAGGCTGTGACACGGTCGAACCCGTGGACCCGGTGGAAATAGGGAACCCCGATCAGTCCGATGACAAGGATGTAAAGCGGGATGAAGGCCAGCGATGCCGCCATGCTGGGCAGGGCCGCCACGACGTCCGGCGTCAGCGAGGCCCCGACCGCGACGCCCAGGATCGTGCGAAACCCCTTCGAGACCTGCCCGAAGCCCTGCAGGGGCCGCTGCGCCAGCGCCGCAAGCAGGCAGGCCGCCAGCGGACCGAAGAGGAACGGCAGCGGCAAGCCAAGCAACGTGAACAGCGCGACCCCGGTGGCGGCGGTCAGCGCGGTCTCTATCCGGCGAGAGGTGACGGTACGGGGACGGTCGGGCATGATGCACTCCTGTCTTGCATCCTTGTGTATACACAGGTATTCAACATGTGCAAGGAGCACAGCATGACCGACGAGAAACCGCTTGAGCTGTCGCAGGGACAGGAGGCTTATCGCCGGATCCTCGACGAGATCCGCGCCGGGCACCTGATGCCGGGCGACCGGCTGATGGAAGTCGAGCTGGCCAAGCGGCTGGGCTTTTCCCGGACCCCCGTGCGCGAGGCGATCCGCCAGCTGGAAAGCGACGGCGTCGTGACCCATGTTCCACGCGTCGGCGCCGCGATCCGCAGGCTGGACCACGCGGAAATCTCTGAACTCTACGACATGCGCACGGTTCTGGAAGGCACCGCGGCGCGCTTTGCCGCGCGCGCGGCGTCAGAGGTGGAACTTGCGGAACTGGCCGACATTCACGCCGCGATGGCCGCCGGCGATGGCGATCCCTTTGTGCTCAACCGGCAATTTCACGCGGCGCTTCTGGATGCCGCGCGCAACCGTTTCCTGATGAAGGCGGTCGCCTCGATCCACACCACGCTGCTGATCCTGGGCCCCACGACCCTGCGTGAAGAAGAACGCGCCGAGGATGCCCTGCGTGAACACGCGGCGATCCTGGAAGGTCTGCAAGCGAGGGACCAGGATGCGGCGGAACAGGCGATGCGGGCCCATATCGCCGCCGCGCACCGCGCCCGGTTGCGCCAGCTGCGCCGGGGCTGAACCGCGCCAGGTCCGCATTGCGGGCCTCGCGCCTTGTCTCGCGCCGGGACTTCTGACAGGTACTTGGGCATTCATCCTGGCTGGAAGACAAGAGCATGACAGGCGTCCAACTGCGCGCGGGGCTGGCAAATGCTGACCTGATCGCCGTCCTCGTGGCGGTGACGGACAACGAACCGCGCGTGATGACCCTGCGCGCGGGCGAGGCGCTGCCCTCCGGCCCCTTCGAGTCGCAGCACCGCAGCCTGCAAAGCGGGTTGCGCGACTGGATCGAAAGCCAGACGAGCCACCCGGTCGGCTACCTCGAACAGCTTTACACCTTTGCCGACCGTGACAGAGAGGCCCCTTCCGAGGCAGGCGCGGCCCGGCGGATCTCTATCGGCTACCTCGGGCTTGTGCGGGAACAGGTGACACCGGGCACCGGCCAGCCACAGTGGCACGGCTGGTACGAATATTTCCCCTGGGAGGACCACCGCGACAGCCGTCCCGCTATCCTGGACAGCATCGCGGACCGGCTGGACAGTTGGGCGGGGTCGGATTCCCTGCGCCGGGAGCGTGTCGATTTCCTGTTCGGGCAGAATGGCTTGCCCTGGAACGAGGACCTGGCCCTGCAACGCTATGAATTGATGTACGAGGCCGGTCTGGCCGAAAGCCCCTCGCGCCCGGCGATCGAGGGTTTCGGGCGGCCCATGACAGGGGATCACCGGCGTATCCTGGCGACCGGGATCGCGCGGCTGCGCGCCAAGATCAAGTATCACCCGGTGGTTTTCGAACTGATGCCGGACAGCTTTACCCTGCTGCACCTGCAACGCACGGTCGAGGCGCTATCGGGCCTGCGCCTGCACAAACCGAACTTTCGCCGCCAGATCGACCAGCAGGAACTGGTCGAGGAAACCGGCGAGATGTCCAGCGGGACGGGGGGCCGTCCGGCCAAGCTGTACCGCTATCGACCGACGGTCCTGCAGGCCCAGGCCCTGGCAGGCCCAAGACTGCCCGTGTCACGCCATTGACATAAACTCTAGTTGAGAATATCAAGCGCCTCCAGATGTACTCATCCAGAGTATAAGGAGCCGTCATGACCTACCTTCGCCTTCCCGAACTTTATGACCGGGTCAGCAAGATCGTCCCGGAACCGGACTGGATCCGCTACGAGGACGACATTGCCGCCATCCTTGACCTGAAACGGGAAAAGAACGCGGTGATCCTGGCGCACAACTACCAGACGCCGGAAATCTTTCACGGTGTTGCCGACATCGTGGGCGACAGCCTGGCGCTGGCGCGCAAGGCGATCGAGGTCGAGGCCGACGTGATCGTGCTGGCGGGCGTGCATTTCATGGCCGAGACGGCCAAGCTCTTGAACCCGGAAAAGACCGTGCTGATCCCCGACATGGGCGCCGGTTGCTCGCTGGCCGATTCGATCACCCCCGAGGACATCGCCCTGCTGCGACAGGCGCATCCCGGCGTGCCGGTCATCACCTATGTGAACACCTCCGCCGCGGTGAAGGCCGCCTCGGACATCTGCTGCACCTCGGGCAATGCCAAGGAAGTGGTCGAATCGCTGGGTGTGCCCAAGGTCCTGATGATCCCGGACGAATACCTGGCCCGGAACGTGGCCCGCGAAACCGATGTCGAGATCATCGCCTGGAACGGCCATTGCGAAGTGCACGAACTGTTCACCGCCGACGACGTGCGCGGCATGCGCGAAGCCTATCCCGGCGTCACCATCCTGGCGCACCCGGAATGCCCGCCCGAAGTGGTGGCAGAGGCGGATTTCTCCGGCTCGACCGCCGTCATGTCGGGCTACGTCGGTGAGAATAAGCCGGGCCGCGTGGTGCTGCTGACCGAATGCTCGATGAGCGACAACGTGGCAGTGGATCACCCGGATGTGGAATTCGTGCGTCCCTGCAACCTGTGCCCGCACATGAAGCGGATCAGCCTGGGCAACATCCGCGAGGCGCTGGAACAGAACCACCACGAGGTCACGGTGGACGCCGCCATCGCCGAGGACGCACGGCGGGCTGTCGAACGGATGCTTGCCGTAAAATGATCCGGCTTGGCCAGGACGGCGACCGGGTCACGGTCGTCGGCGGCGGCATCGCCGGGATGATCTGCGCGTTGGAACTGGCGCCGCAGCCGGTGGTGCTGATCACACGTGCCGGGCTGGGGCAGGAAAGCTCCAGCCAGTGGGCGCAGGGCGGCATCGCGGCCTGCCTCGGCACCGATGACAGCGTGGCGCTGCACCTGGCGGATACCCTGGCTGCCGGGGCCGGCCTTTGCGATCCAGAGGTGGCAGAAACCGTTCTGAGCGGCGCCCCCGGGGCCATCGCCGCGCTGGAGGCGCATGGCGTCCGGTTCGATCGCACGCCGGAGGGCGATTTCGCCCGGGGGCTGGAGGCCGCGCATTCGCGCAAACGCATCCTGCACGTCGACGGCGACGGCACCGGTGCGGGCATCACCCGTGCCCTGTCCGAGGCTGTCCGCCGCTGCCCGTCGATTTCCGTCCTGACCGGGACCGAGGTGGTGCGGCTGGTCCGGCGCGACGGGCCTATGCGCGGTGTCCTGCTGAATGACGGCCGGCTGCTGTCCACGTCCCGCGTCGTGATGGCAACCGGCGGGCTGGGTGGGCTGTACGATGCCAGCACCAACCCCGTGGGCAACTACGGCCAGGGCGTCATGCTCGCCGCCCGCGCCGGGGCCCAGCTGTCGGACATGGAGTTCGTACAGTTCCACCCCACCGCGCTGGATACACAGGGCACGCCGTTGGGCCTGGTCTCGGAGGCCGTCCGGGGCGAAGGCGCGGTGCTGATCAACGCCGAGGGCACGCGGTTCATGGCCGACACGCCCGGCGCCGAGCTTGCCCCGCGTGATGTCGTGGCCCGTGCCATCGCTGCCCAGACCGCGCGCGGCAGCCGCGTTTTCCTGGACGCCCGCCCGGCACTGGGCGCGGGGTTTGCCAAGCGGTTCCCCGGGATCGCGCGGCTCTGCCAGGCGGCCGGGATCGACCCTGCGCAACAACCCATTCCCGTGCGCCCGGCGGCGCATTACCACATGGGCGGCATCCATACGGATACTCACGCCCGGACCAGCCTGCCCGGCCTCTGGGCCATCGGCGAATGCGCCGCCACCGGCCTGCACGGGGCGAACCGGCTGGCCAGCAACTCTCTGCTGGAAGCGGTGGTCATGGGGCAACGCGCCGCCCAGGATATCGCGGGCCAGCCTGCTGCCGGGCTGAGCGGTGCCAGCCTGTCGCCCGTGTCCCTGCCCCCGGTGGCGGACAGTGCTGCGGTGCGCCGGACCGTGTCCGAGAACCTCGGTCTGCTCCGCGACGACAAAAGCCTGCGCGCGGCCTTGGCCGCTCTGCTGCGCCTCGCCCAAGGCACCGGCGCCTCTGCCGACCCGGCCATCATCGGCCTTGCCGTCGCGACCTTTGCCCTGCTGCGCGAGGAATCGCGCGGTGCCCATGCGCGCACCGACTATCCCGATCCTCTCCCCGGCAGCACATCCTGCCGGATGACCCTTGATGACATCATGGCCGTCGCGGAACAGCAGACGACCCATCCCCTGCCCCGGAGTGCCTGACATGACGCTTGTCCCCCTGCCCCGCCCGGTGATCGAACCCGCCCTGCGCACCGCGCTGGAAGAGGATCTTGGCCTTGCCGGGGACATCACCTCGGCGGTGGTGATCCCGGACGGGCACCGTTCCATCGTCACCGCCGTCGCCCGCAAGCCCGGCGTGATCGCCGGGCTGGACTGTGCCGAGCTGGCCTGTGCCCTGGTCGATCCGGCCATCGAGGTCACGCGCCACCTGCAGGACGGCGCCCCCGTCACCCCCGGTGCCCGGATCGCCACCTTCGAAGGCCCATCCCGCAGCCTGCTGACCGCCGAACGCACGGCGCTCAACTTCATGGGGCACCTGTCGGGAATCGCCAGTGTCACCGCGGGCCTGGTGCAGGCGGTCGCCGGGACGCAGGCCAACATCGTCTGTACCCGCAAGACCACGCCGGGCCTGCGCGCGCTGGAAAAATACGCCGTTCGCGCGGGCGGCGGCATGAACCACCGCTATTCGCTGGCCGATGCGGTGCTGATCAAGGACAACCACATCGCCATCGCGGGCGGCATCCGTCCGGCGCTGGAGGCCGCGCGCGCCGCGACCGGCCACATGGTCAAGATCGAGATCGAGGTCGACACGCTGGACCAGCTGCGCGAGGTGCTGGAGATCGGCGCCGACGCGGTTCTGCTGGACAACATGGACCCCGACACGTTGCGCAAGGCGGTGGAGATGGTCGCGGGTCACGCGATCACCGAGGCCTCTGGGGGCATCACCCCCGACACCGCCGCCACGGTCGCGGCCAGCGGCGTCGACCTGATCTCGCTCGGCTGGATCACGCATAGCGCACCGACGCTGGACATCGGTCTGGACTTCGTCTCTGTCGCGGAAAGATAAGGACCGGGCCTGCGCCGGATCCGGGGGAAGGTGGTGCCGGTGAAGGGACTCGAACCCCCGACCCCATCATTACGAATGACGTGCTCTACCAGCTGAGCTACACCGGCCATCTTCCCTGCACAGATCAAAACCGCCCAAAGCAGGACTGATCGGTGTCAGTGCGCGGCCTATTAGCAAACGGGCCGCGCGAGGGGAAGGGCTATTTTGCGCCTTCCTTCTTGGGGTCTTCGAGCTCGATGACCTCGGCATCCTCGGGTCCGGCATCGGGGGCCTTGGCATCCGTCGGGGCGGCGCTGGCAGGGGCCTCGGGGCCCAGGTCGATCACATCGGGCCCGGCCTCTTCGCCGGCATCCTCGGCCTTGTCTTCCAGCGCGCCGCCGATGAGCAGCGGCAGCATGTCGGCGCCGGCGGGCAGCACGACTTCGGACTGCGGCGGAGTCGTCCAGCTGAGCGTGTCGAAGGCCGAACAGTTGGAACAGATCGGCGTCCATTCCGCGTGGATCGTGTTGCACTTATCGCAGACCCACTGCGGACCACGGGGTGCGGTCAGGGCCTTGGCAAGGTAGCCACGCACCACCGCGTCCTTCGCGCCCTCGCCCTTTTCGACGGCGGCCATGATCGCCAGAACCCGGGCATCCGGATCCTTGTCCGGCAAATCGCCCAACGCGCGGCGCGCCTCGGGGAAGTGTTCGGCGGCGAGGTTCAGCTCGGCCTTGAGCAGCTTGGTCTCCCGGTGGTCGGGCTGGATGCGGGTCAGCTGGACAAAGCGCTGCACGCGCTGATCCGGGGTCTCCTCCGGTTCGATCTCGGCAAAGGCGGCGGCCAGGTCGGGGTGCGGATGCGCCTCCCAGGCCTTCTTGAGCACCTTCATGGCATTGCGTTTGCGGCCCTGCGAGATGTAGGCGCGGGCGGCCATTGCGGCCGCCGGGACCAGGTCGGGCGAGGCGCGGTTGGCCTCGATCGCCGTTTCCGCAGCCTTGCCGCTGGCCTCGGCATCGTCGATGTCGGTGGCCGCCGACAGCGCCAGGACGGCATCGCGCCGCTTGTAGACATCACGCGGCAGGGCGCCGTGTTTCAGCTTGGCCTGCAGGGTCTTGCGCGCGCCGGACCAGTCGTGTTTCTCGGCCTGCAATTGCAGCAGCGTGTCCTGGATCTCGACGTGCTTGGGCTTGATCGCGAAGGCGCGCTCGGCCAGTTGCAGCGCCGTGTCCGTGTCGCCCGAGGCCAGCTTCTGCTTCATGATCCCGCGGATGCCGACAAAACGCGTGGTGTCGTTCTTCAGCAGGCGCTTGTAGACCTCTTCGGCCTTGCGGTTGTCGCCCACCATCTCTGCCGCCTGCGCGGTGATCAGATCGGTCAGTTCCGGCTTGTGCAGGTATTTCTCGGCCTTGTTCGCCTTGGCAATGGCAAGACGACCCTCGCCGGAGGACAGCGCCATCAGTCCCTCGGACAGTGCCTCGTATCCCTTGCGCTCGCGGTTGCGGTCGAAATAGCGGCTGAGCGCGGTGTCATCGCCGTTGATGAACTTCAGCGTGGCGATAATCAGACCCGCCAGCTTGAAGAACAGCCAGACGGCAAAGACCAGCACGATGGCCGCCATGACCGATTGCAGCGGGCCAAGCGTGTATTCCATCCCGGCAACGGTAACCTGCACCCCGCCCTGGCTTTCGAGCAGGTAGCCCGCGCCAAGGGCCAGCGCGCCGACCAGCGCGACGAAGACAACGATCTTGATGAGTGACCAAAGCATGATGCCGACCCTTATTCCTGGTTCAGTTGCTGGGAGAGATCGGCCGCGGCGGCGAGAGCATCGCGCCGCAGCGTGGCCTGGGCCACCCAGTCTGACATTTCAGCGCGTGCCGTTTCGGGCAGGCTTTCGATTTCGCTAAGCGTGGTGTCCAGGTCGCCGCCGCGCAGCGCGGCCTCGGCCCGCGACAGCACCGCGTCGGGGTCGTTCCCCTCTCGTGGCGTGACCGAGCGCGCGCCCAATTGCGAGCGGAAGAACCCTGCGACGCTGCCCGCCTCGGCACCGTCGGCACCCGCTGCCCGCGCCGCCGCCAGCGCATCGCGGGCGGCATCGGGGAAGGACGAGATCAGGGCAGAGGCGGTGGGCAGCCCCTCTTCGGCACCTTCGACAAGCGGCCCTGGCACATCCACGCCGTTGCCGGTCAGCACCGCCAGCGGTTCGGCGTAGGGCTGGCCGTCGCGGGCCCGGGTCGTCAGATCGGCCAGCGCGGCGCGGCTGGCAGCCAGTTTCGCGCGGGTCTCGGCGCTTTCTTCCGAGGCACGGGCACGGGCGGCCATCGCCTCGACTTCCTTGCGCGCGGCATCCATCGCCGCCTGCTGTTCCTTCTGCGCCGCCAGTAGGTCTGCCTGTTGTGCCGTGACCTGCGCCTTGAGCGCCTCCAGCTCACGCTCGTAGGCGGCCACGGTCTCGGGCGAGACGGCATCCTTGAGCGGCTGCTTTTCCAGCGCGGTCACGCGGCGGTCCAGATCAGTGATCAGGGTGCCCAGCCCGGTCAGCTGATCCTGCGTCTCTGTCAGCTCGGTCCTCAGTGCGCCCAGCCCGGTTTCCAGCGCGGTCACGCTGGTGCCCAGCGGGCCAAGGTCGATGCCTGCAACGGCATCATCCGTGGCATTGGCGCGCTTGGTCAGCGCCGCGATCCGGTCATCCTGGTCGCGCAGTGCAGCAAGCGTCTGGGTGACAAAGGGATCTTCCTCGGCGGATTGCGACCCGATGAAGGGCAGGTCGGGATAGGCGCCGGCGGCATAGCCCAGCCCGGCGGCGACGACACCGCCCAACAGCATGGGAACAAAGCCGCCCTTGCGCTCGACCACGGTTTCGCGGACAACCTGCGGCTCCGCCGGTGGCGCGGCGGCGGTGTCCAGCGTGTCCTCCAATGGCACGGCGTCGTCGGAAAGCGTATCGTCAGAGGCCCCGGCGGCCACATCCCCGCCTTCGTGCGGCACGGACTCTTCGGTGGGGGCAGGGTCTGCATCCGGGTCGGTGTCGGCGGGGTCGCCGGTTTCCAACGCATCGGCGGTCAGCCTCTCGTCTTCCGGTGCCAGGGTGTCATCACCCTCGGTCTCGGGCAGATCCGTTCCGGCCAGGCTGTCCTCGCCGGCGTCGGCGGCAAGACTGTCCTCCGCCGCGTCGTCAGCGCCGGATTTCAGGGTGTCCGCCTCGGGCAGGCTGTCTGCGGCGTTACCCTTGTCCGTCGGGGTATCCTTCTTAGACTTCGCCACTTTATCGTTTCCCCTCGAATGCACGTCGGTCCAGGCAGATGGACCGGGTCAATAGTCTCTGGCCAGCGCCCGGTTCAGAAGGTCCGAGACAACCTCCCTCATTGCCTCCGACTCGGGCCGCTCAGCCACTTTCAGGTTCCTTTTATGCAGCGGCATGAGCGCGTTGACCACAGCTTGACTCATGGCCGCGACAAGAAGAGGCGCCTTTGCGCATTCCTTCGCCAGCAATTCGCCCGTCCGGGGCGAGAACACCGGGGCAACCACCGGAACCTGCCCATCAAGTGCGGCGCGGGCCTCTGTATTCAAGGGGCAAGGCGGTTGATCATAGATCGCGGCGCCCGTGCAGGCGATGCCCGCCGCACTCAACCGGGCGGCGATGTCGCCGCGCACATGGGTCCCATGTAGATGCACCAGGGGGGCCGGGGGCCGCTGCGCAATGATATGACGGATAAGCTCCTCTGCCGAACCCCCGCCCTCCTGCGCATGCATCCCCGCCGCTTCGGCGGCTCGCGCCGTCGCCGGACCCACCGCAAACACCGGCAGATCGGTGCGCCCGCCCAGCACCTGCCAGGCCATGACCCCATTGGCCGAGGTAAAGATCAGCCCTCGCGCCTGCGACACGTTCGGCAGCGGCCCGGTGACTTCGACGGCAAAAAGCGGAGAGATGACGGCACGGAATTTCAGGCCGTCCTGCCGCAGCCGCGCGGCAAAACGCTCGGACGCGGCCTGTGGCCGGGTCAGCAGGAGAACGGGCAAGGCGTCGGGCATGGGCCTCCGGGATTGTGGGGCGCCTTTCCGGGTGGTACTTGCAGACGCCGTAAAGCGCAACGGGAACGCCGGATGACCTCTCCCCTGATCTTGGGCCTCGAAAGCAGCTGTGACGACAGCGCCGCCGCATTGCTGCGCGGGCGCGAGTTGCTGGCCTCTGTCGTGAAGGGCCAGAACGAGCTGCACGCGGCGTTTGGCGGCGTCGTTCCGGAAATTGCCGCCCGCGCCCATGCCGAGCGGCTGGATACCTGTGTCGAGGAAGCCCTGGCCGAGGCAGGCGTGACGCTGCAACAGGTCGACGCCGTGGCAGTGACCGCCGGACCGGGATTGATCGGCGGGGTCCTCTCGGGGGTGATGCTGGCCAAGGGGCTGGCAACCGGGCTGGGCGTGCCACTGGTGGGGGTGAACCACCTTGCAGGCCATGCGCTGACGCCACGGCTGACCGACGGGCTGGCCTTTCCATACCTCATGCTGCTGGTGTCGGGTGGGCATTGCCAGTTCTTGATCGTACGCGGCGCGCAGGATTTCTCCCGGTTGGGCGGCACCATTGACGACGCGCCCGGAGAGGCCTTTGACAAAACCGCCCGCCTTTTGGGCCTGTCGCAACCCGGCGGTCCCTCGGTCGAGGCCCGGGCCCGCGCGGGCGATGAACGCCGGTTCCGCTTTCCCCGCCCGCTGCTGGACCGTCCCGGCTGCGACATGAGCTTTTCCGGACTGAAGACCGCGCTCTTGCGCCAGCGGGACCAGTTGATCGCCGATCAGGGCGGTCTGCATGCGCAGGACGTGTCCGACCTTTGCGCCGGGTTCCAGGCGGCGGTGCGGGACGTTCTGACCGAAAAGGCCCGCCGCGCGATCGCGCTCTACCTCGATGAGGCCCCGTCGGAACCGGCCCTGGCCGTTGCCGGGGGGGTTGCCGCGAACCAGTCTCTGCGCGGGTCGCTGCAGGCGCTTTGCGCCGAGACAGGTGTGCGGTTCACCGCCCCGCCGCTGCGGCTGTGCACGGACAACGCGGCGATGATCGCCTATGCGGGCGGCGAATTGCTGGCCGCGGGTGTCACCCATGACATGAGCCTGTCCGCGCGCCCCCGCTGGCCACTGGACAAGAGCGCAGCACCCCTGGTCGGCTCCGGCAAGAAAGGCGCCAAGGCATGAGCATCGCGGTCCTCGGGGGTGGCGCCTTTGGCACGGCGCTGGCGGTCGCGCTGGGGCGCAAGCGCGCGGTGACGCTTTGGGCGCGGGATGTGACCGGCCTGCATGACACACGGCAAAGCCCGCGCCTGCCCGGTGTGACCCTGCCAGATGCCGTCACCGTCACCGGCGACCTGAACGAGGCCGCCACCTGCGACACGCTGTTGCTGTCGGTGCCGATGCAACAGCTCTCGACCCTGCTGGACCGGATTGCCACGCCGTTGGACGGGCACGCGCTGGTCGCCTGCTGCAAGGGGATCGACTTGGCCGAAGGCGTCGGGCCGTCGGCCCTGATCGCCCGGCACCAACCCGGCGCGGTGCCCGCCGTTCTGACCGGCCCCAGCTTTGCCGGCGACATCGCGCGCGGCCTGCCGACGGCGCTGACTTTGGCCTGTGGTGATGAACCCAGGGGGCGGGCGCTGCAGGAACAACTGTCGACACCTGTCCTTCGGCTCTATCGCAGCGATGACATGATCGGCGCGGAACTGGGCGGCGCGCTGAAGAACGTGATCGCCATCGCCTGCGGCGCCTGCATCGGTGCCGGCCTGGGCGACAGCGCCCGCGCGGCCCTGATGACCCGGGGCTTTGCCGAGATGATGCGCCTGTCCGCCCGGCTCGGCGCGCGCCCGGAAACGCTCACCGGCCTGTCCGGCCTGGGCGACCTGACGCTGACCTGCACCTCTGACGGGTCGCGCAACTATCGCTTTGGCCTGGCGCTGGGACGAGGAGAGGCCTTCGACCCCTCCGTGACCGTCGAAGGCGCGGCCACCGCCCGCGCCGCCGCCCGCCTGTCCACGCAGCTGGACCTGCCCCTGCCCGTCTGTTCCGTGGTGGCCGACCTGTCCCAGGGGCGGTTGACCGTGCGCCAGGCGATGGACACCCTGCTTTCCCGACCACTCAAGGATGAATGACATGCTGATTGCCCTGATCGCCCATGACAAACCCGGCGCCCTGCAGATCCGCAAGGACACGCGCGACGCCCACCTGGACTACCTCAAATCGACCGGGGTCGTCTCTCAGGCGGGGCCGCTGCTGGACGACGAGGGCGGCATGATCGGCTCTCTGGTGATCCTGGACGTCGCCGACAAGGCGGCGGCCGAAGAATGGGCGGCAAACGATCCCTATGCCAGGGCCGGCCTGTTCCAGAGCGTGACCCTGACCGCTTGGAAAAAGGTGATCTGATGCGCTACTGGCTCTTCAAATCCGAACCCTCGACCTGGTCCTGGCAGGACCAGCAGGCCAAGGGCAACGCCGGCGAAGAATGGGACGGGGTCCGGAATTACCAGGCCCGCAATTTCATGCGGGAGATGGAAAAGGGCGACCGGGGCTTTTTCTACCATTCGCAAAAGGAAAAGGCGATTGTCGGCACCGTCGAGGTGATCGCCGAGGCACATCCCGACAGCACCACAGATGATGATCGCTGGGAATGCGTGGACATCATGGCGCTGGAATCCGCCGCGACGCCGGTCACTCTGGACCAGATCAAAGAGGATCCCCGGCTGGCGGAAATGGTGCTGGTCAAGAACTCCCGCCTGTCGGTTCAGCCGGTTTCGGAAGAGGAATGGCAGGTCATCTGCGGCCTGGCGGGCCTGAGCGCCTGATCCGCGTCACAGCAGTTCGTCGGGGATATGCGGCAAGGCGAGCGCCGCAAGAGCCTGTCGGCGTTCGTCGTTGACATGCACCTGCAAAGGCCCCTCGGGGTCGACGACCTGCTGGTAAATGCGGGCGAGACCAAAGGAAACGCCGCCAGGAGCATGAACCGAGTCAAGCAACCTTTGGTTGCGGGAGCGCAGCCGATCCTGCAGGCGAAGGGAATGCCAGTGCAGCTCGCGGAACCCGAACTCTACCTCGGCGACCTCGGCCAGGTCAGTGAAATTCTTTCCAGGGGCTTCTGGCGAGTCTTCCCCATGTAAACGTTCGAATAATTCGCGCAATTCTCCACGCGTGACATGTCCGTTGTGACGAATCCACACCAGGTCGAGATCGGGGAAGTATTTCAGGTCTACGGGTATGGTGGGCGCTCGTCAAAGTTGCGGGGACTCAAGATATCACGCAATGTAAACTATAGCATATTCCACGCGAAAACAGGGGTTCTGGATAAACCTTTTTTCGAAACCCGCAATTTTATGCGCGGAAAAGTCACGCCGGAGAAATGACCATGCTTGAATTCGTCAACAGTCTTGCCGCTGCAATCCTGGCCTTCGCGGCTGGCGCCGTCTGGTACATGGCCCTGGCCGGACCGTGGAAAACCGCCTCTGGCGTGGAACTGGACGCGGACGGCAATCCGCAGGGCGGCATGAGCGCGGGTGTCATGATCCTGACCTTTGTCATGCAGGTGGTCGTGGCCGGGATGATGCGCCATGTCTTTGCCGCCAGCGGCGTCGAGACGGCTGGTGCCGGACTGGTGTCGGGCCTTGGGATCGGGTTGTTCTTCATCGCGCCCTGGATCGCGATCAACAATGCCAACTCCATGCGCCCCCTGACGCTGACGTTGATCGACGGCGGCTATGCGACGCTGGCCTGCGGTCTGATGGGGCTGGTGCTGACGCTCTTCTGAGGTCGACACGGGCTCGTATAAAAACGGAGGGCCCCGGAAAACCCGGAACCCTCCGTCCACCCCACATGCTCCCTACGCACCACATGTGTTTTGAAATCTACGGTTCCGGCCTTTCTGGCCAGTCCTCTAGACCCTACGGTTTCCACGCCCGTCCGGCAATCTGGAACTACCGGCAATTTCAATCAATTGCGGGGAATCACCGCTCTGGATACGACAAGGGCCCCCGCGCTGCGGAGGCCCCGTAACAGGTTGGTCCTGCTGCCACGGCTCAGCCGTAGACGGATTCCTTGCCGAAATGCTTGGTCAGCATGTAGTAGACCACGGCACGGTACTTGTTGCGCTCGGACTGGCCGTAGGTTTCGATCACCTTGCCGATCGCGTCCATCAGCTCGGGACCGTCCGCAAGGCCCAGCTTCTTGACCAGGAAGTTGTCCTTGACGGTTTCCAGCTCGCTCTCCTGCGATGAGGCAACGGTAGAGGCATCCGCGTCATAGATGGCCGGACCACAGCCGATGGTGACCTTGGTCAGCAGGTCCATGTCCGGTTCCATGCCGCACTTGTTCTTCAGGTCCTCGGCGTATTTGGCGATCAGTTCGTCGCGACGTCCCATGTTCACTCCCTCGTGTCATGCGCCGCGTTCCGCGGGCGCTGTCCGTGCTGTTTAGCGGCCAAAGCGGCCATGCCATCGCATGGTGACCGCACATTCGCGTTATTGGCAAGGGAAATGCGGCACCTCTCTTCCCCCCTGTTCCTGGTGCGACGGGCATTCCGTGAAGTCACCTTGCGCTCTGTGGCAATTTGGGCCCAGATCGGGACAGGCGGGCGCCGTTCCGGCGCCCCACCACAGGAAAGCACCGCATGACCGAGACCGGCACCGTCAGCTTTACCCAGATGAAGGATGGCACCCGCGAAGACTATGAGCTTCTCGAACGGCTGGAGAAACCCTACCTGGCGCTGACCCCCGACCGGGTGCTGGATGAATTGCGCCGCCAGGGAGAGGTCACCCTCGAAGGGTATCGCATCACCCGGCTGACCCACGGGCTGCAATCGGCCACCCGCGCGGAACGCGATGGCGCCGACCTCGACTGGATCGTCGGCGCGCTCTTGCACGATGTGGGCGACGGGCTGGCTCCGCAGAACCATGACCGGTTTTCCGCCGAGGTGATCCGGCCCTTCGTCCGCTGGGACGTGGCCTGGGTGGTGGAACACCACGGCATCTTTCAAAGCTTCTACTACGGCCACCACTACGGCTGGGACCGCAATGCCCGCGACCGGTTCAAGGATCATCCCTGCTACGACAGCTGCGCCGCCTTCTGCGAACGCTGGGACCAGTCGAGTTTCGACCCGGCGTACGACACCCTGCCGCTGGAGCATTTCGAACCGCTGGTGCGAGAAGTCTTTGCCCGCAAGGCCTATGACCCGGCGGTGATCCGAGAGGGATTCGTGTCACGCTTGGCAGAGTAAGCCGCGACCCGGTCCGTGGCCGCTTGAAGCCGGTGGGGCGGAATGCGACTGTCCGGTTGACCTCAGTACCGGATTGTTACGCCATGCCACGCCCTCTTTTGATCGCCAGCCCTCTCATCCTTCTGGCGCTTGCCGCCTGCGAGCCCGTTCCGGGAGGCGGTGCACCCTCTGGCCCCACGTCCACTGCTCCCGAAGCCGTGGCCGCCATCGCCGCCCCCTACCAGGATCTGAGCAGGGTTCGGTGGCGGTCCGAGGACGGGTGTTATTGGTACACCCATGAAGGCCCCGTCGAGACGACCGAATTGCCAGTGCGCACCAGCGCAGGCAATCCGATCTGCACGCGGCCCCGGCCCTGATCGCGGACCTCAGGCAGTCTCCTGTCAGGGGCCGCCCACACAGTCCTACAGAGGGCTGCCGTCGGTGGGATACAGGTAGGCGGTCACGCCGGTAGACACCTGGTCGTACAGGTAGTTGATGTGCGGCATCACCATCCGCACACAGCCCGAACTTGCCCGCGTCCCGATAGAGCGCGGCGCGGGCGTGCCGTGAATGCGCAGATAGCTGTCCCGGTTGCCGACATAAAGATACAGGGCACGCGACCCCAGCGCATTGTCCGGGCCGGGGGGCTGCCCGTCCGCCCAGGCTGCGTATTTCTCCGGCTCTCGGGCAATCATGGCTGCGGTAGGCGTCCACCGCGGCCATTTCGCCTTGCGCTTGATCGTGTAGACACCCGGTCCGTACAGACCGTCACGCCCGATCGCCACGCCATAGCGCATCGCGGTTCCGTCGCCCTGGATGTGATAGAGGTAGCGCGCAACCGCATCGACGTGAATATCACCCGGTTTCAGGCCGGGGTTGGCCGAGACCCTCCGCGGCAGGAAGCGGGGATGCAGACCCCAGGGATTCGAGGTTTCCAGATCGAATTCAGGGGGAGTCACCTGGGCGTCCCACTGGCTCCAGTCTCCTGGCGCGGCAAAGGCGGGGCGGACGATTGCCGGCGTGGCTAACGCGGCGGCAGTGGCAACAAACTGGCGTCGGGTAAACATTACAGCAGCTTTCTTGCGAGGGTAGCAGATTGGCAACGGCCGAGTTCAGCGTACCGTTCCATTACACTGTCTATCAAAACGGCAAACCGGCGCGATCCTCAAACCCGTTTTTCGGGTTTCACCAAAACTTTTGGCGGCCCGTGCAGATTTGCGCCAGAAGCAAAACAACCGCCAGCCTTTCGGCCAGCGGTTGCAGGGGCGCCAGATGGCGCGCTTCCTCAGTACCGGTAGTGCTCGGGCTTGAACGGGCCTTCGGGCGCCACGCCGATGTAGTCGGCCTGCTCCTTGGACAGTTCGCTCAGCTTGACGCCGATCCGCTCCAGGTGCAGCCGGGCGACCTTTTCGTCCAGGTGCTTGGGCAGGATGTAGACCTTGTTCTCGTACTGGTCGCCGTTCTTGTAGAGTTCGATCTGCGCCAGAACCTGGTTGGTGAAGGAGGCCGACATCACGAAGGACGGGTGACCCGTGGCGTTGCCGAGGTTCAGCAGACGGCCCTCGGACAGCAGGATGATGCGGTGCCCGTTGGGCAGCT